>JAHHHI010000092.1 GCA_019359435.1 Kaiparowitsia implicata GSE-PSE-MK54-09C
ATTTAATTCTCTAGGTTCGGTTGGCCTCAGCTCGCCTCGCTTTCGCTTGGCTCCCCTTGACCGCTTTATCAATATAGCCCCCACTCCACTCATATGTCAATACCTCGGCTTTGGAAAAAATCGGGGCTTGGGCTTTATGTTGAAAGTTGCACCGGGTCGACAAACGCAAAGCCGAAAATGCTTTCTGAGTGAGGTGTTGGGGTTTCTGCATTAGATGTGGTGTAGAGCTGGATTGAAGCTCTGTTGCCGCAATTTGAGCCTGAGCCATCAGATTTAGCGCAATTGAATTGAGCATCGGCTCTGAATTTAAGCGAGAATTAGCTGGCTGAGTTGAGTCATTGGGAAGCCTTTAGTGAATTTTCAGTCTGTTATTGCAACGCTGCATCAGTTTTGGGGCGATCGCGGATGTCTCATTGTTCAGCCTTATGATACGGAAAAAGGGGCTGGCACAAAAAGTCCTCACACTTTTTTGCGTGCCATTGGGCCAGAACCCTGGTCAGTTGCGTATGTAGAGCCGTGCCGCAGACCGGGAGATGGTCGATATGGCGAAAACCCAAACCGTGTTCAGCACTATTACCAATATCAAGTGTTGATCAAGCCATCACCAGACAACGTTTTGGAAGTCTATCTAGATTCACTGCGGGCCTTAGGCATTCGACCAGAAGACCACGACATTCGGTTTGTGGAGGATAACTGGGAGGATGCGGCGGTAGGAGCTTGGGGAGTGGGTTGGGAAGTGTGGCTGGATGGCATGGAGGTGACGCAGTTCACCTATTTTCAGCAGTGTGGTGGAATTGATTGTCGTCCGGTGTCTGTGGAGTTGACCTACGGATTGGAGCGACTGACTATGTATCTGCAGGGTATCAATTCTATTTTTGATATTCAGTGGAATGCGTCGCTGACCTATGGGGACGTGCATTTTCAAGGTGAGGTGGAAGGCTCGGTTTATAACTTTGAAGCCTCTGATCCTGAAAAATTATTTTTGCTATTCGGATTATTTGAAGGAGAGGCTCAGCGATTGATCCAGCATGAGCTTGTGCTGCCTGCCTATGACCATGTGCTGAAGTGTTCTCATGTATTTAATTTGCTGGATGCTCGGGGCGTGATTTCGGTGACGGAGCGGACTCGGTATATTGGGCGGGTGCGATCGCTCGCCCGCTCAGTCGCTCAGTTGTATTTGCAACAGCGCGAATCGTTAGGTTTTCCGCTGTTGAAGGGGGAAAGAGAACCAGTCGCATAGGCTTCCAAAAGAACTTAAGACTAAATATTGTCCTAGGCAAGGCAGCTTACGGCTTAGCACCCTGACCCAACCTGTAGATATACGTTTCTGGGGCGATCGCCAATGATTGCTATGGATCAAGGACGGCGATCGCCCCATTGCGCCGCAAATCCCCAGCTCCTGTGAATACGCCAGGTTCTGTTTGCTGCACTGCGTGAACCCCGCCAAAGAACATATTTTGTTGCTCCCAGGCCATCCACTGCTGATCAAAGGGGAATTCTGCCTGCTCTAGCGGCGGCAGGGACAACCCTGGTTCTAGGTTAAAGACACCGTTTTCCCAATGGACTCTGGGGCTGGCGACTGCATCTCTCACAGGCATATGAAAATCGATGAGGTTACTGATGACCTGGAGGATTGCGGTGCGGATTCGGTTAGACCCGCCTGACCCAAGCACTAGCTCAGGTTTGCCGTGGCGCAGCACCAACGTGGGAGCCATCATTGATGAGATGCGGACGTTTTCCGTCCATGCGGAGAAGCCACTGGGATGGAGATCTGCCTCACCCAGCATGTTGTTCATCATCACACCGGTGCCGGGAATGGTGTAAGCAGAACCTTCACCGTTGGAGGTGGTGACGCTGGCGGCATTGCCATCGCTGTCGATGCCGCTGATGTGGGTGGTGCTGCCCCATTTGTTGGCGATCGCCTTCAACGGGTCTGCATAGGGTTGACAGTGGGTGTCGGCTAAAAAGTGTTCAGCCACGCCAGGCTGGTAGAGGCGAGCATCATAGCCATCAGCACGAGCCAGATTGGTTTGCCGCATTACCTCTGCTAGCAAGGTGAGGTGGGTCGTGGAACCAAAGGTTACTGAAGACAGATCTATACCCGACAGAAGTTTGAGCGCGAAGGCAATTAGCGTGCCGCCCGAGCTAGGTGGAGGGTTTGTGACCAGGGTGTGACCACGATAGTTAGTAAGGAGGGGCGATCGCTCTATGACCTGATAGTGAGCTAGGTCATCCAAGGTGAGATAGCCCCCCTGAGCCTGACTGTCGCGAACGAGCTGCTGCGCCAGTTCACCCACATAAAACAGGCGATCGCCCTCTTCCACAAATTGCATTAGAGTATCGGCTAACGCCGGCATTCGCAGCCAGTCACCAGGTTGAAGGAGCCGACCATGAGGTGCTACAATCTGGCGCATCTCTGGACAAGCCAGCAAAATTGGTTCCAGAATTCTGAAGCAGTAGGCTTGAAACGTCCCCACCGTAAATCCAGTTTTTGCTAACTGAATGGCCGGTTCAGCGACCAACGCGAAGGGCAGTCGTCCAAGTTGCTGATGCACCTGCGTCATTCCTTTGACAGTTCCAGGCACAGCAACAGACCCTAACCCGATGTGAAATTCTTGAGTCGTTATGCCAAAATCAACCTCCACTGGGTAAAAGCTAACTTGGTCGGGCGATCGCCGTTGACGAGGTGTTTGGGTAAAAAAGTCAAACAGAATATTCTGCTGATTCGCTGTGTGCGCTAGCAAGAAGCCGCCGCCGCCCAGCGACGTGAGGGTAGGTTCAACCACACAGGCTGCCAGCACTGCCGCCACGACAGCATCAAAAATATTTCCGCCCTGCCGCAGCATCTCTAGCCCCGCTTCAGCCGTACTGGGGTTACCAGCGGCGATCGCCCCGTGTAATTTGGCAGCCATACAGTTTTACATAGCGTTTGTATAAGCCCTAAAAATAATATGTTTTGGGCTACTACAGTAACCTCTATGCCCTTAAGGTACGTGATTCAAGAAAGCCGGAAAGTTGAGCAACTTGCGATGAGGTAGCGAAAGCAGGAGATCAATCATGTGTTCTGAAGAGTTCTGAACCCACAGCAGAGCAGCCTTGCTTAACGTCAGTTCGGGTTAAGAGGGTTTTGGGGCATCGCGCGACGCGCGATGCCCCAAAACCCTTAATGTGCCGTGCGCGACGCGCACGGCACATTAAGGGTTTGAGCTTATCCCGAACTCAGGTTGCTTAACGTGAGCAGGGACAAACCACAGGAACGGCACATCTCAGCGGCCAAGGACGATCAAAGGGGTGAGTTCATGCATTAGATGGGTTTATATACTTAGCGGTGTTTGACGGTGAAGTTTTATGACATAAGGGCTGTGTATGTTGATACACTTAGGTCTGGAATTTGATTCTGCCGTTGTGTGGAATTAAGTAGCCCCCTGCTGCATTGGGAACGCGCAGAGCGGGTTTCTTTCAACTACTTAAAGAAACGACGACTATAAGTTTAGGTAAGCTGGCCTCGCGGCCAGTTTTTTTTGGCGATCGCCCCAGCGATGAATCGTCACGTCAGTATGGCTTTAGCGTTGTTTAACCCAGTCTTGGGGCATAGAACGTTAGGCCAAGCCCCATCCACTGGCTTTTCCCTTCGCTGTGGATGCTCTATACCCCTCTGCAACAAACCCGAGAAGACGTTACTCGAAACATCTTCTCGGGTTTATTTTGGCCTCTGTCGGTATCGTCTTTAGTGAGAGTGCCCGTGATGATGACCGTGGTCATGACCCGAGCTGTGCCCGTGATCGTGGCTATGGCCATGCCCATGATGCTCTGCATAGTGCTGAGCTTGGGCGATCGCCAACTGCGGGTTCACCACTAAAGCATCTTCTTCTAAAAGTGCGGCAACATGCTGTTCAGCCCAGGTCGCAGCCATCTTCAAAAATTCAGGATGGTCATTGACGCACGGCATCTGCACATACGTCACATGGGGATGCTTGCGACGTAGCCCTTGGATGATGTGATCTACATCCAATAGCGTTTCGTGATTTTCAGTGGCAAAGCCAATGGGCATAAACACCAGCGCCGTGGCTCCCAAATCAATTAGGTTTTTGGCAGCTAGGTCAGCATTGGGCTGCGTCCAATCAATCAATGGGGTTTGATGGTTGAGCCAGCCGACAGAAATCAGTGGATAGCGATTGATGAGCCGCTCTCGTACCCGCTCATAGAGCGCTTGGCTTTCATCAATGCCAGAGGTAAATCCTTTAGCCTTGTGGGGGCAGCCATGGTTCATCAGCACGATGCCCGTTTGAGAGGGCAGGTGCGCCACTGCTAAATCCTGGCGGATTTTGGTTTCTACCATCTTTGCCATTAGGGCAATGTAGTCGGGCTCATTGAAGAAGGAGGGAATGTAGCGCATGCCTTTGACCCAATGCTCGACCCCGTCAAATTGCTGCGCTAGCGCCTGGTTCACTTGCTCTACCGCGATGCCGCTGGTGAAGATAGAATCCACGACTAGCAGAGGATAGATAAGAAGTTTGTCAAACCCTTCCGCCTTGATTTGCGCTAGGACTTGATCTGGCAAATGGGGTGCACAAAAGTTAAATGCTTTGAATACTTTAATCCGCTCTCCCCAATGCGCTTGGAGTTGGGTTTCAATTCCCGCTCGCTGCTGCTCGAAAATAGCGTTGTGGGGTGAAATAAAATGATCATGTTGGTGCTGCCATTCATGCAGGTCAAACACAGCAAGCAGCTTTGCCAGAGGGGGATAGAGCCAGAGAGGCACAGGCGCAAACTTAGCAGTGAGGAGGTTTAGCGCTTGTTCGTTATAGTTGGCGAAATCATCGTAGCTTTCAACTTCGCCATAGCCCATCAGTAATACAGCAACGCGATCGCCCACGGAAGCTGCCGTTACTGAGTCTTGCCGTTGGTCAGGGGTTGCAACCATATAAATAATGCTCTCGAAAAATTGCCTTGCTGATTTGTCGTGGTCTTGAATTACCAATCGTTTGACGCGTTTGCGCACCTCTTTAGAGTAACATCCCCTCCAGGGGCAGGGCATGCACAATAGCAGACAATTCAATTAGTCCTCCCACAGACGACGGCGAGTGTTGCCGCTCAGCCGATGATGGCTGTCGCGCAGCAGATCAGGGATATTAAGTTGCTCAGGGCAGCGGGGTAAGCAATCCCCGCAGTCAGTGCAGCGATCGCCCCGAGTTCCAGGAAACCAATGCCCCGCCTTCTCAAACATGGCATAGCGGTAGCGTCCGTAGGCCGTCATATCATGGGCGATCGCTAAATTTCGCAACCGCAGCACTTCGGGAATATTGATGTCTACAGGACAGGGCAAACACTGAAAACATTGGCTACAGCGTTCAGTCCCCAGCGCCGCCAGCGACTGCTGTGCCAATCGACCAAACGCCTGATGTTCAGCATCGGTCAGGGGTTCTGCCGCATCCATAACTGAGTAAATGGCATCTAGTTCAGACGCCACTGCAGGCCCCACACTCAGGGTGGTGATGCGTGGATCGCTTAGCAAAAATCGATAGGTCAACTGCAACGGCTCAAAGGGCTGGCATGTCTGGCGCAGCGCCTCAGGCGGCGTATAGAGCAAGCCTCCCTTATCAGCTGGGGAGATGATAAACAGGCCCATATCGCACGCCGCAGCGGCCTCAATCGCTGCCAAGTTTCGTTGGTTGAAGTAGTAGTAGTGCAGGTTGATGAAGGAAAATTGATCCGTGGCGATCGCCCCCAAAATCACCTCTAGCGGTCCGTGGGTTGAGAACCCCACATGGCGAATTCGCCCATCTGCAACCGCTTGATGCACCCCGTCTAGGCCACCAGCCCGCACCCACTCTAAATGCTCGACAGTGTTGAGTCCGTGGATAGCCAGGCAGTCTATATAGTCCACCCCCAATCGCGTCAGAGAATCGTCGAGGGTCTGAGCCATCGCCGCTGCATTGGGAGTAGGGGTCACTTTGGTCGTCAGGTAAACCGCCTCGCGGGGAATCGCGAGCGAGCGGAGGGCTGAGCCCAAAAACTGCTCACTCTGCCCATAACCCTGAGCCGTTTCCAGATGGTTGATCCCAAGGGCGATCGCCCGCTGCACCATGGCAGAAAACTCCTGCTCAGTTGCCAAACAGCGCATCGTCCCTAAAGAAAAGACTGAAAGAGGCAGATTGGTTTTACCAAAGCGACGATAGTGCATTAGCCTGGGTTCTCAAAACAAAGGGAGGTTTCCACACCATCTACCCAGATCCTGCCATATTTGGTAAACCAATCAGACTTGATTAAACGGGGGGTTTGCATTGTTTCATCCCCGCACGATGGGGCTGAAACAATGCAAACCCGCTCTGCCCGCGACGCGGGCAGAGCGGGTTTGGGGATTTACCGAGCTGAGGTTGAGTAAAGCTTTTGAATGTATCTGCCCTAACTCTCGCTGCTTTTAGACTTGCCTCGCTGGGTAAAGTCTGATGGGCGAAGATCAGATAAGAAGTCGCGAAATGCCTGCTGCTCTGCCTCATCTGCATCCCGATCAACGGGAATTGACGCATCAGCAATGACTTCTTCGACAACCCAAATAGAGCTGCGTGTTCTTAAAGCTAGGGCGATCGCATCACTAGGGCGCGCATCAATCTCTTTGAGTATCTCTCCCTGGCGCACGCTCAATACAGCATAAAAAGTACTGTCTTGCAACGAATGAATCACAATTCGCTCCAAAGTAGCCCCGATCTCATCCAAAATATTGACCATTAAATCATGGGTAAGTGGACGAGGCGGCGTCTGGTTCTCTAAAGCACTGATGATGGCTCTGGCTTGCTCTTGACCAATATAAATGGGCAGCTGTCGGCGCTCTGTGGAATCGCGCAAGAGTATTATAGGGCTGCGGCTTGCAGCCTCTAGGGCTATCCCGGCGACCTTCATCTCAATCATTGCTTAGCCTCAGAATCCGATGAGCGAACAGATGATGAACCCGTCAATGTAGTTTGTAGTGTACTGGAATCAAATTAGAAATTACGAATAGGATGCGACACTTTGAGCTGGGACATTTGCGTGACCCTGAGCAATGGGTAAGCGTATTTGCTTAAACTTCAGCACTGGGATCGATAGTCAGCAACCAGGACATAGCCTGTGTTGAGGCGTTGACTGATAAAGCCAGAAGTCTGCTACATCCCGCAGACTATTAAAAACGCCTACGGATAAGAACGCCTACAGAAAACGTATCGATACTAGTCGGGCGCTACAGATCCTCTCCATCCTCCCACTAGTACATGATTTAGTACAGTCCTTGAGGCTGCTAGTATAGTCTAGGTTTCCCAGCTTTTACTTAGCTTACTTGCTTACTTTTTCTATAGCCCTCAGATTCTATAGCCCTCAGATCATGCTGCTATGTACAAACTCAACTCTTGAGAGTATGGGGAGAGCTAAATGCGATATGAACTCCAGTATGCCCTGAACTCAGGGTAATGCATCGAGAGAAATCTGAAGGTTTGCCTAAACGCAGTATCAAATTGATGAATTTCTGGAGAGTCCACCTCTTCTATGACGCAACTCAATAACGCAATAGTTCACGCCTCCAATATTCCGTTGAGGTAGCAAGCGCTCAGTGAAAAATCACTGGATTGGAATCAAGGGTTTAAGGAATTCCCCTCTTTAAATTTTAGACGGTACTCAGAAAATCGCTCTAGTTGAGTGTTGTTTCATAGATTCAGACCAGGTGTGGCGTCTCTCTGTCGGTGGTTTAGCGGTAGCGCCTGATCATGTGTATCAAACAATGGTTTCACTGTAGAAACTCACCTTGTCAGTTGGGAAGCTTTGCAATCAACCCTTAAAAAGCGTCATACTTCACAACAAAGCCGGTGCCGACGCCAATCGCACCTATAGTGTGAGACGTCGATCAGGCGACGCTGGGTCTGCCCTTACACTGATTGCAGCTATTGACGACGTTAGGACAAGTATTGTGCCGAAGCCTTGACCAAGCCAGGGTTGTAGCACAATATCAGGGCCAATCAGTGCTATGCCTCGTACATCAAATCGTTTAAGACGGCTATAGGTTTATTGTGTTTACTGGACTCATTCAAACCACGGGCTATGTTCGTCAGCTTGATGCCACCCGCCTCTTGGTGATCTGTAATCCCTCACGTCACTTACAGGGTTCATCCCTACTGGCTGACCTAGATTTGGGTGACAGTGTGGCGGTGGATGGTGTCTGCCTGACGGTCACAGAATTGCGCCCTGATGGGTTTGTCGCAGATGTGTCACCAGAGACCCTACGCCGCACGACGCTGGAGCAGCGACTCGATACCATTCCCGTAAATCTGGAACCTTCACTGCGGGTAGGGAGCAAGCTGGGAGGCCACTTTGTGACCGGGCATGTGGATGGCTTAGGATATTTGGCTGCCACCACACAGACCAAAACCTCCTGGGAAATGGACTTTGAGGTGGTGGACGCCCATGTGGCTCGATACCTCGTGCCCAAGGGTAGCATTGCGATCAATGGCATTAGCCTAACGGTAGCCGACTGCGCGGCAGATGGCAGTCGATTTATGGTGGCGGTAATTCCCTTAACCTATGCAGAGACGAACCTTAGTGCCCTGCAACTGGGTGGGTGCGTCAATCTAGAGGGGGATGTCTTGGGGAAGTATGTGGAACGGTTTATGGGGCTGGGGATGAATCAAGAGACAGGGGCGATCGCCGCATTTGGTGGGTTTATGGCGCACCCATCCCACAGCAAGGTGGTTGATGCAGGGTTTCTGTCTGAGCATGGCTATGGATAATGGAGCGCTGACCCAGCAACGCTCCATACTTCAAAACAAACCGGAGAGGGCTGTACTTTCGATAGTGCAGCCCTCCTCTCCTTCGTAAGGTTCAACTCAAACCCACACTATTCCACAGTGGCTTTGATGCGCACTTCTGGGAGGTCGTCCTCTATCTCGGCAGCTTCGACAACCTTGTCTCCTTGTGGTTGCAGCGCTGAAGTCGAATCAGATACCGTCTCTTCGCTTGCTTTAATTGCGGCGATCGCCCTTACGGGGGTGCTTCCTGGCGGGGCAATGCTCACCTCAGGCAGCACATCACTTGCAAGCTTGCCAAAATCCTGCAGACCAGTCACCGCAAACGAAAACGGCATTTTGTCATTTAGCTCAAATTCGGGTAAGGGCAATTGAGCCAATCGGAAGCCATTGACCATTTGGGCTAGGGCTGCCTGCAAAGCTAGCCCAGGATCTAACGCGACCCAGCCATCGGTCGTGCGCTCTCGGAACTCAAAGTGCAAGTGAGGGCCCGTGGAATTTCCGGTGCTGCCCACTCGACCAATCACCTCGCCTTGGTTAACTTGTTCGCCAGGGCGAACAAAGATTTCGGATAGGTGAGCATAAAGACTTTGCTCGCGCCCATCTTCGTGATGCACCACAACCGTGAGCCCATAACCACCCAAGAAGCTAGCGATATCAACGCGTCCAGATTTTGCGGCTACTACTGGCGTACCGGTCGGTGCCGCTAGGTCAGTCCCGTAGTGAAAGCGGCGATCGCCCGAAATGGGATGAATGCGCCAGCCAAAAACCGACGAAATAGCAGCCGGAATAGACAACGGATACATGATATTGGCGTTGCCATTCCCTGCAACGGCTAAGGGCCGTACAGTCCGGTTATAGAACGACTGAATTGAGAGGGGATTGGCGGCAGACCTGCTTTGTCCGTTGGCCGCTGTTGAGCTCGCTGCTGTAGACGCTGGAGCACCCGCAGCACCGCCCGTCGCTCCGGCCTGCTGCTGTTCGTTAGCAACCCGGGCTTGAATGGCACGGCAAATGCTGTCTGGCACAGCTTGCCCCGACTGCACTGACTGTTCACAACCCGTAGAACGCTCAGAGAATACGACAGTAGGCTGATCGCTACGCGTCGCACCTACGTCATATTGGGTGGGGTCAATATAATTTTCGCTAAAGTCCGTTAGAGCCCGCTGGCCGGGGTCTTCTGTAGAAGCCGGGGTTTCTGCTGTCTCCGCCGGAGCCACCGGAGCCTGATTTGGAACCACAACTGGTGACGGCGAAGAATTGGGCTGGGCGATCGCCGGAGCGGTTGTCTCAGCCTGGGTTGAGACTGGCGCAGGCGACGGTGCAGCCGACTCAGCCACAGGGCTAGGCGCAGGCTCTTGGGGTGGACTCACCTCAGCGCTGGGGCGATTAAAGCGAGGGACTTCAGCTCGGGCAGGAGTAGAGGTTACTGGCGCCAACAAATCTTCAGCACTCGGAATAGCACCGACATCAGCTTCAGAAGCACGTGCGATAGTCAGTCCGCTCGCCAAAATGCCAGTGCTACCCATTAGGCTGAGCATCAGCAATGCAGTGAACCGACTGAATGCACTCTGACTGAATGCACCATGAGAATTATGAGCCTTGCTGCGTTTTTGCATCATCACCACTTGCTCGAGCACCTAACTGCATTAATTTATCTGGGCCACGATCTCAACCTAATTTGGCATATAGGATTGGTTTAGCCCTTTCTTCTATGACAAGACCCATTTGAGAGACGACCACTTCATTCATATGAGGGAGACAGTTCTACACAAAAAAGAATCCCTCACACCCTCTATCTAACGTTGGCTAGGACGCTGTTTTGGAAAAACAACTCTGGCGATCGCTCATCGCATCTCCAAGCCAATTCAAGCGATGTAGCTCCCTTTCATTAGGGAATTTCATGAGCTATTTTGAGCTGTATTCCTCAGGCATTGTACTGGATTCTACAGAAAGTCGGAGGACATTTACGCTGGCTTTACTCCGATTTCACCCAGGTGGGGGATAACTTTGTAAAGCATATACAAACCGCCAGAAAATACTGAATATACCGAGATTTAGCTGATATCTAGGATAAGCCTAGGCTAGAGACGCTGCATAACCGCTCTCTCTGTTCCGTACGCCATCTCAGTATTCCACGGCCATTGCCTAAGATTAGGAGTGAGGCCTAGAAATATAGAAGAAACAGTCGCAGCTCAAGAAATGAGTGCGGTTGCGTTCAACCACTTCGATGCTCCGTCGTGTTTTACATTCTGTTTGTTCCCTAATCCGGGTAAATCGTCTTATCCACCCATCGCTAGCCTAATGCCCATCGATTTCGAGCAGCCGCACCTGTGGCATCGCTTGTCAAATATGGCTAGACCCCTGACCCGCATAAACACCACACAATCAACATGAGATTGAAAGATCACCCACAATCTCGGGGCCTCCCTTCCTTTCCAATTTCTCATCTTGCAGTTTGCCTCTTGTAACGTGTAAGTAGGCTGCACATGGCACCTCAAGTTAGTGGCAACTGATTAGCATGGCTTGGCACATTAGGGTGGCGTCATGCTCGCCTGACAGAATTCAGATCTCAGGGTTCAAATCATAGGATTCAGATCGATTGATGAACACATCACCCTCAACTGCAATGCACACATGGCAATGGCAATCGTGGAATGGCGTGCCCTACCTCACCTGCCAGTTGCTGGCAGACTTTTCTCATGGTTTTTTTACGCAGCAGGCAGTGCTGCACCCGCCTGAGGCTCTGACCGCAGCACTGTCGGCCCAGGCCACGCCCTATCGGGTAAAGCAGGTTCATGGCAATCGGGTACTCAGTTCGTCAGAAATTGCAGCGACGATAGCCGCAGCCCCGACTAATGCAGCAGTCTCGCAGGCTGGGCTGCTACCCGAAGCAGATGGGGTGGTGACCGATGGAGCGAACCACGCGGCGTGGGTCTGCACAGCCGACTGTGTGCCTGTGCTCATTGCGGATGGTCGCACAGGCCGGGTGGCGTCAGCCCATGCGGGGTGGCGCGGCACGGCTGCTGCCATTGTGCCCAGGGCGATCGCCCGACTGCAGGCGCAGGGGAGTGCTCTGAGGGATCTGCGTGTGGTGCTGGGGCCAGCGATCGCCGGAGAAGTCTACCAAGTCTCTACCGCCGTTGCCGCTACCGTCGGCGCATCCATTGTGCCAGAGGCGGCACCCCAGGCTGCCCTTGTTCAAGCTGAGGCGAGTGCTGGAACGACACCGCTAGAACCGGTTAGTGTAGAGCGCTCAGGCAAAGTCATAGAGCTAATTCTAAACACGCTGCGGCACTTGCCCAACTCGCCGCTGCTCCCCGACCCACAATTTCAGCGGGTGCGTCTGGATGTGCGCCGTGTCATTGCCCTACAGCTAGACCAGGTAGGGCTTGGAACTGAACAGGTGGCGATCGCCCCCTTTTGCACCTATCAGATGCCGGAATATTTTTACTCCTATCGCCGTAACCCGCAGAAAAAAGTGCAGTGGTCGGGCATTGTTAGCCGTTGAGTTGGCCACTAACTCGGGCAAAGCAACAGGCTCTATCCGCTTGCTGCGATAGAACCAGACGGGTGTGATAGCTTTCTTCGCATTAGGCCGGTTGAATCTTTGTTTAAGCCCACAGGTCGGCTTCGAAGCTTTCATAGGAAAATAGTAGGTAGCCTGTAGCTATGCCGACGAGGCATTATTCCTGAGTTCCGTCCCTGTGTGGTTGCGATATGTCATGCCCTCACCCACCCTGCTGACCCCTCAACATGTTCTGCGCTGGAGCGCAACCCTGCGGCAGCTCGGCGCTGAGGCGGTGTCTGCCGCAGCGGTGGTGGCAGCGGCAGCGCAGACGCTAGCGACCGCGCTGAATGACACTTCCCCTTTAAACAACGATGCCTTACTTGGCGATAAGTGCCGGTGTTGTGCAGCGCAGGGCCTGCTCTTGCCTGCATCAGACCCCACTACGGCCAACGCCGAGCCCTTAGAAATAAGCGTCACACCCGTGGGCGGCATCGGCGATCCGGCGCTCCTCCTTAGCCAAGTGATGCCGTTGCACCAGGTTCCAGCGTTGGTGCATGCGGCAATAGCATGGCTGGTGCTCGCCCTCGCATCATCCACGGAGAATACTGCGCAGCATGAGCGGCGAGTTGTGGCGTTGTGCTGCAGGCCAGACTTGGGCGCAACCCAGCTTTGGGGCATTCGCACAGCCTTGCCAGACGGCGGGTGGGGGCTGGTGCTGCTGTGGATGCAGGTGCCGCCTCAACCCAGGCTAGAGCAGTTGTTGCTGCCCCTGAGCCTGAGTTTAGAGATGGCGATCGCCCGCACTGCGTCCCACACCCACGCTCCAAACGCCCCGTTAGTCTTTCCAAATACAGCCCCAAACGGCGACCTACAGACAGCATTGCTCAACGCCTATGAAACCTTGGGCTCAATAGAGGGGGTACAAGACCAGCCACCTGAACCTCGAGATCACCATCCGTCTAGCTGGTCGGCGGCAGCGACCGCGACCGCCGCAGGTGATTCCATCTTTGAAGCTATTTTCGATCAGGCTGCCGTGGGGATTATGCAATCCGACCTCAGCGGCTGCTACCTTCGAGTCAATCCCGCCTTTGCCAATATGGTGGGCTACTCCTATGCTGAATTGCTGCACATGCGCTATCAGGACTTGACCTATCCTGACGACATGATTACGGATGTGAGCCTGAATCAGACCCTGCTAAACGGGCATCGCCATAGTCAGTTTTCAGAAAAGCGCTATGTCTGCAAAGATGGCAGCCTGATTTGGGCGAGCTTGTGCTTAACCCTAATCTGCGACGAAGAGGGCAACCCCCACTCCTATGCGGGGATCATTCAAAACATTCACGAACGCAAGCTGGCGCAGCAGCTTGTGCAAGACAATGAAGCTCGCCTGCGGCTAATTATTCAACGCATGCCCATCTTGCTCAATGCAGCCGATGAGCAGGGCAATCTTGTAGCCTGGAACGCGGAATGTGAACGGGTGACTGGCTATAGCGCCGATGAAATCATCCTCAATCCCCACGCGTGGGAGTTGCTATATCCCAATGCGGAATACCGGGCGCAGCAGCTAAACGAGATGGAAGAGCGGGGCCACAATTATCAAGATTGGGAGTGGGATCTTACCTGCAAAGACGGCAGCATGCGCACCATTGCCTGGTCGAACGTGAGCACTCATTCCCCTATCCCCAACTGGCAGGTATGGGGCGTTGGCGTTGACGTGACTGAGCGCAACCGCACGATGCAGCAATTGCAGCAGCTCGCACAGCAGCAGCGGGCGATCGCCCAGTTGGGTCAGCAAGCTCTAGCAGGTACAGAGCCTGTATCACTGATGCAAGCAGCCGTAGCGTTGGTATCAGAGGCACTCAACGTCGAACATTGCAAAGCTTTTGAGCTAATGCCGGATGGCACCACGCTACTGCTGCGCGCCGTCACCGGATGGGATCACGCCTTGATCGACCACTTCACCCTGTCGGTGGATACAACGTCTTTTCCTGGCTATACCCTGACTCACTACCTGCGCCAGACCGAGGCCGTTGCAGTGGAGGAGGGCGATCGCCCCGGTGCCCTCCCGATTTCGACCTTCCCCGGTAGCGTTGTCATGCACTACAGCCCTCAACACGATGGCACTGGGCTACACCCCTCGCTATTTCAATCCCCTCAGATCCGCAGCGGCATCAGCATTCCAATCGTTCATGCATCTACCGACGCCACTGCGCCACCAGTTGGCGTGATCACCGCTTGCACAATTCAGCCGCGTTCATTTACCCCAGAGGATGGGTTTTTCTTGCAGGCGATCGCCCGCATCTTATCAGACGCCGTTCAGCGCCACCGCGCCGAGGCAGGCTTGCGCCACCAGGCCGAAGTTCTACAGACTATCGTGGATCACATTCCGGTGATGCTGGTGTTTCAGTCAGCCAGTGGGCAAGTCGAGTTGGTGAACCCAGCCATGGAGCGCACCCTGGGATGGCAAAAAGAAGATTTTGAGCACGAGCCTGTTATAGAAAAATGCTATCCCAATCCTGCAGACTGCGAACGGGCCCAACACCACATCCTCAACGGCAATGGAACCTGGGAAGATTTTGAAGTTCGCACCCGAGATGGACGGCTGCTCAGCACAACCTGGGCCAATATTCGGCTAGACGATGGCCGCATATTAGGGATTGGACAAGATATCACCGAGCGCAAGCGAATTGAGCAAGAGATTCGCCATCTCAACGCAGACCTAGAGCGTCAAGTGGCAGAACGCACCGAAGAACTGCGCGCTATTTTTAATACTCTGCCCGACTACATTTTTGTGATTGACCGGGCCGACATGCGCATTCGCATCTGCAATGCCCCCATGGCAAATGCATCAGGATTTGGCGATCGCCACCAACTCGAAGGCAAACCCGTGGTTGAGTGCTTTCCGCCTGAACAGGCTGCCTACTTTATGGCCCAAAACCATCAGGTGTTTGAATCGGGGGAGACCCTGCGAACTCAAGAAACCCTAGATCTCCCCATTGGCACGCTGCACCTTGACACCTTCAAAATTCCGGTGAAGCGCCCCAACGGCGAGGTGTATGGATTAGTGGGGTCTTCTCGCGATATTACAGAGCTGGTGCAAGCCCGTCAGGCGTTGGCAGAACGAACCCGCCAACTTGAGGCCATTAATCAAGAGCTAGAGTCGTTTTCCTACTCGGTGTCTCATGATCTGCGAGCGCCATTGCGACATATTAGCGGCTTTGTAGCAGCGCTAGGGCAGCAGCTCACTGGCACCGATGCCGCCACCAACCCCAAGGTGCTGCACTATCTATCCGTAATTCAGCACAGTAGCCAAAAGATGGGAAAGCTGATCGATGGGTTGCTAACGCTGTCGCGGTTAGGACGGCGGCAGATGCAGATGCAGCCAGTACCGCTGCGACCGTTGGTAGAACGGGCGATCGCCATCACCTTACCAGCCTCGTCCACCCCTACCGCCACACCCCAGATTTCTGTAGGCGAATTGCCCACGATTCTAGGCGACGAAAACCTGCTGCAACAGGTCTTTTCTAACCTATTAGACAATGCGTTTAAATTTAGCCAAGGCGCTAACCCACCTCGGATCGACGTAGGCACCCGGCCCGATGGCACCCTCTTTGTCCGGGATAACGGGCTAGGATTTGAGATGAAGTATGTGGATGTGATGTTTGGCGCATTTCAACGGCTACATTCTCAACCTGAGCTAGACGGTCACGGCATTGGGCTAGCCATTGTGCAGCGAATTGTTCACCGACATGGCGGTGAGATCTGGGCTGAAAGCACGCCAGGGCAAGGCGCTTGCTTTTACCTCACGTTTCCGTCAGCGGCAGCCAAGCCAGACAGTTAATCTAATATCAACTCTCTAAATCAGAACGACGGATTGTTTGAGGAGGGGGTGGGGAACTGCGTTCCCCACAAGGGGGCTTTGCCCCCTTGCCCCCCATTTGCAGCCCAAATTTTCGGAACTGATATAACTGAACCCGCTGAGCAACAGGTAAACAGCATGGTTTTAGGCATTTGCCGACCTAACGTTGTGCCAGATTTCCACAGGAAGATACATCTCTCCAACAGCCAAAACTCTCTCAATACAAAGCAGCAGCCCAAAACGAGCTGCTGCAGGCATGAGGAGTGACTTCTTTAGATTAAGGCGATCGCCCTGCTAAACCGACAGGGTTTCGTTTTTTGATACGGCGATTCGATACGGCGATCGCAGAAGCCAATGGGAGTGACCTAGTCGCGGCTGGTGAAAAAAGTGGTGAACATCATTAAAAATCCACCAATGAAGATGGCGATCGCCAAACCGCCAATTACGGCATTCATCGGGTCGAGGGTTTCCATAGGGAATGCTCCAGTCTGTGGGCAAGGGAGTGGGCGATCGCCCCAAACGGCTGACTAATACGCTGCAGCAAGGCGACAAGGCTAGATGGATGAGCGATCGCCCAGCTATTTAAGCTTAAGCAAGTGAGCGCCAGCCCAGTCAGCACGAAGGTAGGCCCCGCCACAACGCCAATCATGAACCAAGTGGCAACATGCCCCAGCATGACCAAGGCATAGAGGCCAGATACTCCCACCATCAGCCGAATCTGGGATGCCGAACGATGTAGCCCAACCCAAATCAGGGTTTGCAGCGTCGCCAGCAAATTAGCCGGAACCAGAAACGCGCAAATGCCAATGCAGTGAGCGCGAGAAAACTCGAATAGCGAAGCCGCGTTCACACCAGTAAAACTATTGAAGAGATCGCCAGATAAATAAAGTAGAGTCATCTTAAATCAACCAGAGTGCAGGTAGAAACCAGCAGGTTTGAAGCTGTTGATCGGGAAGTTCCACGATTGGGGTTTTGGTCTCCAATCTACGGTTTTTGTAGAACTTAGGGGTAGGAACAGCGGCCTTGCTGGGGAGCTTGTTGTGGCGTATCAGGGCCTCTGCCCCATACCGCTCTCTCCCTCAGTCTAGCTTCGCTACCTATTCTGCCCCGACGTTGGCCTAAATTGAGCAGCCTTACGTTCCACTGTAATAGAAAGCAATTTCTTTCGGCTTTAACCCAGCGAAGCCTGCCGCAATCAGCTGTTGGTTCAGCTCATCTTGAGGGATATGCTTAGCCCCAATTCGAACAATGCGCGATCGCATAGTATTGCTAACGCCGCTGCGCTGACGCCCCGCTTCCAATGCCATAACCTGCTGATAAAGCGTCAGCTTTTCAGACGGGATGGGGGTGCCGTCGAGGTCAAGCCCTTGGGCGATCGCCGTATCGACCTCATCTGCACCCTTCGCGACATCCATACCTGCCGCCGAGTTAGCCCCTGAATTTGTCACCATTTTGCTACTCCCAATACTATGAGCGCCATTGTATAGCACCTGGGTATCGCAACCCTGGCAACCCTTAGCAAGGTTAAATACATTCCGGTTTTCTCTCCCATCTGACTTTGTGGCGGTGCTCAGCTCACTCTCTTATCGCTCTTTACTTGTTCCCGGATTTAAAGTGCCAAAACCTCGAGAGTGGGTTGGGCGCTGAGTACAACAATTAACGTATATGCGCGGGTTCATTTAGTTCTCTGCCCACAGTCAATGAAAAGCGTTATGTCAATTCTCTAAATGCCAGCTATACAAAGAGCATCCACAATTCCATTCCATTGGGTGAGCGATTGGATCCACTGAGAGGTTCTGGATCTGGTGTCTGAAAAGAATTTGAGTCCGAAATTATCTCAGAATTATCTCAGAGTCACGTTTAATTAAGTGGCCCAGGCGCATTGACAGCACTTGTCGTAGGACGCGGGGTGGATATTTCGGCCATAATTAATTGCACCCGTTCCCAACCGCGCACATAGCGAATATTTAGCGCTGCCCAAGTAGCCTTGAGCCGATGGGGCCATGATTTGAATGAGGGGTGCAGCATCACAGAGGCTAAAAAGGCAAAGGGAATGAGGGATTCGGCGATCGCCGCTAGGAAAAACTTTTGGCGAGAATACACGCCACGCTGCATCAGTCCATAATGCCCTCGCACCACTCGGCGATGTTTTTTCCTCAGCTCTGCCAAGGTGGTGCGCCCTGGGTGGTGAATGATGGCATCTTCTGCAAATACGAGGGGGTAGCCCAGTTTGTAGATTCGGGTGCCCCACTCATAATCCCCACCTGACTTCAGGTCTGCATCAAATAGCCCTACTGCCTCAAACATGGCCTTATAGGTGAACAGGTTAGCGGTAATGGCAAACTTGTAGCGCTCCACAAACAGCCGCTGGGGCAAACCCGAGACGCTGTCAAACAGCTCAGCGGCGGTGGGATGATCGGGATTTTGAAAGAACATGTTCACCTCGCCTGCCACGAGTCCACAGTCTGGATGAGCTACCAAACTGTCTACACCTTTTTCTAGCCATTGAGGCGCAGGGATGCAGTCGGCATCTGTAAAAGCCAAGACTGTCCCGTTGGCATGCTGAATTCCGGCGTTGCGGGCCGCATAGGAACCTTGTCGGTGCTCCACAATCGCTGTGGCATGGGGAAAGTCTGCGAGTCGCTGCGTCAGGTCATAGGAGGAGCTGTTGTCTATGGCAATCACGTCATATCGATCAGCGGGATAGGTTTGCTGCTCTAGCGCACTAAGGCAGAGCTTAAGGCTATCAAAGTCGTTGTAGGTGGGAATGATGACGGTGACGTGAGGGTGCATGACGAGTCTCCAGAAGATAGTAGGTGCGTGAACTGCGGGCTGGCCTGACGTTGGGGGCGAGCAGCGGTGAATGAATCTGCTGAAGAATGAATCTATCGGGCTAAAACACACTTGATGCTAACGAGAGACGATCGCCCCATACGCCTCGAGCGTTTGCTGGGCGATCGCCCCTTGATTGAGCGGGTCTAACGGCGGCGATTGGGCGCGGGGAGCGTGACGTGCCCAATCCATTGCATGAGCCAGCGCTGTTGGCGTTAGGTCATCGGTGTAGGTGTGAACCCAGTCGGCTCCGGCGACGCGCTGCAACTCGCCGAGCGAACCCGCCATTGGCACCAGCACAGGACAGTCAAAGGAAAGGGCGAGCACCGCACTGCCCGAGTTGAGAATTTCGCGGTAGGGCAGAACGACTAGATCCGCCGCCCGCAAATAGAGCTGCATTTTGTCGGGGGGGATAAAGTCGAGATGCAACTGCACTCGCGCATCGGCGGCAGCGGCGGCTTCGATTTCGGCACGAATGTCTTCAAACTCGGGGCTGCCGACGATATAGAGGCGGCTATGCGTGTCGGGCAGTTGGCGGAAGCTGTGGATCAACTGGGGCGCGTTTTTGTAGCGACGCAGTCGGCCAATTAGCAGCGCCACAGAGTCATCGTCAGGAATATTCAGGTATTGCCTCGCTTGCTCACGGGTCAGGGTATCGGGATATTCCCCTCGGTAGTGGGCGTGGGGCACCACAAACCCCGGCAGGTGGGCGATCGCCGGAAACCGTTTCTGCGCAACGTCTAACCCCACCTGGCTCAGGCTGATATAGCCCGACAGCTGGCGTGTAAACACAGCCCAAAACCACGACTCTAGCTGAGGATAAAACCGTTCGTGGGAACCTAGGTTATGCACCGTCCACACGGTTTGGATGCCGCGCAGTCGGGCGATCGCCATGAGCAACAGCATGATGACGGTTTTGGCGATCGCCCGTAGCCAATGGGGATCATTTAGGGTGCGCTCTGGCCAATGAAAATGCCACACCGCATACTGACCTCGCACCACGCCAGCAACTGAAAAATGGTCGACCGTATGACCCAACTCGCGAATGCTGCCATACAGCGATTCGATGTAGGGATTCTCCCTGCTATACGCAGGTGATGCCATAATTTGCATGCCAAACTCTCATAGACTTTCAGGAACTCCAGCACTCAATCTCAACCCCATAACCGCTAGGGTTTGCATGCTCAAACTCTCATAGACTTTCAGGAACTCCAGCACTCAATTCCAACTCCATAACCGCTAGGGCTGGACGTGGGCTACGTAAAATCACGATGGAACCTAGCTTTTCTTAAGCAGGATGATCAATGATGCTGAAGAAACGTTAACCGTTATTGGTATTCTGCTTTGATGAACTGCCAGTCGCCGTCTCATAGATCACAGTCCAAAAGCAGGGCCTGAATTGCCGAAAGCAAGACTGGATATAGGTTTCAGAACCTAGCTATATTAACGCAGCGAATTATATAGATTCAGTATGGAAGCAGGGTAGGTTTTATGAAGTGTTTGTGTGGACAGAGCTTGGGTGGCTTTCTACACTAAACATTTGGTAATGAGCTGTAAAAAACTGCTGATCGGGTCGCCTATAGATCTCGAAAACCCGCTTGGTGCAAGGGGGAAACGGCTTTCCTCTAGGGTTCAGCACTATCTTGCGTGATTCTACTGAAACACCCTCCTGAGCCACATCAGCACTTGGGTAGAGAGTGGGTTACTTCTTATAGGAAAAACGTCTTGACAGCCCTTAAAGAGTCAAGCCTGTGCGGATGTCTTGCACAATTGCTTGGGGAGCTTGGTCAACATCCACGGATAGGGCATTCGTCGGTTCTTCTAGCGTTTGGAGCTGGCTCGCAAGCAACGCGGCAGGCATGTAGTGGTTTTGCCGCTGCTGCAATCGTTCCTGAATCAAATCGTAGGAGCCTCTAAGAAAGACTAATTTAGTGCGATCGCCATCCACCACTAGATACTGCCGATAGCTAGCCCGTAAGGCAGAACAGGCCAGCACCACATTTTTCTCATCTTGGTTCCACTGCCGGAGGGCCGTTTGCAATGCCTCTAGCCAAGGCAATCGGTCGGCTTCGTCGAGGGGAATCCCCCGCTGCATTTTGCTGACGTTGGCCTCGGGGTGAAACGCATCGGCATCTACAAATTCCCACCCCAACTCGCGCGCCAACAGCTTGCCCACGGTGGTTTTGCCCGAGCCCGATACTCCCATGACAATGATGATCATTACCCCTTTGTCCTTGATTTCTGCTGCATCAGCTAGGTATGGAGACCCCGGCTTTTCGGGGCATTCCAACCACCGCATAGGCTCAACTAACTCCAGCAGAATAGCCGCAAGACCACATTATGTCTATTTCAAGACTGACGCACTTCGTGCGATGTCCTGAGAGTGTTAGACGATTTCCCCAACATCGTCTAACTGCACAAACCCTATATTTCATGTCGTGTTTTCTATCGTTTGCGTCACCGGATTGCTCAAGCCATCTGTCTGAATAGCCGTCGCTTACCTAGAGAACCTGGTGATCCCCAGTCGGTTTGTTTACGCTCGGCGGTGCTGGGTGTGAAGCGAGGTGGGTTTCGTACTATCCGCGATTGGCATAGGCTCGCAGGGGTTCTTTGATGAAGCGAATGTAGAGGTGTCGGAAAGTGGATTTGATGACGCGCGGGAGGCCGAAATCGATGGGCACGAGATGGGCGGGCAGCTTCCAATCGAGGATGCGCAGGTCGTGGGGCGATCGCCCCGGAAACTGAATCTCTTCTATGGCGGGGCAAAGCCCCAACTCCTGCGCAGCGGCAACGGTGGGAATGCTTGCGGGGTCGGCATTTAGAATATCGACTAGGGCGCGGTCTAGCGCAAACACATGGTCAGACGCCGCCAAGACGCCCAAAAACTTGGGATCGCCGCCGCTAGGTCCCTTGCCGTCATGCCCAATAATGCCGTCAGCGATGGTGAGGCTGGGGGCGATCGCCCGTGCCGTTTCTACCAACATTCGCCCAAAGCGCATCCGGTCTTTGCCAGCTTCCATATGCCACCAGGCTTTCATCTTGCCAGGGACGCAGCCAAACAGGTTTTTTACCCCCATCGTCAGCGTGAGCTGCACATGGGATTTTACCTTTGGGAGATTGATCACCACATCGGCGTCCATTGCCTCTTTTGACAGCAACAGGTGGTTGAGTTCGGCACTGGCGGTTTCGTAGCGGCAGCCGCTAAATTCCACCACCGGGATCTGCAACTCGTCGAGCAACGGCTGATATCCGTTGGCGATCGCCACCCCGCGAGCGCTGCCAAAGGCTGGACTGTCGCCCAAAAACGGCTTGCCGCCTGCTTCTATTACCAATTGCGCTACCACGTATACCAGTTCATGCCGGGTGGTGCATTCCTTGGTGGGCCGCGATCCTGTTAGCAGATTGGGTTTAAGCAACACGCGATCGCCCGGTTTGACAAACGCTGCCATGCTGCCCAGCGGCTTTAGCAGTTCGGTAACGGCGGCGCGCAGGTCCTGATGTTCGTAGGAGGTGGCGCGGATTAAACTAACCGTTGGGTTCATGAGTTTGGCGGTGTAAAACAGAGCATTCAACAAATGGAGCATTGCGCGAACGTGCGCAAATCAGAATCGTATTCCAGACTTGTGCCAGATCTATTGCAGCGGTGGCAGGGTGCTCATCTGATCAAGATCGAGAACCGTGGCAAGGTCAGCCTCGCTCATCAACCCCTTGTTTAACACGATTTGACGGAGCGATCGCCCCGTTTCTAGAGATTCCTTGGCGACGGCGGCAGCGTTGAGATAGCCAATGTGGGGGTTGAGCGCCGTCACCAGGGCAAGACTGCCTTCGGCATAGGCATGGCAGCGCTCAGCATTGGCGGTGATGCCCTTCAACCCTTTATCGGTCAGGGCGGTGAGGGTATTGCCCAATAGCTCAATGCTGTGGATCAAGTTGTAGGCGATTAGCGGCATCATCACGTTTAGTTCTAACTGCCCTGCCTGTGCAGCAAGGGCGATCGCCCCGTCATACCCCATCACCTGAAAGCACACCATTGAGGTCATCTCAGCCATCACAGGGTTGTACTTGCCCGGCATGATGGAGGAACCCGGCTGCACAGGCGGCAGCTGAATTTCTTTAAAGCCAGTTTTGGGGCCAGAGTCGAGCAGGCGCAGATCGTGAGACACCTTGACAAGATCTTGGGCCAGGTTACGCAACGCCCCCGATACATTTACAAACGGAGCCATGCTCTGCATTGCAGCCATCAGATGAGGTGCAGGCTTTAGCGGCTTTTGCAGCAGCTCAGACAGCACGGCGACCACCCGCTGCCGATAGTCGGGATGGGTGTTGAGCCCGGTGCCTGCGGCGCTGCCCCCGATGCCCAACACCATGAGATCAAAGGAGGCGGTTTCAATTCGCACGAGGTGATCAGCCAGAATTTGCGCCCACGCGCGAAAGGTTTCGCCTAGCCGCACGGGTACGGCATCCTGCAAATGGGTGCGACCAGAGCGCACGATGGTCTGATATTCGTCGGCTTTGGTATCGAGGGTGGATATAGCTTGGGCGATCGCCGGGAGCAGCGTATGCTCGAGCGCCAGCAGCCCCCCTAGCCGAATCGCCGTGGGGATCACGTCGTTGGTTGATTGCCCATAGTTCACGTGGTCGTTGGGATTAACATGGTGATAGTCGCCCTTGGCATGCCCCAATAGCTCTAGCGCCCGGTTAGCCAACACCTCATTCACATTCATATGGTGAGAGGTGCCTGCGCCCGCCTGATACACATCCACGACAAACTGATCCCGCCAGTTCCCTTGCAGCACTTCGTCTGCCGCCTGCACAATCGCCTGACTCAGCTCAGGGGAAATGCAGCCGAGTTCACCATTGGCGATCGCCGTGGCTTTTTTCAGCAACATGCAGGCATCAATGTAAATGGGCAGAGGCTTTAGCCCGCTGATGGGAAAGTTTTCTACCGCACGTAGGGTTTGAATGCCGTAGTACACATCATCGGGAAGTTGCCGCTCCCCCATTGAGTCTCGTTCGGTGCGCATGGGGCGATCGCTCATAGGTTTTTCTAGTCTTTCTAGACGATGTAAATAGAAAATAAATAGGAAGTATTTGAGAATGATGGGAGGGGATTGTCCGGGTAGTATAGCAACCGCCATTACCTTAGAGCCAGAGGAACGAGGCAGCGCTTCTGTAGTCTATCTGTAGTCTAAAGGTTGCCCTAACCCAAATTGTTCGGTTCCATCAGTTCAACCTCACTCACGAATAGACAGATTATCCGTAATGTTACGAACAGTTGGGAAGACTACTGAGATGGGAATACTCAGTAAATAGTCTATACATAGCTCCCACACGATCGGTCGTGTTGTAGACATGTGGATGATAATTCTGAATGCCCTAAGCCTTAGGCAGTTTAGCAACCCTGACCACAGGTCTAGAACATCACCCCCACACGATCCAACGTTTACCCTAGTAGCCGCCTCTACTCACCCCAGTCTCGCTTGCTGAATGCAGCAGCTTGCGCGGGTGTGGAGGGTTGAACCGCTTTTATCTTGGCCCCTAACTGCCCTCCCTTAAAATACGGATTCTCACGGTCTCTAGAGCACTCGCATGGGTATCGATCTGCTGGCTTAAGCCGGGGATCAGGTGGTGTAGGGCGATCGCTCTCCTAGGCCCTCCTAAAATCCTTACTAAAAGAATTTAGGAATTTTATCCGCTCATCGTGTGGAATTGTATAAGCTCAGATTAGAGCTGGCTTGTATGCAGTGTTCGATGGCGATCGCACGCAGGTTTGCATTCCGGCACTATCCCCCGCATCAGATGATGCATCTTGGTTGTGTGGAACAGTTGCTCATTTTGAAACATGGTTGTCATGGCTAACGTAATTGCGGCAAGTTCCGGCTCTATCCTGAATCGTCAAGAGTCTATGAATTCGGAAAGTGACATCTATACCTGGTTGAGTCAGGGAACAGCGCTGTTTGTCATTGGGCGCTATCAAGGCGCAGTGACGCGGTTTGACAAGCTATTGAAGGTGCAGCCCGGTCATGTCGAGGCCTGGAGCAAGCGCGGCTATGCGCTGCATGAAATGGCGATGTATGAGGAGGCGATCGCCAGTTTTGATCAGGCGCTCAAGCTTGATTCTAAATATGGACTGGCGTGGCATGGTAAAGGGATTGCCTCGGCCAAGTTGGAGCGGTATGAAACGGCGATCGCCAGCTTTGATCAGGCACTTAAGATCAACCCGGCTGACAGCAAGCTCTGGTATAACAAGGGCTATGCTTATAACTGCCTGTTTCGCTATCGCGAAGCGGTAGAGTGCTTTGATCGGGTAGTTGATATCCGTCCCGAAAACTATCGCGCCTGGTATAACCGGGGCTACGCTCTAGCCTCGATGCGCCGCTATGATGAAGCCCTGAGCAGTTTGGATACGGCGATCGCCATCAAGCGTAATTGCTACTATGCGTGGAACTATCGGGGTATTGTGCTGACTAAACTTAGCCGCTACGACGAGAGTATTAGCAGCTTTGAGAAGTCTCTAAAATGTAAAGAAGACAATCCTGAAGCTTGGTATGGCAAGGCCTGCGTCCACGGCATGCAGGGCAATGTGGAGCAAGCCATTAAGAGCTTGCACCGCGCTATCGTCCTAAGCCCCAACCTATACCGTGTCATGGCGCAGACTGATATGTCATTTGACGAGATCCGCCATCGGCAAGAATTCACCCTGCTGGTTGAGCCTGGGTAAGCGATGCCCTAACCCGGTGGCTTCCTAAGAAGAGGTGGGCCGATTGTAGGCTACTGGATACGCTAAGGCTGTGTTAACCCTCTCCTCAGTGCGGCAAATGCCCAAAACCGTGCCGTTCGCGAGGCGAACGGCACGGTTTTGCCTTGGTTTAGCCCCACGACGCAGGGCTGAAACACTGCTATGGAACCTCGATTTGGATCACGACAGGGAGCTTATTCTTCTTGTTTGAGGTATGCGTCGATGGCTTGGGTGGCGATGTCGGTCATAGAGAGGCCCTTCTGAGCGGCGATCGCCTTCAGCCGGGTATACACTGCATCTCGCACGCCAATGCGGTATTTTGCCTTGCCCGAGGGTGCAGCCGCAGGCACCGCATCCATCGAAAATTGGCGCAGCGCATCAAACCCAACCCGATTACAGAAGTCCCCAAAGCTCTCGCCCTGCTTACGGTTCTGCCGAAAGTTGACAAACAGCGGGGTCAGCACCGTATCCAAATCATTCACATGAACCCGGTCGGCAAAGGGTTGCGCTAAGCGAGTTTGATGTGGGTCAGCCCCTAGCCAAATTTGATAAGCCTCGGGCGACTGCCCGACAAAGCCCAGCTCTGCTAAGTAAGGGCGGGCACAGCCATTGGGGCAACCTGTCATGCGAATCACAAACTGCTCGTCGGGCAAGCCTACGGTTTTTAGCAGAGTGCGGATGCGAGTCAAAATGCTAGGCAAGACGCGCTCTGATTCAGTGACAGCTAGGCCACAGGTGGGCAATGCGGGGCAGGCCATCGATAGCCGCTCTAGCGGATCTAGCATCTCTACCGATGCAACGCCGTGATCAGACAGAATGGTTTGGATTACTAATTTTTGAGCAGGCGCAATGTCGTAAAGCAGCACATTTTGATGGGGCGTAATGCGCATGGGCAGTTGATACTGCTCCACAATGTGACGTAATGCCGTTTTCAAGCGAAAATTTCCGTCGTCCTTCACGCGCCCATTCTGGACTGAGATGCCCAGAAATAGCTGCCCATCTCCTTGCTCATGCCAGCCTAAGAAGTCTTCGTAGCGAAACGGCGGCAAGGGCTTGAGTGGCTGAAGGGTTTTGCCAAAATAGCTTTCTACCGTGGTGCGAAACTTTTCAACGCCCCAGTCGTGGATGAGGTATTTCATGCGGGCGTGGCGTCGATTGGCGCGATCGCCATAATCACGCTGAGTCGCCACAATTGCCTTCACCAAATCGTAAATATCGGCCTGATCCACATAGCCAATGGCATCTGCTACGCGGGCAAAGGTTTCTTCCTTATTATGGGTGCGCCCCAAACCGCCGCCTGCATAGACGTTAAAACCCTGAAGTTCGCCGTTGTCGTCGGTGATTACAACCAACCCGACATCTTGAGAAAATAAGTCGACCGAGTTGTCTCCGGGGACGGTGACCGCACACTTAAACTTTCGCGGCATGTAGTGGGTGCCATAGAGCGGCTCTTCAGGATGCGAAATCACCGCGCTATTTTGCGTGCCGTTGCCGTTAGTTGACTGGCGCGCGGCAACCACATCGGGATGCTCTTCCCCAGAAATCACCTTCTCGCCATCTAGCCAAATTTCGTAGTAGGCCCCAGTTTGGGGGGTGAGCAAGTCGGCAATTCGGTCTGCATAGTCCCAAGCATAAGCGTAGTCTTTGCGGTTGCGATAGGGCGCAGGCGGAGCCATGACGTTGCGGTTCAGGTCGCCGCAGGCCCCTAAGGTAGAGCCTAGATTTTTAACAATGGCGGCAATGACTGTTTTGAGGTTCTTCTTCAGCACACCATGAAGCTGAAACCCTTGACGAGTGGTGGCGCGCAGAGTACCGCTGCCGTACTGATCTGCAAGGTCATCCAGCGTGATGTAGAGCTGCGGGGGAATAAACCCGCCCGGATTTCGCGTGCGCAGCATGAAGGAGTAGTCTTTTTCCTGCCCTTTGATCCGATTGTCGCGGTTGTCTTGCTGGTAAGAGCCGTGAAATTTGAGGATTTGAGTGCTGTCTTCGGTGAAGTGGGTGGTATCTTGCAGAAGCTCAGTGGCAACTGGCTCACGCAGTTGGTGGCTTTGTTCTTTGAGCCGCTCAACTTTTGAAGGCTTGGTGGTGGGGAGCGCAGAGGTAGGAGACATAGGATGTGACAGTGGCTGTGCTTCGTTGGATTCGGGGTGAATTTGGAGAATAACACTATCCCTATCGGGATTTAGGGAATTTTTTCACCATTTTATCATTTTTATCATTCAAGATTGAGCAGGCCTTATGCACTTCGTACAGCGGCTGGGGAATTTTGGGCGATTTTTCTCCCCAAAATTGTCCAACTGCGTCAGTCCTGTTGAGGTAGAACCGCAGTTCAACGGGGTTCTGCTAGGGCTGTCTCAGGTTGGGACGCTCAACCTTTTCAATTCCAATTCTATGGTAAGTCCTATTCTCTAACTGTTCAGGCTTACCTACGCGATGAGTCGGGGCTGATGGCCTATCCCAAGCCGCTGCAGCCAATGCCGTAAGTAGGTAGCGCAAATAAGTAGCCTGAGTTCGGGATAAGCTCAAACCCTCAACGTGCCGTGCGCATCGCGCAGAGCCCCACAACCCTGTTACCCCAGACTAGGGGCTGTCATCAATTAGCCTCTGATATCTCAGAAATCAACGGTCACAGCCCTAGCCTGGTTTTTGGGTCGGGCGTGGCAACGCTCATAGCATCAGGCGTTTGGTTGGAATTGATAACATGCTCTAGCGGTAAACAAAAAAAGAGAAGGGCGATCGCCCTCCTCTGTATAGATTCTCCAGAATTAGCTGTATTTAGACCAAATCAGTCATATTGACTCACCCTTAGCGAGTTGCTGAAGCCTAGCTTTGCCGCTAGCTAAGGGATTGCTATCCAACATTGGACTCAGACATTGGACTCAGACATTAGAAGCGGAGACCAGCACCCACTTGCAGGCTGACAGCAGCATCGTTGCGGCCCTGGAATGCGTCGAACCCGACCTTGGCATCACCAAAGATTACTAAGTTCTCTAGCACACCTGTTTCTACGCCAGCGGTTAGCACGGGGGAGTTTTTGTCGCCTAGTGGGGTAGAGCGGCCTTCATTGGTGACAAAGGAGTAGCCACCGCCCACGTATAGGTTGGTGCTCGGAGCGATCGCAGCGTCGTAGGTTACGGTCGGAATCAGCGCCGCGGAGTTGCCGCCAAACAAGGCTGCACCACGTACCGATACAGGGGCCAAAGGCACGTCGAAGCGGCCTTGAACACCCACGCCCGTGTTGCTGTCATTGCTGACCCCAGCAGACACACCTACACCGATGTAGTTGCCATTCATGCCAGGAAGCAGAGATTGCGCGGATGCCGAGTTTGCGGTTAGCAGCAGAGGTGCCGCAGCCAAACCAATCAAAGCAGCAATTGAAGTTAAAGAGAGTTTCATGGTTGTTCCTTCCATCAAAAAATCACAGGTTGTTACTCGCTGTCCTTGATTTATGCTGCGGCAAAGTCATAGTTAGAATGGGCAATGCGCTAGCTCAATGCAAGGAATTTAACTGTTGCAAACAACGTTGCAAACTATTAAGTTAAACGATGGGTTTTGGGTGAGAGATGTTCCTCGATTGCGGAGTCATTTCATCTCTTTCCTCGCCCTTATTTAAGTTATATTCTGTCAATGATGGTGTGGGGATTGGTAGCGTTCTCTTTCTCAACTGGCACATATCCAAAAGGTGCCTAACCCGATGGCACAGAAGTGATAGCCCAGTTTTAGTCGCTCGTTCAATTGATTAGAGATGCGCTAAGTGAATCGAGATTTTTTTATTAAAAGGGACGCATTTAGCAAGGAAATGTTCCTTGTTTCCCCTGCTAAGTCAAGTGGCTTCTTTGAAGGTTTTTTATGGCAATGGCTGCTCTGATTTCGCTCTTAGAATTGCTTTTTGAATAGAACGGTTTAGCTGCGCGCACAATGTCGAATCGTTGCGTTTTTCTTGCGGCAACCGTTTCTTGCGAGAGGCTTTATCTTACGTAACATCACTCAACTGCCGCAGGTTTATGGGCCTCTGTTGCCAAGATTGCGGCCATCATACCCACTCACGGACTGGGATGTTTATCCGATGGGGTGAAGGTTTTCTCGGGAAACCACATCAACCTATGGCTGTAGCTGTAGGTTGGTCGCTATTAGCGTCTTGTGCGCGTGTGCACAAGGGTTTGACGCGTCCTACACGGTGGTTTGTAGAATTTTGCAGACAGGTGGCTCGCGCCGAAATGTAAAGGGGCGATCGCCCCTTCTATCCGTCAATGCAGCTTCTATCGTTGAACTTGTGTAAAGTACCAAGCTCTGTGGACTCAGTTCCGTTCTGGCGACGGCTCAGCTTTTAGGAAGTCAAGAAACTCTACCAGTTCAGTTTCATCGAGTTCTTGGCGCGATCGCTTGCCATAGGTGCGCTTGAGGTGCTCTCGGCCTTTACTATTACTCCATCCTAGCCGTTTTAATTCCACCGTGGTTTCAGCGATGATGGTGGAGAGATCGACCACTGCTGCAGGGGGAGTGGGCTGTGTGGATGCGTCCGTGAGTTCGGGTACCTCGGGTTCAGGTGCATTGAGTGCGGGTGTGCTGCTGGAATCAGCCACCGCTGGCTCTTTGGGCGGGGGTGGGGCGGTCGTCTTTTTGCCGCTGCCTGGGGCCAAATCACTGGCGCGTTTCAGGTTTGCGCTAATGGTGAGTTCTTCAACGGATTGAGTAGGGCTTAAGTTCTGCTCGTCGGGGTCTGCACTGGCGAGGTGGCTGTAGAAGTCCGCCACAATAGGTGCGTCTGGGGACGCGTCTGGCTCGTCGGGCAGCGTCTGCCCATCGGTAAGGGCATCTGGTTCGCGAGGCGGCAGCGGCTCGCTCGGTGCGTCTGCGCGATCTGAAGGAGGCACGCTGTCTGAGGGGGCAGCAGGTGCTGCAGTCTCTACGGAATCTGATTCGAACGAGCCTTGAGCGATGGAGGCTGGGCTAACGACCGGATTGGGGGGATTAGAGGATGGAAGGGCGATCGCCCTTGAACGTTCCCCTTGCGCCCAGTTGTTGGGGTCTGTTGCTGTGGGAGCATATGTTACTTCGGGGGCATACGTCGCGTCGGGAGCATAGTGAGTGGCACCGTTGGCTCCATGCATCAGCGCGTTAAAGGCATCCAGCGCGCGAACTTTGGCATGGTCTTCAGCGGCTTCTACGGTGGGTTTAGCCGCCATCCCCGTTGACAGGGCTACGGCGCCTACCAACACCTGAGCCCGCACCACATACTGCTGGTCGTGAACGGTTGCTAAATCGGTCAGCACGCACCCGGTGGGATGGCGGCTGTGAAATTGTGCCAACAATATCTGAAGTGACGCCATAGCCGCAGGTCGCTCTCTCCCGAGAAGCCGGGTTGCAAAACTGTACAAGCATTACACGTTAAAGTGATTGAAAGGAATTTGCAAGCTACTGGCCATCATGCCAGAGGCCGTTCACGTTAGAGAGTTCACTGATTCATGTTGGATGCATTGCTAGAGTGGTCTCCCAATTTTGGGATGGATACGGTGCTGCTGTTGCCGGTGTTGATTGCCCTAGAGGCCGTGCTGTCGGCTGATAACGCGATCGCCCTGGCGGCGATCGCCCGAGGCTTGGGCACCGCCGAAATGCAGCGGCAAGCGCTCAATGTGGGGCTCGTCGCTGCATTTGTGCTGCGGGTGGTGCTGATTTTTACCGCTACTTGGGTGGTGCGCTATTGGCAGTTTGAGCTGGCAGGGGCGCTGTATCTGCTATGGCTTGTGTTTCAATACTTCACGTCAGGCAAAGACGGTGAGGATCAAGAGGGTGAACCCACTCACCACGGCCCCCGCTTTGCGTCGTTGTGGCAGGCAGTTCCAGTCATCGCGTTTACGGATCTGGCTTTTTCCTTGGATAGCGTCACGACGGCGATCGCCCTTTCAGATGAGCTATGGCTGATTTTGACGGGCGGGGCGATCGGCATTATTGCGCTGCGGCTGATGGCGGGGCTGTTCATCCGCTGGCTCAAGGTTTATACCCATTTAGAAGATGCAGGATATGTGACGGTGGCGCTTGTGGGCGTGCGGCTGCTGATGCGCGTGGGGCTGCCCGACTATGTGCCACCCGACTGGATGATGGTCAGTGCGATCGCCATCTTGTTTACCTGGGGATTTTCTAAGCAGAACGAACCACACCTCGCGGCCACCGCCGATGCCACCACTGGAGCGAGTGAGCCTCAGGCCACACCTCAGGCAATAGATGAACCCACAGATGAACCCACGGATGGCGAGGAGGCTGAGACACCGTCGAACGAGCACGCGCCCCTTGCAAATGGGTCTGCACCCAACGGTGTTTCTGCACCAGAAATCGCTGATATTAAAGAAACTCAGGAAACCCCAGCAGATTGAGCCGCTTCGGTTCTGCGTTAGAGCGTTGGCTAAATCAAATTTTATTCTCTAGGACTAATCTCTAGAACTGACGCAGTTGGACGATTTTTGGGAAGATTAGCCTGCCTAAAGTCGTTCAATATTTCTTAGGACGCCGCATAGAGTGCGTCAGTCCGATTCGCCAATCTACTCTAGGACGCCGCATGGAGAGCATCAGTCCGATTCACTCATCTACCCCTCGCGCTCCCGAACCACAGTGCGGATGGTGTAGACCGGGGAAGGTGTGGGCATCTCGCGGGCGGCGTTGACGCTGAGTGTAATGGACATTTCGTAAGCGCCGGTGTTTCTGGGAAACCGAATATCGCCAACGGCCTGGGCAATGTCGCCCCTTTCGGGGTTTCCCGAGACGTAGAGGAGTTGTGGTTCGCGAATGGGTTGGTCGGGGGTATTCGGTCGGGCAAATTCAACGGTGGCGATCGCCATTCCCCAGCCTAGTCCTGTTTCATAACCAAACCAGGGCACCTCGCCTGTGTTTTGAACGGTGATCGTCATCGGCACCTGCTGATTTGAAAGTGCCACCACGCGATCGCCCACCACTCGGCTGCCCACCTGATCGACAGAGCGCACTGTGCCCTCAAACCCCCGGAGGTAGTTGGTGTGACTGGGGATGGCGTCAATCATTTCGTAATACACGTGGCGGGCATGGCGACCCACCTGGGTATCGCGCCATTGCCAGATGCGCTGCGGCTGCGAATTGGGGATGCCGTCCCAGTTGTTGGAGCCAAACGCGCCCACCACTTGGGGAAACACCGACAGCACCATCAACAGAATCAATGTAATGGAGAGCGATCGCCCCACCCATTCCGCCCACTGATCCCAGTGCGCCAGAGTATAGTCCAACGCATAGGGAATCAGCAGCCCAATCACCGGCAATAGATCGGTCATGTAGCGGGGGCCATAGCACCAACCCCCAGCCCACACCGTAAAAAAGCAATACTGAATGAACAGCAGCAGCGCGGCCGCCAGCATAAACAGCAGCAGCGTTTCATCTCGGCGCGATCGCCGCTGCGCTAGCACCCATGCCCCCGGCACCGACAGCAGCACAATCGGAGAAAACACCAGCAGCCCCCGATTTGGACTCACCAGATGGCCTAAAAACGCAGTCCGAAACTGCTGCCACGTCAGCGCATAGTATTGCTGCGTAAAGGAATCGCCCTGGTTGGCAAAGCGCGAATAGCCGCCTACAAACAAATACTTTAGGTCGAATCCAAAAAAGTAAAAATTCCAGCTCGCGCTAATCAGCAGCGACGGCAGACCCAGCAGCAGGTAGAGCGCTTCCCAGCGGAAGGCGTAGAGACAATAGGCGATCGCCGCCAGCCCATACACCATGCTCGTGGGGCGAATTCCCGGCAGAAGCCCACACAGCACGCCCACCACCACCAGCAACCGCCGCCGCCGCCCCGTCCCTACCACATTGGCCTTTAGCAAACTGAGGATAATTGCCAGCACCACCAGATTAGACGTGCCGTGCTGCCATAGCCCCTGCGACCCCGTCATCCAGGTATTGGTGCAAAAGGCAAAAATAAACGCCGACAGCAGCGACACTCCCGGCGAAAACTTGAGTCGTGTCGCGAGATAAAACAGCACCACGCTAAGCGATGCCACAAAAATTGACACCAGCTTTTGCATGTTATAGATACCTGCCCGGGCCGACTCTTCAATCACGTTGAAGGTTTCTATCGGCGACCCTAGCAGCGCGCTACCTGCCTCCACCCCCTTCATGATCAACCATGCCGCTAGATACAAGGGAAACGTAACAATCGCCGTGCCGATGGGATAGGTCGAGGTCAGATGCCCGTTGGGTGCTTCCACAAAAAAGTAGGGAATCGTCTCACCCCCATTTTCGTAGAAATAGGAATTGCGCAGCGCATCAAAATGCAAGACGCCATTCTCAAGCCAGTTCAGCGCCAAAATGGCATTGGGCACATTGTCGTTGGATGAAATGGTGCGCTCGTTGAGGAAATAGACTAGGCTGCACAGCACAAACAGCACGGTGCAGATTGTGGCTTGCGATCGCCCTGCCCATAGGCTAACCAGCGCATCCGATACAGATTTGGAAGATAAACGTGCCATTTCTGTTCAAGGGATAAGCGATGAGGATATGTAGGTTAGCAGAAAAACGGGTGAAGCAGGTGTGGAATCCTCCAAAATCCCCAGCCAAAACTCTCTGACCCCCAACCTCTAGCCCCTACTGGCGCACTCCATAAAATGCCAAGTTTGACACTGGCCCCAGCAGCCGAAAGGGTCGATAGGTCAGCGTCATCTCGGGTGGAAACATCAGCTGTAGTTCATCACGGCTGAGCAGATTAAGGTTGTCTTCTTCTGCCCAAAAGTCTTTACCTAGCCACCGCAGCACCCTCCGGAAGGTGGACGGCGGCAGCCAGTGCAGCAGCGGCAGAATCGTGTGAAACTCCACAGGATACCAGCGGTTAGGGGTGGTGACGTAGCAGGTGCGTCCGACGCGGCACAGTTCCTGAATAAAGGCCTGTTGTCGTTGGCGATCGCCCACATGTTCCACCACGGCAAAACTAACCACCAGGTCAAAGCTGTTGTCGGCAAAGGGCAGTCGCAGCCCGTCCCCCTGCACAAAGGTAACGCCGGGATACTGCCGCTCTAGAAACGACGCATCTTCCAGCCCCAACGCGGTCACGCGATGGCGATGCGGATACAGCTTTTCAAAAAAGTTAGAATCTTCCCGCTGATCGCAGGTCACGCCCACATCGAGCACCGTCGTCGCCTCACTGGGCTGCGCCACCGCCATCAAAGCCGCCAGCATTTTCTGACGGGCATAGAGCGAGACCTTGCTCACCAATCCACCCACGTTGGGCTGCACATAATCGCTGCTCTGGTGGGGCTCTGGGGACGCGAAATTGGCTCTATTGCTCATGAGGGTTGAGGGGGGCTGCTCGCAGCCGTCGAAACGTTGAAACTATTGGGGGTAATGCTGCTCATAGGGCTCTACACGCTTCATTGACATGGCAGAGATAAACAGCGATGAAAATACCGTGCCAAACCCCATAATAATCAACGTTGCCGCAAACGAACTCCATTCAGGATGGGCCAGCGGCATTAGGCCAGCCCGCAACCATTCAGCAATTTGCACCGCCAAAATTAGCGCACCCATCAGAATTAGGGCCGAGCCACCCAGCAGCCCAGTTTCTACGGTAAACACCTGGTAAAAGCGGCGGAGCAGGCGATTATCGCGGTCGAAGCGGCGGCTCCAAGAATAGGTTTTGGTGTGCAGCCCCAGGCTGATGATTTCAAAGCCAACCACGCTAAAGATGGTGGCAAATACGCCCGTCACCGCACCAAGCGATCGCCCCTGCAACTGCACTAGGCCCAACAGCACCACGAGGTGAGTCAGCAACCCCAGCCCTAGTAACCCTGTCCCTGGCACTAAAAAGACTTTATTGGGACAATAGAGCATCATCATTCGCAGGCTGCGCCAGCCGTCCCGCAGGGTACGCAGCTTTGATTCGCCCTTGCGCGGCGCTAGCTGAATTGGCAGTTCGGCAACCTTTAGCCGCGCCAGGCCAGCGTTAATTGCCAGTTCCAGATTATATTCCATCCCCGAACTGACGGGTGCGATCCTGTCATACGCCTCGCGAGTAAAGCCGCGAAAGCCGCAGTAAACATCGGTATAGCGGGTGCCAAATAAGAAGTTGAGCAGCCGCGTCAACATGGGATTGCCAAACACGCGATGCAGCAGCACGATTTCGCCATGCCCCCCCTCTAGATAGCGACTGCCCGTTATAAAGTCATAGCCGCGCTCTAGCAGTTCTATAAATTGCGGAATTTGGGTGAAATCGTAGGTGTCGTCGGCATCGCCCATGATGAGGTATTGCCCGCGCGCTTGGGTAAAGCCCATGATGTAAGCATTGCCATAGCCCCGCTCTGTCTGGTGCACGACCCGCGCTCCCATGCGCTCCGCGATTTCGACCGAGCGATCGCTCGACCCATTATCGCAGACCACCACCTCACCCGAGAGGTTTGCCTGGGCAAAGGTCTCCTGAATTTTTTGGATGCACGCCCCAATCGCCGCTTCCTCATTTAAACAGGGCATCACTACTGATACTAGAGGGCGGGTACTTGCCCCTATACCCTGCCGATGCACCGACGTTTCTACCATGATTCCCGCACACCCAACGCTGCAAATGGGGAAACTATACCATGTTGGGCAGTAGAGGATGGCGATCGACAGCTCTCTACCTGGAGATAGCTGAGAGGCGTTTTGAGATCGAAAATACCGAAAATAAGGGCTGGCACTCCCAGTCTCACACTCTACCCTTCACGTCTAACACGCATCCTATGCTTGACTCTGATACCATTCGCCGCGCTATTTTGCAGAAGGTGGGCGATCGCGGCTACGGAAAGAGCATTTGCCCATCAGAAGTAGCGCGAGAGTTGGGCGGTGAGAACTGGCGATCGCTCATGCCGACAATCCGCCAGATTGCTGCGTCGTTAGCAGAGTCTGGGGATATACTGGCAACTCAACGGGGCAATCCGGTGCATCCGCTCACTGCAATAGGGCCAATTCGGCTCACCTTGCCGATAATGCGGCAAGTCTCTGAGGAGGATTGAATATCCATGACTTTAATTAAAAGGTTGCAGGATACGCACTGCCTGTGTGTCATGATTACAACTCCAATGTTTCTGTATTAAAAAGCACATTCAAGCCTCAGTAGACGGCTGAGAATGGATTTCGTGCTTGTTCGATTTTCCACAGCACTTGCCATGGCTCGACATTGGGAACAATGAATGAGGCATTCGTGAGCGACAGAGTGATTAAACCTATCCCCCATGTCTATAGTTCAAGACCCCTATTCAACCTGAGTTCGGGATAAGCTCAAGCCCTTAATGTGCCGTGCGCGACGGGCATGGCACATTAAGGGTTTTGGGGCATCGCGCGACGCGCGATGCCCCAAAACCCTCTTAACCCGAACTGACGTTATTCACCCACGTTTAAACCATCATCCGTTCAGAGGATCTCTCCGATGAGTGTTACATCTAGCTCACAGGTCGTCGATCGCTCGCAAGCGTCCGAAGACTATCCCCTAACTCCAGTGCCCCTCGATGCTCGTAAGCCGCTGTGGTCGTTGGCCCCGCTGCTGATGGGCTTTGCGCTCACTTCGACAACCCTATTTGCCGGGGGGGCGATTGGGCCCGCGTTTCGATTTAGCGACATGATATGGATTGTGCTAATCGGGAACCTGTTGCTGGGGGCCTATTGCGCCGCACTCGGCTTTATTGCTCAGAAAACAGGGCTGCCAACCGTGCTCATGGCGCGCTTTAGTTTTGGCAACTATGGCTCTCGCTGGGTTGATTTTATTTTGGGCTTTACCCAAATTGGCTGGTATGCCGTTACCAATGCGTTTATTGCTGGGGCTTTAACCCAACTTCTGGGGCTGCCAAGCTGGTTTACCACCGTGGGCACTGTCTTTTTTACCTATGCGTTTTGCATCACGGCCTATTTTGGATACAAAGCTATGGACTGGCTCAGTCGAATTGCTGTGCCAGCTATGTTGGTGCTCATCGCAGTTAGCTTGTTCATTGGGTTCCGCGATGCAGGCGATTTAGGAGCGCTAGAACCGACGAATCCGATACCGTTCACCCAAGCGCTCGCGGTCGTAATTGGAACCTTTATCTCTGGTGGCACCCAGTCTACAAATTGGAGCCGCTTTGGTGATACCAGCAAAAATGCCGTTTGGGGAACGCTGCTGGCATTCTTTGCAATCAATGGGTTGCTCGTGTTCACGGGAGCCTTTTGCACCCTGGTCTATGGCAGCGAAGATTTGATTCAGGCCATGGCGACTCAGGGCATTTTGCTGGGTGGGTTAATCTTGCTGATTTTGAACGTGTGGACCACGCAAGACAACACAATTTATAGCTTTTCTCTAGCGGGCACTAACTTTTTGCGGACGACCAAGCGTCACTTGTTTGTGCTGGGTGGGGCCACGCTCGCGCTAGTGATGGCGCTCAGCGGCATCGCCGACAATATCATCCCGTATCTGCTTCTCTTGGGGACGGTGATCCCACCTGTAGGCGGCATCATCATGGCGGATTTCTGGCTGCATCGGGGGGGCGCGTTGCCATCCCTCGATAGCAATATCCCGGCGTTCAATTGGGCCGGGGTGATTTCGTACATTGCGGCGGCGCTAATCGCTTACTTTACGGGGAATGCTGGCTTGGGCGTTGGCCCTGTAAATGGCATTGTGGCGGCAGCCATCCTGTATGTGGTGCTGGCAAAGTTGATTCCACAGCCGATTGCGAACACAACACTGTGATGCTATGTGGCGTCATCTTGGAGCGATCGCCCAATTGGTTTTAGTCATCACAGTAAAGGACTCTGCGTTAAACAGATTTTTCTTAAAATCGAATTGACCGGAGGACTAAAACCAAAATCTACCGTCATTCTGTAGTCAACAGTTCTGGATCAACCCCCTCGATTAGCTATAAAAAAGCTGGCCGAGGGGGTTGTTTTTGTGAGAATGCGGCTGCATTGCCACGGTTGCATTGCTTTAGAGCAATTAGCGTTGTGGAACCCGCTCGCTGCAAGGCTAAAACAGCCAGAGCCATAGAGGCAGGGTAAGCAGCAGTCCGACAGTTGTAGTTACAATGCTGCTGGCAATCAGATCGCGATCTAAGTCATATTCTTCTGCCAAAATCAGCCCAGCAAATGCCGTGGGCATCCCTGACATGAGCACAAGAGCTAACTGTGGGCTGGCGGCGATGCCAAGCCATCGAGCCATAACGCTGACTACTAGAGGGAGGGCTAGAATCTTGATGCTGGCAGGCGCCAAGGCGCGGCGAAGGCTCTGCCAACCCTGCAACTGCCGAAGTCGGATGCCCATGAGCAGTAGCGCTGCCGGAATGACCATCCATAGCGCCAGCTTTAAGCTTTCATCAATCCACTGCGGCGCGGCCCACCGCTGACTTGCAAATCCTAAGCCAAACGCCCACAGAGAGGGGACGGTGGCAATGTCCCGCAGGGTAATCCACGGGTTAGTTTGGCGCGATCGCCCAAAATGGCTGGCTAGCAGCACCCCAAATCCATAGGTACCCACAACGTTATGGGTGACGCTATAACAGACAACCCAGCCCAAATGCGCTGGGTCAATCAGGGTAGGGGCGATCGCTAATCCAACGAATCCTGTATTTCCCAGCATTGATGACAGAATAAAGCTGCCTTGGGCTGCAGGGTTACTCCAGGGGTTTTCGGTGCCGTCCTCTGCCGCAGAGAGAGAACGCTGAGTGAACCACCGGGCGATCGCCACAGCAATGGCAGCCATCACAAATCCAGATGCCAGCGCTGCCACGACAATGTAGGGAACCAGTTCGACTTGTTCAGAGACTTGTAGGTTGCGGGCCAAGGCAAAGATTTGAACGGGTACCCCAACCCAATACAGTCCTCGTCCAAGCCAGCGCGGAAAGGAGGCAGGCAAAAACCGAAATAGGATTAGCCCCAGCCCTGTCCAGAGAAGCAGCGGTTCATAGGCATGAAGCAACGTATCTGCCATAGCGTTCTAATTCGGGTCTGGCTCTATTACAACTGTCGAGTTGGTTAGGGCAGTGGGTAATGTGGAACTTCCGTTGTGCGAGAGTTCCACATTATTTAATACATCAGCCCGCGCTTCAAGCGCCTAAAACCGTGTTGGTTCACGTCGCGGGCAACAATGGCTTTATAAATTTCCCAACCTAACGCTGAGCTAGGGCTGGGTAGCATTTGGGCAAGATCGATCAGCATAATCATTGCTTAAACTAAACAATGGGAGAGGAAGGCAGCGTTCCACCCTCCTCTCCCATTGTTTTTGTGTCACTGTAGCGTGTTGCAGGGAGAAAGACTAACCTACCCGTTAGAGGCCGAGACCGTTCTGATTTCTCCTCAAGTTCAAGGCGTCGTTAGTCGTCAGCCCGCCATTAAATCGAGGAGCCAACGCCAGCGTAAGCTCCGTAGAAAAACAAACCAAGGATAGCAATGGCGCCTAAACCAGCGACCGTTGCGACAACCCACAGGGGAATTCGTCCGCTTCCAGACAACATACAACAACACTCCTAACGACTAAATCACAGCAGAAACAAGGCATCTGAGAATCGAAAACCGCGACAGGCATGGTTTGAATACTGAACTGAGGCCTTAGTTAAAGAAGTAGCTAGAGAACAAAATTCCGAGGGTGAAAACCATCAGCAAGCCCAGATAGAGTGAGGTTCTATTAAGCTCAACGGGCTGCTTGTTGGGGTTGGGGGTACGAGTTGGCATGATAGCCTCCTAACGTTGAATGAACTGCATTGAGGCGATCGCTCCTAAGAAGAAAATCGTAGGAACAGCTAGCGTGTGAACGGCTAACCAGCGAACCGTAAAAATGGGATACGAAACAGGTTGATTGGGATTGTTGCTTGTCATAACAAATTAATTGCGCGTCAGTAGCGTCATATCTAAGGTGTCCAAAGAGCGTTATTTGCCCAAGAAATCGTCAATTTGATTTTTTGAGTCAAAGCGATCATTCACGATGGGCACTTCTTGCCGCTCCTGCGAGAAGTACTCGTTGGGGCGGGGTGTACCAAACACATCGTAGGCTAGACCTGTACTCACAAACAGCCAGCCTGCAATAAACAGAGCCGGGATGGTGATGCTGTGAATCACCCAATACCGAACGCTTGTAATAATGTCAGAGAAGGGACGTTCTCCAGTAGTACCAGCCATGCAGGTTCCTCCAGTAACGAAAACTTAAGTCCTTTTAATCTCTATGATAAGTGAGTGGGGAGACACTCACAAGCTGTGCGTTCAGAGTATTTGTCTAAACGCAACTCAGTAACGCTAAGCGTTATCACCGCTATACCGCAGCAAAGTGCCACCCTGCCCCAAGATGAACCCTTTGTTGGGGTTGACGAACACAATTTTATAAAAATTGGACGGGACATCTTCAACGGCACGATCTTTCTGCCAGGTTTCTCCACCATCATCGCTATAGAGCAGGTTGCCACCGCCGCCCGCGAGCCAAATTTCATTGGGTGTCCGGTAAGCCAGGTCAAGGAGCCCCCAGCTTGTGGAAAATTCTGGCACGATAGGTTCGCCCCAAGCATCTGGCTCAGTGGGGTCGCTCAACTGCACCATGCCGCCTCTCGCCAGAAGCCACAGGTTGCCATCTGGGCTATAGCCCATGCTCTGCAGGCGACGAGAACTTGTGCGATTGTGCTGTTCCCAGGCGTCTTGGCCCGGCTCCCAAGTGGAGTAGAAGTTTCCCCGAGCAGAAACGGCAATGTATTTGCCATCGGGCGATCGCGCAATATTTCGCAATACACCCACGGCCTCTTGCACCATGGCCTGCCAAGTGCGTCCGCCATCCTTGGTTTGGTAGATAGCGCCAATATCGGTGGTCATCTCTGCCTGGTCTTTGCCCAGCGCCAAGATCGTGTTGGGGGAACCCGGCAGCTTTTCACTTAAGGGAATCCTCGACCAAGAGCGACCCCCATCAGTCGTATGAAGCATAATGTTGGGCTGACCCGCTACCCAGCCTTCTGAACCAGAAAAGCTAACCGATGTGAAAGTATAGAGCTGCTGATCATCTAACTCAACGGCTCGAAGTTCCCAGGTTTTTCCGCCATCTTCAGTTTCCAGTAGAGCGGCGTCTTTACCCACTAACCAACCGTGGTTGGGATCATCGGTAAACGCCACATCCGATAGGGTTGCTTCGGTAGGCAGCGACACCACTTCCCAGGGGTGACTGCTGGTGTTTCCCAGAAAGGCTTTGGTACATCCACTGGCTAAGACAATCGCAACCAAACCGATGATGAGGGGTTTAAGAAATTGAAAACGTGTGTGCATGGGCATTCAGTCGAGAAGGATGGGTTAACCGCAGAGAAATAGAATGATTGAGCAAGTATGAGGAGCGGGGCGATCGCCCCACTCTAAACCAAGTTTAAATTTAGGAAACCGTCACTGTAGCCCATACAGGCTGAGAAAAAACAAAACACCTAGAGCGAGAGCCCCAAAAATTAGAATATTTTTTTGCCCTGGCGTGAGGGTATTCACCCCCAAGCCATAGCCCAAATTTTCCTTGAACCCAGACGGGTTGCCGACGGGCCCCACATTGCTAAACCGAGGTTTGCGCGCTCCACAGACGGGACAGCGCCAGTCTTGAGGCAGATCGTCAAACGCTGTCCCCCCTGCAATTTCACTGGTGTTGTCACCCTTAGCAGGCTCATACATATAGCCGCAGCCCGCACATTCGTATCGATCTAATGTCTTTGGATCGATGGCTTCAGTACTCATTGCTTGAGGTATCCAATGATAAATGAGAGCAAAATAATGAGGGGAATCAAGATGAGAATTGTTGTAACCAATTATGACATGAAGTGCGAATCAACAGACTAATTGTTTCGTCCATTACCATTCTCGATTCTGGGGCTGACGAGGGTGGCAATTAGCAGGGAAATAATTCCCACATTAATGAACACGTCTGCAAAATTAAAAATAGGAAAATTGATTAAGCGGAAATCCAAAAAGTCGACGACTTCTCCTGCTTGAAAGCGGTCGATGCCATTGCCCAACGCGCCCGCTAGGATGAAGCCATAGCCGACCTGCTCCCAGCGGGAGAAGCGCGTGAACACCCCCAAGGCCATGAGCCCCAGACTCACGGCTAACGAGAGCCACCGCAGCCACTCAGCTCCGTTGCTAAAGAGGCTGAAGGCTGCGCCCGAATTGGTGATGTAGGTCAAATGGAACACCCCGGGCCAGAGCGGCAGGCTTTCTAACAGCTCAAAGTTTCTGACCACGAGCTGTTTGGTGATTTGATCGGCCAGCAGGCCAATCAAGGCCACAACCCAGAAGGAGAGGTTTCTAATCCGCATAGGTTTTGGTGAACGGGAGGTAATGTCGCTGGCTGGGTGCGCCTGCACTCCTTAGTAAAACATGAGATAGCGCATGACATACGCCACCACTGTCACTGCACAGAGAATCACCATCTGTCCAGGCAGCATGCCGAGAGAATAGGTGCGAATTAGAGACCACAGCGGTGGGGTGGGAGTGTGGAGCCAGTTGAGCGCGTGGGCGATCGCCAGATACAGCAATCCCACGCTATGAATCATCAGCAGGCCACACAGTCCGCTAAATGCCAGCGCTTCTAGCTTAAGCCGCACTCGAAACGCCAGCGCACCACACACCCAAGCCGCTGGCACAAACCCTAGCAAATAGCCAAACTCAGGCCGTTGCACATAGCCCACCCCACCGCCTTGAGAAAAAATGTTGAACCAGAGTAGCCCCAATAGTAAATAGGCCACTTGTGACATGGTGGCAGCATTTTTGCCGCCAATGCAGGCAATCAGCAACACGGCTCCGACTTGATAGGAGACCCCCAGTGATTGCGTTACCAAACCGTCCTGGGCCCATGCCCAGGGTGGATTGGTGACAGAAGCGGGTAAGAACGTGCCACTGATGGTCAGGATGAGACCAACCAATGCCCACATTAAATCTGTGGAGGCAATCATGGGAAATCGGAGGAATCGAGGGGAGCCAGGAACAATGGGTAAAGATAACGGCACGGCGTTTAGATCAAACGAGGTCAACCATTCAGATCTGAATCAGATCCGATTCAGATCTGACTAAACCGAGGCTCGGCTGAGTGAAGACGAGTTGAATGAGCCGCTTAGAAGCTTATCTTACATTTTGCGGTTTGCTTCATCTGGATGGCGCGACTGGGTGACGACCCATTGGGTGATCGGGGCCAGTGCCTTCCACCCGAGAAATTTGCCGATGGGGGCAGTGCGGTGAATGGCAATGCGGGTGAGGGTACCCCCCAGTTCTTGGTGGGCTTGGAAGAGTCGTTGCTCGCTCTCAAGGGTGACGGCATTGGCAACCAAGCGTCCGCCTGGGAGAAGCGATCGCCAACAGGTTTCTAAAACGCCAGGAACGGTGAGACCGCCGCCAATGAAGATGGCGTGGGGCTGCGGCAAATCTACCAGGGCCTCGGGCGCAGTGCCGTGGATTAGCTCTAAGGTCGGCGTGCCAAGAGTGGCGGCATTGTAGGCGATATGCTGGCAGCGATCGCCCTGGGGTTCAATGGCGATCGCCCGACAGCGCGCATGGCTCCGCAGCCACTCAATGCTGATAGAGCCACAGCCTGCGCCCACATCCCACAGGAGTTGGCCGGGCAGAGGGGCGAGTGCCGCTAAGGTGATGGCGCGCACTTCGCACTTGGTGATCTGCCCGTCGTGGCGATAGGCGTCATCGGGCAGACCCGCAAGGCGCGATCGCCCGGTTGCGTAGCCAGATGAGGAGGCGTATTCGAGTGTGTTTGCTGGCAACTCATCATCGAACTCACAGACTATGGCGAGCGTGTTTAGGTCAGCACCGGGGGGAATCTTCCAGGTGGCAGCCCTACCGTCAAATCGCTGCTCGTGATCACCACCCATGCGCTCTAATACAGTGAGCTGGCTGTTGCCGTAGCCTTGCTGAGTCAGCTGTTGCGCGACGTGGGCTGGCGTGTGGCGATCGCTGCTCAGAACCAAAATTTGAGCCCCGGGATATAGCACCGCGTTGAGCAACGCCGGATCGCGTCCGCACAGACTGAGGGTTTCGACCTCTGGGTAGGCCCAGCCTAAGCGCGCACACGCCAGACTAAAGGCGGAAAGGGCTGGCACTAGCGTCATTTCAGCCAGGGGAATATGGCGCAGCAACGTTGCACCAATGCCGTAGCAGAGCGGGTCTCCGCTGGCGAGAACGCACACCGCTTCCCCCCGCCGCTGCAGGATCTCTGCAATGGATTGGTGAATGGGCCGTTGCCACAGCAGTTGCTCTTGGGTGGAGTGGGAGGGCAGCATGGCAAGGTGTCGCGTCCCTCCTACTACTACGGCGGCCTGAGTTAGGAGCGATCGCCCGACAGGGCTGAGCCCAGCTAGGCCGTCTTCCCCAATGCCAACAACAGAAAGCCACGGAGTGATCATAGCAGCACTATAGCAACGGTTACGTCGATAGAACTAGCTCTGCCATTAGCTGACTTGAACCAGCACCGCATCACCCTCGATTTGCGCGGTCAAAGGCTCCAAGCCACTGGTCGCGGGCCCCTGCGTTACATCGCCAGAGGCCGCAAATTGTGAATTGTGACAGGGGCAGACAAACATTTCTGACTCAGCCTGCCAGTCAACAGCGCAGCCCGCATGGGGGCACACCGCATCCAGCGCAATTAGCTGATCCGGCTGGTTGGGATCGCGGATCACAATCACCTGCCGGCCCTCTATCTCCGCCTGAATTGCGCCCTGATCTAGCTCAGACACTGCCCCCACTTCCACGAGCCCACTGGCTCCGGGCGCTGCGCTCGTGTCTGTGCCTGTCTCTGCGTCTGTGTTCGATGCCGATTGACGACAGGCCGCTAGCACTACAGACATCACCCAACTTAAACCCGCCCATTGCACAAAGGATCGACGATTCATAACTCAATAGCAATAGAAACAAACCCTCCCAACGTAGCAAATTCGTTTCTCGAAGTGCTCCAACTTTAGGTGGATTCGCAATTTCCCGCATTCGGACTGATGTCATGTCTAGCTGAAGTTGAGGTAAAGCATCCAAACAGCGACTCTAAAAGGGCTCTAGTTTTGTTCTGTGATTGTTTTATGGTTGTTTTTTGGGGAAACTTGGCATCGACCCGTTTGGGGTTGCAGCAGCCTGTCTAAATCCGATCTAAGTTCACGTCTGTTAACCCAAATCGGCGTTATGGCTGTAAACCCAACGCCCTTCATCTCTCCCGCTATGCTGAAGGGGTTCCCTACCTTCAACACATCATGACTCAACCGCGCAGCCCCTGGTGGGATCCGGGACGCTTTGTCAAAACGCTGTCATTCTTTGGCGCAGTGCCCTTTCTCAGCGAACAAGAATGGTTTCAAACACTGATGGGCAGCCGCCCTCACCCTACTGTGGCTCTTGCCAACCGTCCTCAGCCCAATCGTCAATCTATGCACAACTCACCCTTTCTGTTAGTTGACTTTGCAAATCCAACCCCGGAGATTGCCGAGATGTGGGGCGCGTTGGATGATGTGGTGATGGGGGGCGTTAGCGAGAGCAGCTTGCGTTTGGTGGATGGGACTGGGGTTTTTGGAGGGGTCGTCTCTACGGCCAATTCGGGTGGGTTTGCCTCGGTGCGATCGCGCAATATTCAGCCCCCGCTTGACCTGTCAGGCTACACCGGCATGGAGCTGCGGCTTAAGGGTGACGGGCAACGCTACAAGTTTTTTGTGCGCACCGAAACCCAGTGGGATGGCCTTGCTCACTGCTATTCCTTTGATACCACCGCGGATGAATGGATGACGATTCAAATGCCGTTTTGTGACTTTGTGGCCGTGTTTCGCGCCCGCACCGTGAGCGATCGCCCTATTAATCCAAGCCATGTGGTCGCCTTTCAACTGATGCTCAGCAAATTTGAGTATGATGGGGCGTTGAATCCCCATTTTGCACCCGGTGCATTTCACCTGCACATTGCAGCGATTGGCGTGTACTAGCGTGATGTAGAGTTGCTGCTGTTGCCTCTCGGTTTGAGCTCATGAACCCGATTTTGTTTGTCGCCGCTCTAATTATCACCTTCTTGGTTTTTGGCTGGCTGGTACGTGTCGCGCGAGCCACGCTGAGCTTGGCGATCACCGTTGCAATTCTCGTATTTCTACTTCAGATTCTACTAGGAATAGGACCTGGAGAGGTGTGGCAACAAGTGTTGGGATTTTGGAATGGCATCTTAAATTTTCTCCAAGGTATTTTTTAATCTGTTCGCTGTAGGTCTGAGCACCCTTCTCTGCCTGCGTTTGGTATAGCATCAGCATCGTGGCAATCGGCACAATCGGCGTTGCGTGTAGCCAGTCCGCAACGTCCCAATGGGTTGCCCGTCTACCTAACTTCTAACCCTTACCCCTATGCCCCCCTACGATTGGATTGTTGTCGGCGCAGGCTTAGCAGGCACCGCTGTGAGTTATGAGCTAGCCAAGGCTGGATTCTCTGTCCTACTGCTCGATCAATCAGCAGATCCCCCCAATGCCACGCGCTGTAGCTATGCGGGCATTGCCTATTGGTCAGGCAAAACGCCGCTCAACCAAACCCTATGCCGTGAGACCAAAGCGCTTTATCCGACCTTGGCAGACGAACTGGGACAGGCGATTGAATTTCGCGAGCTAGACTTGCTCATGGCGATCGCCCCAGATCAAGATCCGCAGGCGATCGCCCCAGCGTACGCCGATTGTCTCGACATCCCCCACCTCATCAGCGCCGAGGCCGCAGCAGACCTAGAGCCCTTGCTGGATCAAGGGGCGATCGCCGCAGCCCTTCAGGTTAAGCACGGGCATGTCAATCCAGCCCTTCTCGTCAACGCCTACCGTCAGGCCTTTCTACGGCAGGGCGGCACCTGGCAAACAGGCTGCATGACTGGAGTAGTGACGGCACCGGATAGGGATGCTCACATTACCGGCATCACCACCGCCACAGACACCTACAGCGCAGCCCACGTGTTAATTGCAGCCGGAGGGTGGAGCCGTCCCCTGCTCAAAACCGTCGGCATCTCTGTTCCGGTTTACTTCACCCAGGCAGAGCTAATCGAAACACCGCCCTTAGAAGACATCGCTCTTCAAACCCTCGTCATGCCTGCGGTTCTTCAGCGCTTTCAAATGGAGTCAACCGCTGCTGATCCCACCCATGCGCCTCTATGGGATAGCCCTGCCCAAGAGGTAATGGAGCCAATTTTGGATATAGGGGCAGTTCAGTTCCACAATGGACAGATCCGCATCGGGCAAATTAGCCGCACCAGCAGCAGCCTTAATCCACCGGTTGATGCAGCCACCAGCGAAGCCAAACTGCGGGCAACCGTAGGGCACTATCTGCCCCGTCTAGCACACGTACCCGGTCAGTGGTGCTGCTGCCCCGTCGCCTTCAGCGGCGACGCTCTCCCGCTGGTTGGCCCTGTTCCCGGCACAACAGGGCTGCAGCTTTTTTCTGGGTTCAGCAACCCCTTTGTGCTGTTGCCGCCCATCGCTCGCCGCTTTGCTGCTGCCCAGACCGGCAAGCCAGACGATCTGCTGTCCCAAATGGCCGCTGCACGGTTCGCCGAGTCTTGAGTTGCCGCCTAGTAGCGAGATTTCTGCCAGACAGTGCCAGACCCCAAATTACCGCAAGAGTTCCCGCTTAACGCCAACGACTCCTGCAGCTTCCAATGCTGCCGCCGCCCGCAGGATGGTCGCTTCTTGATAGGGCGCAGCAATCAGCTGCACTCCCACGGGCAATCCATTTGGCTGTTGCACAGGCACCGAGAGAATCGGCAACCCGATGAAGGACAGAGGCTGCGTGTACAGTCCTAAATTTGGGCGCATTAGCACCTTAGCTCCATCAATGTCCATCGTTTGTTGACCTAAGAGCGGAGCCACGCAGGGCAATGTCGGTGCGAGAATGAGATCGACAGTTTCAAACAGCGATCGCACCTGATCGCGATACCATCGGCGAAACCGCTGAGCTTGCACATACCAAGACGACGGGATCAGCGCCCCCGAGAGAAAGCGATCGCGCGTAGCCGGGTCAAAATCTTGAGGACGCCGCTTCAGGTTTTCTAAATGCAAATTGCTGCCCTCGCTGTTGGTGATGACATAGGCCGCAGCACGGGCCCGATGCGCTTCGGGAATAGTCACCGTTTGCGAAGCCCCCAACGCCTTCGCCACCTGTTCCACCGCGGCAAACACCTCCGGCTGACCGCCCGTTGCAAAGTGCCCATCCGCCACGGCAATCCGCAACCCCTCACTCCCCAGCGCCAATAGAGGCGTGCAGGGCTCCGGCAGCCGCTGAGTGCATACCGGATCACGAGGATCATAGCCCTGCATGGCATCGAAGCTGAGGGTAATATCTCGCACAGAGCGCGCAAACGGCCCCACATGATCGAAACTGGCAGCAAACAGCGCCGCCCCGGCTCGCGACAGCCGCCCATAGGTGGGCTTTAGCCCAAAGATGCCGCACATCGAAGCAGGCACTCGAATTGATCCATTCGTATCTGACCCCAGCGTTAGCGGCACCAAGCCGCCTGCGACTGCTGCCGCTGAGCCGCCTGACGACCCACCTGCCATACGGGTCAAATCATGCGGGTTGTGCGTATCCCCATAGTGGCTATTTTCTGTCACAAAGCCATAGGCATACTCATCCATGTTGAGCGCCCCTATCAAAATAGCTCCTGCCTGTTTTAAGGCCGCGACCCCTGCCGCATCTTGCCGCGCGGGTGAGTTTTCCCGATTGATTTTGGAGCCTGCGAGCGTGACGACGCCGTCAATATCAAATAGGTTTTTAACCGCAAAGGGCACCCCCGCTAGTGGGCCAGACTGTTCTCCGGCGGCGATCGCCCCATCCACTGCCGCCGCATCCACCAGTGCCCGCTCTGCCAGCACCTCAGTAAACGCATTGAGCCGAGAATCTTGCGTCTTGATTCGCTCTAGGGCTGCGGCAACCACAGCTTGAGCTGTGGTTTGCTGAGTGCTCACAGCTTGGGCGATCGCCCAAGCCTCGGCGGCGGCATCCAATGGGGTCACAGAGTCAACGGTCATAGGGGTTGCAAAACTAAATGGAACGAACGAGGTGGACTGCGGCAAGTTCAGGCAGGCCTAAAATAGGCGAGATCAGCTACGGCTCAAACACCGGAGCCGCTTCAATCTCTGGAGGAATAGAAAACTCTAGCACCAACTGGGCAATTGCCGCTGTCCGCTGCATATTCGCGACGACTTCATCGCGATAGGCGGGCGCGATCGCCAGCCCAATCATGGCGGCTGTCTGATCGACATAGACCCCATAATCGACAGACAGTTCTTGTGGTGTGGTATTGGGATTGTGGTTAGGGGCGATCGCCCTCTGCGGCTGGTCTGATGGCTTTTCTACTGGCGTCATACGGCGAACCCCTTATGCTTTATCTGTTCTGGCGATCGCGCCAGTTAAAACGCCCCAAGTGTATAACCCTCAAACCCCCAACGCAACTGTCTCAGCTAAATTCGTAAATTCGCCAACCCTCTCTACACACACTCATTCAGCCAAGGCAGCCAACTATTGACGCCAATTAACCCTGACCAACAGGCCAGTCATTTTCCGGGCAAGCGCTAACAACTTTTGAGATCTCGTGCGTGGTGGAGGGCTGAAACCCGCAGCCGACCGTTGCCGATTAACAACTGTTTGGAGTAATACTCGGAGTGTTGCTACGAAGAACCATCCCAAAACTTGAGAGATTGTTACTAATTAGACTTCTTAGAGCGTAGCTAGAGTAGGATTTGCTCGTAGAGGAAAAAATTACTGAGTAGTATTCAGGAATGAGCTTATGTACTCCAGACCACAGAACATAGACGCGCTGATTAACCAGGGCTACGCCGTAGATATGGGCAAATATCTCAGCCGTGGATGGGAGCTTTTCCAAAAGAATATAGGCGGCTTTATTGGGTTTGCCCTAGTTCTTGCTGCCTTGGTTATTGTTGTTGGGGTATTGCCTGAGCGCTTAGACTTTTTAGGAACCCTAGCTTCGGTAGTGCTTACTGGGCCTCTTGCCGCAGGCTGGTACTACGTCACATTTAGACTGATGAAGCAGCAAGTCCCCACATTCAACGACTTCTTTTTAGGGTTTAACAACTTCCTCCCTCTGTTTTTAGCAAACTTATTAGTAAATATTTTTGTAGGTATTGGGATGGTGTTCCTACTTTTGCCGGGGATTTTTCTAGCCGTGGCCTATATATTTACGGTTCCCCTCATTGTGGAGCGCCGATTTGATTTTTGGGCTGCCATGGAAACAAGCCGCAAGCTGATTACTAAGCAATGGTTTGCAATATTCGTTTTTGTGCTTGTGCTTGTATTAATCAACATTTTAGGAGCGCTGCTTCTGGGTGTAGGCCTCTTAGTTACCATTCCTTTGACTTCCTGTGCCGTTGCTGCCGCTTATGAAGACATTGTGGGGCTATCAACGGGTGGTTTAGCTGGTGAGATGCCGGTGAGCGATCGCATCTAGGTGCATCCCCAAGACCAAGACTCCCAATACGCTTTAAACTATAGAGTGGGTGACGCTAGCTAATGGCACAAGGCGATCGCCCTCTTTGTTTCATTGATGTTTCATCGATGTCTGGGTCAGTGTAGGGTTGCCAATGCGGTCAAAACGCGTCTATGTCTTGCTAAGCCTGATCATCATCAGCGCGTTATATAGTGCTAGCTATGCCACGCTAGACTCCCAATTTCTGCTCAAAAGCTTGACCGTACTGCTCCCCATACAGGTCGGGGCCTGCATTTATTTGGTCTATGCCTATTGGACAGGTAAGCTAACCCGTAAGAATTAGGAGTTGGGGCTTTAGGAAACTCGCACAAAATCCAGTAACCCATTTTTTTAGAAGCCTTCTCTATCTAGCCTCACCCTGCAATCCGCTACAACTCTTCTCGTCTGAGTCAACTTATCCTCACGCTTCAATGACCCTTAGCCCCGACGCCACGCAATCTTCACCGTCAAACCAATCCTCCCCGTCACAAGCTCCCGACACCATCACTCTCGACGTTAGCGGCATGAAGTGTGCAGGCTGTGTGCGGGCAGTAGAAACGCAGTTGTTAAAGCAGCCCGGCGTGAAATCTGCCACGGTGAATTTGATGACTGAGGCTGCACTGGTAGAGATGGAGGCGGCTTCGCTCGATGCAGAAAATCTGGCGATCGCCCTGACTGACATTGGCTTTCCGTCTCAGCCGCGTTGGGTTCCGGGAGAGGGCAGCGCGGCAGACGCAAAGCGAGTTAGCCTCGCAGAACGACAGCAACAGGAAACCCAGCGGCGACAACGGCAACTGGCGATCGCCATCCTGCTTCTGGTCTTTTCTGCCGTTGGGCACCTCAGTTTATTTGGGTTAGTGATCCCCGGCTTGAGCAACATCTGGGTGCATGGGGCGTTGGCCACGTTAACGCTGCTGTTCCCCGGTCGCAGCATCATTGTAGATGGCACCCGAGGGCTGCTGCGCGGCATGCCCAATATGAACACGCTGGTGGGGCTGGGCACCGTCACTGCCTATGCCACCAGCGTCGTAGCGCTGCTCGTACCCCGTTTGGGCTGGGAGTGCTTTTTTGACGAGCCCGTAATGCTAATCAGCTTCATTTTGCTAGGTCGCACCTTAGAGCAGCAGGCGCGCAGCCGAGCGATCGCCTCTCTGCAATCGCTCGTCGCCCTGCAGCCGACCCTGGCCCAGCTGATTGCCAAGCCATCTGCCGATCAGACTGGGGTGGAAATTCCGGCAGAGCGCGTCAAAGTTGGGGAATGGCTGCGCGTGCTGCCCGGCGAAAAAATTCCGGTTGACGGTGAGGTGGTCGATGGCCAAACCACTGTTGATGAATCGATGCTGACGGGCGAGTCGACTCCAGTGCTGAAGCAGCCAGGCGATATCGTGGCTGCAGGAACGCTCAATCAATCCGGTGCGATCGCCCTCAAAGCCACGCGCACCGGGCAAGACACGACCCTCTCCCATATCATCGCGCTGGTCGAAACCGCGCAAACCCGCAAAGCCCCAATCCAGGGCATTGCCGACGCCATTGCCGGATACTTCACCTATGGCATGATGGCGATCGCCCTACTCACGTTTCTCTTTTGGTACTTGATCGGCCTGCCCCTCTGGCATGAGGCCATCGCCGCTCACTTGGTCAGTCATGCGAGCGCAGCCACAAGCCATCATCACGGCATGACTGGAATGCCAGCCTCTGCCGCAGAGAGCCTGCTCCAGAGCCCCCTAGTGTTGAGTTTGAAGCTGGCGATCGCCACCCTGGTTGTGGCGTGCCCCTGTGCGCTGGGTTTGGCGACACCCACGGCACTGCTGGTCGGCTCTAGTCTGGGTGCAGAGCAAGGCTTGCTGATTCGCGGTGGCGACGTGCTCGAAACGATGCACCGCGTCGACATGGTTGTGTTTGATAAAACCGGAACCCTAACCAGCGGACACCCCACCGTCATGGAGGTGCAGTCGCTGACCGCCCTCTCGTCCGACGCGCTCCTGCAGTTTGCCGCTAGTGTTGAAAGCGGAACTCAACATCCCCTTGCTCAAGCCATCCGCAGTGCTGCTATCCTGCGATCGCTCGATCTCTTGCCCGCGCAACAGTTCCATACCGAGGCGGGGCAGGGCGTATCTGCGCTGATTCAGGGGCAGCGGGTGCGCGTCGGCACCGAAGGCTGGCTGACTCAGCAGGGTGTCTCCATTTCTGCAGAAACGCAGAGTCAGGCAACGGCGATCGCCCAATCTGGCAGCACCGTCATCTATGTGTCTATAGATCACGAACTGGTGGGGTTGCTTGCCATCGTCGATGCGCTCCGCCCCGATGCGGCTGCTACCATGACGGCCTTACGAGAGATGAACTTGACGGTGCAGGTGTTGACGGGCGATCGCCCCACCAGCGCAACGGCGATCGCCCAGCAGTTAGGGCTATCCCCTGACCAAGTGCAGGCCAGCATGACCCCCAAAGGCAAAGTCGACGCGATCGCCCAACTGCAGCAGCAAGGACACCGGGTCGTGATGGTGGGGGATGGCATTAACGACGCGCCAGCCTTGGCTCAAGCCGATGCCAGCATCGCGCTGCACTCCGGCACTGATGCCGCGATGGATGCTTCCGATATTGTGCTGATGGGCGATCGCCTCTCCGATACGGTCAAAGCCATCCGCCTGAGCCGCGCCACCTTCAACAAAATTCGCCAAAATCTATTCTGGGCTTTAGCCTACAATGTGGTCAGCCTACCTATCGCGGCAGGCGTGCTGCTGCCAGCATTTGGCATGATGCTCAGCCCCTCCAGCGCCGGAGCGCTGATGGCATTGAGTTCCGTCAGTGTTGTATCAAATTCGCTACTATTGCGTAAAACTGCTGCCAACTTGGGCATAGTAAACCAGGGTTAGTGGCTCAGGGTGCATCTGCTCAGTGTAGGCGTATTCTGTGTGGTGCGGTTGCGATAAGCAATTGATCGATGCGATCGCCCTCGTTAGGCATGTGTCGGATATTCACCCAATACGGACGCAGAGGTCTCTTAAACCGCTAAACTAGCGAAGGGTCTTTTGCAATCCCTAAATGCCTGTTTGTGCCAGGTTCGTAGTCACTAAGCTGTGACACCCACTCGCAAGTTAGCGCTTCAAGTCCGTCTGCGCCCAAGCCATGCCCAGCCAACGCCGGAACTGGCAGCCTCCAGCCAAAGCATTGAAGAAGGTTTTCCTGACTGTTGATCACATAGCCTTCTCAGACTGTTTCTCGTCACTGCTGTTTACACTGACCTGTTTGTAATTCTGGGTTAACTGACGAATGACAGAACCTCGTCACCATCATTTACTCATCGTGGAAGACAACAAAGGCCGCCGAGAATACATTCTTGACAGCCCTGTTTATTCCATTGGCAGAGACCCAAAATGCGATATTCGCTTAGTATCTCAATTTGTATCGCGCCGACATGCCACGTTAGTGCAGTTGCCCCATGAAGACGGCAGCTACTACTACCGTATTGTGGACGGCAACCTCAAAGGCAAGCCCAGCGCTAACGGATTGCTGATTAACGGGCGTAAGCTGCAAGCCCACGATTTGCAAGACGAAGACAAAATTGTGTTTGGCCCCCAAGTCTACGCGGTCTACTACTTGCTGAAGCGCGACGCTATTTCTACTGTGCCGCCTGACGAATTCGACATCACCCTGATCAGCCCGAATATGGTGGGCGATCCCGAGGATGAAGACGATGACGATGACGATGACGACCCAGACAATCCCCGCCCTACGAAGCTGGCAGGCCCCACTCACGGAGAGGCCGAGGACTATTAGGAAATGGTCGTGTTGTAGACATGTGGATGACAATTCTGATTGCTCTAAGCTTTAGACAGTTTAGCAACCCTGACCACAGGTCTAGAACATTACCTTAACGTCAGTTCGGGTTAAGAGGGTTTTGGGGCAACGTCCCAGGCTGTTGCCCCGCTGTCCCACCTTGAAACGCTGGCCGTGCACCCCTACAAAAAATATTGATGCTTGAATTCATTTGGATTCAGCAACACCAAAAAACCTGCTAAAGGATGCACACTTGTGCCCTCCAGCAGGTTTTTTAAGGCTGCGTATCAATTAGTGGCTAAGCAATTCCCCTAATTTGGTCTACAATTCGCTGGACAATTTGCATACCTGTTAGCGCTTGCCAGCCAAACAGCCCAACCAATGCAATATTTAGACTAATGTGAGCATAGCGAGCCCAGGTGTTGCCTTTCTGCATATATGGGGTCAGAGACGCAGACGTCGCAATCAACCCTGTCATCCCCAACCCCGCAAGCAAGTGTGACCCAAAAAACAGCTTGCCATTATTGATGTAAGTCACCGCCATACCGCCCAAAGTGCCAAGCACCATCGTCGCCAGCAAAATAGATCCCATTTGGTGATGGCGGACGTTGAATCGCCCTTTGATCAGTTCTTTTTTGAGATCTCCCTCGGCAGAGCGCACGCGACGAATCTGAATGCCAAGGTAAAGCGCATAAAGCGTAATGCCAAACAACACCCACATCAGTACAGGGTGGAAAAACTGACTCCATACCTTAACGGATTCGGGAATCTCAAAACTCATAGCGCCTCTCAGGATCCATAGGACAATCTGCAACTTCATAAAAGTTAGCATAAAGTCTCAGCCAGCGGGAGGGGTTGAGCCCGGGGTGGCAAAGCGTGAAGAGAGTCACGCGGCGAGGCGTTTCTCCTACGCTTTGCTGCACTATCGATGCTGTTTCACCCAGACTCAGAGCCGCTTAGGCTTAAGCGCCGGGCGCGAGGGGATCAATCCCTCCGGTGGTGACGGTGGCTTGATTTTGCTGGGGTTGCACAATCAGCGGTGGCTCGGTAATGAGCCCAACCAGGCGATCGCTCGGAAAACACAAAATTGCCTTGCCGTCTTTGACAGGAATCTGGAAAATGCGCTGACTGCGCTCTTCAGTGCGACTGATGACAGTCTCATAAAGCTGCTGCAGCAAGGGATTGTTGGGCTGAACCGTAAAGGTATGCTGTAGCCCACCTTCGAGCAGAACTGTGAGGGAGACCTCTGCGGGAAGCCCCGCTTGGGGTGCATCTGATGCCATGAAGTTAACCTTTTAGAGATGTGCCGTGTGTGCAATTGGGCAATGCGAAGGAGATTCGATCAAGGCGATCGCTCCTGCCATTGATTCCAGTCGTCTTCTAATTAATCCTCTAATAACAGCAGGTCTAATGGAGCCTGCTGTTATAGGGCCTGCTGCCGTCCACAGCAGCAAGCCCCGACTACCACCAATAGCTCCAATCGAATGAAAACGGGTATCAGTGCAAAAAGTGACGCATGCCCGTGAAGATCATAGCCAATCCTAGTTCGTTTGCTGCGTCAATTGAATCTTGGTCGCGGAGGCTACCGCCAGGCTGGGCGATCGCCGCAATCCCCGCTGCTGCCGCCTGCCGCACAGAATCATCAAAAGGGAAGAAGCCATCGCTAGCCAAAATTGCCCCCTGAGCCGCGTCGCCTGCCTGCGCCAGAGCCAGGTTAACTGACCCGACTCGGTTCATCTGCCCCGCCCCAATGCCCAAGGTGGTGCGATCGCCCGTGACAACAATCGCGTTGGATTTAACATGCTTGCACACCCTCCAGGCAAAAGCTAACTCCGCTAGCTGATCCGCAGTGGGCTGCGTTTGGGTCGGCACCGTCCAGGTCATAGGGTCAATCACCTCATCATCTGCCGTCTGCATCAATAGCCCCCCAGCGATCGCCTTTACAGTGTGGGGCTCTCCTGACCGCATCGTCGGCAGCACCAGCACCCGCACCTTCGACTTAGCCTGAAGAATGGCGGCAGCCTCTGGCTCACAGTCAGGCGCAACCACACATTCCAAAAAGGTTTGGGTCAGCGCTGTAGCCGTCTCTGCATCAATCGGGCGGTTTAGCGCCACAATGCCGCCAAACGCCGATGTTGAATCGGCATCAAACGCACGCTGATACGCTGTTGCCAGGCGATCGCCCAACGCCACCCCGCAAGGATTGGTGTGCTTGACCACCACCGCTGCAGGTTCAGCCTCAAATTCTGCAATGATCCGCCGAGCGGCTTCCAAATCCACCAAATTGTTGTAGCTCAGGTCTTTGCCTTGCAGCTTCGTCGCCCCCGTCCACCCCGTCGCCGCTGCCCCCGTTTGGTACCAAGCCGCAAGCTGATGGGGATTTTCGCCATAGCGCAGCGTTTGGATCTGCGTGCCTGTCAGGGAAACAGTAGCAGGCATGGCAATGGAATCAGTGCTCGCAGCAGATGGGTCAGCCAGGTAAGCGGCGATCGCCCGATCATAGGCAGCCGTATGCTGAAACCCCTGCAACGCTGCGGCTTGCCGAAACGGCAGCGACACATCACCCCCGCTCATTCGCAACTCCGCCAAGTAATCGTCATACATCACCGGATTGCACAGCACCGTGACATGGGCAAAATTTTTGGCGGCAGCGCGCAACATCGCCGGGCCGCCAATATCGATTTGTTCGACAGCCTCTGGCAGGGTGGCACCCGGCATCGCGATCGTTTGCTCAAACGGATAGAGGTTAACAACAACCAAATCAATCGGTCGAATTTGACTGTCCTCTAAATCGCTCACATCCTGAGGCACATCTCGCCGGGCTAAAATGCCCCCATGAACTTTGGGATGCAGCGTTTTAACACGGCCACCCAAAATTTCGGGCGATCCCGTATAGTCTGCGACCTTCATAACTGGAATGCCCGCTTGTTTGAGGGCTTGTGCCGTACCGCCGCTGCTGACAAACTCAAACTCAAACTCATCGACCAGCGTGCGGGCAAACTCCACCAATCCACTCTTATCGGAAACGCTGAATAGTGCCAAACGTGCCATAGTCTTTCCTTTTCGCGGTTCCCTCAATGCCACCCTAGAATACGGCAAAGCCACGCATCAAAACCTTCAGAAACCTTAGAATTTTGGCAACTGGCTCAACACCCGTTAACCGCATCGTCTGCCTTCAGCCCGTCCACCCCACCCGCAACTCAAAAATTAGGGTAGACCTGAGCGAAGACCGGCAGTTAAGACAGTTGCTCCCCTAAAATAAGTAGCGTCTAAACGAGCGAGGCACCAGTTTGTCCCTTACTGCAATCTCTATTCCGCCCAGTTCGGGGCGATCGCCCCAAACCCTTCTGGTCATGCTGCATGGCTGGGGTGCCAACGCCCAAGATGTCGCAGCCCTGTCACCCTTTTTGCACCTGCCCGACACCCAATTGCTCTGCCCCAATGCCCCCTTTCTCCATGACTATTCTGCACAGGGGCGCGCCTGGTATGACCTGCCTGCCACCTATCAATTTGGGCAGCCGCCTGACCCCGCAATTCAGGCTCAACTCCACCAGAGCCGCACCCAGCTGCGCGACTGGCTGCACAAGCTGCCGACCCAAACAGGCGTGCCGCTAACCCACACTATCCTGGCAGGATTCTCCCAGGGCGGAGCCATGACATTAGACGTGGGACTCTCCCTGCCGCTGGCTGGGTTGATGGTGCTCAGCGGCTATCTTCATCCGCCCTCTGACGAACCCACCCTCGAACTGACACAGCGCCCAGTCTTGCTAGTGCATGGGCTGCAAGATTCGGTAGTGCCGCTGGCGGCAGCGCACGCCTGTCGAGCAACCCTCACCCAATTAGGGCTGCCAGTGAGCTACCACGAGCTCACAATGAGGCACGAAATTACGCCCCAGGTACTTGACATTATGCAAAACTTTACAGAGAAATTAGGCTATTCCAGTGAGAATACCCTTTAGGATGGAAAGGAGGGACTTGAACCTGCAAGTTCTAAGCTGATAGAATGAACGATGCCTCAATTTAGGGTGCAATCAAGGGATAATCACAAATGCTTTGATGGGTAGTGTGAATTGAGGGCTTAAATTGCAATCAATCGCTCACCAGTTATCAGCCGTAGTTTGCCAAGGGGAGGGCAACGATATGCAGACACTATGCTTTTCAGAACAAGACATTGCCAAAATGTCGCTACAAGATGTGGAACAGTTGGCAGATCGGCTGGAACGTGATGAATATGCCACTGCATTCGATAGCTTGCAGGACTGGCACCTGCTGCGGGCGATCGCCTTTCAGCGGCCAGAACTCGCAGAACCTTACTACTACCTACTAGATTTAGAAGCCTACGATGAATCGTGATGGCGTTATGGCATCCGCCTAGATTTAGGCTCAAAATAATAGGATCAACAGACCCAAAACGGATGAGACTTCCGCAGTTAGACAATTTTTGGGGAAGCTAAACCTCTCCAGATTATCCGAAACGACTAGGCCGCCGCATCACGTGCGTCAGCCCTTGCGGAGTGAGATTGTGTGTAACATAATTTCACTCCGTTTTTCATTGCGTGCGTGCTGCATGCGTTTCCATAGGAGCGACCAATAGGTTGTGTATCACCCTAAGTTGGCTGGCCCTAATCATTAGACTGCTGCGCCGCCTCTGCTCGGGCCTCTAGGCGAAGCAAAATCTCAGCATGTTTTTCCCGAGTAATGGGATAAAAATAGGCCAGAATCACCCCAATGATCAGCACCACAGCAGGCACTGGCCCCACCATAAGCCGAATCATAAACAGAGCCGAATCAGGTTGTACAGGTGCAGGCTGGCCTGCCGTGGTTTTCAAAAATCCCGATATCTCCAGCGCCTGCCCCACCAAAAACAGCCCCAGCGCCAGCGCTACTTTTTGCAGCAGCACCATAAAGCCATAAAACACACCTTCTCGCCGCTGCCCTGTTTCCAATTCATCCAGTTCAATTACATCAGGGATCATTGACCACGGAATGAGATAAGCGGTCGAGACGCCAAAACCCGCAAGCACCGCCATGGCATACATAAACCCGATCTGCCCTGGCTGCACCATAAATAGCCCAATCTGGGCAATGATCCAAAGGCTCATGCCCATGCAGTAGACGGCTTTTTTGCCGATGCGGGCGCAAACGCGGCTCCAGACAAACAGCATCACTAGCCCCGTCACCTGCACCGCAATAACAGTCAAGGTAAAGTCTTGGTCGGTTAGCCCCATCCAGTTTTTAACGAAATAAGGAATGACCGAGACGGTGTTTTGCACGGCCAGCCAAGAGCAAAGATAGATGCCAATGACAAATAGAAAGGGCCGATTAGAGAAGACAATTTTGAGCTGTTGTAAGTAAGGGAGAGAGGGCACCACAGGTACAGAGAGGCGATCGCTCTCCAATTGCATCACCCGCCGCCGCACCCCCAGCACACACCAGTACACCGGCAGCACCCCCACCACCGCGCAGATTCCTCCAATCCACAAGTACTGCTGAAGGGGATCACCCGGCACCACCGAGAAGATGACCAGCGCTAGCGCCAGCGAGAGAATGCTGCCGCCAATGGAAAAAGCAAACCGAAAGCTGTTGAGGCTTGTGCGTTCGTCGTAATCTCGGGTGAGTTCAGGCGTGAGGGCGGTGTAGGGCAGATTCACCATGGTGTAGCACACCTGAAACATAATCCCCACTACAACGTAGTACCAAAACAGGCTCCATTGGTTGACGCTGGGGTTATCGCTAAAGCGAGGCACAATCCACTGCAAAAAGAAGGTAATGCCAAACGGCACCGCCGCCCAAATCATCCACGGCAGCCGACGCCCTAATTTGTGCTTGGTGCGATCGCTCAATAGCCCAATCATGGGATCGTTAAACGCATCCCAGATTTTGCCAATCAGCAAAATACTGCCCGCTAAGCCCGGATCAATCCCTGCCACATTGGTGAAAAAGATCAGCAAAAACACCACCATGATGTTTGCAGTCACTGCCGTGCCCAAATCTCCTGCGCCAAACGCCAGCTTGGTTGAAAGACTGAGCTTATTCGAGGTGATGCTAGAAGGTGTTGCAGAATTGGAAGCCATAATTGCCCACAAGCCGTAAAAATAATGGTGCGTTTAATGCAATGGGTCAGCGCTGACGCCCTACATGCGGCGATCTGAGAGCTTTGGATAGTTTGGCGTAGTCACTGAACCAAACTATCTAATTGCATCAGGTCTGATCATGCGTCTGCAGGCCTGCGAAAATTTTGGCTCTACAGAAATGAGTTCTACAGTTGTATCATTTTCATCATCTAATTACGGATAAGACAGCATTATCGCGTCACCTTGAACGAACAGATCCTGGCACCCATGCCATAGTGCGGAATGCAAAAATGCAGAGTGCAAAGCTCTCCATCCTTCTGTGCGCGGATGGGGAGATCCCCACTCAACGCGTATAAACCGCATCGAGCCTGAACTCATCACTGTATCTACTCATCTACCCCTCGCGTCCCCAGAAAAATGCCAGCTATGTCAGATTTATATGTGTCCTGGGATGACTACCATCAGACGATTGAAGCCCTTGCCGTCAAGATTTATCAATCACAATGGGAATTTAACCAAATTGTATGCCTTGCCAAGGGAGGGTTGCGAGTGGGCGATGTGCTCGCCCGCATTTTTGATGTTCCGCTGGCGGTGCTGTCAACCGCGTCCTATGGCGGTAGCGGAAATCGCACCCGAGGCTCAATCGTGTTTTCTCAAGACTTGTCAAAAACAACGTTGAATTTAGGCAGCCACGTGCTGTTGGTGGATGATTTGGTCGATTCTGGCGTAACGCTAGATCGCGCCACGCCGTGGCTGATGCAGAAGTACGGCTTTTATGTGGATGAAGTGCGGACAGCGGTGCTCTGGTACAAAGCCTGTTCCATCGTCAAGCCAGACTATTTTGTTGATTATTTGGCAGATAATCCCTGGATTCATCAACCGTTTGAGAAGTATGAAGACATGACCATTGAGCAACTGGCAGAGGCTGCAGAAAAACAGCCCACGTCTACCCCGTGACGAATTCTTCTCTCAACCCATCTACGCCGAACAAAACAGCGTCTGGCAAGACAGAGTTTGGCAAAGCAGTCCCAGACACGCCAGCTCCAGACATGACAGTTCCAGCGTCAGTGATGTCAGCCCCAGCGATGCCAGGCAAAACACTGCTGATTACGGGCATGAGTGGGTTGCTGGGATGGAACCTAGCTCACCTGACTCGGGACACCTAGCAGGTGGTCGGCACCTATGGGGCGCATTCGGTGCAGGTCAGTCAGACGACTGCGTTTCATCTCGACCTCACCGATGCAGCAGCCTTGCAAGATGCCATGGAATCCGTTAAGCCAGATGCGGTGATGCATCTGGCAGCGCTCTCAAAGCCCAATCTCTGCGAAACAGACCCAGACCTATCCCACAGGGTTAACGTCGTCGCGACAGAATATCTGGCAACGCTGTGTGCAGAAGTCCATATCCCCTTTGTGTTTACGTCGAGCGATATGGTGTTTGACGGTAAGCACGCGCCGTATGGCGAGCAGGATTGGGTCGCTCCGGTAAACCGCTATGGCGAGCATAAGGCAGAGGCAGAGCGTCGGGTTCTGGTGCGGCATCCTCACGCGACGGTGTGCCGAATGCCGCTGATGTATGGGCGATCGCCCGCTGAACCTAATTTTTTGCAGCAGTTTCTGCGCACCCTGCACCGAGGCGAGCCACTGCGGCTATTTGTGGATGAGTTTCGCACCCCTGTGAGTGGGCAAGATGGGGCCGCGGGGCTGCTGCTAGCGCTAGAGTCTGCCACCACCGGACTTCTGCATCTTGGCGGACGGGAGCGGCTGTCTCGCTACGACTTTGGGGTGATTATGGCGCAGGTATTGTCGCTACCGCCGGAGCAACTACACCCTTGCTCTCAGGCAGATGTGCCCATGGCGGCAGCGCGTCCGTCTGATGTGTCACTCACGAGCGATCGCGCCCGCGCCTTGGGATATCATCCTCGCTTAGTCGCGGCAGCCTTGGCAGAGATGCGATCGCCCCATCTTGAAGCCCCATCTTGAAGCCCCATCTTGAGGCCCCGTCTTAAATTCAAAGACTAATGCAGATCCACTTCCCTGAACCCGCCTAAAGCTAAGGAGATTTCTAGAAAGAAGATACCAGCTTTGGCCCAGCGGTTATAGCCGATGTAGGGTGGGCAGTGCCCACCCTTTAGGAAACTGATCAAATTCTGAAAGATTCTGAAGGCTTGGATTCTAGTCACCCCATCCCGCATCCGCACGCCAGCCTAGTGGGCAACCCTGCCCCCCAAAGCCGCATAGCGAAAACAATCCACCGTATGGTCATTCACCAACCCACAGGCCTGCATCAGCGCGTAGCAGATGGTTGGCCCCACAAACTTGCAGCCCCGCTGCTTTAAATCGCGGCTCATCGCGCGCGACTCTGCCGTTTCTGCAGGCAGGTCTGCCAACGTTGGCCAAGCGTTGATGATCGGTTGACCCTTCACAAACTGCCACAGATACACATCCAGACTGCTCCATTCGCGGCGAATTTCAAGCACAGCCTGCGCATTCAGCACAGCCGCCTGCACCTTGAGCCGATTTCGCACAATACCAGGATTGGTCAGCAGCGTCACAATTTTGTCATCGTCATAGCGAGCAACCCGCTCCACATCAAACCCATCAAACGCCTCACGATAGCCCTCCCGTTTTTTGAGGATAGTAGACCAGCTCAATCCCGCCTGGGCACCTTCCAGAATTAAAAACTCAAACAGTCGCTGATCGTCGTGCTGAGGCACCCCCCATTCGTGATCGTGGTAGGCCAACTCTAGCGGTTCATCTTTGGCCCAGGCGCAGCGGATAAGAGTCATAGGGGGCAAGGGGTAGAGGTGGATTGTGCATAGAGTGCAAGGGTATATGGGCGATGCCATCCACAGGGGAGCACCTGCAACCAACACCCGCAACCGATACCTGTAACCGATACCTGTAACCGAGAGAAGAGGGTGAGAATTGCAACATACTTCAAACAAACGTACTATTAACGCCCCCTCTGATCAAGCATGTGGGGTTAGTCCTACGGAGTGAATAAACCGAGCGTCAAGGAAACGCTGTGCTAGACGCCCCTGACCTCTCGTCCCCAGCGCCTGCTCAATTTCCCAATCTCAAAAACCAGTTGCGGGTTTCAACCACGCGGGGATGGATGACGCGACGGTTTTCAAGCAGATAGCGGAGCGTATAGTCACAGTTCATCCAGACAGCAGTAGACAGATTCTCAGTGCTCACCTGTCGCAAGTGGTTTAGCTCGTCAGTGTCGCCACGCCCAGGCTCTAGAGAATCAGCCAGGAAGACGACGCAACTTAGGGGACTCATGCCAGGAAACCCCAAGGTGTGGTGGGCGATCGCCCCTAAAATCTCTTGATCGGTGACGCCAAACTCCTGTTGGGCCACGATTGCGCTGACATCGGCATGCAGCAAATGGGGATTGTGCGCCATCACCGGATCGATGAAGAGGTCGTGCGATCGCGCTAGGTCTATCAACTGCTGAGGCTTAAAGTTTTTCGCCAAGTCATGCATGATTCCAGCTTGGGCAGCGCGCGCTGCATCTAGCCCATGTTGCAGGGCAAGCTGGGTTGCCATTTCTTCTACTCTAAGAATGTGGCTGAGGCGCGAGGCTGGCACCTGCTGCTGCAACCACTGCACCACCTGCGTTCGCAACGGCTGATTCACGCTGATCATCCCATCCTCCTTGTGTATCGCCCTGTATCTGGACATGGCCCTGTGTTTGGCTAACTCCATCCTAAAGGGAGGCCGAGGGCGATCGCTCCCCTACTTGTATCCATATGAGTCAACAGTGATGAGTTCAACAGCGCTGTTTCAGCGCCGCCGTTTCCCGGATAGCGGTTGGAACTTGCAGGATACAAAAAGGTCGTTGAATATATTCGCGATTGCACATACACTTCGTTAGCTGGTGATCCCAGCTTGACCTCTGCGCTCTGGTTTCTACGAGTGCTATCTGGTGTTTTCTATGAAGAACAGTTTTGTTGCTGCGGGAACAACAGCTGGGCTGACGAGCCTAATTTGGATGATGCAGCCACAGGGGGCGATCGCCCATCCGGGTCATGCCAACCCCGATTTGGTGCATCTGCTGCAATCCAATCAGTCTCTCACGCCCGGCCTGATGGCGGGGGGGCTGGGACTCGCGCTGGTGTTGGGCGCTGGGCACGCTCTGACCCCGGGGCATGGCAAAACCCTGGCCGCCGCCTACCTCATGGGCGAGCGGCAAACCCCCTGGCATGCCGTCGTGCTGGGACTTACCACCACCGTAACCCATACGCTAGCGGTGTTTTTGCTGGGGGCGATCGCCCTGCTGGCCGCACAACTAGGCTGGGCCGAGCGCGTCTATCCCATCTTGAGCATGGTGAGTGGACTGATGGTGCTGAGCGTCGGCACCTGGCTGCTTTCGCGCCATCTCCAGTCATTGGATCAGGCTCCTGATCACGATCATAATCACGAGTCTGATCAGGCTCATAGTCATGATCATAGTCATGATCACGTTCACACTAACGATCACAGCCACACTCATGATCACAGCCATGCCCATGAGCACGCGCATCCACACGCACCGTCTCATTCACACACTCACACCCATGCACCCCAAAGCCTGCTGGCATTAGGCATTGCTGGGGGACTGGTGCCCTGCCCTTCGGCGCTGGTGCTGCTGCTCACGGCGATCGCCCTTCACCGCACCGCGTATGGTTTAGCGCTCGTGGCTGCGTTTAGTCTGGGGCTAACGCTCGTATTAGTGGGCGTGGGCATCAGCGTGGTGTATTCTCGTCGATGGTTCGACCAGATGCCGCCCCGCCCCGCCTTACGCTACCTGCCCGTAGCCAGTGCCGTCGTGGTGATGGCCGTCGGTGCCATGCTCACTGCGCGGGCGATCGCCTAAATCCCGTCCACTCCATCTCATCCACTACATCTTGTCTAACCGCTCCTAACTACTCAATCGTGAGGTAACTATGAAAACCCTACTCGTCACCCTGACACTCATCGTCAGCCTAGCCCTGTTTCCGGCAAAAGCATGGGCACACAGCATGTGGGCCGACTTCCAGATGAATGAGCAAATTCTAGAAATTACAACAGTGTTCACCAACGACGAAGAATTGATTGAACCTGTTGCAGTTCAGGTATTTGCCCCCACTGATGCAGAGCAGCCCTGGCTGGAAACCAGCACCGACGAGAATGGCTTTTTTGCCTTTGAGCCTGATCCAACCTTAGAAGGCGAATGGACAATTTACATCGGCAGGGGCGACCACGGCGATATCTTGACCGTGCCCGTCAGCAATGACGGCATTGATGAATGGTTGATTAGCCAAGCTCCCTTTAATGCGCCCCACTGGTGGATGAAGCAGATGGCGATCGGCGGCGTGGCCTTTAGCAGTGGCCTGGGATCGGTGATGTGGAGCCGTCGCCGGTGGAGCTAGGGGCATCTCGCCGGAAGACCAGGATGGACTTGCCCTCGACCATCCGCTGCTCGGTTTTCACCATGCCCAACCGCAGCGCCACTCGCTGAGAGGCCAAGTTCGGTGCATCACAATTGACCGTGAGATAACGATAACCCAAATTGTTAAAGCAATAGTCCATCAGGGCAACTGCGGCCTCCGTCATGTAGCCCTGATGAGTAGCAGCAGGCAGCAACGCATAGACCAGTTGTGGCTGGGGTTCATCAAAAAAGTACCATAGCCCTACGAGTCCGATGACCTTGTGATCTTCCTCGTGATTACCCTCGAGTGATGCGTTGGCCTCAATCAGCCAGAGGCCAACGCCTTTTTCATGAAGCTTCTGGCTTTCCGCCAACATAGCAGCCACCTGAATCCGAGACAAAATAGCGTCGTCAAACAAGTAGCGCCGCACAAAGGCATCAGTCACAATGTCGTAAAACAGGTCTAGATCTTCAGCCTCAAGGCGGCGGAGGGTGAGGCGTGAGGTGGCAAAAATCTGGCTCATGGCGATCGCATATCCAGTGAGATGTGAAACAACGCCAACCCCTGCTGACCACGATACGGTCAGCAGGGGTTTGTGCATTTGCCAAACTGACGTTGCGTGGGGCGCGCTCAGAAAACTCAGCGAGTTCTCAGATTTCAAATTTTGATGCCTGTATTCTAAAGATTGCTAGCAACAATCTTGAATAGGGTGAACAGATCGGCAAGCATGGGTGAACTAGACCGAATTTTGGTGCTGATTCCTGTTCGCGATGAGGCAGACACCATCACCGCCGTTATCCAGACCTTGCAGCATCAGGGACTATCTCGCATTCGGGTCATTGACAACGGTAGCGGGGATGGAAGTGGGGCGATCGCCCGTGCTGCTGGGGCGGAGGTGATTGCCGAGCCGCTGCCCGGCTATGGACGCGCCTGCTGGCGGGGCTTGCACGATCTGCCCCCCGACATTGAATGGATTTTGTTTTGTGATGGTGATGGCAGCGATGACTTAGCGCACCTGCCAGAGCTGCTGGCAGCGCGAGCAGACTATGACTTAATTTTGGGCGATCGCCGGGCTATCCTGGCCGGACGTGCTGCGCTGACCCCAGCGCAGCAGTTTGGCAACGGGCTGGCGGGGGTGCTGATCGGCTGGGGCTGGGGGCATCGGTATCACGATTTAGGCCCCTGTCGTCTAATTCGGCGGCAGGCGCTAGACTCGCTGCACCTGCGCGATCGCGGCTTTGGCTGGACGGTAGAAATGCAAGTGCGCGCCGTAGAAGCGGGGCTGCGGATTTGTGAACTGCCGGTGCATTATCGGCCTCGGCAGGGCGGAAAATCCAAGATTTCGGGCACGATCTTGGGCAGCGTGCAAGCGGGCGTGGTTATTCTTAGCACCTTGGCGGGGCTGTATGGGCAACGGCTGATGCGGGGAGCGATCGCCACCGCATCGCCCCTGCTGGGGCTGAGTGCGCTGCTGCTGCTGCTGGGCTGTGCCTGGGCTGCACCCCATGGCACCTTTAGCGAACCGGGTATGGTGCCGCGCTTTTGGGTGGGTACTAGCCTGATGAGCGTGGGGTTTGGACTGAGCTGGGGTGTGCGATCGCTCTCTAGCCTATGGTTTTGGGGGGTGGCGCTGCTGGCGCGGGTGCTGCTGCTGCCGATGCAGCCGGGCAGCGACATCTGGCGCTATATCTGGGAGGGCTACATCCAAACGCTGGGATTCAGCCCCTATCACCTGGCACCCAATGCGGCAGAGCTAGAACCGTACCGAACCGCCTGGTGGGGCTTAATTAACCACAGTGGTGTGTCGGCCATTTATCCACCGCTGGCCCAGAGCGGCTTTCGGCTGCTGGCGGCGATCGCCCCCTCCGTGCTGTTGTTTAAGCTGGCCTTTGTCCTTGCGGATCTGATAATTTGCGGGCTGCTGCGCCAGCGCTATGGCCCTCGCGCCACGCTCCTCTATGCCTGGAATCCGCTGGTCATCTACGCCTTTGCCGGGGGTGGGCACTACGATAGCTGGTTTTTGCTGCCGCTGGTGGGCGCATGGCTATGGTTTGATGCGCCACCCGCAGCAAGTGGAGGGCAAACGGAGCGATCGCTCGGCACCGCGCTGCTGCTAGGCCTGAGCATAGCGGTGAAGTGGGTGTCGCTGCCGCTGCTGGGGTTTGTAGCATGGCGATCGCTGCGGGGAAAGGGCCGCTGGCAGTGTCCACAGGGGTTGCAGCAGGGCCGACGGGCGATCGCAGTGCTAGCGCTCGGCAGTTTGCCCCTGGTTCTGCTGGCGCTGCCCTTCTGCACCGGCAACGAGTGCCCGCTGATTCCCACCAGCTCTACCTTTGTGTCTCATGGGCGCAGTGCGGAGTTGGTGCCCTACCTGCTCGCACAAGTGTCGGATATCTCACGCGCAGCCAACTGGCCCTATGGGCTGCCGCTGCTGCTGGGGTCGCTGGTGCTGATGGGGCGATCGCATCGTCTGCTCTCCTTCGGGCAAGGGTTTTTCGTGCTGCTGCTGCTGCTGTCGCCCATCGTTCATGCCTGGTATTTCACCTGGCTGATTCCCTTTAGCGTGGCGACCCGCCACTGGGGCATCCGATGGGTAAGCCTATCGGCCTTTATCTATTACGCCCTGCCCCATCGCATGGCGATGGGCAACCCCGACTGGGTGCTCACGCCCACAGAACGGTGGGTGCTGTGGGCACCACTAGTCTTAGGAAGCCTGTGGATGCTGGTTGTTCATCCAAAGCTTAAGCCAGACTCAGCCAATTCTCAGGTTGCCAAGGTTGAGTAGAGAAGTGGATCATTATCTCTGCCACCTAGACTCATGCTTACCCTCAAATCTGCACTCATTTGCACCTCACTGCTGGCAGCCCTCGCAGGATGCGCCACCTTGCCAAGTCCCTCCTCTACCGCAGGCAATACTCCCGAAGCCGCTACTGACACGGATTCTGTGGCTCAAGCTACCCCGTTCGACTACAGCGACTATGCCGATCTGCTCAGCACCTTTGTGGATGACGAAGGCATGGTGAACTATCCCGGCCTGCAAGTCAACGCCGAGCGGCTCAAGGCGTTTAACGCGACCTTGGGCGAGGTGTCGAGCAGCCAGTTTGACGCTTGGAGCGAGGCGGAACAAATCGCGTTTTTGACCAACGCCTATAATGCTTTCACTCTGGAGTCGATTATTGACCAGCAACCCATCAAATCCAGTATTCGCGATATTCCGGGTGTGTGGCGGGGACGACAGTTTCGGGTGGCGGGTCAGCTCAAAACCCTCGACAACATTGAGCACCAAACCCTCCGCCCAAACTACAACGAGCCGCGCATTCACGCCGCGCTAAACTGCTCTGCCATTAGCTGCCCCGTCCTTCGCACTGAACCCTATACGGGCGAGCAGCTAGACGCTCAGTTAGAGGAGCAGGTGCAGCGCTGGGTCGATAGTCCCGAAGGGCTGCAGATCGACCGAGAAGCGAACCGCGTGATGATTTCGCAAATCTTTGACTGGTTTGGCGAAGACTGGATTGCGGACTACGCCGTGGCCGAAGGTGAAGGATTTGCAGGCAACGAAAAGCAGCGGGCCACGCTCAACTTTATTAGCCAATATGCAACTGAGGGCGATCGCACCTATCTGCAACAGGGCGACTACTCCGTCAGCTATATCAACTACAACTGGGATCTCAACATCCAGCCCCGCTAGACCCCTCATCCATGCCACAAGTCGGGATGGGACGCCCACCGCGCCCACATCCCGGCTTTTTCTATTGAGCGGTTCAGTGCGATCGCACCAGCACCGTCATATACTGCCCATCCATAAACGGCGCAGGGGTAATCGGCGTAAACTGCGCTCGATCCGTCGCCACTTTTTTCACATATAGCTCGTTCATTAAATGGATCACCTGGTCGCGTGTGCCGATGATCCAAATTTGCGCGTTGCTCTCGCCCTGGTGCGATCGCACCAGGGCCTTAATCTCTGAACTCATGGGGTTTTGCCTCGCTAATGAGATGTATCGAAGAAACGCGCCTAGGGCGTGGTTGACCCAACCACTTGTCAGCATTAGCGAGGCGCTTGATAATCATCAAAGCCTGGCTCCTGCTACCGCCAGGAGTCAGGTCAGCTGGTTAGTGAGTGCTGGTAACACTCCTAATCAGCGCCCAAAACCCCAAGTGCGCGTTAGAGATGTCACCGGAATCGAATTCCGGTATCGCAAAGAATAAACCAACTGCTCAAAGAAAACAAGTGTTCCCCTTTACATTTTGTGACGCCACCCCGCCTCATCCATCCAAAAGAGTGGTTATCCTGAATTTTTCTACCCAATCACCCCCACAGGTATATTAGGCTGCCAGATTTCTATCTAATCTGCCGTATGGGTATATTAAGCAGAGTTTTCCCCTCTAATGACATAGCCTTCATTGGGGATTGCATACAGCATGTTGTGGGGCACAGTCTTAAGCCCCAATGAGTTCATACGCTCCCAGTTACGACAGGGTTAAGTTGACAATTTAAATCATGAGCTAGAGCAAAGTTCGTAATGGAAAAGAATGACTTTAATAAGTTGGAATTTGAGGCTAGAGACCGGGATGTTTTCAAGATTCCTGATGTATCCACTAAACTCAGTACACTTCAAAACTACTTCTTTCCTCGGCTAGAAATTCTACTCAGAGAATCCTTACGAGAGGTAGAAGAAATTTATGGTATCAATCCTTATCAAACCATGACTTTCTGTTATACCCCACAACATCGACGGGATGCTTCATCTAATAAGGACTTTGGGTTTGTCTCTATTGGTGTCACAGGTAAAAGAAATCAACAAAAGCTTATTTTCAAGAAAAAAGGTGGCGGATATGCAAGTATTCATGCCAGCTATTTGACCTATGAGATCGATCCAGAGGGATCATTGACAGTCGTTTTCACTCCATTTCGAGGATATCCCTCTTCTATCACTCTAAGCAGATGAAAAGATCAATTGTAAGTTCAACCGACGTACCAGTGGGCAGATGAACCCATTCATTTTGTGCGTCAACTGCTCACATCCAGTTTGCAATGAAGCGAT
>JAHHHI010000093.1 GCA_019359435.1 Kaiparowitsia implicata GSE-PSE-MK54-09C
CCTCTACATTTTGTAGTGAAAACTCTTGTTTTCTTTGGGCGATTGGTTTATTCTTTGCGATACCGGAATTCGATTCCGGTGACATCTCTAACGCGCACTTGGGGTTTTGGGCGCTGATTAGGAGTGCTACCAACACTCACTAACCAGCTGACCTGACTCCTGAGCATGGCAGGAGCCAGGCTTTGATGATTATCAAGCGCCTCGCTAATGCTGACAAGTGGTTGGGTCAACCACGCCCTAGGCGCGTTTCCTCTACAACACGCATTAGCGAGGTAAAAACCCATGAGTTCTGAGATTAAGGCGCTGGTGCGATCGCACCAGGGCAACAGCCGTTTACAGATCTGGATTGTGGGGTCGCCAGATCAGGTGATCCACGCGATGAATGAGTTGTATGTGAAAAAGGTGGCGACGGATCGAGCGCAGTTTACGCCGATTATTCCTGCACCATTTTCTGAGGGCAAGTTTATGTCGGTGCTCACGCGTTAAGCACACGACATCACGGCAGCGTCTTCAGTCAAACAGGCTGTAGTGGTATCTACTTGATTTCCAAGAGTCCTACCAGCAGCAATAGTTTAGTGGAGGGCAAGCACTGCCTATCCTCCACTAAAGTACGGCCCACGCTTTATCGCGCTCCTGCTGTCGGCATGCCTAGAATGTCTTCAATCTTAGGCATATCTTCTAGGGCAATCACCCGACCCTCATCTTCAAAGCCAACAATTTGGTCAAAGTTGAGATAGCGATATAGCTCTGCCCCAAACGGATCAATGCGATCGGCCATCACTGTCAAGTACTCGTCCACCGTGGGGATTTTGCCCAGCAGCGCACAGACCGCCGCCAGTTCGGCAGAGCCCAGATAAACCTGCGCCCCCTTGCCCATGCGGTTATTGAAGTTGCGTGTGGAGGTTGAAAACACCGTCGTGCCATCGCCCACCCGAGCCTGGTTGCCCATGCACAGCGAGCAACCGGGCATCTCTAGCCGGGCACCAGCCGCCGCAAATGTGCTGTAGTAGCCTTCTTCCCGCAGCATTTTTTCATCCATCCGCGTGGGCGGGCAAATCCAAAGGCGGGCTTTTGCTTCGCCCGCGCCTTCCATCACCTTGGCTGCAGCGCGGTAGTGGCCAATATTGGTCATACACGAGCCAATGAACACCTCATGCACCGGATCGCCTGCACATTCCGACATCAGCTTAATATTGTCGGGGTCGTTGGGTGCTGCGACCAGCGGCTCGGTGATTTGGGCCAGATCCACCTCAATCACATCGGCATAGTCTGCATCGGCATCGGCTTCCATCAGAGAAGGATTGGCTAACCACTCCTCCATCTTGGCCACGCGCCGCAGAATCGTGCGGGCATCGCCATAGCCCCGCGCCACCATGTTGGTCAGCAGCGCTACATTCGAACGCAGGTATTCCGCCACGGTATCAATACTGAGCTTAATGGTGCAGCCCGCTGCCGATCGCTCCGCCGTTGCATCCGTCAGCTCAAAGGCTTGCTCTAGCTTCAGGTCGGGCAAGCCCTCCATTTCAATAATCTTGCCTGAGTAGATATTTTGCTTATTCTCCTTAGAGACTGTCAGCTTGCCTTGCTGAATCGCCACATAGGGAATCGCATTCACAATATCTCGCAAGGTCACACCCGGCTGGAGCTTGCCCTTAAACCGCACCAGCACCGATTCCGGCATATCCAGCGGCATCACGCCCAGGGCAGCCGCAAACGCCACTAGCCCCGAGCCCGCCGGGAACGAGATGCCCAAAGGAAAGCGGGTGTGAGAGTCGCCACCTGTGCCGACAGTATCCGGCAGCAGCATTCGGTTTAGCCACGAGTGAATGATGCCATCGCCGGGGCGCAGCGATACGCCGCCACGCTGGTTGATGAAATCCGGCAGGTCGTGATGGGTTTTGATATCCACTGGCTTGGGGTAGGCGGCGGTGTGGCAGAAGCTCTGCATCACCAGATCTGCCCCAAAGCCCAGACAGGCCAGTTCCGTCAACTCATCGCGGGTCATGGGGCCAGTGGTGTCTTGAGAGCCCACTGTGGTCATCATGGGTTCACAATAGGTGCCGGGACGCACACCGGGCAGCCCGCAGGCCTTGCCTACCATTTTTTGCGCTAGGGTGAAGCCTTTGCCGCTGTCGACCGGCAGGCTGGGGCGAGTGAACACGGGGCTGGGGTCAAGACCCATCGCAGCCCGCACCTTATCCGTTAGGGTGCGGCCAATTAACAGGGGAACGCGCCCCCCCGCGCGCACCTCGTCCAAAATCGTGTCGGGCTTGAGGCTAAAGGTAGAAATGACCTCACCGACCTCGTTGGTGATTTCGCCCTTGTAGGGATAAATGGTGATCACGTCCCCAGTGTTCATGCGAGTCACATCGCACTCAATGGGCAGCGCGCCGGAGTCTTCTAACGTGTTGAAAAAGATCGGCGCAATTTTTCTACCCAGGCAGAACCCGCCCGTGCGCTTGTTGGGCACGCACGGAATGTCATCCCCCATATGCCAGAGCACAGAGTTGGTGGCGGATTTGCGCGAGGAGCCGGTGCCCACGACATCGCCCACATAGGCAACGGGATGCCCCTTCTCTTTGAGCTGGGCGATCGCCCCAACGGGATCCTCCATTCGGCTTTCGAGCATGACCACCGCATGCAGCGGAATATCGGGTCGCGTTGTAGCGTGGGGTGCCGGAGACAGGTCATCCGTGTTGGTTTCGCCAGGGACTTTGAACACCGTCACCGTAATCGCCTCGGCCAGCTCAGGGCGCTGGGTAAACCAGTCTGCGTTGGCCCACGAGTCCATCACCTGTTTGGCATAGGCGTTGCCGTCGTTCGCCAGTTCATCAATATCGTGATAGGCGTCATACACCAAGAGGGTTTTACTGAGGGCCGTTGTGGCAGTAGCCGCCAGCTCGGCATCTTCAGACTTGAGCAGATCGATCAGCGCATGCACGTTATAGCCCCCCATCATCGTGCCCAGCAGTTCCACCGCGTCTACAGGCGTAATGAGTGGACTAGAGAGGGTGCGCTGGGCGATCGCCGTCAAAAACCCAGCTTTTACATAGGCCGCCTGATCGACCCCGGGGGGAATGCGATCGCGCAACAGGTGCAGCAAAAACGTCTCTTCTCCCGCCGGGGGCGCTTGCAGCAAGTCGCACAGGGCAGACGTTTGCTCTGCATCCAGCGGCAGCGGCGGAATGCCTAGCTTGGCCCGGTCGTCTACGTGGCTGCGATAAGCATCTAGCATCGTCATCAAGTCCCTCCAATCACCAACGCATAGGATTACGATCAATCCCAAAGCAATTTAAAAAAGCATCTCAAACCCAGTCAAACTGGCGCTCTCCAGGCAGCGTCCCTAAGGGATCTGCCGGTCAATAGTGTACCTGCGAGTCCCTAATGTGTGGGAGCGTGGCTGCATGGGTTGTCCCCGCGCAACGTCTCCGAGCGGCCTCTCCCCGTAACCTCTCTCGTAACCTCTCCCCATAACCTCTTCGAACTCAAGCTCAACCCAACTACGCTCAAGTCAAATACATGGTGCCAATAACTTTACGGTAGCGCGCGGCAGCGGGCCTTGTGCAGGAGTCGCCGGGTATGATACCCGACAACGCGAGCCCTATCTGCCGCGATCGCCAAGGCCTAACCGCGAATTTTCTCTGACCACACGCGCGTAGGCAACCCCCACACATAGATAAAGCCCTCGGCAGCCTTGTGGTCAAAGACGTCATCTTCCCCATAGGTCGCCAGATCTGGCGTATAGAGCGAGTTTTCGGATTTGCGGCCCACCATGGATGCCGTGCCCTTAAACAGCTTCACCCGCACCGTGCCCGACACCTGCTCCTGAGTTTGTGCAATAAACGCATCCAGCGCGCCCTTGAGCGGGCTATACCAGAGGCCGTTATAAATCATTTGGGAGTAGGTTTCTTCGATGCCCCGTTTGTAGTGAGACACATCAGCAGTGAGCGTGAGGCTTTCGAGATCGCGGTGGGCTTGAATCAGCACTAGCAGCGCCGGAGCCTCGTAGATTTCTCGCGATTTAATGCCCACGAGGCGGTTTTCAACCATGTCAATGCGACCGACGCCATGCTTGCCCACCATGTCGTTCAACGCATCTACCAACGCCAGGGGATCGAGCGCTGTGCCATTGAGGCTGACGGGAATCCCCTTAACAAAGTCGATTTCCACATAGTCGGGTTCATCGGGCGTGTCGGCGATCGCCCGCGTCATGGCGTAGATTTCTTCCAGCGGCTCCGTCCAAGGATCTTCCAATGGCCCCGCCTCAATGCTGCGGCCCAGCAAGTTGCGGTCAATGCTGTAGGGCGACGACTTTTTCACCGGCGATGGAATCCCAAACTTTTCGCCATAGGCAATGGTTTGTTCGCGGCTCATGCCCCACTCTCTCGCCGGAGCCAGCACCTTAAGACTGGGGTTGAGCGCCGCAATCGACACATCAAACCGCACCTGATCATTCCCTTTTCCGGTGCAGCCGTGGGCGACCGCATCCGCCCCATACTCTGCCGCTGCATCTACCAGCAGCTTTGCAATCAGCGGACGAGCCAGCGCGGTTGATAGGGGATAGCGATTTTCATAGAGCGCATTGGCCTGAATCGAGGGAAACGCATAGTCGCGGATGAACTGAGCCTTGGCATCGGCCACCAGCGAGACCGACGCGCCTGAGGTTAGTGCCTTCTCTTTAATGGGGCCAAGTTCTTCTCCCTGCCCTAAATCTGCCGCCAGCGTAATGACCTCTTTTACGCCCCATTCTTCCTTGAGGTAGGGGATGCAAACAGAGGTGTCTACCCCACCGGAATAGGCCAAAACGACCTTATCAGCACGACCCATAATCACTGATCTCGATAAACCACAACCCCATCATTATGGGACTAATCGGCTCAAAATCTGTTCAACAGGGTACGGATTGGGAGTTGGGGATGCGAGGGTGCACTAGGGGGTTAACGGTTAAGAGCAGGATTTGAGACTTCGTCCTTTCCGTTAGTCGGCTTGAGCCTAAGACCCTAAATCTTGCAGAAAACCTTGCAGAACTCCATGCCGAATTCAGAATGCAAAAATTCATGATGCACAGTTACACTCATGTCGTATATTGAGAAAGACTTTCAATAGGAAAATCCAAACCTACATCCTGTTGAGATGGTTTGTGCTCTGAGTTGTGCACGGTTTCTACGGCTATGGCAGCTTAGATCCTACTATGTCGATCAGATTGGGGCATGGCTTGCTCAATCGATGGCGTATCTCTCAGAGCAATGGCTTGTTCTTATAACTATTTTCTGCTAATAACACTCAGGAGTTTTGTCATGAAGCGTCGATCGCTTTTATCGTATTTTGGTGCTGCTGTGCTCGCTGGGACGTTGGCGATCGCCTGTGGTGGGCCTGCATCGGTCGACCCCGCTGCCGATTCCGCTGCCGATTCCGCCGCTGATTCCGCTGCTGGGGCAGCAGGAGAAGGCGCTGAACTCACCATTTATTCCGGGCGAAATGAGGAGCTGATTGGCTCTCTGCTTGAGCAGTTTGAAGAAAGCACTGGCATCTCCGTCGAGGTACGCTATGGCGACACGGCTGAACTCGCCGCTGCGATTCTAGAAGAAGGAGACAATACCCCTGCCGATGTGTTTTTTGGGCAAGATGCGGGCGCGCTGGGCGCACTGCAAAAAGAAGGGCGCACCCGGGCCATTCCCGAAGAATTGCTAAGTCAGGTGGATGAACGGCTGCGATCGCCCGAAGGTCAGTGGATTGGCATTTCGGGTCGAGCCCGCGTGCTGGATTACAACACCAATGATGTGGATGCTGCCGAGCTGCCTGACTCTATTTGGGAACTGACGGAAGATGAGTGGCAGGGGCGCGTGGGCTGGGCTCCGACCAACGGGTCGTTTCAGGCATTTGTGACAGCGCTGCGCGTGACCGAAGGCGACGAACGCACGCTGGAATGGCTCGAAGCGATGAAAGCCAATGACACCCAGGTATTCAACAACAACACGGGCATTGTGGAAGCGCTGGGCCGGGGCGAAGTCGAAGTGGGCCTCGTTAACAACTACTACTTAGGTCGGTTTAAGGCCGAAGACCCCAACTTCCCTGTGGCGCATCACTACTTTGCGGACGATGCTGGCGCGATGATCAATGTGGCGGGCGTGGCCATCATCGACAGCACCGACCAAGAAGAAGCGGCGATCGCCCTGGTTGAATACCTGCTCTCTTCCGAAGCTCAAACCTACTTCACCCAAGAAACCAACGAGTATGCCCTAGTGAGTGGCGCACCAGCCCCCGCCGATCAGGTGCCGCTAGAGCAAATTCAAGCACCGGATCTAGACCTAAGCAGCTTAGAAGATCTGGAAGGCACGCTAGAACTGCTGCAACAGGCGGGTTTACTATAGGGATCATTCGGGATCATTCAGACGGGATCATTCAGATCTCACCCCATCTGCTGCCTGAGGGGTGGCGCTCAGTGCCGCGCCACCCCTCGCTGACGTAACAGACGCGATACTTGCGCCAGAATGCTATGACCACTCCTGTTTGGAAGGCGCTGCAAAACCGGTGGAGACAGGGGCGATCGCCTCTGTCTCCACCCTTGTTTTTAGTGGTGATGGGCAGCATGACGGCGATCGCCCTTGCCCTGCCGCTGATCTACCTCGTCTTGCGGACGCTCAGCATTGAGCCGCAGCGATTGTGGACGATTTTTTCGCAGCCGCGCACCGCTCAAATTCTGCTGAACAGTCTGCTGATGGCAGGGCTGGTGACGCTGTTTGCCAATTTGATTGCCGTGCCGCTGGCCTTTTTAACCGTTTGCACTGACCTGCCGTGGCGACGGTCTTGGGCAGTGGTCACGGCGCTGCCGCTGTCGGTGCCTACCTATGTAGGCAGCTTTGCCTTAATTGCCACCGTGGGGCCACGAGGCAGTTTACTGCAATCATGGTTAGCACCGCTGGGGGTCGATCGCCTGCCGTCTATTTATGGGCTACCGGGCTGCGTCGCGGCGATTACGCTATTTTCCTACCCATATTTGTTGCTTAGCGTGCGCGCCGGATTGCAGGGCCTCAGCCCGTCGGTCGAAGAAGCGGCGCAGAGTTTAGGGCACAATCCCTGGTCGGTGTTTTTTCGGGTCACGCTGCCGCAGCTCAAGCCGTCGATCGTAGCGGGGTCGCTCTTGGTGGCGCTTTACGCGCTGCAAGATTTTGGGACGCCGTCGCTGATGCGGTTTAATTCCTTTACCCAGGCGATTTTTACTCAATATCGCGGCAGCTTTGACCGCAGCGTGGCAGCGTTGCTGTCGCTCATGTTAGTAGCGCTGGTGCTGGCAATTCTTTGGCTGGAGTATCGGGCGCGCAGCCGCGCAGCTTACTACAGCAGCCGAGAGCCTAGGGGCGATCGCCGCCTCATTCCCTTGGGTCGCTGGCGTGGGGTCGCGCTGGCGTTCTGCACCCTGGTGACGCTGCTCTGTGTGGTGCTGCCCTTAGGGGTAATTTTTGTATGGCTGGGGCGATCGCCCCGCATCTGGTCTGCGCTGACGAATGTGGTACCCCTAGCGCTGAATTCAGCATGGGCCTCGGGACTCGCCGCCGCTGTTGCGACGGTGTTTGCGCTCCCCATTGCCATCCTCTCCGTTCGCTTTCCCGGACGCCTCACCACGCTGATCGAACGTGGCTCCTACATTGGGTTTGGCCTGCCGGGGGTGGTGGTGGCGCTAGCGTTAGTCTTTTTTGGAGCGCGCTACCTGCCTGTTATTTACCAAACCATGCCCATGCTGGTGTTTGCCTATTTGGTGCTGTTTTTGCCGCAGTCGGTGGGCACCCTCCGCAGTTCGCTCTTGCAGGTGCGCCCATCGCTCGAAGAATCGGCCCGCAGTTTGGGGCGATCGCCCTGGCAAACGCTGCGCCAAATCACCCTGCCGCTGATCAACCCCGGTCTGATCAGCGGCTTCGTGCTGATCTTTCTCACCGCCATGAAAGAACTGCCCGCCACCATGATGCTCTCCCCCATTGGCTTTCGCACCCTAGCCGCCCAAATTTGGTTCGCGACGAATGATGCGTCCTTTGCCGATGCCGCTGCGGCCTCCTTGGGGATTTTGCTCGTGTGTGCTGTGCTCACCCTAGTAGTGCTGTCGCAAGAACAGGTTACGGATTGAGTTCTGCTATCTTATGCGGTATACATGAGTGCTAACGTTTTATCTCCCCCAAGGTTGACCTATGGCGTGGTTAGGGTTTTCATCTCGGCAGTGGCGCGGGTTTTGGCGGTTTTCGGCAGTGATGGGGCTGTGTGCTGCCCTCGTGGTGGGCTGCGGCGCACCGCAAACAACCCTGTCAGGAGATGCGCCTGAGGTTGATCCCGCGGGCGAGGTCTCGGGCACAGCCGGAGGGCGGGTCACGATGGGCACGACCCAAAAGGTTGACACCCTTGACCCAGCAGATGCCTACACCATCTTTACCGGGATCTTGCTGCATAACTTGGGCGATCGCCTCTATACCTATGCCCCCGGCACCACGGATCTAGAACCCCAATTGGCCACCGCCCTGCCCACCGTTAGCGACGACGGGCTGCTCTACACCATTCCCCTTCGAGACGGCGTCGCTCTACACGACGGCACCCCCTTCAACGCTGAGGTGATGAAGTTCTCCATCGACCGTTTCATTCAAAACGGCGGCGGCCCTGCCTATCTCTTGGGCGATTTGATCGAGACCGTTGAGGCCAGCGGTGACTATGAGCTTACCCTCACGTTGAAGTATCCCTTCGCGGCGTTCCCTGCCATCCTCACCTTTTGGGGCGTCACGCCCATTTCCCCCGAGGCCTATGAAATTGGTGAAGGCCAGTTCAATCCCGATACATTTGTGGGCAGCGGCCCCTATAAGCTGGCCTCGCTCACACCCGATGCCGTGCGGCTAGATGTTAACCCCGACTACTGGGGCGACCCCCCTGCCAATGACGGGGTAGATATTCAGCTGTATGCCAGTGCCGCAAACCTTTACAACACCTTCCGCACGGGCGGCCTCGATGTAGCCTACCAAACCCTAGAGCCCGATCAAATTGCTGGGCTAGAACGCGATGCTGAGTCAGGCGGTTGGAACGTGATTGAGGCGGGCACGAACGTTGTCAATTACATGTCGCTCAATCAGCGCATTGAGCCCACCAGCGATCTCAATGTGCGGAAGGCGATCGCCGCCATGATCGACCGTAATCTCATTAATGAGCGGGTCTTCCAAGAGCAAGCCGCACCGCTCTACACCATGATCCCCACCGGTTTCGATGTCTCTAAGCCCGTGTTTGAAGAGGCCTACGGCGATGGCGACTTCGACAAAGCCCGCGACTTTCTCACCGCCGCAGGCTATTCAGAATCCAACCCGCTCAACTTCGAGATCTGGTATCCGTCTGCGTCTACCGTGCGCGGCATCGTCGCCAATACCATGAAGGAATCCATTGAATCGGGGTTGCCGGGGCTCGTTACAGTGACTGTCAACAGTGCCGAGCGCGCCACCCTATCTCAAGGCGTGGACAATGGGCTATACAATGCCGTGCTGCTCAACTGGTATCCCGATTTCTTCGACCCCGACAATTTTGTGCAGCCATTCCTCAGTTGCGACCAGGGCTCGCCCGAAACCCTCTGTGAAAGTGGGGCCAGCCAGGGAAACGGCTCGTTCTACTACAGCGAAAAAGCCAACGATTTGATTCGTGAACAGCGCGCTGATCGCGACCCCGAAGACCGCGCCGCTATCTTTGAAGAGCTGCAAGACATGCTGGCCGAAGATGTGCCCTACATCCCCCTGTGGCAAAACAAAGACTATATCTTTGCCCAAGGCAGTGTGGAGGATATTGACATCGAGCCAACGCAGCAATTGCTGCTGTGGCAGATTCGCAAGTAGGTACCCATGTCCCGTTCTCGCTCTTTGCAATATTATGTGCTGGCACGGCTCATGCTGCTGCCGCTGGTGCTGTTGACGATTGTGACGGTGGTGTTCTTGCTGATGCGAGCCACGCCGGGAGACCCAGTCGATGCGGTGCTGGGGGCACGGGCCCCCGAATCAGCGAAGGAAGCCATGCGGGAGCGGCTAGGGCTCAATGCCCCGTTGCCGATTCAATACCTGACCTATTTAGGGTCGCTGCTGCGGCTTGACTTGGGCACTTCGCTGACAGCTCAGGGTCAGTCGGTATGGCGCATCATTTGGCAACATTTTCCTGCCACGGTGGAGTTGACGGTGATTGCCATGACGGTGGCTCTAAGCGTGGGGATTCTCATCGGCTCAGTTGCCGCCTCGCGCCCCAACTCGCCGCTAGATGCGGGGGGCCGGCTCTTTGGCATCATCACCTATGCGTTGCCCACCTATTGGTTTGGGATGCTGCTGCAGCTGCTGTTTGCGGTGCAGTTGCGCTGGTTCCCGATTGGCAACCGATTTCCCATCGCCACGCTACCGCCCGACGGGCCTACCGGGCTTTATTTGGTGGATAGCGTGCTGACGGGTAATTTCAGTGCCTTTTTGACCAGTGCTTACTACTTGGTGCTGCCCAGCATGACGCTGGGAATTTTGCTCAGCGGTATTTTTGAGCGCATTGTGCGGATTAATCTGAAGCAAACCCTGCGCTCGGACTATGTAGAGGCGGCGCGGGCGCGAGGCATTGGAGAGCGCCGGATTGTCATGGCCCATGCGCTGAAGAATGCGCTGATCCCCGTTGTCACTGTGTTTGGGCTGACGGTGGCGTCGCTGCTGGGGGGGGCCGTGCTGACAGAAGTGACGTTTAACTGGCCGGGGTTAGCGAATCGGCTTTATCAGGCGATCGAGTTCCGCGACTACCCTGTCGTGCAGGGAATTATGGTGTTCTTTGGAGTGATTGTGGCGATCGCCTCTATTATCATCGACATCGTTAACGCCTGGATTGACCCTCGCATTCGCTACTGATCCATGATTAGCTGATGGTAGCTGTCGTGGGTATGGCCTAACCAGTGGGAGAGCTGTCTTAGGTGGCGTTATCGAATCATCGAAGGTTTCCCACTCCTCAATCAGCTTCAGGATCTGTTGCTGTCGGTACGCACTCCATAGGGTCTCTTGGGAACGTTGGACAATGATTGACGTAGCCTCCTAACAATTGTCCAACTGCTCTTTCTCAGCAATGCAGCTAATCGTTTGATTCGGTTCCCTCACGATTGAGGGTTGCCATCACTCGAATAAACTCTAGCGGCAACCCGTCACTATCGGCCAAAAAGGCGACTTCGTAGACGCGATCGCCAATAATTTGCTGCGCTGGTTCTAGCAACACGGTGAGCGGCTGCACCTGGTCTGAGGTCTGGCTAGCGTTAAAGAATTCATCCCTTAACCCTGTGAGCCATAGCGGCAAGTCCTCAGTCACCTCAGTCAAATCAAACGATAGATGGTAATACCCGGTGTAGTGCTCATCACCAAAGGCATCTGCTGCCGGATGAGGCTGCGGTATCTGCAACAGCTCAATCCGTCCATTTAGCCCCTCCATCCAGCAGGCCAGCGTAGAACCCGTGGTAAACCGCTCACAAACGGTAAACCCAAGCAGTTCATAAAAGGCGATCGCCCGAAAAATGTCAGCGGTGCGAATCGAAGCGTGATGCATGAATCAGAGGCGTGAGTGTGACTCTTGAGACAACCCGTCTACTCAAACAGTCGGAAATAGGGATACCGCACGGGTGCGCCCGGCTCTTTCTCTAGGTCAAAGTTGATCACATCCCAACAGGGTTCATCGGTTGGGTCGGGACTAAATTCTACCGGCAGCCCATACAGGCGAGGCTTAGCAGAGGATTCAGCTTGACCGCGCCAGGGTGTGCTGCGTTCTAAATAGGTACTAATTAATTCTTGATAGCGGCGCGCAATGATCACGCGAGTGGCGCGATAGCCTTGGGTATAGAGGCGATCAAGCGCTTCATGAATTTCAAACCGGATGCCATCAGGATGAGTGTGCTGACGGTACCACTCGCTGTTCCAACGTCGCCAGTGGCGACCTGACTGCAAATGCACCAACTCACTGGTGTCCGGGTTGGCCTCAAAGGCTCCATGCCGGGGACAGAGATAGGTATCGGTCAATGTCAATGCCGGGATGGTCTGACGGCAGTGAGGGCACTGAATCTCTGGTCCGAAAATCGGATACTGTTGAACTAGATTCATCATGCGATCGCTACCGCGTAAGCTCCAAAATCTGGACACAGTGGCTTCATTATACTCCCTAAGCCCGCAATGCCTATGGCCTTGTCCGGCACGGCAAGTGTCTGCTCTCGTCTGAGCCGCGGCAGGAAGGCTGGTGTTGTCCCTTAGATGCAGCCTTTAGCAGAATCCGTTAAGTAAAACCTCGTCTGAGCCGCGGCAGGAAGGCTGGTGTTGTCACCGCCCAGGTTTCTCCTGACTGAATGCCCATGAATGCCTGATAAATGCAGCGAAAGAGGGATGCAGCGAGATACTCTGGTCAATAGTGTTTAGTTTAATATCTTCAAGGTTTAACAGCTCAACCCCGCATGATTCATAGAGGTTTCGCTGATGATGCTCAATAGGGCGATCGCCCCTGCCGATGTTTCACAAGCTGCGTTTGTGGCCCCCACGTCAACAGTGATTGGGCGGGTAGCGGTGGCTTCAGAGGTCAGCGTATGGTACGGCGCTGTGGTGCGGGGCGATGTGGAGCAGATTGTGCTGGGGGAATGCTGCAATGTGCAGGATGGCGCAGTGCTCCATGGCGATCCGGGTCAACCCACCGTGCTGGAGCCCTATGTGACGGTGGGGCATCGGGCTGTGATTCACAGTGCTTATATAGAGCGGGGCTGTTTAATTGGCATCGGGGCGATTGTGCTCGATGGCGTGCGGGTGGGTGCAGGCAGCATCGTTGGCGCTGGAGCGGTGGTGACTAAAGATGTGCCAGCGCGATCGCTCGTTCTGGGCGTTCCCGGCAAAGTGGTGCGATCGCTCTCTTTAGATGAAGCGGAAGAGTTGATTGAGCATGCCAAGCGCTATGCGCAGCTTGCGCGGGTGCATGCAGGCACGGGCACAGAGTTGGGGTTCTCTGCAGTCGGGGCTGAATCCGCTGCTGAGACGGAGTGCTCATAGGGGGCGCAGGGGCCGCTCATTCTTGATGGATTTTAGCGACGGGGCGGTTTAGCAAGGCGGTTTGCTAAGTACTATTGGGGGATGAGTCGCAGCATGATATTGCTTAATATCGGCTCTTTTCTCATAAATGTTACAAAGCGGCTGCGTTGCAATAGTGATTAGGCGATCGCTCAGATGCATATAGAAACAATTGGATCGGGCGATCGCAAAAAACTGTAACTAAATTGCGTCAAGCGAAGCAAGAGACCATAATGTATAAATATGAGAGGTTTTTATAAATCTTTAGGGAGGATCTGAGATGGACTGGCGTATCGTTGTGGTTCTGTTACCTGTAATCTTGGCGGCAAGCTGGGCAGGGTATAACATTGCACAGGCAGCACTTCGGCAAGTGCAGGGCTTCTTTAATAAGTCGTAGCCTCGACTTGCCCTAGGGCGTGTCATCAATTCCGACCAAAAGTCTTATGCTATGAGCGTTACCACGCCCGATTCAAAAAACAGGCTAGGGGCTGTGACCGTTGATTTCTGCGCCATTAGCGGCTAATTAATGACAGCCCCTAAGCGTCTCATGGCCGAATAGCTCTGAAGTAAGGCTGGTGGGCACTGCCCACCCTACGGCAGATCAAGGCTGTTGACGATTTGCGAAGGTTGTCCTTCAGCTTAATTCAGTGACATTCGTCTCATGGCCCACTGAGCGTTTCGCCTAGCCGTAAATCTAGTCGTGAGTTCAGTGGCGTTTCATAAGTCTAGTTTAGGTTTGTCCATCTACTGCTATACAACTGCGAAAGGCGATCGCCCTCAACGGGGCGATCGCCTTTCCTGTCACAAGGGTTCTCCCCAAGCTGATGTAGCGCCTTAACAAGGCCCCCAGCCTGCCCTCATTTCTACAGGAGACAGGCAGGCTGCAAAGATCTATGCTTTAAGGATCTACAAAGATCTATGCTTTGGTGAGAAAGGCCGCACCGAGTCCGGCCACCATTTCCTGGGGAGTGATTTTGCCATCGTGGTTGGCGTCTAAGGCATCAAAGACGCTATCTGCGCCCATCCACTCTTCGCGGGTGATGAAGCCGTCGCCGTCTAGGTCATAGGCCTTGAACACATCCTCAGCAGCATGGGCGATGGCGCTTTCTCCATCCAATCGAGACAGGCGATCGGCGAGCAGTCCTTCCAATGCTTCGAGCGCTTTGGTAAAGCCTTTGATGCCTTCGTCGAGCTTGTCAAACGCCATTTTGTCTTCGGCGTGCATTCGGTCGAAGGTGGCTTTGTCGATCGAGATCTTCTCAATGTCGTAACTGGCCGCCTTAGACGCATCCAGCTTGCGGGGCAGATCAGCCTGGGAACTGTGAAGTTGTGCCAGTAGCTTGGGTGAAATGGTCAGCAGGTCGCAGCCAGCCAGCTCCGTAATCTCGCCAATGCTGCGGAAGCTAGCTCCCATCACCTCGGTGGGATAGCCAAACTTTTTGTAGTAGTTGTAGATGGTGGTCACCGAGAGCACGCCTGGATCTTCATGGGGGGCGTAGTCTTTGCCGGTGTCGGCTTTATACCAGTCGAGGATGCGACCCACAAAGGGCGAGATCAGGGTGACTCCAGCTTCTGCACAGGCGATCGCCTGGTGTAGCCCAAACAGCAGGGTCAGGTTGCAGTGAATCCCTTCCTTCTCTAGAATCTCGGCAGCTTTGATGCCCTCCCAGGTAGAGGCAATTTTGATTAGGATGCGATCGCGCGAGACTCCAGCGGTTTCGTATTCAGAAATCAAATACCGAGCTTTTTCTAACGTAGCTTCTGTGTCATAGGACAAGCGCGCATCGACTTCAGTCGAAACCCGTCCGGGAATGATTTGGAGGATTTTGATGCCAAAGGCAACGGCCAGTCGATCAAACGCCAAGGTCGCAATCGATTGCTGCGATGCATCGGCTCCCAACTCTTCCTTCGCTTTCAGCAGCGTATCATCCACAATTTCCTGATACTCAGGCATTTGCGCCGCCGTGGTGATCAGCGATGGGTTGGTGGTGGCGTCGTGAGGCTTAAATTCTTTGATGGATTGAAAGTCTCCGGTGTCTGCGACCACAATGGTCATTTCACGAAGCTGTTCCAGCAGGCTCTGAGTCATATCTTTCTCCGCAGTTGTCTTTCACAGGGGTATCCTAACCGGGATTTAGCAGGATCTGGCGATCCCTTTGGCATGGCTTAATCCAATCACACTTTATAGATGGCGACTGGTATTGCACATGCCATTTCGGCAGTGGCGTCTCAGCGAATGATGAGGCAGGTGTTGCGTGGTCGCTAATCTACCGTCCTAACCCATCTCTCTCGCCCATTCCCTTACTCCACTGAATCAGTCGTGTGATGGCGTGTGGGTCTGTGCAGAGGTCGCCCGTGGGCAAGCGAAAGTAATGTTGTGTGGGATGGGGAATTCTTTAGCACTGGTTCACGCCGTTATTCTGGCTGCGGTTTTGTGCGATCGCCCTCGCATCAGTAATTTGAGTTTGAGAGTCAGGCTGGCACTGCGACATCCCTTCCGCTCCGGTTTAATAGCCCTCTAATTTCCATTGTGAGAATTTCAGCCGCAGTTGTGTGAGTCTGCTTCAAAATTAGGCAAGATTTCTACCCTTTGATGACAAGTTGATGACGGGACAGATGCAGGAATCAAGAATTTCGCGGTACAGGTAGGAGAAAGAGCACTGGGCGATGGGGCGTCACTCTGGTATTCTGCATGGGTTACATGTGGAGGGTCTCTCGGTTGACTCTAAAGGCTATAGGATGGTCGTCGCGAATGGTGGGCGTGGCGCTAATGCTGATGCTAGCGACTCCCGCCTCGGCGAACAGCCTGCGCTCTTGGCAATATGACACGCGCAACCAGCAACTCACGTTTACGACGCAGCAAGACGTGCAGCCGAGGGCGCAGCTTATTTTTAATCCCACGCGGTTAGTCATTGACTTGCCCGGTGTGCGGGTGGGGGCACCTCGCACCCAGGCGGGCAGCGCAGGCATTCGCGAAATTCGCACGGGGCAGGTGACGGCAGATGCGGCGCGCTTGGTGGTAGAGCTGGAGCCAGGCTATACGCTGGATCCGCAGCAGGTGGCCTTTCGCGGTCAGTCGCCTACTGACTGGACTGTGCAGTTGCCTACGCCTACCCGCACGGCGGCTGCGTCGCCGCCCTCTGCTGCGATCGCCCAACCATCCTCCGAACAGGATCGGTCTAGCGAGATGGCAGAATCGGCAGATGTGGCGGATGAAGAACTAGATAACGCAGACGAAACAGACGAAACAGACGAAACAGACACGATAGATGCGGCGGCTGTAGACGAGGCCGTTGCCGTGCCCCCATCCCCTGCCTCAACGTCCCCCAATCGATTTGATCGACCGGGCACGCAATCTGATGCGTCTGTGGATGACTCGACGGCTGCCCTGATTCAGACCATTCGGCTGACTGGGGATGGATTATTTGTGCTGACGCAAGGTGAGGTTTCTCGGGCGCGGGTGCGGCGAGAACGGGGCGATCGCCGCATTTTTGTTGACTTAGAAAATACCCGTTTACCCGAACGACTGCTCGACCAAACCGAGCCGATCAATCGCTTTGGCGTGACCCAGATTCGTTATACCCAACGCAGTTCTGACCCTCCAACCACGCGACTAGAGCTAGAGCTAGAGCGCCCCAACCCCAACTGGCAGGCTAGTGTTAGCCCGTTGGGTGGCGGTGTGGTGCTGCTGCCAGGCCGCCAGGCCGAGGCTAATAGAGAGGCCGACATGGAGGCCGACATGGAGGCTGCGCCGACCCCGACCCCCTCGCCGGATATGGCAGCCGACCCGGAGGGTTCGACCGACATCCCTGTGACGCGGCCTGTGGTAGAACCGACGATTACCGCCATTACGCTGGCGCGCAACGGAGCCAGTCTAGAAATTCAGGGCAATTATCCGCTGGATTTTGAGGTGGAGCGCGATCGCTCTAATCGGTATCGCTTCACGTTTCCCAATACCCAAGCAGCGCGGGGCGCGATGCGTGTAGACGTGACCCAGAGCAGCCGCATTGTGGCGATCAACCTGCAGGAGCGGCAAGGGGCGTTAGAGCTAGACCTAGAGCTTGCGCCAGATGTGGAAATTCCCCAAATTCCTCAAGCTGAGGGACGATTTGGCACGCGATCGCCCAACCTCACGCTGCCATTGGCGCGCCCCCACTGGCAGCCCAATGACCCGGTGCCGCCGGTTCGCTTGCCGGATCTAAGCCGCCGCAACCTCACCGTTGTGCTCGATCCGGGGCATGGCGGGCGTGACCCCGGTGCCGTGGGCATTAGCGGCCTGCAAGAAATTCAAGTGGTGAACAGCATCACGCCCCAAGTGGCGGCGTTGCTAGAGCAAGCAGGGGTGCGCGTGGTGCTGACCCGCCGTGACAATACCACGCTCGACCTAGAGCCGCGCGTGCGGCTAGCAGAACAGGCTAACGCGACGATTTTTGTCAGCATTCATGCCAACGCCATCAGCCTAAGCCGCCCCGATGTCAACGGCATCGAAACCTTTTATGCGTCGGGTCAGGGGCAAGTGCTGGCGCAGGCGATTCAAGACAGCCTGATTGAGGCCACGGGGTCGCCCAGCCGTGGGGCGCGATCAGCCCGGTTTTATGTGATTCGCCGCACGTCGATGCCGGCTGCGCTGGTTGAAGTGGGCTTTGTGACGGGTGCAGAAGACGCGCCCCGCATGAGAGATGAGCGCTATCGGGCGTTGCTGGCTCAGGCGATCGCCCGCGGCATTTTGCAATACTTGCAGTAGGGGTGCGTGAATACGGCATCCCTCATCCCTGGGCCTTCTGCTGGCAACCTGTTGTCCAACAGGTTGGACACCCGCTCAAATGTCACCATTGCTTGACATTTCGCCTAATGATGCATAGGGCGATCGCCCCTGCGTACTAGAATAGATGACTGGCTGCACTGCACGAGTCCGCCTAATCTACCCTCTGTAGCCTGAGATTTTTTATGACTTCCTCAATTCGGTTCTTGATGTGCGCGCCCGACCACTACGACGTAGATTATGTGATTAATCCTTGGATGGAGGGCAACGTTCACAAGTCCTCGCGCGATCGCGCGGTAACGCAATGGCAAGGGCTCTATCGCATTCTCAAAGACCGAGCCCTGGTAGACTTGGTCACGCCGCGCCAGGGCGTGCCCGACATGGTGTTTACCGCCAATGCGGGGCTTGTGCTCGACGATAAAGTGGTGCTGAGCCGCTTCTTCCACAAAGAGCGCCAAGGCGAAGAGCCCTACTTCAAAGCCTGGTTCGAGGAAAACGGCTTTACTGTCTACGAACTGCCGAGAGATTTGCCCTTTGAAGGGGCGGGCGATGCCCTGCTCGATCGCGAAGGCCGTTGGCTGTGGGCAGGCTATGGCTTCCGCTCTGAGCTTGATTCCCATCCGTATCTGGCTAAGTGGTTGGATATTGAAGTGCTGTCGCTGCGGCTGATGGATGAGCGCTTCTATCACCTCGATACCTGCTTCTGCCCCCTAGCCGATGGCTATCTGCTTTACTATCCCCCCGCGTTCGACGCCTATTCCAACCGCTTGATTGAGATGCGGGTTCCGGCAGAGAAGCGGATTGTGGTAGACGAACTCGACGCAGTGAACTTTGCCTGCAATGCGGTCAACATTAATCGCATCATCGTGATGAATCAGGCCACGGATGAGCTGAAGCAGCGCCTCCAATCGCTGGGGTTTGAGGTGGTAGAAACGCCGCTGACAGAATTTCTCAAGGCGGGCGGTGCGGCCAAATGCCTGACGCTGCGCGTGACGGAGCCGCTGATGCCGCTGCACCAGGCGATCGCCACCGTTGAGAGCCGCACCATTCAGCTCGAAGGCCATCTGCTCGATTCTGGCATGATCAACCGAGCGCTAGACCTGATCGTAGAAGGCGGCGGCAGCTTTCAGGTGTTGAATTTCCGCTTGGGTGAGCAGCGCAACAGCACTTCGTCTGCTGAAATTCGCGTCACGGCACCTCGCCACGACGTGATGGAAAAAATCATGTCGCAGCTGATCGACATTGGCGCAGCGACGCAACCGCAAGAGGTGTGCGACAATCCGCTGGAAACTGTCGAGATGGACGGCGTGGCGCCCGATGACTTTTACGTCACCACCATTTATCCCACTGAGGTGCGGGTGAACTGTGAATGGGTGCGGGTGCGCAATCAGCGCATGGATGGCGCAATCGTGGTCTCCCAGACGCCCGATGGTCCCCGTGCCGAATGCAAGCTGCTGCGAGATCTCAACCAGGGCGATCGCGTGGTGGTTGGCATTGACGGCATCCGCACGGTGCGCAAAACCGAATCGCGGGAGCAGCGCACCAGCAACGACAAAGAGTTCAGCTTTATGGGCTCCGGCGTGTCGAGTGAGCGCCGAGTGGAGCTCGTGGTTGAGCAAATTGCCTGGGAACTGCGCCAAATCCGCGATCGCGCTGGAAAAGTGGTAGTGGTAGCTGGCCCGGTGGTGATTCACACGGGTGGGGCAGAGCACTTGTCTCAGCTTGTGCGCGAAGGCTATGTGCAGGCACTCCTCGGCGGCAATGCGATCGCCGTTCACGACATTGAGCAGGCGATGCTGGGCACCTCTCTTGGCATGGACATGAAGCGGGGGGTGTCGGTGCGGGGCGGGCATCGCCACCACCTCAAGGCGATCAACAGCGTGCGCCGCTGCGGCAACATTGCCAACGCCGTAGAGCAGGGGTTGATCGAGAGCGGGGTGTTTTATGAATGCGTCAAGCACCAGGTGCCGTTTTCTCTAGCGGGGTCAATCCGCGATGATGGCCCCCTGCCCGATACGGAGATGGATCTGATCAAGGCGCAGCAGGACTATTCTCGGCTAATTGAAGGAGCCGATATGATCCTCATGCTGTCTTCTATGCTGCATTCCATTGGCGTGGGCAACATGACCCCGGCGGGCGTGAAGATGGTGTGCGTAGACATTAACCCTGCGGTCGTGACCAAGTTGAGCGATCGCGGGTCAGTCGAGTCGTTGGGTGTGGTGACGGATGTGGGCTTGTTCCTCAGCCTGCTCACCAAGCAGCTCAACCGCCTAACCCATCGCTACGACCATCTGCAACTGGTCTAGGCTGCTGACAAAAGCTGGCATAGGCCCTGACTAGATCGGGCGGTATGGGCTGGGGCTGAATGCAGGTCGCAGGAGCCACGGCGGTCTCGCCCTCTGCGAATGCGGCGAGTCTCTTTGCAAGACTTGCTGCATTCGTCTCTTGAGGTTCTGGGGTGGCTTCAACTGCCAGTTGTGCGAGCAGTGCGGCCCCCCGTGCCGATGCATCGGGATAGTGGATGGGATAGAGCGGCCGCTGCAACACATCCGCTAGCAGTTGCTGCCATTGGGGATGGGTGGTGCCGCCCCCCGCCAGCCGGAGGGTTTTGGCGCTCACCCCCGTCGCCTGCAGGGCTTGCCAACCCTGTGCCAGAGAAAACGCCACCCCTTCTAGTGCCGCCCGCATCAGGTGGGCGCGGCGGTGGTGCAGCCCCAACCCAATCCATGCCCCCCGCAAATTGGGGTTAAGGTTAGGTGTGCGATCGCCCGTTAAGTAAGGCAAAAATATTAGCCCCTCGCAGCCGGGCAGTACGGCAAAAGCCTCCTCATACACCTGGGGCCAGTCCATCTGCACAATGTGCCGCGCCCAGTCCAGCGCTAGCCCCGCATTCTGAATGGCAGCCAGACGATACCACTGCTGCGGCAGCGCACTGCGGAACAAGTGAGTGCATCCCGCTGGGTCGGGGATGGGTTCGGGGCAAAGCACGATGATTTGTGCCCCTGTCCCGATAGTCATTTGCACCGCGCCGGGCGTGATCAGACCGCTGCCCAATGCAGCGGCAGCGGTATCTGCCGCACCGACTGCGACGGGAATCTCGGCGGGCAGTCCCACGTGCTCAGCCGCCTCAGCCGTCAATGCTCCTGCTAGGGCAGTGGCTGGCAAAATCGGCGGTAGCCAGTCCTGACGCAGCCCCACGTGGGTCAGGACTGGGTCATGCCAGCGATCGCCCACCAAGTCATACAGCAGCGTCCCCGATGCATCGGATGGATCGGTCGCCACCTGTCCCGTCAGGCGAAACCGCAGCCAGTCCTTGGGCTGGAGCGCCCACCGGGCTTGTTGATACAGGTCTGGCTCGTGCTGCCGCAGCCATAACAACGTTGGCCCCGCCATGCCTGTGACGATGGGGTTGGCCAAGCCGTGACGAAGGTCAGCAGATAAAGGGTGGTAGGTGCTGAGTTGAGCGTGCGATCGCCCATCGGCCCACAAAATCGCGGGACGCAGCGGCTCCCCATCGCCATCACACAGCACCACACCATGCATCTGCCCCGAGAGCCCAATCCCCTGAATGGCGCGGGGCGAAACCTGCTGCATCACCGCATGAACGGCTTGCCCGACCGCTCGCCACCAGTCTTGGGGCGGCGTCTCTGCCCAGCCCGGTTGGGGTGAACACACGGGATAGGGTTGGGACTGAGTCGCGGCGATCGCCCCGTCCGGCCTCATCACCACGGCTTTTACTGATTGGGTTCCCAGGTCAATCCCCAGCCACATGGTGCACTATCCCTGGCTTAACCCTTGACGCCGCTGCCGGTTTCGGTCGGCACGATGTAGCGCTGAAGCCAAAGAAACACCAGCAAAATCGGCGCGATAGAAATCACTGACCCTGCGGCGATCAATCGCCAGTCATCCCCAGAGAACGCCCCTGCCAGCCGCGCCACACCCAGCGGCAGCGTATACATCTCCGGTTGATCTAACAAAATCAGCGGCCAGAGAAAGTCGCTCCAAGAGCCAATGAAGACAAAAATCGCCAGTGTCACCAGCGCTGGACGCACCGCTGGCAACATCACATGCCACCAAATTCCTAGCTCAGAGCAGCCGTCCATCCGCGCAGCTTCTTCGAGTTCCTTCGGCACCCCCAAAAACGCTTGACGCAATAGAAAGATGCCAAAGGCCGAGGCGATCGCCGGAAACACCAGCCCCACATAGCTATTCCGCAGCCCTAGCTGCACCATGAGGATGTAGAGCGGAATCATCACAATCTGAAACGGCACCAGAATCGTTGCCACAATCAGACTAAACATAGCCTCGCGCCCACGAAATTGCAGCCGCGCGAGGGGATAGGCTGCCAGTGCGCAAAACAGCAAGTTGAGCCCAACGGTCAACACCGCCACCAGGGTGCTATTCCACAGATAGCGCCCAAAGGGATTGGTCTGCCACACCCGCACAAAGTTTTGCAGCGTGGGCGATTGAGGCAAAAACTGAGGCGGAAAGGTAAATAAATCTTCGGTCGGCGCTTTAAAAGCGGTGCTCACCAGCCACACCAAGGGTAACAGCATCACGAGGGCGATCGCCCCCAGCAGCAGATAAATCCCCAGCGTCTTGAGCCAGGGGGTAGAAGATGCGATCGAACCGCTCGAAGAGTTGCTGGTTTGCATGACCTGACTTGACCTGACTTGGAAAAAGAGGGCGATCGCCCGTGTGTGCATGTCCACACCGTTGGCTATCCGCTCTATCCTACTTGAAACGTTGATGCCTGCTTTGAGGCCGACTGAGAAAGTTGAGGCCTGTCCAAGAAGTGATGCACAACGATGTAACCTGGCTCAGACCTCTCCGTCCACCGTAAAGGTGCTAGCGCCCACAGCCTTAACCCATACCGTCATGGAATTGAGGGTGATGGGGCCAAACTGGGTCGCCAGCGCCACATCGGCAGCATCCCGACCATAGGCAATGGCAATGCGGTTGCCGCGGGGTGCAGATTGAGTCGCGTCGAAGGTAAACCAGCGATCGCCCACAAAGGCTTCAAACCAAGCGTGGAGATCCATCGGCTCTAGCTCGTAGAGATACCCCACCACCATCCGCGCTGGAATAGTGAGGGCGCGACAGAGAGAAATCCCCAAATGGGCATAATCACGACAGACCCCCACCTGCTGGTTTGCCACCTCTAGCGCATCGGTGGTGGCGTCGGTGGTGCCATACTCATAGCGCACCTGAGTCTGAATCCACTCACGAATGGCCTCTGCCTGAGCGTAGCCAGCAGGCACATCGCCTGCAATCTTGCTCGCCAAGTCATACATTTTGTCAGATGGGCAATAGCGACTCGCAAGCAAAAATTGCAGCACGTCATCGGGCAACTGCTCTACCGGCACGTAGGGCGCAGCGGGTTCTACATCAATTTCATCGCTAGCCTCTACGCAGGCCACGGTATAGATTTGAAACTTCCCCTCCGGCACCATCAAGCGCTGACATAGATTGCCATAGCTGTCGGTGTATTCCACCACGGGAATGGTGGGCTCTAACCGATACTCTTCGCGCATGACCCACTGCCCTGCCCCACTGCGCGGTCGCAGCATCAAAATCAGCGGTGCATCCCCATTGGCCTGAAAGATTAACTGGCACCCAGCTTCAAGTTGCATACGGTTCTAATTGAATCTGATTAAAGCAGATGTTGAATTTTAATTGTGAACCATAAAAGTAGGCCTAAACCCCCAAAAAAGCATCTGCCTTGAGGGCTCAGGGGTGAGATTCATATCGTAGGATCTTTGGGCAGGTTGATCAGCCGCCTTTAGCCCGCACAACGGCTAACCAGCCGGGAGGAGAGCCGCGATAAAGTGGCCAATGGTTTTGCTGGCGTTAGGCCGATTGGGTTGCGATGATGCCAAGAGAGGATAGGACATGAGTCGGTTAACACAGGCGTTAATGCAGCACTTAATAGGGCGTTTAACACAGGCGTTAACGCAGCACGCAATAGGGCTTTGGCGTGGGTGGGGTATTGTGTTTTTGCTATCGCTGGGGCTGCGCCTGTGGGGACTGGGGCGGTTTAATACGCTTGTGTTTGACGAGGTCTATTTTGCCAACTTTGCGGCTGAGTTTTTGCAAGGGCGGCAGGCGTTTGGCGGGCATCCCCCGTTGGATACGTATTTGATTGCCGTTGGGATTTGGGTTGGAGAATGGGTGGGGTTGGGGGATGCCGCCACGCGCAACAGCCTGACGGGGATGCACCTTTCGACGCTGAGCTATCGCTGGCTGAATGCGGTGACGGGTGCCGTATTGCCGCTGGTGGCGGGGGCGATCGCCCTGCAGCTCACCCATCGACGCGGCTATGCCCTAGTGGCTGCTGTTGTGGTCGCGCTCGACGGCTTGTTTTTAGTCGAGTCTCGCTATGCCTTAAACAATGTGTATCTGGTACTGTTTGGGCTAGTGGGTCATCTGGGGCTGCTGTTGGCCCTGAATCGGCTGAATCAAGAGCGGCAAGAGCTACAGTTCTTCTCTAAACCCCGGCGCTGGTGGGTATGGCTGGCGCTGACGCTAGCGGGCGTTGGGTTTGGCGCGTCCATCGCCGTGAAGTGGAACGGAGCAGGCTTTTGGCTAGGGGCGATCGCCCTCTGGGGTCTAGCCTGGGCGCTGCGGCTCGCCAGCCGACGAGTTGGGGGACATCAGCCTGTAGAGTCGGTTGAACGAGCATCGGCGCTGTCGCTCATTTCTCCTCTGGCTGCTCTAACGCGCCTGTCGGGTTTTCAGGTGTTGTTTACCTTTGGGGCGATGCCTGCGCTGACCTATTACCTGCTCTGGCTGCCCTACATGCGCCTCGATCCCACCCTTAGTTTTTGGCAATGGCAGACGAGCGTGCTGGACTACCACAACCGCGTCGGCGGGGCAGAGGCGCATCCCTACTGCTCCGACTGGTTGAGCTGGCTGTGGATGCAGCGCCCGATCGCCTACTTTTACCAAACTGCCCATGCGGCTGGGCCGCCGCCGCCTATTGTGGGGCCACCGCTGCCTGCGACGGCGGCTCGCATTGCCTACGATGTCCACGCGATGGGGAATCCCGTTTTATGGTGGCTGTCTACCCTGGCGGTGCTGGCGCTGGCGCTAGGGCTGGGACTGGCGCTGGTGGACATGACTAGGCGGGCGGTTAGGGGCAACGGCGCGCGCTGGATGAAGGGGTCTGGGCGATCGCCCGCCCTGCTCGGCTGGGCTGCGCTTTTTTTGGTGGTGAACTGGGTCGCAAACTGGTTGCCTTGGGCGTCGGTCAGCCGCTGTTTATTCTTGTATCACTACATGCCGTCGCTGCTGTTTTCAATGCTGGCGATCGCCCTTCTGCTCTATCTGGGGTTGGCAAGCCCCCATCAGTGGCACCGGGTGCTATCGCTGGCGCTGATGGCGCTGATGGCGATCGCCTTTGTCTATTGGCTGCCGCTCTACCTGGGTTTGCCGTTGTCGCCGTCAGAGCTAGCTGATCGCCGCTGGTTCCCCAGTTGGATTTAGCGCCTCGCCCCGCGAAAAAGCTCGTGTTATGGAAGCCGCGCTTCTAAGATGGGAAAGGTTTAGTTGGGAGCATCCCACTTTCGTGAGCCCTCACCCTAAATCCCTCTCCCAAGGCGGGAGAGGGACTTTGAATCCGGCTCTCCTTCTCCCTTTTTGGGAGAAGGGGTTGGGGGATGAGGGTCATGAATTTGCAAAAGTGGGATGCTCCCGGTTTAGTTTCGCTAACCCTGAGGTTTTTTTGGCAAAGCAACGACTGGATCAGCTTTTGCAGGTGCGATCGCTCTGTGACTCGCGGCAACAGGCCCAGCGACTGATTCGCGCGGGCGAGGTGCTGGTCAATCGGCAGGTGGTGGATAAGCCCGGCACTGAGGTCGATGAAGCCGCGGTGATTGAGGTTAAGGCGCGATCGCCCTACGTGTCGCGCGGGGGCGAAAAGCTGGCGAAAGCGCTGGCAGAATTTGCGATCTCTGTGACGGGGCGCACCTGCTTGGATGGCGGCATCTCAACGGGGGGGTTCACCGACTGCCTGCTGCAATCGGGGGCGGCACGGGTGTATGGCGTGGATGTAGGCTACGGGCAGGTGGCCTGGGCACTGCAGCAAGACCCGCGCGTGGTGATCAAAGAGCGCACCAACCTGCGCTACCTGGTTCCCGCGGATCTCTATGGCGAGGCACCCCTGGCAGATTTTGGCGTGGTGGATGTGTCGTTTATCTCCCTTGTCAAAGTTTTGCCAGCCGTGTGGGCGCTGTTGCAGCCACCCCGAGAGGTGGTGCTGCTGGTTAAACCCCAGTTTGAAGTGGGGCGCGACAAGGTGGGGAAGAAGGGGGTGGTGCGAGCCGCAACCGATCAAGCTGGGGCGATCGCCCCGGTGCTGCAAACGGCACTAGATCTAGGTTGGGGCTATGGCGGACTCACTTGGTCGCCGCTGCAAGGCCCAGCGGGCAATATTGAATACCTGCTGTGGCTGGGGATGAATTGTCAACAGCCTGCACCCGACTTTCAGGCCATTTTGCAGATGGCTGAGCAGGCAAGGCAGGAAATTAGCTCCTAGAGGCAACGCCTGTCACCGATAGTTTCCCCATTGGCTCCGACTAGCCAAGAAAATCGACGAGGATGCCCAAAAAGGCGAAGATGCCGATGAGAATGAGGGCGATCGCCACATTGGTCGCGAGCGATCGCGTTTTGTAATACACATAATCATCGCGCTGAATCAGGTTAAGAATTCGTCGGTGCTCAAGGGTGGCCGCAATAATGGCGTAGATGCCCACTGCAATAAACCCCAACCCGGTTATGCGGGCTAGCGCTGCTCGATTGCTGGCGATCGCCGGATCAGCGCTGGCAATCACCGTCACAATCTGATCAATCCCAAACCCGAAGCTAATCAGCGCCAGCGACGTTCGAATCCATGCCATCAGCGTGCGTTCTGCGGCAGCGCGGTTGCGCTCTTTAGCCAGTTCGTTATTGAGGTTATGAACCCGAGGCAGCGGATCGGGCTCAGGCGGTTGGCTAGATGACATCGCACTACAACAATAGTTGCGCCTTATTATTGCATTTGGCCTACTGCATTCGGTCAATTGTGCGGTATTGAATGGCCTCGGCCACGTGGGCGGTTTTGAGCGACCCATCCCCTGCCAAGTCTGCAATGGTGCGCGCCACTTTCAAAATGCGATCGGTGGCCCGGGCCGACAGCCCCAGCTTGCGGATGGCGTTTTCAATCAGTATGCGGCTGGTGTCGTCTAACTGGCACCATTGACGCAGGTGGCGGGGTTGCATCTCAGCATTGCATTGCAGGGCTTCTGCCTTCAGCCGTTGATAGCTGCGATCGCGCGCGGCTTCTACCCGCTGGCGCACCGGTTCAGACGGTTCACCTTCAGCCTGCTGGGTCATTTCTTCTGGCTTCAGCCGACTCACCACCACCTGCAGATCAATTCGATCCATCAGCGGCCCTGACAGCTTAGCCCAATACTGCTCGCGCTGGCGTGGGCTGCAGGAACAGGCCTGCACCGAATCGCCAAAATAGCCGCACGGACACGGATTTGTGCTGGCCACTAGGGTGAACTGCGCCGGAAACGAGACCGATTGCCGCGTGCGCGAAATGGTGACGTAGCCATCCTCCAGCGGCTGCCGCAAAAACTCCAACACGTCGCGTTTGAACTCGGTTAATTCGTCTAAAAACAAAATGCCGCGATGCGCCAAGGAAATTTCGCCCGGTTTTGGGAAGCTGCCGCCGCCCACCAGCGATGGGCCTGACGCGGAGTGATGGGGACTGCGGAAGGGGCGATCGCTCACGAGGCATCCCTTTTCCCGCAGCAGCCCGGCCACGGAGTGAATCTGGGTAACTTCTAGCGCCTCTTCAAACTGCAATGGGGGCAAGATGCCTGGCAGTCGCCGTGCCAGCATGGTTTTGCCGCTGCCCGGCGGGCCAGTAAAAATCAAATTGTGCCCTCCTGCAGCCGCAATTTCTAAGGCGCGCCGGGCGTGGCGTTGTCCTTTCACATCCCGCAGGTCTAAGGTGGGCGATCGCCCTTCGGCCAGCTCCCTCTGTCCGTCGATCTGCATCGGCTGATGCAGCGCAGGATGGTTCAAAAAATCTGTCATATCGGACAGGTGTTTAAAGCCGTAGACCTCCAGCCCTTCCACAACTGCCGCTTCTCGAGCATTGCCCGCAGGCACGACTAGCTTTTTGAAGCCAATTTTTTGAGCCGTAGCGGCGATCGCCAGCGCCCCCGCCACAGGCCTAAGCGAGCCATCCAGCGACAGCTCTCCCAAAAACAAACACTCATCCAGCAGCTCCAAGCTTACCTGCTCAGACGCCGCCAAAATTCCCACGCTAATCGGTAAATCAAAAATAGGCCCTTCTTTCCGCACGTCAGCCGGGGTCAGGTTGATCACCACCTTTCGCATCGGAAACGCATAGCCTGCATTCTTCAGTGCCGCCTTCACCCGCTCTTTCGACTCCTGCACCGCCATATCTGGCAGCCCCACCACAACAATGCCCGGCAGCCCACCCGCCAGATCAACCTCTACTCCAACCTTCAACGCCTCAATGCCAACAAGCGATGCACTCCAAACCCTGGCAAGCATAGACCCCTACCCACAACGGCACACCTCGGGATTGCGCCTAGAAATGATGAATGCGAAGACGAAGACCTCACGGAGCAACGCCTCGGGCCTCCACCGCCATCGCTGCAGTCAGCAACGCCCATCTTTCTGGTGCTTTGGTAAGAATGCCCTAAATCACCGCTCCTCCATCGACTTACCCCGTCCCGTCTTCTAGTCTGCTATCGGATAGTCTTCTATCGGACGGGTGCAGGTGGGCGATGGAAGATGCGCCTGCTTCAAAGTTGAGGCTGAAACATCAAGTTCTCGTAAAACTCGGCCTGCCGGTTTCACCAGCGCTGCAGCAGCCGATAAGATGAGCAAATGGGCAAATATGGCAACGTGAATAACACTTAAGTGCATCAAACTTAAGTGCGTCAAAAAAGTAGGGTTGGTAATGTGGCCGCTATGGATAATTGCAAGCGCTTTAGGCAGATGGTGGCGCAACTCAAAGCCATTAATGCTGACATCCAGCTCAAGCTACCCTCGAATCCTGTGTCGATTCAGCGTCAGTTGCAGCGGGTTCTGCAGGCTCAGACGCAGCTCACTCGGCTGCAAGCCGATCTCGATCGCAGCTTTGGCAGGCAGCACAATCCTTCAGTGCGGGTTGCCTATATGGTTCTACTCGATTTGGTTCAGCAAACGACCCAGGCTACGCTCAACTACAAAATGCTGGCAGAAGAGTTTTCGCTCGATCCCCATGGCTCAATTCGGTGCTTGCTGACCATTCGGCAAACTACTGCAGCTACCCTCGATCAGCTCAACGAACTTGAAACCCTAGAGCTGATGAAGGACTCAGCCTCGCTGCATGTGTAGGGTAGAGAATCGTCCCAGAGTGCTCTAGAATTCAGCAAGCAGTTGTTGGCACCCCGTACATGAGCGACTCTCAAGACACCCTCTTCAGCAAAATCATTCGGCGTGAGATTCCGGCTGATATCGTCTACGAAGATGAGTTGGCTCTGGCTTTTCGAGACATTAATCCCCAGGCTCCCGTTCATATTCTGGTGATCCCCAAACAGCCCATCCCCAAACTGGCGGATGCGGTGCCAGATGACCACCGCATTCTGGGGCACCTGCTGATGACGGTGAAGCGGGTCGCCGATCAAGAAGGGCTGGCGAATGGATATCGCGTGGTGATTAATACTGGGGAAGATGGCGGTCAGACGGTTTATCACCTGCATCTGCATTTGTTAGGCGGTCGGCCTTTGGCCTGGCCCCCAGGCTGATGATGGGCAATGGATTTAGGTCTGGCGTGTCGTTATCTCTGATGTGAAGTAGCCCAAGGTTTTTCGGGAAATGAAGGTGCTGGTGATGAGTTTAAGAGCAGCGACCTCAGCCCATTCTGAAGCCCCATTCTGACCCTATGGCCTTTCCCGCTATGACCAGCTCTGCTTCTGATGCTTCAGACACGGCTCCACCTTGGCGCTGCGCTCATACCCTCAGAGGGCACCAGTCTTGGGTGCGAGCCGTTGATGTGAGTGCCGATGGCGATCGCATTGTCAGCGGCAGCGGCGACAAAACGGTGCGAGTGTGGTCGCTGACTCGTGGGGAGCTTTTGCACACGTTGACCGGGCATACCGCCTGGGTGCGGACGGTAGCCTTTAGCCCCAGCGGCAACCTGATTGCTAGCGCCAGCAACGATAAAACGATTCGCTTCTGGGATGCCGCTACGGGGCGCTGCACCGCAACCCTCACGGGGCATACCGACTGGATTCGGGCGATCGCCTTTAGTCCTGACGGGCGCACCTTAGCGTCGGGTGGGCAAGACAACACCATTCGCCTGTGGGATGTCGAAACCCAGCGCCTGATCTATACGATTCACGAACATCAGCACTGGGTATTGGCGATCGCCTTCAGTCCCGATGGACGCACTCTGATTTCTGGCAGTCGTGATACAACCATTGGCCGCTGGCGCTGGCAAACGCTTCAGGGCCTGCCCTACCTGACAACTCATACTGCCGAGGTGCTCTCGGTGGCGGTAAGCCCCAACGGACAGCTAATTGCCAGCAGCAGTGCTGACTGCACTGTGCATGTCCATACGTTCCATAGCGGCAGGCCTGTGTATCGCTTCAGCCCCCACGAAGCCGCCATTAATGCCATCACCTTTAGTCCCGATGGTCGGCTGCTGGCCACCGCTAGCAGCGACAAAACGATTGCCCTGTGGAGCTTGCCTACGGCAGACCTACCCAAGTCGGGTATTGCGTCACCTGACTCTATGACGCGGGTTGCGACCCTAACGGGACACCAGGGCTGGGTGTGGTCGATGGCCTTCACTCCTGACAGCCGCACTCTGGTTAGTGCCAGTTGGGATGAAACGCTCAAAATCTGGCATCTATAACCGCTGCAGTTTTCTCTGTCTGCAACCTCAGTTTGGCATATATATATAAAACCGTTCTGCTCGCGTCGCGGGACTGAACCAATGCTATCGAGCTCACGGTTTCTGCAATTTTTCTTACTAATCTCTCACTAAACCTGAGTTCGGGATAAGCTCAAACCCTTAATGTGCTGTGCGCGACGCGCACAGCACATTAAGGGTTTTGGGGCATCGCGCGACGCGCGATGCCCCAAAACCCTCTTAACCCGAACTGACGTTACTAACCTCTACTAACCATTTAAATAGAGAAAGGGGGCGATCGCCCCCTTTCTCTATCGATTCTCGATGCACCTGAAGCGCCAAACAAGTTGGCCTTAGGGCAAAGGTCGGCGCTCAATCGTGTCTGTGAGCCGAGTCATGGCGATCGCCAGCTCTTTATTAGCCTCCAATACTGGATCTGGTGGCTCTTCTACTTCTTCTTTTCGTCGCAGGCGATTAAACGCCGTGATAAAGAGAAACAAAACGAAGGCGATGATTAGAAAATTGATGCTGGCCGTAATCAACGGCCCAATCGCTAAACCCCCAATTCTAATATCGTCGAAGCTTAGATCTGCGGGCAGAAAAGACTCGGTAATCAAGGTAACGAGCGCTTCTATAACTCTGCCGAACGCTCCCCCAATGATCACACCGATCGCCAGATCTACCACGTTGCCCTTGAGCGCAAACTCTTTGAACTCGGTTAGAAAGCCCCGAGTTGCGCGTACTCCACGTGCCATACCATTCCCCTTCACATGACCGTTGTGTCTAGCGTCTCATAGTGTGGCCCCTTTTAATTGAGATCGTGCGTCTGATGGAATGTGCGCTCAGTGCTAATTCCATCAGGCGCACGACTCAACTGCAATGGCTATTGCTATGGGTCTAGATTCGCAGTGGATTATAAGGAATCTGTAAAGGCTAAGACAAGTACAGGGTTGACAACCTCCCCTGGTCAAGGGTTGAGCGACGCAGGGTTTTTGGCAATGCTCTAACCGCTGAAGCGCTACTGGGGTGCATCGGTGCACGGCGGTGACGCCGCATCCCCATACCAGCGCACGGCCAAATCATCCAATAGATTCAGCACGCTAATGAGTTCTTGCCCCCGCTCGGTAAGCCCATAGGTTACTTGAGGCGGCACCGTGGGCTCATAGTGCCGAAACAACAGCCCTTCGGCTTCTAGCATTCGCAGGCGCTCTGTCAGCATTTTTGTGGAAATGCCTTCTATGCGGCGTTTTAGGGCTCCAAATCGGGTTGGCCCCTGGGTTGAGAGCACCCACAGCAGATACATCGTCCATGGGCCAGAGAGCAGATCCATGAGCCGACTGACAGGGCAGACAGGCCGTGTGGACAAATCTGATTTACTTAATGCGTGTGTCATACGTTGGGAGGGCGAGCTGGGTCACTAGTTAAAACACAAGTTTAGAGCAAGGCCTGAGAGTAGTTACTTTGCCGTACCTACTGTACTTTAGTAGGTAGTTACTTTTAGTATGTGCTTAACGGTTTGCAATCTGGGTGATGGTGCGATCGCCCCTGCAAATTCTCACGACTCAACGAGTCTAGGCAGATCTACAAAGTTTTCTAGAGGTCTTTATGGCAAGCGTTGCAATTATCTATTTTTCGGGATCGGGGCATACGCAGCAAATGGCCGAGGCTGTGGCGGATGGCGCGCGGCAGGTGTCTGGCACCACGGTGCAGGTGTTGCGGGTTACAGGCGAGCAGATTAGCAATGGTCGCTGGCAAGATGATGCAGTGATGGAAACGCTAAACCAGGCCGATGCGATTGTGTTTGGCTCGCCGACCTATATGGGTGGGGTGGCTGCACAGTTCAAAGCGTTTTTGGATGCAGGCAGTGCGGCTTGGTTTTCGCAACAGTGGAAAGATAAACTGGCGGGTGGCTTCACCCATTCCAGTTCGCCCAGTGGCGACAAGCAGGGTACTTTGATCTACCTATCAATTTATGCGGCACAACAGGGCATGGTGTGGATTGGCCCATCAGATTTGCCCAGCGCTTACTTCGGCAAGGACGATGGCGTGAATCGCTTGGGGTCGTTTTTGGGGGTTATGGGCCAATCGCCGCTGAAGACCGATGGCAGCGATGCGGAAGTAGACTCGGGCGATCGCCTGACGGCTGAAAAATATGGGTATCGGCTGGCAGAAGCCGCTCACCGCTGGAGCAAGCAGCTTGTTGCGTCGTAATGCCAGCAGCCGCTACAGCGTCAGAATTCCCTCTCTTTTGGGAGAACCACCCCACTCAGGACAACTTGAGGTCGGGATAAGCTCAACCCCTTCATGTGCCGTGCGCATGAAGGGGTTTGAGGCCGCGGTATCCCAAAACCCGTTAGCCCGGGTTAACCTGAATTCACGTCAAGCACAGTTTCTTTTGGCGTCGGTGTTAGTTTGAAACGCGGGGTTAGTCCGAATGGTAGTCTAGCCCCGCTCCGTATATCCAGCTCTCTAGCCAACGCTGAGCGTAATAGTGCGATCGCCCTGGCAAGGCTTGAATCCTCGACTCAACCCCGGTGCCCAGCGCGGCTAAACTGGCATAGGCTCCCAAGCTGGCATAGTGACGCAGCCAGTCTAGCAAGGCGGGCAGCCCCACTTGGGGCACAATCTTTAACACCAGCGCCGGATGCCGAATCGACGTGAGCATCAGCGTTTGAAACAGAGCAGGGAACTGCACCACGTCCTGTAAAAAGGGCTTCAGCACCGGATCACCCAGGGCGCTCATTTCAGCAAAGACGGCGGAGAGCAAGTGGTTGATCTGGTCGGGGGGGAGTTTCTGTGCCATCCCCACACTCATAGACTGTTGGAATAGCCATGTGACCGATAGCCCCGGCTGGTAAGGATGAAGCAGCCCCAGCGCTGAGCGATTGAGCAAATCTGCCGTGAGCGCCTCGTGAATGCCAGGAATCAGCCTCGGTAAGTGGCGAATCAGCGCCCCAAACCCACCAAAGCTAAGGGGAGATTGACTGCCGCTGCTGTCACCGAGGTGCATGACTCGGTGCCATTGGGGTTGCAGCGGACTGTTGCGATAGCAGGGAAACACGCCAAAGAGCGATCGCACGATGTGCAGTTGTGCTAACTCTACCTGCTGATACTCAGGCAGTAACCGAAAGTAATCCTCAAACATGGCTTCTAGGCTCGGGCGATCGGGATGGGCATCCACATAGGTAAATAAATAGGTGGTCCGCCCATCTCGCGCCGGAAATGCTTCCCAGAAATACTGCCGCTGCTGTGCGACCGGCGTCATTGACACGAATAGGTCGCCGCTGTCGTTCTGGGGCAAGCCAGTCGCGCAGGTGCCGACCACCATACACACAGCATCGGGCTGCTGCCCCGCCCGCGCCTGTCGAGCAATGGGGGAAAAATGCCCCATTGCATCAATCAGCAGCCGGGTTGAGATCCGGTTTGGGTGAGAGGCGGCGGAATCAGCCTGGACTGCCGATCGCCCAATCTGCACCTGCACCCCGTCGGGATGCACGGTGGCTGCTTCGAAGGCTGCATGCTCTAGCAGAACGCCGCCTGCCGCTAAAAACCGCGTCTTCAGCGTTTCTAGCAAATACACCGGGTCTATGCCAATGTTCAAAACATCACGTACCCAAAACTCCTTACCCTGGTGAAACGCAATGCGGCCAGGATTGTAGGTGGTGGCGATCGCCCGCTCTAACTCTGCTTCTGTGAGCAATCCCAGCGTCACCAACGCCTGTATTTCCTTACGGGAAATGTTCCACTCTTGATCGCGCCCTCGCAGCGCACCGCGCTCCAAAATCGCGACACGCCAGCCCTGTTGCGCCAGTCCACAACCCACCAAAATGCCTAGCGTGCCCCCACATATCAGCACGTCCCAGTCTAGGTGCTCGAGTGGCTGGGTCGATTCGGATATGACTGCAGGCGTCGTCAAGGTGCCGTGACGGAGCTGATGCCACAGCGCATCTGCCCGCCGCAGCCCCTGTAGCGGATTTCCCGCCACCTCAGCCAGCAGCCGTTCTGTTGTGGTCTGTGTCATGGGTGTGGCCTGATTGGGTCTGAAGGGTGCGGATCAAGTACTGATTGTGTAGGGGCGATCGCCCCTAGATTTCTCACGCCACAGCAAATGCTGAGGCACAACGCTGCACAACACCAGGAGCCGAACGCACATCAATGAACCGAATGCCTAATGCCCCCGGCTCAGCACATACTCCGTCAAGGTATGCAGCGCCTGACGCGATGCTGATGGTGCCAGATCCGACAAATGCTCAGCGGCCAGTTGCGCATGGTGCTTTGCCAAATCCCACGAGCGCTGAATGCCCTTGCTCGAAAGAACCAAATCAATCGCCTGCTCCAAGTCGGTCTCTTGCGCAAACTCACGCTCAATTAAGACGTTCAAATAGGGCTTTTCTTCTAGCGCATACAGCACGGGCGCGGTTAGGTTGCCGCTTTGCAAATCAGACCCGGCAGGCTTACCCAGCGCGTCCATCGAGCTAGTAAAGTCCAGCAGATCATCCACGATTTGAAAAGCCAGCCCAAAGTGGCGACCATAGTTATATAGGTTCATCGCCACCGGCTCTGACACGCCGCTGAGCACCCCTGCAGCTTTGCTGCTGTTCGCAATCAGCGAGGCTGTTTTGTAATAGCTCTTTTCAAGATAGGCCTCAATTGACAGCTCAGATTCAAAGCGGTTCAGCCCTTGTTGAATCTCGCCTTCTGCCAAGTCCATAATCACCTGAGACAGCAGCTTGACGACCTCTAGGTTGTCTAGATTCGCCAGATACCAAGACGACTGGGCAAACAGAAAATCTCCCGCCAGCACCGCCACTCGATTGCCAAAGCTGGCATGCACGGTGGGCACACCGCGCCGCACATCAGCCTCGTCCACCACGTCATCATGCACGAGGCTAGCCGTGTGAATCATTTCGGTAATTTCTGCTAGGCGTCGATGGGTAGGCTTTAGGCCTGAATCTGCCATGGTGGCCTTTGAGATGAGCAGCACAATCGCAGGTCTCACGCGCTTGCCCCCGGCCCCAAACAAATGTTCGGCTGCAGCATAAAGGATGGGGTGTCGGGCGCCGACGAGCTGTTTCAGATTGTCGGTCATCTGAGACAGGTCGGACTCCACCGGGGCGAAGAGAGACGTGACTGAAGTCATGGACGGGCAGCTCAGCTCTTATAAGATTACGAAACTTTACAGATTTGACTTTATTCTAAGCTAACCACCTGACCTGTGGCGCAGATTAGACTGGGGCTTGCTCTCGTTTTTTTGTGTTGGGGTGTTCTTGTAAGCATTGATACAGCTAGAGTTTAGCGCTTCTTAAAGTTATTGAGACTTTTTTAAAAAGACTACCCAGAACCCTGGGACTGTATGTTAGATTTAATATCAAGATATTTCAAAAACTAATAGCCCATTGTGGGCTGTGGGCATTTTAGGCATCCAGTGGCTCGGTAAGTGACGCAGGATCTGGGTAGCATTTCATTGCTTTTGCAAGTGAAAAGGCACCAGTATTTTTGTTGTTTTGAGTCCACTCAATATTGGTCATTGGTTTGGCTTACTAAATCAGTAGGTCTGCTCGCTTTGCTCATGAGCCGTTTGCGCGTAATGGGCAGGGCTAGTTTTTATACCTATCTTGAAAAGTCTTGTGACTTAGCGTTTTCATTATTTACTGAGGGGAGGTGTCCTATGCAAGTCTGGGGTGTGCCAGTCATTATTCCAATTCTGGCGAGCTTCTATCTAATGACCGTATATGTATTGCTTATATTAGTGGAGCGATCGCGCGCATAGTCCTGCGTAAATTGAGAGAACGGCGTGGTTTGTCAACCGTACGTCATTCTGCAACTTTGCACTTGATTTATCGATTCATTCATTAGATGTAAGGGTCGCTAGTGATTGCATGCATGCAGGTGTTTGGAGTGTGTGGGTTTGAACCAGAAGTTTAGGTCACAGAGATTCCGAGTTAAGAGGGGTAGTGCAGCAACGGCTAGCGCTGCCCCTCTTTAGTTTGAAGCGGTGTTAGTTTGAAGCGGTGTTTGTCTGGCAGAGGAAACTTCCCGCTGAAACGGAACCCCCAAACGCACTTCTATAAATGCTGGGGAGTTCTGGAATCGTTGAGGATTGACGTTGGTGGCTGTCTGCCTGCGGCTCGCCCCTCACCCCCAACCCCGATACCTGCTGCCAATATTGGGAATACTAGGCTCAAACCCTCTTGGTATTGCCCCATGCGACGCCTACCCAATCAGGGGCAGATTCGCCCCAAAGTTAGCACGATGCCCCGCAAAAAAACTGAGGCGGCGGCATTTTTGGATATTTATAAGCTGGTGGTCGAGAAAAAGCGGCTTGAAGAAGAACTCGGCGGCATGGATCAGCGACGGCAGTTGATTTGCGATCGCCTGGCGGTATTAGAAAACCAGATTGCGACGCTAGAGCAGTCGGTAGAGCAACTGCGGGCAGGAGAGGGCGATCGCCCGTCACTTCCCGACCGCCCAACTAGCGCAGAACCCCGCCGCACCACTTACGAAACCTTCACCCTGGACTACTAGCTGTCGGTTCTCAGCATCATGGCAGTGGCACGCATAGAGCCACTGCTATTCTCAGAGACCTTTGTATGAATATGGCGCTCGAAGCGTTGACTATATTTTGGATGTTGTTGAACTCTTGCAGCGGGAGCTTTCTACAACACTGATTGCCCTAACCCACTCGGCAGTTGCACTATGTATGCGCTCTTAGTCCTCACATTCTGTGGCATTGCAGTGGCGTTGACCTGGCTGCTGTATCAAGAAATTCAGCATCAGCACCATCCTCAGCGTGCTCAAGTTGGGTCTAAGCGGGCACCGGTGCCGGTGTCGTTTCTCAATCAGCCCCACCCGTCGGCAGCGCGGCGTTCATCGCCTCCTCCTGCAGGTTCCCCATCCGCTAAACCTACGCCGTCGGTTCCCTCAACGCTTCCAGCAGAATTTAGGGCAAAGGCCGCTGCGCCCCCTGCAAAACCAGTCCGGCCTGCCCGTCAGCCCAGCCGCTCCTATCCCAAACTAGTGCGATTGCTGAATGGCGATCGCACTGCGGCTGATCGATTGGTGCAGGCTATGCTGCTCAAACATCCCGACCGTTCAGAAGACTGGTGCTACGAAAAAGTGGTGTTTGACCTAGAGCGCGATCGCGGGCGTTAGTGTTTTCCCGTCAGTTGGGAAGAAGCGCAAACCATTGATGCGCCGTACACATCCTGTACGGCGCATCAATGGTTTTGGGGCAGCGCAGATGCTTTTCGCCTCTATGGATTGACGATAGATTGACGATAGATTGATGAATGTGAAACCAGGAGTATGGGACTCGGTATGCCAGTTCTCTAAGCTTCAGCGACTCATTTATCCTGGCTGTAGGCAATTCGCATAGCCAGCGTCGCCTGAGCAGCGTTTAAGGAGACCTTTGTAGGGCTCTCGCAGGAAACCCGAAAGGATGACTGGGTCTCTTCTTGGGTGCTCTTAGGCGACCAGGCTTGTCTCATCTTCCATGTCCATATCCTGAATGGCTAGCAGCAGTTCTTCTTCCTTCGCCTCAAATTCCTCTTCGGGGACATCGCCCATGTCAAAGGCCAGTTGTAAAGCTAAAAGCTGCTTTTTCAGATTTTCTCTTTCGTCTAGGTGGGGTTCTGCCTGATCTAGAATCTTTTCGGCAATCCACGAGAGGCCATTGACGGGAGCCATCACCGGAGCCAAGAGGAGATCAAAAAACATGAGGAGATACCTTGGGTAACGCGTGGATAGGGGCAAAGTGTGCGAGGGGTTGTGATTCTAACTCCGAATTCAACGTCCCCAATTCAAAGCAGGTAGGAAGGCCGATCTTTAGCGGCGATCGCCCTGACGAATTAGGAGTGAAGCAGGAGTGAGTATAATTGCGGCGGGCAGAAAACCAACTCCAGTGACCTCAAGCTGGGCGATTGCGCTATCAGGCTACTGCAGTTGGGCAAAGTTGAAGGGTGCCGTGAAATTGTTGTAGCGAATTTTGAGGCGGCTCTCAAACTGGGCATCGAGTGCTTCTACATGTTGCCCAAATGCAGCTTCGTCATTCCAGGGAATCAGGTAGGCAGTGTTGAAGATCATCTCAGGGGACATCGGGGCGTTTTCAACCACCTCGGTCGCTAAAGGGTTAAGAGTAGTACGGAAGGCGTTGAGGATATGCTGCTGGCGATCGCCCATGGCTTGTTCTACCGACTGCCCAATCTTGACGATTTCGTCCATGCTGAGGGTTTTGCCTTCAAGGCGATCGCGCTCTGCTCGCAGGTCGGTATTCTCTTGCATCAGTTGTTGCAGTTCTTGGGGCTGATCCCAAAACAGCTTAACGCTCACCTCGCGGTGCCCCTCCAGCTTAGAAAATAGGGTTTTCAGCGCATCACCCTGGGGCTGAGTCAGTTGCGATCGCACCAACTGCCAGTCTTCAATCACTAACCCAAATTGCAGCGGCAGCAACGTCCGACAACCTTGCTCCATTGCGCTTTCTAGCACCCGCTCATGACGCATCAGATTCCGTCGACTGGCAAGATACACTTTCTTTTTCTTCGGCTTACCGTCAGGTGTCTTCTCCTCATCTGCCTTGAGCGATGCCGCTTCAGAATAGAGGAAGATGAACCCATCTAAATCTTGCGCTTGAACAGGCTGATCATCCAACCCGGCTAGATCAATCTGTTGCGGCCCAGGTTTGGGGAAAATGCCGTAAAGGTACAGTGGATTTGTCATACGGGGGCAATGGGGGAAAACGAATCTACCGCCCTAGCATGCCCATGCCAAGAAATAGACTCACGATAATAGAGTGAGAATCACACAACCTGTTACACACCTCACCCCCGTGAACTAGCCAAATGAGATAGCGTAGTCAGTTGGGGCAAGCACTGTGGCCTTTGGCTTAAGCCTGTCTGCAACGGTTGTCGCACCCATTGGGTTAATCAGGACGACTAGTGTGGTGAACCCAGGAAGGCTCACGACACTCGCACAACCCATCCGCGCTTCTAGCGCAATAGCTCTAGGACTAATGCTCCCAATCTCATCCTCATCATTCTCAATTAATCAGCGTGTATGACCACCACTCAAGATTTTGTCTCGTCTGCTACTGGGGCTATGCTGCATCCGTTAGAGCCGTTAACTGTGGCTGAAGTTGAACAGGCCGTGGCGATCGCCCGCCAGGGAAAAAGCCTGAGCAGCAGCGTTCGCACTCCGTGCGTCACCCTAAAAGAACCCGCCAAAGCGGCGATTCTCTCATACCAGCCCGGGGATGAAATCGAGCGCGAAGCCTTTTTGATCCTGCTCGACAATGCCACCAACCATACCTATGAAGCCGTGGTCTCCCTCACCCAAGGCAAGGTCACAGCGTGGACCCATCGCCCTGGTATTCAGCCCAACATCATGGCTGATGAACTGTCAGAAGCAGAGGAGGCCGTAAAGCGCCACCCAGACTTTTTAGCCGCGTTAGAAAAACGTAGCATCACCGATTTGGATTTGGTCGTAGTTGACCCTTGGGCACCGGGCCACTTTGGCTTTGAGGATGAAGTAGGCGTGCGGCTGTCTCGCGCCATCTGCTACCTGAGAGCCACCCCCCAGGGCAACTTCTATTCCCGCCCGATTGATGGTCTGATTCCCGTCATCAACCTCAACACGATGGAGGTGATACGCATCGAAGATTGGGGCGTGGTGCCCGTGCCCCCTGACCCCGGTGAATATGAAGCGCAGTTCTTTCCCGATATGCGAACTGACATCAAACCGCTGCACATTACGCAGCCCGAGGGGCCGAGTTTCACGGTAGATGGGCACCACATTCGCTGGCAAAAGTGGGATCTGCGGATTGGCTTTAACCCCCGTGAGGGACTGGTGCTGTATCAGGTGGGGTATCACGATCAGGGACGGCTGCGCCCTATTCTCTATCGCGCGTCGATGGCAGAGATGGTAGTGCCCTATGGCGACCCCCGAGTGCAGCACTATCGCAAAAATGCCTTCGACATTGGCGAACATGGCATCGGCATGCTGGCCAATTCTCTGACGCTGGGCTGCGACTGCCTGGGCGAGATCTTCTACTTTGATGCCGTACTGACAGACAGCCGGGGAAATGTCTCCATTACTGAAAACGCAGTGTGTCTGCATGAAGAAGACGTTGGGATGTTGTGGAAGCACACGGACTGGCGGCGAGACAGTGTGGAGGTGCGGCGATCGCGCCGATTAGCCCTCTCCTTTGTGGCCACAGTAGACAACTATGAATACGGCTTTTTCTGGTACTTCTACCAAGACGGCACAATTCAGTATGAAGTTAAGCTGACGGGCATTCTGCTGTGTGGTGCGATGGCCGGACAACCAACGTATGGGGTAGAAGTTGCCCCCGGCCTCAACGCGCTTAACCATCAGCACATCTTTTGCATGCGGCTAGATTTTGATGTGGATAGCTGCGACAACACGGTTTGCGAAGTCCACACCGAAGCCGAACCCCCTGGGCCTGACAACCCCATGATGAATGGATTTTATGCAGTGACCACACCGCTTAAAACCGAGCAAGAAGCCCAGCAGGTCGTCGATCCGCTATCGGGCCGATATTGGAAAGTCATCAATCCTTCAGTCACAAATCGGCTGGGTCAACCCGTGGGGTTTAAGCTCATCCCTGGCGAAAACGTGTTGCCGTTTGCCCATCCCGAAGCACCTATCCTAAAACGGGCAGGCTTTATGAATCAGCACCTATGGGTGACGCCCTATGCCGAAGAGGAGCGCTATCCTGCGGGGCAATATCCGAATCAGCACCCGGGTGGCGAGGGCTTGCCCCAGTGGACGCAGGCCAATCGGGAGATTGAAAACACTGATGTAGTGGTGTGGTATGTGTTTGGGCATCACCATATTGCCCGACCCGAAGATTGGCCGGTGATGCCCACAGCCTATTCTGGGTTCATGCTAAAGCCGCTCGGCTTTTTTGCCGCGAACCCAGCGCTAGATGTGCCGCCTAGCGCCCCGGCTAACGGGCGCTGCCACTCAGACTAGGGCTGGATTCACCTGAGGCTAACTGGAGCCCTATCCTGCGGATTCGACCGGATTAGGGCTGTCTTTTCTGCCATATACCTGCAGAACGTCCTTCTACAAAAAGGGAGTCCTAGACGGGTCATGATTGTGTGAAGCAGAAGCGCGGCCCTTACTTCACACAATCATCCCTTCAATACCCTCAGACTCTAAGGCCGGGGGGCGGGCAGGTGCAAAGAAACAAAGGTCTGACTACCAAAGGTTTCAGCTTTACTCATGGAAGTTGTCTCTTAGGGGTTTGGGATACGCTTAAACCCTCGCTAGTTCATGCATGTCGCGCGGTGTGCCAAACCCTTCCTCCTTCGAACTAACGTTGAATCCTATGGTTGACTGGTTTTTTTAGCAGCAATCATCTCAATGGAAATGTTCAGTTATTTGTGAGTTTTATGTCATCAAATGTCGGCTTGTTACGCAATATTTAGCGTTAATACCGACTGTTTTTGCCTTTGAATAGAAGACTAAGAAAAACCAAAGTTGAATTGATGGTTACTCTTACGTGCATCGGTCTGGTGCTCTAGGTTTCAGGAGATATAAGGGTTCTGAGCGGGGAGTAAATCGTCGCTATATTAGCAATACCTTGTCAGGACTTTCTATGTTTACTATGCAATTGGCACAGCGTTACGTCCTGGTATTAGAGCCTTCATCTGATGATTTGCAGGTGTTGCGATCGCTCTTCAATCGGTTGAGCTACGACATGGTTGAAGCCGCCTCTGCCGATCAAATGATGCAGCGAGCGCAGCAAGAGCCGCCATGCCTAGTCATTCTGGGCGGGCAACAGCAAAATTGGTCAACTGTACTGGTAGAACGACTGCGGAACCTGTCTGAGGCGCACCGCACGACCATCGTCGCACTCACAGATTCTCAGTCGCCTAGCTGGCTCCCGCAAGATGAAAATCCTGGATTGGACGGTTTTCTGGTCAAACCCTTGAGCAGCGATGTGCTGACATCCCTTGTACAATCGGCTTGGGCACGTCAGACCTGTAATGCAGAAAGCTAGCACATGGAGTTTGCACTCTTTTATCCATACCTTCATCAAATTTTGAAGCCTACGTTTCCGGCCTGTTTATGGTCGGGGTCGTCGGGTAAGCGCGTGGTGGCTCTCACGTTTGACGATGGGCCGCATCCTCGTCATACTCAGCCGCTGCTTGATTTATTGGATGATCATCAGATCTCTGCTAGCTTTTTTCTGTTGGGACAGTGTGTCGATCATGCGCCAGAGGTAGCCCGAGCGATATATCAACGGGGGCACTGGATGGGCCTGCATGGCTACACCCATCGGTCATTCCCCATGCTGACGAATGCAGAAATCCGTACCAGTTTAGAGAAAACGCAAGAGGCGATCGCCCGCGCCTGCCATCTCGATCTAAGTTTCGTGCAGCAGGCTATTTGCGATGTGCGTCCGCCTAATGGCCTGTTTACGCCGCCGCAGCTGCAGCGGCTCGATCAGTGGGGCTTTCGCCCAGTCATGTGGAGTGTGGTGCCCGAGGACTGGGTGCGTCCTGGCATTGAGGTCGTGGTTGGTCGGGTGATGAGCCAAGTCTGCGATGGGTCGCTGATTGTGCTGCACGATGGTTACTGTGGCGGTGAGGATGTTAGGGCGATCGCCGCCCGCATTATTCCTCTGCTCAAAGCCCAAGGCTATGAATTTGTCACCATCGACGAGCTGTGGCAGAACCACCCTACCCATGGCCCTCGGCAATCTTCGGCAGCATCAATATCCACACCCTTAGATGCCCGATAATTCTGCGTAGAGTTTGGGCAACGTAGGTGTAACCCCTGTGTTCAAATGTGTTTAAATGCACGGGCGATCGCCTGTGCAGTAGAGCTAGATAGATGCAGCAGGCTGTGTGATCGGTACACGCTTCACGCTATGCCAGACTACAGGCAAAGGGGTTGGAGCCATTCATTCAGCGGGGTGTGGCTAGTTGCCAGTGATGAGATCCTGCCCTGACGGTTGCATTTCAAGAGATTTTAAGACAGCTCTTAACGCAGTGCTCCCCTTTGTGATCGACTGCTTATCCATCTGATTCCCTTGGATATCGACTGGTTACGTTGAGAATTTAGAGATTAGCGTTTGCAGCCTGCTCTGAGCATAGGTTGTAAACGCTATCCCATCCTGCCGTATCTCATCCTGCTGTTTCACCCAGAGCTAAATCTGTGTTGCCGCCCGTTCTTGATGAAAGAGATGCCTCTCCATTTAAATTTTGGTTTGACCACAGCATCCAAGACGGCATGTATCACCGCAGTGAGCTGTACTATCGCTTGCATTCCGCAGGCATTGCTCTACGAGCGCGGGTCTATCATTACGCCTGCAAAATGGTATTGCATGAGAACGTCATCGTCACGATAGACGCGCAAAGCTGCAGCATTTGGGTGAGCCTTCGCAGTGAGACCCTTAAGCCCATTGCGGCTCGTTCCACGCCGTTGAAATCGTTCCAAGAATTCATGGCTGAACAGTCGTTTACGCTGCCTGAGTAGTCGGCCCAAGGTCGCTCCACCGCTCTGAATGAGGCTCAAGGAACACGCTTATTAGGCATGGTTCTAGTATGGTGCCGAGGGCGATCGCGATCGCAACTGTTGAGTGTATTAACCTCACGTCAGTCTCCAATACCAGCGCGGCAAGAAGAGGCAAAGATACAAAAGAAAAGGTCGGACTAGCAGGGATTGCAGCCTCACCCATGGACTTTGTTTCTTAGGAGCGGCTGACCCAGTGCTGCGCACCGTGTCAGACAGGTCAGAAACTTCAAGCTCGTTTTAACTTGATCCCTCAACCTGTACCTGAGGAAGTTTCTTGAGAGTTCGGCTGCGGATGTCGGGCAATGAATTGAGAAGTGTAGGGTATAAACCCGCCCATGGTTGTGGAGAGTTGGCATCCTTCGCGCGCCGACTACTCACAAACCTAGGTAAACTGAAGCCGCAGAGCACTCGCTACTTCTCGCTACTTATTGAGGCGCGCACAATGGGGCTGTCTGGTTTTTCAACAACGTTTAGCCAGTTGCATAGAGTGGGGCGGCGATCGCTCTGCGGAGTAACTGTGGGACTTTTGGCTAGCCTGGGCTTGTTTCTACCGGCTGCGTCGAAACCCGCTAGCGCTGCGGAACGCATTCGCCTGACGCTAGCCCCGTTAGAAATCTCTATTTCTGTTGCAGAACTAGACACCTTTGCAAAAACTGGGGAAGCAACGGGCGGGCTACGGTTTTATCTGCAGCGATTGGATGAGCGTAGGCAGGCTGAGTTCCGCAGCTTTTTGCAACGGCGGTTAGACGTATCCCCTGAGGTGATTTCTCAGATTTCTTACTCGTTAATGGGTGAGCGAACGCTGCGGGAGCTGGGGCAAATTATCCGCACTGACAATAATTTGGATGGGTTTCATGCGCTGCGTGGGGCATTGTTGCTGGCGGCCAGCGATCCCGAAGGCATGACGGTGGTGAACGTATTGCGGCGCTTTCCGGGCTATAGCGTGCGCCTGAATGCGGGGCAACTGCTGGCGCTGTGGCGTGAATTTGGGAATGTGCTGGATTATCGCGACTCTTCTGTTGAAGCAGTTCGCCAAGCCATGGTGGCAGAAAGTGTCGCTGAGCCCGTGGCTGATCCAACCAGTATGGCGAATTTAGCAACACGCGGTGAGTTCCGAGTTGAGCGGCGGGTGTTGGAGTTGCGGCGCGATCGCCAATCTCTCAATGGAGCTGCAATTGAACGCCCGTTTGGAGTAGACGTGTTTTTGCCGATAGGGGTAACACAACCTGCGCCCGTAGTGGTGATTTCGCATGGGCTAGGGTCTACTCGCTCTGCCTTTGCGTATTTAGGAGAGCACTTGGCGACCCACGGCTTTGTCGCTGTCATTCCTGACCATATCGGCAGTGGTGAAGAAGCCCGCACTGCGTTGCTAGACGGCGTGCTGGGCAGCGACATTAACCCGGTAGAATACATCGATCGCCCGCTGGATATTCAATTCACACTGGATTATCTGGAACAACTGGCTGAACGTGATCCGGAGTGGACGGGGCGGATGAACCTGCAACAGGTGGGGGTCATTGGGCATTCCTTTGGCGGCTATACGGCGCTGGCGTTAGCAGGCGCACCCCTCAACAGTCCTCGGCTGCAGCAGACCTGCAGCCAGCCGCTATTTTCGCTGAATGCAGCCCCCATTTTGCAGTGTATTGCCAGCCGACTGCCGCCCTATGCGTATCCCCTTCGGGATGAGCGCATTCAGGCTGCCTATGCCATTAGCCCCATCACGAGCGTGGCCTTGGGGCCTGAGGGGTTAAGTCAGATTCAGGTGCCGACGATGATTTCGGCGGGCAGCAATGACTTTATTGCCTCGATTGTGCAGGAGCAAATTCACCCGTTTCTGTGGCTGACGACTGAGCCCAAGTATCTGGCGGTGATGGTGCCTAGTGGTCATGTGGTGGCCGATGCCACCCCCACTAACACTGATCCAACCTCTCAGCAGTTGTCGTTGCTGCTGGCGGGTGCAGAACCAGAGTTAGGGCGCGACTATGTGCAAGAGCTGAGCTTGGCGTTTATGCAGGCGCATCTGGCCGATCGGCCAGAATTTGCTGACTACTTGACTGCTTCCTATGTGCAAGCGACGAGTCGCGAGGGGTTAGATCTGTTGCTGGTGCGATCGCTCACCCCAGAGCAATTGGAGCTGGCCTATGAGGCCCCGCCGCCGATTCCGATTTTTCCAGAGTTGCCTGCGGTGGCATCCACCACGCGAAATCCTGTGTTGGGGGCGATCGCCCAAACCGGCCAACTGCGCGCCGCCATCCGGCAAGATGCGGCACCCTTTGGGTATATCGGGAGCAACGGCCAGCTTACGGGGTTCTGTTTAGACCTGCTGACAGAACTTGCTGCTGACTTAGAGCAACAGCTAGGGCGCTCAGTAGAGCTGGAGGTGGTTGCTGTATCTACATTGGACACGCGTGTTGATTTAGTGCGCCGTGGCGCAGCGCAGGTAGAGTGCGGCCCCAATAGCATCCCAGCCGAAGACTCCCGCGTGGCCTACTCTACCCCCTTCTTCTTGACAGGGACGCACTTCCTCGTGCCGAGCGCAAATGGGGATGAGATTGATCCACTATCGGGATTGCAAAACCTGCGCGTGGGTGTCCAGCGCGGTACGACGACTGAACGGTTTGTGCGGCAGCGCTATCCCGATGCCTTAGTCGTCGCCCTAGAAGGCAGCGGCAGCGAGGTGCAGGCGCTACAGCAAGAAGTGGTCGATACCGTTGCAGGCGATGGCATCTTGCTGTTGGCCGAAGCCGAGCAGCAGGGTTTAGGAGCCACGGTGCAACTCTCCCCAGCAACGCCGCTAAGCTGCGAGCCCTATGGCCTCATCCTGCCCGAAGGCGATGCCGAATGGACTTCTACGGTTAACCAGTTCATCAGCTCGCCTGCATTTCAGCCCGTTTGGGAAACCTGGTTTGGCACGGAGCTTTATGACTATATTTTTCTTGGCCTAGATTTCTGCGCGCTTCAGCCTGAGCCAAATGGGGCAAACGGACTAACTGGACGCGAGTTCGATACCCCGTAGGGCTGTCATCCATTGACCGCTGACGGCCCAAAAATCACCAGTTGCAGTCCCCTAGCCTGTTTCTGGGTCGCGCGATGAAGCGCTTATGAAATAAGGATTTTAGCCAGAATTGATATTAGCGTGCCGATGCTATCTCGATTCGATTTTCTGGCAGCAGAGTTTCGGCGTGACCCGTCGATAGTGAGGAGTATTGAAACAGAGCGACTGATTGCCCTAGATTGATTTCAAGTGATGGTAGCGCTGGGCGGCACGGTGATTGGCACAGTTGTGGCACAAACCGTCTTTGTGATCTACGAGCAGCGCCCCACGCGCGAAGAAAGCGAAGACGAGTAGTGCCATTGGTGCACCAGTACTGAGCGTGAGCCTAGAGATTGGGATCAGCAGGCAGTACTGTGCGGCCTGACTGCCTGACACATCTCTGGAAACCCCTGATCTCTCGTCAGTCGCGTTGCCTTAAAGCCTATTGGATTAAGCCGACGTTGCTTAACGCAGGGATGATTTGCCCCCCAACCCCCAATGCTGGGGAAGCAAGAGTCTTCCAAGTCCCTTAATATTGGGGGATTTAGGGGCTAGGAGAGGTTGCTGTTTTTGAAAGTTCATACCTCATTTCAGCAACACTTAAACCAGTAAGGTCAAGACAAGATGTGCTAAACAAGATGTGTCAGGCTGGCGGGGCTGCGATACAGTTAGTCGTCGAAGGGTGCCACGTGCCAGTTGATTGCTACTAGTCGCCATTATGAACTTTTTGTCGATTACGTTTGGTTTGTTTCTGCTGAGTGTGCTGGGGCTGTATTGGTCAGTAGAAGGGCGGCTCAAGCTGTGGATTTTGCTGATTTCTAGCCTCGTCTTCTATAGTTCGCTGCAAGTTCAATATGTGCCGTTGCTGCTGGTGATGTTGTTCATCACCTATTGGCTGGGCCTATCGTTGCAGGTGCCCGTAGAGCCCGCACCGGGGGAAATGGAACCCGAGAGTTGGCAGTTTGCTCAGCAAGACTGGAACCGCAACCGCAGCCGACTGCTGGTGTTTGGCATTGGGCTAAATGTGCTGCTGCTGCTAGGCTTTAAGTATGTCCCGTTTTTGCTGACGGATGTAGGCGGAGCGCTGGGGGTGCCGGGGGCTGAGAGTGGGGCCGCTTGGTTTGGGCGGCATGTGGTTGCGCCACTGGGCATCAGCTTCTTTTGCTTTGAGTGCATTGCCTATTTGATCGATGTGTATCGGGGTGCTCCGCCGACGGTAGATTGGCTCAAGTTCAGTGCCTACAAGCTGTTTTTCCCGAAGCTGATTTCGGGGCCAATTACGCGGTTCTATCCCTTTGTAGGGCAATTCCCGACGCTGCGGTTTCCGCGCACACCGCAGATTGTGGAAGGCATTTGGCTGATTGCCTGCGGGGCTGTCAAGAAGCTGTTGCTGGCGGATCACTTGGCGACACCCGTTAATTTGATTTTTGACAATGTGGAGCGGGCCGGGAGTGGTGACCTGTGGTTGGCGATCGCCGCCTATGGTCTACAGCTCTATCTCGACTTTAGTGGCTATGTGGATGTGGCACGGGGGGCTTCGCTGCTGCTAGGGCTAGAGCTACCCCAAAATTTCAATTTCCCCTACTTTTGCACCAGCATTGCTGATTTCTGGCGGCGCTGGCATATGACCTTGGGTGACTGGCTGCGCAATTATCTGTACTTCCCTCTAGGCGGCTCGCGCCGGGGGCTAGGGCGCACCTGCCTCAACCTATTGCTGATTATGCTGATTGCGGGCATTTGGCATGGTGCTGCTTGGGGTTTTGTGGTGTGGGGGGGGCTGCACGGGCTATTTTTGGTGGTGCATCGGCTAACGGATACGTGGGCGAAGCAGCGGGGGGCGATCGCCCACTTCTGGCAATCCACACCAGGCGTTGTGTTGGGATGGCTGATCACACAGTTGGCCGTCTTTCTCGCCTGGGTCTTTTTCCGGCTACCGAACCTAAACCAATCATGGCTGGTGATGCAGCGGCTGTGGGGCTATCGAGCTGATCTGCAATTTGGGCAGTTGGTGTATGTGGATGCGCTGGGGAGCGATCGCACGACTATAGCTCTACAAGTTGGGGCTGTGTTTGTAGGCATGGGCGTTGCTTACCTATTTCACCGAGGCTTGAAGCTGCATCTGAGCTTGGCGCTCAAACTGTTGCTCATTCCTACGTGTTTGCTAGCGGCTTGGCTGCTAGCCCCTAGCGAAAGCGCTCCCTATATTTACTTTGATTTTTAGAGGGTTTCTGTTTAGAACTACCGTCTGGGAATGATCTGGGTGCTCGGTCAGCACTTGGATACGCTGCCGTTAAGAGAACTAGCACCAGGTTCACTTTAGCTTGGTTTTGCAGGGCGATCGCCTCATAAAACTATTACGAAAACATTACAGCATATCCTCATCTAGACTGATGGAAAAGTGTAAAAGAGGGGCATTCTGAAAGTACAACACCCATTCCTAGACTTGATTTGCCATGTCAGCCCATCTCATCCCTTCAACGCCAGTGGTGGCTCAAGCCACATCACCCGTGGGGCAGCGTCCAGGGCAAGTTTGGATGCACTCCACACTTGGGTTGCTGCTGCTGCTGATTGGTCTGGGCATCTACTCCAAAATTGTGTACGACAAGATTAGCAAGGCCAAACGATTCGAAGAATACAAAAACCGCGAACTGCAAAAGAAACTCAAGCTGGCGCTTAACACCATCGCCAAGATGGAGAAAAACCCCGACTTGATCCACTCCCGCGAATTCAACCTCGACTATTTGCGAATGCGAATGGACGAAGGCACCTTCCACTTTTCCATCATCAACCAGATCAAAATTCGGATCAAAGAAAAGATTACTGTGGCGCTGCGGCCTAGTCAGGCAGAACAGGGGACGCTGGGTATCGCCAGCACACCACGCCAAATCGATGAAATGTTTGATGTAGAATATGACTTGACAGAAACACCCGGTGGCAAAAAAGCAGTTCTGTTTCGCATTCAAGTCAAGTTAGCAAAGTTGCCTGCACAACCAACGTCTGTCACCGTGAACCAGATTATTCAATGTCTGGAGAAGTTTATGAGCCAGGATGCAGAAGAGAATGAAAACTGGCAGCCTACGATTCAGGGACGGATTGCTTCTATTCACTGGGATCAAAAGGCGAAGCCGACTCCTATGCTGGTGCTAGAACAGTCGCAAGAAGGGGTCAATGTCACCTTCCGCACCAATCCTATGACGGCAAAGGCGACCTAATTCCTAATTCCTACGTCAGTTCGGCACAGGCCTAACCTGTACTAATCTCGAAGCGATCAGTACAGGTTAACGTCAGTTCGGGTTAAGAGGCTTTTGGGGCATCGCGCGACGCGCGATGCCCCAAAAGCCTTAATGTGCCGTGCGCGTCGCGCACGGCACATTAAGGCTTTGAGCTTATCCCGAACTCAGGTTACAGGTTAGTTTTTTTAGCCCCTGCCGTTAACGCCGCACAATTATCGGCTTTAATCGACTCAACGACTGCACTAGATCTAACTAGACCCTTACCTGAGCTAGCTAGTAATCGTGCCAGTGAGGGGCGAGCTCGCGCTGGCCATATTCTGGATCGGAATGCGCCCTGCCAGATACGCCAACCGCCCAGCCACCGTTGCCAGCCCCATCGCCCGACCCATGGCAACTGGATTTTTTGCCTGGGCGATCGCTGTATTGATAAGCAACGCCGAAGCCCCCAGTTCCATAGCATGGGCGGCTTCACTTGGGGAGCCGATACCCGCATCCACCACCACAGGCACCTTAGACGTTTCCACAATAATGCGGATGTTGGCCTCGTTTTGAATGCCCTGCCCTGAGCCAATGGGCGACCCCAACGGCATCACCGTTGCGCAGCCAGCCTCTTCTAGTCGCTTAGCCAGCAAGGGGTCAGCGTTGATATAGGGCAATACCGCAAACCCCTCCTTCACCAATTGCTCAGCCGCCTGAAGTGTGCCGATAGGGTCTGGCAGCAGATACTTCGCATCGGGAATCACTTCCAGCTTGACGAAGTTGTTGTTTTCTTGCCCCAGTAGCTTTGCCATCTCACGCCCCAACCGCGCTACCCGCACCGCTTCCTCCGCTGTTTTGCAGCCTGCAGTATTGGGCAACATCCAAATCTTTGACCAGTCGAGCGCTTCGGCGAGGCCTTCATGCCCAGGTGCTTTGGTTTGCACCCGACGCACCGCCACCGTCACAATTTCGCAGCCGCTGGCACTGACGCTCTGGCGCATCGTGTCAAAGTCAGGATATTTGCCCGTGCCGGTCATGAGACGAGACCTGAAGGTGCGACCCGCAATGGTGAGAGGCGCATCCTCTGGGAGTGCGGGTGCAGAAGATTCAGTAAACTGAACAGCATCAACAAGAGTGGGATAGTGCAGCATGGTAGGCGTTGACGAAGGCGTTGACGAGGAAGACCGAGATGGCAGAAATTGTGGGATCGACGCAGCGGCAGCGGGTGGCACTGGGGAATGGACAAAGCGCCGCCAAGAAAAAGCTGAGAGCAGAGCCTCAGGCGATTCTCTCTCAGACGGTACGGTCGAGTGCCCCAAGACTTGATCTGCCAGAAGCTGCGCCGTAATGGGAGCCAGCAAAATGCCGTTGCGGTGATGCCCCACGGCCAGACTCAGGTTATCGCAAAGGCTGCTGCCCAAAATTGGCAGCTCATCGGGGGTGGCTGGACGGAAGCCCCACCAGCGCTCTTGGATGGGAAACTCTGCTAAGCCAGGGCATAGGCGGATCGTGGCTTGCAGCAATGCACCCAAGCCCGCTGGGGTGTTGCCGGGGATAAACCCAACCGCTTCACTGGTGGCCCCAATCACAATGCGCCCATCGCGCCGCGGCACAATGTACACATCGTCGCCAAACAGCACCCGCTGCAGCGGCAACCCATGAGCATAACCAGGGGGCATCGTCAGCGACAGCATTTGCCCTTTGCGCGGCGTGACGGGAATGGGCAACAGGTCTGACGTCCAGGCTCCGGTCGCTAAGACATAATGATCCGCCTGCCAGTCGCCTTCGCTGGTTTTGAGGCAGGCGATTTTCTGCGAGCTGCCGCTGTTGAATGCCCCGCTCTGCTGTTCTAAACCCGTGACGGCAACGCCCTCACGAATGACCACGCCTGCGGCACGGGCTGCTGCCCGCAGTGCTATTGCTAGCGCCCGGTTATCGACTTGCCCATCTTCGGGATACCACCAGCCGCCCGTGATGGCGTGGCTTAGCCCCGACTGCGCTTGGTGCATTGCCTCAGCACTGAGCCACAACGCTCCAGCGGGGGATGTGGCAGCCCCATTGGGTGGGGTGGGTGTAGAACGCTGCAGCGCATCTAGTGACTTGAATGAACTAGATGCAGGGGATTGATGCGGCGCATTTGTCAGGTGTGGCGGGCTAGAGTCGGAGTTCTCGTCTACCGGGGCGAAGGTGGGTGCCAAAATGCCGCAGGGCCAGTAGCCTGCTGACTCGCCACTGAGGTCTTCGAGCTTTGCGACCCAGTCACCATAGAGCGCACGACTGCGCAGGCAGATGTCTTGCATTGCACCAGACGCAAACGCTTCGGCGTGGGGAGCTAACATTCCGGCTGCAGCATGGGTGGCAGCTTGCTCAAAGTCTCGGCTGAGGACGGTGACTGATGCGCCCCGGAGCTTGAGTTCAGTGGCGATCGCCAACCCGACAATGCCGCCGCCAATAATTAAAATATCGTCTGTAAAAGGCATAAAGGCACGGGCGTAATACAAAGTCCCATCAGGGAAGCGGCAACGGCCTACCAGCGAGCCGGCACAGGGGATGGGCGAGTTTGGCTCGGGGCTGTGCCCGAAGGCACACCTGTACCTGTTGGCGGCACCCCACCCCCGGGCGTGGTGGGTGGAATACCACCCGGGCTAGGGGTACCATTCACGCGAGGTTCGTCAGGAAAGGTAGTAGTGGGCGTTTGGGTGGTGGGCGTTTGAGTGGTGGGCGTCTGGTTTGTAGCAAAGATACGATTCAGGATGGGGACATTCCCCAACCGCGCTCGAAAATCAGGGGTGCCCACCATAATGAGTGTGAGTGCGGTTAGCACAATCAGGCTAGTTAACCGCATGGCGCCCGTGGTGAGAATGCCAATCAGTGCGGCCAACACCCCAAAGACGATGAAAAAGCCGATGATTTCTGGAAGTCCACCCATCCTAAGCCTCCGTCGGTCTACCCTTCAACATCATCGCGCAAATAGCCCGCCTTGTGCATCTAATTTCAGCAGATTACGGGGGTTTGAGCCTGCGATCGCCCCCGGTTTTACCCAATTTCTATCCAATAGCTGACGAATGGCTGAGTGATGCAGGGCTGATCAGAGCCAACGTTGCCCTGATTACGGTGACCACTGCACGGCCTCGCCCTGTCCCCAAAAGCCCTCATGTTTAGTGACCTTCACATCGCCCAACACCTGCGTTTGGCAGGCGAGTCGGCGGGGGTGTGCAGGCGAATGGGGCGGCAGCGCTAGCCGCGCTTGCTCCTTCCAGTTGGGGGCAGATGCGGCGCCCTCAATGGCCACAGCGCAGGTGCCACAGGTGCCTAACCCACGGCAGTTAATGAGCGTCGATCGCCCATTGTGTAGCGCGACGCCTGCCTGCAGTAGCACCCATCGCAGGTTTGCTCCCGTGGCGCATTCAAGGGTGTTGCCTTGGGCAGAGATAATGGGCATGAGTTGCCAAAAAACGCTAGAAAATGGGCCGCGTATGCTTTTATGCTAACGCTTGATCTCAGCTCTCACCCAAATGCTCTTACCCAAATGTAGATGGGGCGATCGCCCGCTCAGCGGCGAATTGTATTACAACTCCGTAGAAACGGGAGAAAACGGCATAGAGCGGCTAGCACCTCGCTACAATTGGGGAATTCTCATACCTGCGTGCCATGCCCGATTCTGCTGCCACCCCCATCTGGATTTATGACACCACCCTGCGCGACGGAGCCCAGATGGAGGGGCTTTCCCTTTCTCTCGAAGATAAGCTGCGCATTGCGCACCAACTCGATCGGTTGGGGGTGCCGTTTATTGAGGGCGGCTGGCCCGGTGCCAATCCCAAAGATGTGCAGTTTTTTTGGCATCTCAAAGAGCAACCTCTGAGCCAGGCTGAGGTTGTTGCGTTTTGCAGCACCCGCCGCCCCAGTCGCACGGCGGAAGATGACCCCATGCTGCGCCCGATCTTGTCGGCAGGCACGCGCTGGGTGACGGTGTTTGGCAAGTCGTGGGATCTGCATGTGACGGAAGGCCTCAAGACGACTCTGGACGAAAATCTAGCCATGATTGGCGACACGCTGCGCTTTTTTCGCGACCAGGGTCGGCGGGTGATCTACGATGCCGAGCATTGGTTTGATGGGTATCGGGCGAATCCTGACTATGCGCTGAAAACGCTGAAGGTGGCGATCGCTGCTGGGGCAGAATGGCTGGTTCTCTGCGACACCAACGGCGGCACCCTTCCCCACGAGGTTGCCACGATCGTCCGCACTGTTCGTAGCGTGATGGATGCCACCGTGATGGATGCCACCGCTAAGCCCGGTTGGTCAGAGTCCGCCCTCTCAATGGCCAACCCTCAAATCCCCAGCCCCAAGCCTCAATTGGGGATTCACACCCACAATGACTCGGGCACAGCGGTGGCTAATGCGATCGCCGCTGTGATCGAAGGAGCGCAGATGGTGCAGGGCACCATCAACGGCTATGGCGAGCGCTGCGGCAATGCCAACCTATGCAGCCTCATTCCCAATCTGCAGGTGAAGCTGGGCTATCGTTGCGTCAGCGATGAGCAACTGGCGCTCTTGACGGAATCGAGCCGACTGATTAGCGAAATCGCCAACTTGGCCCCGGATGACCATGCCCCGTTTGTGGGACAGTCGGCCTTTGCCCACAAGGGTGGCATCCATGTCAGCGCGGTGGAGCGCAATCCTCTGACCTATGAGCACATTCAGCCCGAGCACATCGGCAACCTGCGCCGCATTGTGATTTCGGAGCAGGCAGGGCTGAGTAATGTGCTGGCAAAGGCCCGCAGCTTTGGCATTGACCTGCAAAAAGATGATCCTGCCTGCCGCGAGATTTTGCAGCACCTCAAATCTCTAGAGCATGAGGGTTACCAGTTTGAGGCGGCGGAGGCTAGCTTTGAGCTGTTGATGCGAGAGGCCTTGGGGCAACGGCCTAACTTTTTTGACATCAAGGGCTTTCAGGTGCGGTGCGATATGCTGCCGATTAACGGCGGCAGCAGCGATGCCCTGGCGACCATTAAGGTGGCGGTGAGCGGCGACGAATACCTAGAGGCGGCAGAGGGCAACGGGCCAGTGGCAGCGCTGGATGCGGCACTGCGGAAGGCGTTGGTGAATGTATATCCGGCGATCGCCCACTTCCACCTGACCGACTACAAGGTTCGCATTCTCGACAGCGGGGCGGGCACTTCTGCCAAAACCCGCGTGCTGGTAGAGTCGAGCAACGGCCAGCAGCGCTGGACTACTGTAGGCGTGTCGCCCAACATCATCGAAGCCTCGTATCAAGCGGTGGTCGAAGGGCTAGAGTATGGATTGCTGAAGCAACGCGTCTGCCATCTGTTTGAACGAGAAGAACCCCCCCGCTCTGCAAATCCTCGGTAGCTAATCTCGCCCCGTCATTCGATGCTCCTGCTCACAAAGCCGGTATCCCATCGCTCAATACCCATCGCTCAAGAGGAGAGACCAAAGATGAGCATGGAGCTCTCAAAAACCCAGGTCATCATTGTCGGTGCAGGGCCGACTGGGGCCACGTTGGCCTTGCTGTTGGTGCAGCGGGGCATTGCCGTGACTCTGATTGAGGCCGCGCGCGATTTTCGGCGGGTGTTTCGAGGAGAGGGGCTAATGCCCAGCGGGCTAGAAGCGCTGGCGCAGATGGGTCTGCTGCATTTGGTGGAGGCAATTCCCCATCGACCGCTGACAGGCTGGACATTTTTGGTGGGCGATCGCCCCTTATTTCGCGTGGACGAACCGCTGGGCGCAGCGCGCCCCTGCACGCTCGTATCTCAACCCCCTTTATTAGAGAACCTGGTGGCCCTAGCGAAGCAGCATGCGCACTTCACGTTTTTGCCGGGGGGGGTGGTTAAAGAGGTGGTGCAGACGGGCGATCGCATCTCGGGCGTCGTGGTGCGGGAAGAGGGCGATGGAGCCGATCGGGCGATCGCCGCTGATCTCGTCATCGGGGCTGACGGGCGCAGTTCTACCCTGCGGCAGCGGGCCGGGCTACCGCTACAGACGGAACCCACTCCCATTGACGTGCTGTGGTTTAAGGTGGCCGCTCATCCTCGGTTTGTAGAAGACAATGTGTTTTCTACCGTGCTGGAGGGCGATCGCGTCTTCAGCATTTTTCATGGGGCGGCACCGGGCAAGTTGCACATTGCCTGGGTCTTGCCTGCTGATGCGGGCGATCGCTGGAAGCAGACCGACTGGGTTGCGGAGTTTTCTGGGCTGCGGCTGGGCTGGCTGGCAGAACACTTTCGCACCCAAGGGCACACCCTAGAACCGCCCATGAAGCTATCGGTAATCGTAGGGCGCTGCCCTCAGTGGTGGCAGCCGGGTCTGCTGCTGCTGGGCGATGCGGCCCATCCCATGTCGCCAGTGCGCGCGCAAGGCATCAACCTGGCGCTGCGGGATGTGATTGTGGCAGCAAACCATCTGGTTCCGCTACTTCAGCATCCCATCAATACGGCTAAACTGGATGCCGCGCTCCCCCACATTCAGGCAGAGCGCGATCCCGAAATCATTCGTGCTCAAGCGCTTCAACGCGCCGAAGCTCACCAAGGCATCCTGATTCGCCGCAATCCCTGGGTGCTGCCGCTGCTGCATTGGTCCGTGCCCATCCTAGGGCCACTCGGGCGGTTATCGTGGCTGCGGCGGCAATATCCCCTGCGGAATGGGATCACGTCCGTGCGGTTAGAGGTTTAATCACTGCATTAGTACCGCTCAGCGTAAATTCCCATCCCGCTCGCTTAAACACTGCTGTTGGTCTTAGCAGAAGACAACACTCGCCGCTTGGTTGGGATCGTCCCGACCCTCCTGATAACTGGAGAATCTGAACTGCCGCAGCCAGGGACAGGACACATAAGCGAAGTCGCTCAGAGCGATGTAGTGGATGAAGCCACCTTGCGAGCAGCCGGAGTTAATAGCATTCTGCGGCTGGAAGGGGGCGTGCTGCACCTGTTGGTGGGGTTAGGGGCTGACCAATATGCTGACGAGATGAATCAACGCCTCACGGCAGTTTAGGCTCGCCGCACTCAGGCCGTTCTCTAAAGGATGGTGTGGAGAGTCGCCATCGGTGCGCCATCGCACGTCGTTCGGCGTCCTAGGAATATGGGGCGATCCCATTAATCGCCTCACTGCGTCAGTCCTATGGGGGATGCTAGGGTGCAAAAGCCTGCGACACTACGGGTAGAGTTCATGACCCCTGTTCTATGCAATTTCTATGCAATTGATGATTCGCGCGACCCCAGCGCAGGTCGGGGAGTGGGCAGCGCGCTATGTGCAACAGCGGATTCACCAGTTTGCCCCAACGGGCGATCGCCCCTTTGTCTTAGGCTTGCCGACCGGAGGCACGCCCATTCCCATGTATCAACACTTGGTGGCTCTGCATCGCCAGGGCCACCTTAGCTTTCGCCATGTCATCACCTTCAATATGGATGAGTATGTGGGGTTGCCTGCGTCTCATCCCCAGAGCTACCGCGCTTACATGCAGCGGCATTTATTCGACCTGATCGATATTCCCCCGCATCAGACCCATATCCCCAACGGCAATGCGGTAGATTTGCTGCAAGAATGCCAAGACTACGAAGCCAAAATTCAGCAGGCGGGCGGCATTGAGCTATGTGTAGGCGGGGTTGGAGAAGATGGGCACATTGCCTTTAACGAACCGGGGTCATCCCTTAGCTCGCGCACCCGCGTTAAGCCGCTAACCCAAAGCACCCGCCAAGCCAACGCCCGTTTTTTTGCCGATGATGTGGCGGCGGTGCCCCAAGAGGCCTTAACCGTTGGGGTGGGCACCATTCTGGATGCGCGCGAGGTGCTGATTTTGGCGCATGGGTCACGCAAGGCGATCGCCCTGCACCATGCCATTGAGGGCTGCGTTAATCATCTATGGACGGTCTCAGCATTACAGCTTCATCCCCGCAGTATCATCGTCTGTGATGATGACGCCACCCTAGAGTTGAAGGTCAAAACCGTACGCTACTTTTGCGAGCTAGAGCAGCACAGCCCTCTTTTAGATTCAATGAATTAGGTGAGTTATATCAATTCTCTAAATCAGAATGACGGATTTTTTGAGGAGGGGAGTGGGGAACGCAGTTCCCCACAAAGGGGCTTCGCCCCCTTGCCCCCCATTTGTAGCCCAAATTTTCGGAATTGATATTAGGCAGATTTAACGAATTAGGGAATGCGGCTCGCAGCGTAAGCCTTGGAGCAGGACTGTACGGCTCATTCCCACCCCACTGGCAAACACCCCACAGGCAAACTACACGCATGGCAACCCTAGCGCTAACCAACGCGATCGTATACACCAGCCAGCAGGTGTTGCCCCACCATGCCGTGCTCATTGAGGGAACAACGGTCGTGGATGTAGTGCCCTGCAAGGCTTTGCCGCAAGGATGGCCGGAACTTGACATGGCAGGGGCCGCCATTGCACCGGGGTTTGTGGATCTGCAGCTCAACGGCTGCGGCGGGGTGATGTTTAACGACGTCATTACCGCCGACACATTGGATCAGATGCATCGCACTAACCTTAAGTCGGGCACCACAAGCTTTTTGCCCACGTTAATTACAACATCAGATGAAGACATGCAGGCGGCGATCGCCCTAGTGCAACACTATCGGCGGGCGCATCCTGACTCTGTGCTAGGGCTGCATCTCGAAGGCCCCTACCTCAATCCCCAGCGCAAGGGCATTCATAATGAGCGCTATGTGCGATCGCCCGACCCCGCCATGCTTCAGACCATCGCCAGTGCGGGATGCGAAGGGGTGCGGTTAGTGACGCTGGCGGCGGAATTAGCGACGCCAGACGACCTGCATCGGCTCACCACCGCAGGCATCACCGTCTCGACTGGGCACACCCACGCCACCTACGAAGCGGCGATCGCCGCTTTTGATCAGGGCGTCAGCATGGCCACCCACTTGTTCAATGCCATGACACCTTGGCAAGGTCGCAGTCCCGGCGTTGTGGGGGCGGTCTTTCATCATCCTCGCGTTGCCGCTGGCATCATTGCCGATGGGCATCATGTGCATCCGGCCTCGATCGCCCTTGCGAAGCAAATCATGGGCGATCGCCTGTTTTTGGTGACAGACGCGACGCCGCCTGCCGGAACCACCGACGTGGACTCGTTTATCATTGGCGGGCAGGAGGTGTTTTATCGCAATGGCCGGTGTCTGTCGGCAGAGGGCACCCTGGGCGGCTCTGCCCTGACAATGATTGAGGCGATCGCCTACTGCGTGCAGCAGGTGGGCATTCCGTTGGATGAAGCGCTGCGGATGGCTTCTACCTATCCCGCCCGTGCCATCGGCTTAGATCAACGGCTGGGGGCGATCGCCCCAGGCTATGTCGCTAACTTGGCAATCTTTAATTCAACGTTGCAAATGGTGGGACTGTGCGATCGCGGCGTCTATACACCTCTGACCCCACAGTCTCCTTACCCACAGTCCCCTCGCCCACAGCCCTCGAATCTAAACGAATCCACTGGCATTGGCCCCTCACGCTAGCTCATCCAAAATATCGGCAGAGAGCGTTTCCAGCATCTTTTGTTCCAGTGCGTCCAGCTCGGCGTCGGTTCCCGCCCCCGATTTAACCTGCGAAAAAATGCGACAGCCGTCCCATTCTGCCGCGTCAGCCCTGGGCTGTATCGAGGTGAAGTGAAATGCTGTCGCGTGATCTGTAGCCGCGTGATCCATATTCACCAAATTAAATTCCACATTTTCAGCGTGGATTGCCATCGTAATATCAAAAATCTCAAAAAAGTTGATCACCCACTGGCACTCCTGCTCTGGGAGATCTCGGTAATACTTCACTAGGTCTGCAATGCGAGCATCTAGATGGGTTCGCGCGTAGCGGCAGGCCAGCACCACTTTGAGCAACACCACCACTAGCGTTAGCGGGTTCCCATCCGCCAAAAGTTGAACAAATAGAGGCGATGGCCCAACATGATCCTCAGTGGTCAGAAACTCAATGACCCGATTGCAAGTCCGCAACGTTAGCGCATCATTGACGATATCCTCATCATGGTTTTGATATAGCGTCGTCAGCTTGTGCCATAGGTGAGTGCGTAGAGCCTCGCGCAGTTCGTTGCGCTCCAACGCAAACAGCAGATAGTTGAGTAGATTGGTCTTAAAGTCGCGAAATTTTTGTTGTCGGGTTTGCCGCCGAAAGATGCTGGCCAAGTTTGCATAGCTAAACTGGCCCTTGCGCACCACAATCACTTTAATCAGCCGCAGCACATCGTCACCCAGCCGCGTCGGGTTCTTGGCCGGGTGGGCGATCGCCCCCAACGACTGCGATCGCGCGGTATACATCGCCAGATCAAACTTGAATTGCTCCTTTAGCTTTTTTGACAACTCCCGTGCCGCCCGTCGCTGCTCTACAGAATTACTGAGATTCGTGTATTGCGGCACCAGCAGGTAAGAGACATACCGATCTGACCAGTGCTGCTGAGCCTTTTCATCGTAACGAGCCGCAAACAGACACAATTGCCGATAGTCATCGCTAGCAACAAAGTGCCTTAGCCAGCTTCTCAACCGTCGGAGCGTAGGTGAGACCGTGGGCTTGTGAAGCAATGAGTTGCTAAACAGTTGAACTAATTTCTGAATCGAATCATGGTTTCTGGAAATATCCCAGTTATTAATCAAAATGTAACAAGAGCGCTTCAATGTATTTCTGAATTCGTCTTCTCGGTTAGCGAATACGATTTCATACAGCGACGGCAGCATGTCAGAGCTAACCGTGTTGGAGTGCTGAATAAACAGGTGATCAAACTCTTGTAAAACATCATCAGGCGGCCAAGCCTTAACAATCGCAATTAAATGTCGATAGATGGTCTCTTGTGCCCGTGGAATGTTCCGCACAATTCGCCTGTCCTGTAAATTCTGATTCGAGGTTCGTTCTCGATTGCTCGGCTCGATGACCATCACATCACCCTGTTTCTGTTTGCAGTGTATTCGTCAATATTCATGAGCGTCTAGATTCTGGAAACAACGCATCAAACCTTAGTTCTCGATATCTGTACCGCAGATATGGGAAGAATCGAGACGACATGTTTGATAGGCTGATCTGCCTCGGGGCTTCAAGTAAACCCAGGCGTTAAAAAGCTCAAAACACTCACTGGATACAGCCGGAACAGGGGTGACGCGGGACAGGGTAAATGCATGGGAACTAAATGCATGGGAACTCAGGGAAGACTAGTGGTGGGTCAGATATAAAATAAATGTGAGGCCTTAGCTCCTTGGGTTAAACCAAGAGAAGGCAGCGATTGAGGTACAACATCACAGCAGCCAGTAAGTTGTTTGCCCTGCATAGGAGGCATCGTTTTTTTGGAATCGAAATCCTTTATTTTTTCCATATATTTCAAGGAGGATATGCAGGCCAACTAAAGTCATGCTGACTCTGTAAAATTGAATTCTATGGACATGATGCAACTGGGCTTTGAGTCCAGAGCGACCTATCTTTTCTGCAGTTTAACGAGTTTTTTATGAGCAGAATAATTTACGGTTTACATTAAGTTCACAATCATGAATTCATCTTTAATAAAGGGCGTTACGGAATATCGAATTAGATTTATGCCAAACGATTGCAGGATAGCCTGATCGACTAAGTGAATTCATCGGCTTTCAGGAATAAGAAAGTATTGAAAGATTCTCAGTATTTATTAGCCCAACAGGCTGAGAAGCCCTCATCATAGAGCGATCGCTCATTTCGCCAGTAGATCGGATGTCTAAAAAAATACATTGCCTTTATTCTAGGTGTCAGAATGTGAATAAATGATTAGTCCTCAGCGGCAGAACTCTTAACCCTGGGTAGTCAGTTAAGCGAGGAGCTTGATGTTAGAGCGTTAACGGTATGCCGTTCGGGACTAGAGAGAGGCCACTCCCTCTTAAGAGATTTGAGAGCACAAAGCACAGGCTCTCTCTCCTCTTAGTTAAAGCGGTTAGATGGAACAGTTAGAGTCCTGCATCTATCCCGATTGGGGCCGATTGGGAGATTGCATGAAGCCCGCACCATCCCCAATCAAGACGTCAAGACTACGGCGGCGGCTATCAGCCCGTTAGGCTTTTGCAGGTGGCGGATGCGGTTGCTAACAGGCGTGCTCTTGAAGATTGGCCTGGATAGCGCCTGAGGGGTCTCACCCCCTCTGATATTAATTATAGGGAGTGCTATCGCGAAAAATTGCTGTAAGATTTGGGGCAATGGATGGGTTGCTTGGAGGGTTAGGGCGCAATGGGTGGTATCTCCAGAATAATGGCGGCATGGGGGGCGGGATGCGGGGCAGGATGGGGCGTGGCGATCGCCCTAATTGGTGTCCCAGGAGCAGGTTGGGCGCAGGTGCCTGTGGCAGAGCCTGTAACGGAGCGTCCGATTACAGATGAATATGTAACCCGGCTATACGAAAACGGGCTGCAGCACATTCAGCGGCAAAACTATAGTGATGCCATTGTGTTGTTGGATGAGGTGATCGCCATTTATCCCGACTATGCGCCGGGCTATGTGTCGCGGGGATATGCCCATGCGGAATTGGGGGATGCCGACCAGGCGATCGCAGATTTTTCTGAGGCCCTCTCCCTCGACCCGACCTATGGCGAAGCCTACCTCAGCCGGGGGGCGCTGTATTTAGAACTGGGCAACTATCCTGCGGCCGATGCCGATTTGCAGCAGGCCACTGCCTACCTGTCCGACAATGCCCAATCTCACTTTTTGTTAGGCGTGGTGAATGAAACTCAGGGCAATATGCCGGGGGCGATCGCCCTTCATACCCGCGCTGTTGAAATTAACCCCACCTACGCCGACCCCTATCTGCATCGCGGCACCATTCGCACCGAACAGGGTGAATTGCAGGCCGCGCTGAGCGATTTTACTCGGGCGATCGAGTCGCGATCAAAATTCGGAGCCGCGTTTTTAAATCGGGGCACGGTGCATTTTGCCCTGCGCAACCCCGAAGCCGCTTTGCTCGATTTTGATGACGCGGTGAGCAGCGATGCATCAGCAATTGCCTACTTTAGTCGGGGCTATGTGGCATCCCTCTTGGGCGATCCGCAAGAAGCGTTTGACGACTTTACCCGCGCGCTTGAGCTAGAGCCTAACTACTACCTGGCCTACGTTAACCGGGGGGTGGTGCGCGCAACCGTAGGAGAAATGGAGCGCGCTGTTCAAGATATTGATCGGGCGATCGCCCTTGACCCCTTCAACCCCATCGCGTTCAAAGCAAAAGGGGATGTGTATCGACTCTCGGGCGACAGTAACGCTGCCATTCTGGAATATACCCAGGCACTCACTCTAGACCCCAATATGGAGTCAGCGCTGCAAGCGCGGGCCGATGTGCGGCTGTCTCAGGGGGATACGATGGGCGCGTCTCAAGATCTGACCCAGGCGCTATCTCTTAACCCAGATGATCCAGAAGCGTTCTCTACCCGAGGCGCACTCCGCACTAGCATGGGCGACTCTTTTGGGGCCATTCAAGACTACAACCGGGCGGTAGAACTCAACCCCTTTAATGCAGATGCATTTTTCAACCGGGGGGTAGCTCGGCGTGACTTGGGCGATCGCGCTGGCGCACAGCAAGACCTGCGGCGCGCTGCAGAACTCTATCGTCAACAGGGCAATGGCAACGGGTACCGCAATGCCGTTAGCCAAATCAACCGCTAGGCTCAGCTAGTTTAAACGTCAGGCGCGGCAGTCCGCCAAACCTTGGGGTGGACTCGCCCTGCTGCGATGTCTCCTGCTCCCAATTCGGGTGTGTAGCGGGATAATTTGCCTTACACCGCAAGGCTGTGTGCCCTAACCGCATGTGAGTTCGATAGCGGTGTTTCAGCTCTGCTCCGTGGGGTTGAAACACCGTGAAACTTTGCTGTCGTAACGCGAGCGATACGGGTTAGACATTTGCCAAACTGACGTTGACCGCAGATGTCGGGTAAACCCATCTCACAGAAACAGGCCATGAATCAGCGCAGAATCTTGTAATTCGTTGCGATTGTTGGGTTAAGCACAGATGATAAAGCTTCACCGCACGTATACTCCAAAATGTAAGGTCTTACGGCCAAACACGCAGCCAGCTCTGAGCATTACGGCGGGCTTGCTGGCATTGCCGAAGGGAACGTAGGGTGAGGCGATGATAACTCACCCTAACTGCCCCCCTATAATAGCCATGAACTAGGCTCACGGCGCTAAGCTCACGGCACTAAGCTCACGGCACTACAGGAGTGGTAGTCCTACGTAGGTGCGCTATGGGCTCTAGCCTTCACGTCATTCCACACACTGCTTGTGGCGGATCTGCGTCAAGCGTGCGCTGAGAGACTGGATTGGGTCTACCCGTGGTAGCGTCGGCCGAGTTGGGTCACCAAGGCTGGATTGGGAGCGATCGCCCAAAGCGCAAACGTCATTCTCACGGATCTACCCATATTCAAGTGCGCGCAGCAGGAGACCTGCAATGTCGCCAACTCACGCGGTTCTCAGTGTGACCGAGTGACTGGTGAACTAGGCTACCCCCATCAAGCAAACCTGCACCGATCTTGATAGGCAGCGTTGGCGGGGAAGAGCATGGGTCTTTATGAGCGATCGCCCCAAAAGCCTGCACTTTCTTAATATTTAAGAAAAGTTATGTTAAGTTATGGTCAGACAGCTCTTAGGCTACTTGAGTTTTGCTTCGTTGTGTGATATGGCATTTGCCCCACATAGATTTCATGACGACACTCTCGTTTCACCGTCATAGCTAAAGCGCTCAAGTTCCAGAGCCTTAACGGTCAAGGTACGTAAGGTTTTTTCAGGACTCACCATGACAAAGACGATTTCTGCGGTTAGAGCATTGATTGACACCTGCAACGACGCCCCGTTGACTCACCCCGAGTTGGGCCATGCTGTGACCACTCTCTGCCACAGCACACCGCTCAAAGAGCTGATTCACACCTTGATTGATACCCGTGCGTTCTCCCAAGAGTTGGGATACGACTTCGCGGCTGCCGGAGCGATTCAAGGCTTATCGGCCTGTCGAAAACTTCGGAGTTGCCTCAATCTTTCTCTCAGCAGCTTCTTTGGGCTATTGGCCGAGCTAATCTTTGCTGTCGATAAATCTGCTAGCTCAGGCTGGTCTAAGTTCGCTAGCCGGTTATATCAATCCAACTTAGGAAAAACCAAATTACTTGATCAGCTCTTGCAGGGAGAGGACGCTGCCTACTATCGCGACTTGGCTGTTCGGCTGGTCGATATTGATCCCCATGCCATTTATCCCACGTCTAGCTACCGCGAGAGTCAGGGCCATGTGGTAAGCACACCCGATGACCAGACGATCGAAGCCGTGATGACCTCCAGCACCTTCACGTCTATTAAAGTGCTCGAGAACTCCCTTGACCCTAGCCAAACCGTACTGCGGGACATGTATGCCGCAACGGGCCGCTGCGTTTGTCTGATCGACCAAAACGTAGAGCGCTACTACGGCGAGCAAATCGAGTATTACTTTGCCCACCACAGCATTCATCTCGACAAACTGGTGTATCGCGCCATGGAGGTGGATAAGGGCATTCATACCGTGGAGCGAATGCTCGGCGACTTTAAGCGGCTTGGGGTGTCTCGGAATGAGCCCGTGCTAATCATCGGCGGCGGCGTGTTGACCGATACGGGCGGGCTGGCCTGTGCGCTTTATCACCGCAACACTCCCTATGTCATGCTTTCTACTTCCATCGTTGCGGGGATTGATGCGGGGCCGTCTCCTCGCACCTGCTGCGACGGCTTTGGCTATAAAAACCTGTTTGGGGCTTACCATGCGCCCGTGCTTTCTATCACCGATCGCTCTTTTTTTAAGACGCTGCGCGAAGGCTGGTTGCGGCACGGAATCGCTGAAATTATCAAAATGGCCACGGTTAAGAATGCCGAACTGTTTGGCTATCTCGAAGAAGCAGGCTCCGACCTGATCACCTCTCGATTTGGCACCCTTGAGTGCGAACCGGGCGATCGCACCAGCATCCTGTCCCAAAAAATATTGGGCGCTGCCATGCGCAGCTATGTAGAAGCCGAATACGACAATCTGTATGAGACGCACCAATGCCGCCCCCACGCCTATGGACACACCTGGTCTCCTGGGTTTGAAATCAAAGCGGGCCTGCTGCATGGTCATGCCGTGTCTATTGGCATGGGCTTTGGGGCCTACCTTAGCCATGAACAGGGTTGGATCAGTGCTGACGATTTTCATCGGGTGCTGCGGCTGATCAGTTCCTTTGGGCTGAGCTTGTGGCACAACGTGTTGCTAGATGAAGAGACGCTGTGGAGTGCCCAAGAAAAAATGGTGCAAAAGCGGGGCAACAATTTGGTTGCCCCATTGCCCAAAGGTGAAATTGGCCAGTGCGGCTACCTCCATTCCCTGAGCCGGGCTGAGCTGCAGCAAGCCATCCAGGGCTATCAGCAGGTCTGTTTCGCCTACCCGCGACAAGGCAACGGGATCGATCCGCTCTGCCGAGATGTGGGATTGGAAGACCCCTCTACGGTGGCGCACCACATCCCCGCTGAGCCTGCTATGGACTATCAAGACAGCCCGTCTGAAGTGCTATTTGGGGTGTAGAACGCATCCTTTGCATTCTCGACAAGTCTCACTCAAGTCGTAATCAGGCCTTAATGATGCGATGTGCAACTTTACCGATTCCCCCTCACCCTAAATCCCTCTCCCAGAGCGGGAGAGGGACTTTGAGCCACTCTTGCACCCCTTCTTCCTACCTGGGAGAAGGGGTTGGGGGATGAGGGCAGATTGAAAGTTGCACATCACGTTAATGATGATGGTGGAGCACTTGTGCAGCAAGAATTCCACCATTATCCTCTGATTCTTTTGCGCGCCCGGCGCTCTATCGTTGCACACTCTAGTTCTCAGATTTAACGTCCCGGTATGGCACATCCTCCATTTGATATTGTGATTCCTCTGTTTCGGCAACGCTGGAATACTCGTGCGGTGTTGGAGGGGCTGACGACTCACTATGCGCCTCGCAGCATCCACATCATTACGCCAGAACCCGAGGTGCGATCGCTCCAAAGTAAGGCGCAGAACTGGCAGACTGCGCCCCTCTTCATCCATCCCGAAGAGCCATTTTTTAAAGCGCAAACTGGTCTGACCAAAAACGACATCTGCGCAGTATTGGATTTAGGAAAGTCGCTATATACGCCCGGCTGGTTCTATCAACAGTTGCTCAAGCTGGGCGCTGCCGAGGGAATTGCTGACCTCAGTGAATGGTATTTAGTGTGGGACAGTGACCTGCTGCCGGTCGAAACGTGGCCCGTGGTGGATGTGAGTCAGGCGTCTCCTCGCTATACGTTTGCGCTGTTGCAGCACAACCAATGGGGCAATCCTCAGATTGTCGAGACCTGGGGCAACTGGATTCGTTCAGTGCTAGAGGTAGACCCGCTGACAGATACAGAAGGCACGTTTATCCCCCATCACATGTGGTTTAAGCAGTCTCATTTGGCGGCGTTTCAGCAGCAGGTGCAGCGCTACTTTCAGTCTGAGGATCACTGGTTGCTGTTGATGATGCGCTCTGCCAATGAGTTTGGCACCTTTAGCGAGTATTGGAGCTATGTGTCGTGGGTGATGGCGATCGCCCCTGACGATTTGGCGTTTCATCCCTATGAGCGCTATGGCATCACCACAGAACGGTTTTTTGATGATGGCACGGGGCTGTTTTCGGCCGCGCTAAGGCGGCATCAGGGGGCCGACGCGCTAAGCACCGTCAGCCCTGATGCAGACTTTTCGCCGTCTTATAGGGCGATCGCCGCCTTCATCCGCACCGTCTATGAGCCCAATGCTCTACCTTCGTCGCTCTCGTTTGAGAGCAGTCCTCGTCACCTCAAAAAAGACGAAGCTAACATGCACATCGAGGAGCTTCGCTCTCGCTGGAACCCTCGCATGGCCCCAGCGCAGGCGTAACATGCTGTCAGTCTAGAAATGCCGGTAATGTTCTAGACCTGTGTATTGCTTGTCATACAGCCCGCCCAAATTCATAGCGGTTGATGAACAGCCCAATCACCGTGTCATGCATCAAGACAGATTTAGAAAAGCAAATGGTTTTGCGCGCCAACCGTTTGATCCGAGTCCTTAGCGTTAAGTGTTTTCGTTCAATGCGTTGAGTGTTCGTCTTACCCACCGTATGGTGTTCGGGCGCAAGCAATCGCAAGTAAGCCCCCTACCTATCGGTGTAAAACTGCTGGATGCCAAAGGGGGCAAGCAACGTCATGAGCGCTGAGAGGGCAACATCGACCTGGGGCGCTAAAACATAGGCCAGCACGGTACCCGTTTGATGGTCAATGGCATGCCAGAGCCATCGTTGCTGTCGCTTTGATTGCACAAAGCTCCACATCTCATCCATCTCCGCTTCGTCCACCCGCACTATCATGGCCGTGGTGGGAGGCGTTGACATCTGTTCTAACACCGCCCGGTTAACCGCCTCCAGATGCCGATGGTTTTTTTAATTCCTCAATCACGGTCGTCGGACTCACCTTCAGCACCCGAGCGGTATCGCAAATGCCGTTGCCATTCATCGCCATATCATTGATTTGTCGCTTGACCTCAGGTAGGTAGCCTCGGTAGGTATAGTCGCGGATGAACGAGGCCCGCGAACACTCAGTATTGCGACAGCGATAGCGCTGCTTGCCTTCATCGCTTTTGCCATTTTTGACGACATTAGGAGTGTGACAAGTGGGGCAGCCAACAGGTTCAAGAACCATGAGCAGAGTGTGGGTATCGGGACTCTTCACATTTTGTCGTGAAACACAGGTCTAGAACACTACCCGACATCCCATGCCGTTGACATACAGCTTGAGACACTCGCGCTCAAACGCATCGGAATAACCGGAGGGCGGATCATAGGTTTCGATAAATTGCCGCCGACAGTCTTTGCAGAGGTAATTTTGTTTACCTCTTTGCTTGCCGTTCTGACTGATGTTAGTTGAGCCACATTCGGGACATTCCATTGGTTTTACCCTGATTTCATATCCTCATTATGCAACGCCCAAAATCTTCTTACCCCGGACTGCGGCGATCAATCGCAAACGGTTCAGCGCCAAGCAACGGACAACAGAGCTGTTGGGGAATAACTGAAAGAACTACCCTCGCTGGCAGTGGTTCTGTTTTGGTGCTGGTCTCAAGCGGCCATCAGGTAGAAGTTCCATAATCCAGCGGCGGTGAGCATCAGGTGGTCATCGA
>JAHHHI010000094.1 GCA_019359435.1 Kaiparowitsia implicata GSE-PSE-MK54-09C
CGCAGAAGATTTGGGTCAAGTCGAGGCGCGCTAGACTCAAAGACATGGCTGAGGTGCTTAGAATTCAATACTTTGAGCGTAACCCTCAGCCTTTCTTTCAGCACTTCACTCGTTGTCGAACTCAGGTAATTATAGATACAAGGGTATACCTCATAACAGATTGCGACTCTATCCCAGGTGAGAAAAATAGAACCTGGGATAGGGTGTCGCTTTCTGGTTTTTCTGCGAAGATCGAAGAGACCAATCAACGCACACTTGAACTGATGCTAAGAAATGGCTTTGGACTTCTCCATTGACCAGCTTAGCCCTACTGCTTATGCCATCCAATTCTCTCAAGTCTCAGAATGGATCGAATACAATGACCGATTCTGCAGGGTCCCTCTCAACGAACAAACGCGACAGAAGTTCGGTGGAAACTGCGCAAGCGGATTGGTCGCTGACCACAACCCATAGCCGTCGCATTACTGAAAGCCGAGCCGAGGAATTAGCGCAGTTGCTAACAGCCCACAAGGGCGATCGCCATCTGGTGCTGCTGCAAGATTTCCCCGATCCTGATGCGCTCTCCTGCGGCTGGGCCTATAAGCTGATTGCCGAGCAATATGACATTCGCTGCGACATTGTCTATGCAGGCACTCTAAGCCATCAAGAAAACATTGCCCTTGTCAAACTTACGAACCTGCCTAGCCACCGCTGGACGCCGCAAATGGCTAGGGAGAAAGACCTTTCTAGCTATAGCGGCTGTGTGTTCATTGACAACCAAGGCACCACCACTCAACTGTTGCCGCTGCTACAAGAGCTAAATTTGCCGATGCTGGTCGTGGTTGACCACCACAGTCACCAGGGCGAAATTGAGGCGGAATTCACTGATATTCGCACTCAAGCGCGCGCCACGGCCACCATCATGACGCAATACCTTCAGGCGGGGTTGCTCAACTTTGACAACAGCAACAATGAGCATGTGAAGTGTGCCACGGCACTGATGCACGGCTTGCGCTGCGATACCAATCGCCTTATGCAGGCGCAAGAAGAAGACTTTTTGGCGGCGGCCTATCTAAGCCGCTATTACGACAGCCAACTGCTCAATTCGGTGCTGCAATCATCACGCTCGAAGCGGGTGATGGATGTGATTGAGCGATCGCTCCGTAATCGTCTTTCTCATAACAACTTCTGCATTGCGGGCGTGGGCTACTTGCGGTACGACGATCGCGATGCCATTCCTCAAGCTGCGGACTTCTTAGTGACAGAAGAGAACGTTCACACCGCAGTCGTCTATGGCATTGTTCATGACGAAGATGAAGATCTAGAAATTGTGGTCGGGTCTCTGCGAACCAACAAGCTCACGTTAGATCCCGATGAGTTTATCAAAGAAGCGTTCGGGCAAGATACTCACGGGCGCTTTTTTGGAGGCGGGCGTTCGATGGCGGGCGGCTTCGAGATCCCCATGGGGTTTCTCTCTGGCTCTAACGAGAATACAGAATACACCCGCATGAAGTGGGAGGTGTTTGATGCTCAAATCAAACAAAAGCTGCTGCGGCTGGTGAATCCTGATAACGGTATGATTCAAACCTCCTAGGGCGTGTCATCACTTCTAACCAAACGCCTTATCTAACCAAACGCCTGATGCTATGAGCGTTGCCACGCCCGACCCAAAAACCAGGCGAGGGGCTGTGACGGTTGATTTCTGGGATATCTCTGGGATATCAGAGGCTGATTGATGACAGCCTCTAGATCATCAGCCTCTATTCAGTGGGCTTTGCAGCCCTGCTCGCGGGGTGGGGCTGATGGATGCTTTGAATCTCAGCTACAACACGGGCTTTACTAGAAATTAGATGTGTTTTGATGGCCGCCGTGGCGGTTGCCACATCCCGTTGGGCGATCGCCTCATAGATCTGCCGATGCTCTAGGCGAATATCGAGAACGTTGGGGTTGTGGCATAGGGTTTGAATCCGCAGGAGGGACATGGCGTCAAACACTTGTTCTAGCAACGAGACAAGTCGCTGATTGCCTGCACTTTCGGCAATTAGATGATGAAATTGGTAGTCCAGATCTAGCAATTGCAGGTTGTCGGGTTTCGCCGTGCGTACCTTACCTAAGGCTTCTGCCTGGGTGACAAAGTCGGCTAAGTGCTGCAGTTGTGCATCGCTGGCGTTCTGACAAGCTTCTGCGACCGATAGCTGCTCTAGGGCCAGGCGGCAGTCGTAAAGCTGTATGGCGTCATCTGCCGAAATGGTGGTGACCCGGAGCCCACCGCTGATGTCTGCTGTGACTAGCCCTTCTCGCTGCAGTTGGCGCAGGGCTTCACGCAGGGGGGTGCGGCTCACCTGCAAACCCTGGGCGAGCTGAGTTTCGATCAGGCGATCGCCCGGCGCTAATTCACCGGACAAGATGCTGATGCGCAACGCTTCATAAGCTTGTTCATGCAGCGACTTTCCTCGCTGAATCGGTTGAGCAGATAGGGCCAAGGGTGAGGTCCTCGAATCTCTTAGGAAGGGAGTAAAAACTAAATGAGCAAGCAGTTGGTCGAGAGGGGTGGCGACAGTCCCAATCGGCGATGCACCCATGGAGCATAATGCGGTTTAGGGCTGCCTTAACGGGCACGGGCGGGGCAGAGCAGTGGATGACTCGTCGCGGTTCCACGGACAGGTCTGGTGAGAGGGGTCTGTCATCCTGTTTCCTGCACACAGTATACCCGTCCTAGCGCTAGGAGGGTGCGCCGCAGTTAGGCGGATGGATGAACTGGGGCTGAGCGTTGCCCGTGGGAGCGATCGCCCCACGGTTTGACCCATCGTGCGCCCCGCGTGCCTGGATCCAACGCTTGACAGCCGGGCGCACATCAATGGCGCGCATCCCGGCCCGCTGCGCAGCTTCTAGCCCGACTTCGCTATCTTCATACACAACGCAGTCGCCGGGGTTTACCCGCAGTTGCTGCGCCGCCAGCAGAAATAGGTCGGGGTTGGGCTTGCCCTGCGCGACATCCTCAATGGTGAGCACGGTCTGCATTTTTGCGGCCACCCCAATGGCCTGAAGCGTGCGGTGCACCACCTGGCGCGTGCCTCCAGAGGCGATCGCCATCGGCACTTTTCCCTCATAGGCCTGCACCACCGCCACCACGGGCATGATTGGCTGAATCAAATGCACTAGGTCTGCAAAGTGCCGATGCTTTTCAGCCTTGACCGCAGCCACCTCTAGCCGATAGCCAAATGTCGTATTCAGCAGTGCTACTAAATCAACGGTAGAAACCCCTGTATGCCTGGCATACCAAGCCTGATCCATGCCTGAACCAAACTGCCGAAGCGCGGCTACCCAAGCTTGGTAATGCACCGAGAGCGTATCGGCTAAGGTGCCATCGCAATCGAAGATGAGGGCAGCAAAGGGCGGAGATGGGGCGATCGCAGCAGCATTCATACAGTAAAAGTAGGAGCAGGCAAGCAATAAAGACGCTCTGCCCCTAGCATAGCGCCACGCTGCTCAATAGAGCGCCAAGGTCGCACGTTAAAGGGCGAGGCAGAACGTTAAAGAGTCTATGGCGCACGTTAAAAGGGCAAGCCAGAACGTAGAGTGTGACGCACTTGAATCATGTGAATCATGCGTGGACAGGAGTGGCTAGCAGGAGCGCTCATGCAGCCAATGCACCAAAAACTTAGCGGTGCCATGGGGAATAAGGGTTGTCGCAGGTGCAAGGGAGACACCGGCTTGGCACTCAATCCGTGCATCGCGCTGGAGCAAATCGGCGATCGCCCACTCTGTGCCATCCTGCATCAGGGCCAAATGAGCATCCTGCATATAGATCAGCGCCGCCAGCTCATTGCGGGGCGTGGGGGGAGCGTTGAGGCTAGCATCAAAGGCCACCAGATAATACGATGGGTCGGAGACGGACAAGCTGCCGTGCCCGGTGTGGTTCTGCTTTTCTAACACCAGCCGGGGGGAGATGGCCTCATCGACCAGCGAAATGGCCGTGAGGCTACCATCGGCGCGAAACAAGTGGGTTTGGCTGGCGGAGTCGATGCTAGTGATGACGGTACCAATTTCCTCTACCCCTTCTCGCCAGGCACAGTCTACAAACGATTCGGTGCAGCTGCTGCGCTTGCCGCCAACCCCCGAAAACCGCACAGAATGGGGCGATCGCACGAGTTCTCGGTGGGGAATAGAAAAGACATGATAGCCATTCCACATGAGGAAGAGCGCAGTGCCCGCTGGCGTGGTTGGGGTAATCCAATCAGAAAGACGCATTCAAGCTGGTAACGACGGGGGCGATCGCAGCCGTCCGCTTGTCCCAATCATACTAGGGGCTGTTATCAATTAGCCTCTGATATCGCAGAAATCAACGGTCACAGCCCCTAGCTTGGTTGTTGGGTCGGGCGTGGCAACGCTCATAGCATCAGGTGTTTGGTTGGAATTGATGACACGCCCTAGGGCAACTACAATCAGTCGCTAGCCCGAAGACGGATAATGCCAGGGCGATCGCCCATAGAACTGGGCAAGCCGCTGCTGCCAGGCTTCCCAGTAGTGATGCAGATGGTCTGGGTCAAACCAAAACACCTCCGCCGGGTGTTGGGGCACCGCCACCACCAGCATCGCCTGGCAAATGCTGTCACCCTCTGCCCGCTGCTGATTCACAGCGCCGCAATACGCCGCAAGCTGCAACGGCCCATCATACAGCCGCTCTACCGACCCCTTGGGAACATCCGCCGTCTTCCAATCCACTACACAAGGCTGCCCCTGGTAGTTGGCCACACAATCCACCTGCCCGGCGTAGCCCAGATTGTAGTGAAACACGGTCGCTTCCACCAGGTTCACCGCGTCGATATCTGCCAGCACCGGCTCTAGGCTTTGCCAATAGAGGCGAATGGCATCAGGGCACGGGGGAGCCTCGCCACGCAGGTAGTGGCGCAGGTGTTTATGGGTTTGGCTGCCGCGTCGGCTGGCGGTGGTGGCTACGCGAGTCGCCTCAGCAGCTCCTAGGCGATCGCGCCAGCGGGCTAGGGCTTCTCGGGCCTCTGGGGGCCGGGTGGCGTTCAGAATAGTGGTGACGCTGGGCAGGCGCATGCCCTGCGCGTCAGTTAAGTAGGCGCGGCGTCCCATGGTGAATGCAGCGTGTGACCTTGCTGTTTTATGGTAGCTCAGTCCGCATCACCGCTCTGCAGTCTCACGCGATCCCACCCATACGGTGCGCAGTACAACCTGCCTTTGGGGTCAGCGGTGCCCCAGCAGATTCCACTACACTGAAGGCTGTCCTGCCGTCCTGATGGATGATCCCGATCGATGAAATTTCTGGTATGGCGTGTGCAGTGGCGCCTAGGGCGCAGTTTGGCAGAAGCACAGGAGAGCGCTAAATGCCGCTGCTGGGGCTGGCGATTTGGGCTGAAACCATCCGCTACAGGGGGAATGGGATGACCGCACGGGCGCGCAATGTGAAACTGGCACTGCTGGTAGGGATAGCGGCAGCGGGGGCGATCGCTCCGCTGCAATTTGGTCTGGGGGCGATCGCTGCAAGGGCTTCAACCCCCTTCACTGATGTCTTTGACCGCGAAGCGCCCCCGCCTGACCCCGCCCCGAGTGACTGGACGGTGCTGGTGGCAGTCGTGCTAGTGCTGACGACAGTGGCACTGCACTATGGCCTACAGCGCTTGTGGCAGCAGGTGCTCATTCCTCGCGTGCGATCGCACTTTGCCCAAGGCACACCTAAAAGCAACGACCCCAAACCTTCTGACGCTCCCGACTTGATCGAGCGGGCCATGCGCACGGCCCTGTTGCTGACCCGCACAGTGCTATGGCTGGTGTCCATGTGGCATATTGCAGGCTTATTTCCGCTGACCCGAGACTGGAGCAGAGGCGGTGCAGAGGTGGTGCTTGATAGTTTTACCACGCCGCTGTTGGCCCTCGGCGGGCGGCAATATTCATTGGTTCAACTGCTGGCATTGCTGACAATGCTGGTATTGCTGATCCTCGCCTCCAAGGTCATGACCGATCTGTTTCGGTCGCGGATTTTGGAACTGGCAGGCATTAACCGGGGTGCGCAAGAGGCGATCGCCGTAATTTTTCGCTACGGGATCATCTTCCTTGGCACGCTGGTGCTGCTGCAGGTGTGGGGGCTCGATATCAGCTCACTGGCAATTCTCGCGAGCGCCCTTAGTGTGGGGATTGGTTTTGGCTTGCAAGATATTGCCAAAAACTTTGGCAGTGGCCTGGTGCTGGTGTTTGAGCGGCCAATTCAAGTCGGCGATTTTGTAGAAGTGGGCGATTTTCAGGGCACTGTTGAGCGAATTGGTGCCCGCAGCACCGTCATCCGCACGCTCGATCAGGTGTCGATCATCGTGCCCAATTCTCGGTTTCTAGAAAAAGAGGTGATTAACTGGAGCCACGATAATCCGGTATCTCGGCTGCATATTCCGGTCGGGGTCGCCTATGGGGCAGATGTGCCCAAGGTGCGATCGCTCTTGTTAGAGGCATCAAAAGGCCAGGCGCGGGTGCTCAGCTATCCCGCACCGCAGGTATTTTTTAAGGGGTTTGGTGACAGCAGCCTGAACTTTGAGCTGCTGGTATGGACGCGAGAACCCAGCCGTCAAATCCTGATCAAAAGCGATCTCTACTTTCAAATCGAGCATCTATTCCGCAAAAACCATGTCGAGATCCCGTTTCCCCAGCGTGATCTGCACCTCCGCACCAACGACCTCTCTCTCAGCCTCTCGCCTGAACTGGCGGCCTCGCTGCAGCAGTGGATTGCCGGAAACAACGGTGTTGCAGCCTCGCCATCCCATGTCGCAGAAACTGAGGCTGATCACAATTAATGGTGGGCTACATACCCATACTTCAGGGTGACTCCAGTGGGGTTTCCCGGCTGCGGCGTCCCCCAATACAAGTGAACTCAGCAAATGCTCCTATTTTTCCTTAAAGGTCGCGATTTCCCCATTCAGGCTGGGATTACTAAATAGAGTGCCAGCGTGCGATCGCCGCATCTGAGCATTTCAGTCAGGGCGCAACACCGTCCTTTTGTTTGGGAGGGTTGCATTTTGGAAGGGTTGAATGAGCATGCAGCACATCCAAAAATCGTCCCAAAGCTTAGATTCTGGTCGAGTTGGGGTGCAGTTTATGTATAACCTGCGGGTTGCAGATTTACCCAGCAGCGAGCGACCACGAGAGCGGTTGCTGAGTGCGGGCGCGAACCGATTGGCGACAGCAGAATTGATTGCGATTTTGCTAGGCACAGGGCAAGGGCCGGGCAAGTTGTCTGCAGTAGGGCTGGGGCAGCATATTCTTAAAACTCTGGGCGAACATGAGCAAGATCCCCTCACAGCTTTAAAGGATGTTAATCCCCATGAACTGATGCAGGTGCCAGGGGTGGGAGCTGCAAAAGCCTGCACCATTTTGGCTGCCGTTGAGCTGGGAAAGCGCGTCTTTATGGCGCGGGGGGGCGATCGCCCTATTGTGGATGATCCGGCGATCGCCGCAGGTCTACTCAGCAACGACCTCATGTGGCAACCCCAAGAAAAATTCGCGGTGCTGCTGCTCGACATCAAGCATCGCCATCTCGGCACCCAGGTGATTACCATCGGCACCGCCACAGAAACACTGGCCCATCCCCGCGACATCTTTCGTGCGGTGATCCGTCAGGGGGCTACCCGCGTCATCATTGCTCATAACCACCCCTCAGGCAATCTTGAGCCAAGCCCTGCTGATCTCGCCCTCACTCGACAGCTTTTGCAGGGTGCCGCCCTGCTCGATATCCCCCTACTGGATCATTTAATTTTGGGCAACGGGGACCACGTTAGTCTGCGGCAAACCACGCTGCTGTGGAATGAGCATCCCCAAGGGGATTAGCGCAGCCTTACCCATCGGAGACATAAGCCTTATGGTCAAGTTCTAAATAGTTCTAGGCAAAAGTCTCAAGCGCGATCAGCCATGAACTGTGCGATCGCACCATCAACCCATTGCAAAATATAAGGCTCTAGTGGGTTATCAGCAGGCTATTCAGTCTGGTGAATATCCTAGAATAAGAAGGTTTATGCCGATCCCCAAATCAGATGAAAAAACTGTAGTGAACCATTGCAACGGCAGATGTCCTGACGTATACTTAAGCCTCTGATTGTGGTCAGCGCTGCAATTAACAGCCGGGAGGCGTCTATTTTAGAGACACTGAATTTAACAGTTAGCCTTCGAGGCACCCGCGAGGTCAAAGACAATTACCAGCTCTTTCGTTTAGCTGGCCAGTTGGATTCCTACTCTGACCCCATTTTTCGCAAGGTCCTCGACAAGTGCTTAGACGAAGGGCCATCCAATCTTGTATTGGATTTGGCGCTCATTGATTTTATTGATAGTTCAGGGTTAGGCGCGCTAGTGCAGCTTGCCAAAAAAGCCCAAACTGCGGGGGGCACCTTTCAGATTGTGTCGAACCCTCGGGTCACGCAAACGGTCAAGCTAGTCCGATTGGAGCAGTTTTTGTCGCTCCAGCCTTCTGTGGAAGCGGCCCTAGACAATGTCAAACGGTCTTGAGGGAAACGGCGCTAAGTTTTCTGATGCAGAGCTTCAGCGGTTTTCTCCGGCGGCATTGGCGTATTTGGGAGATGCAGTCTACGAGCTGCATATTCGTACCTGCTGCCTGCTGCCGCCTCGGCGTATTCGGGCGTATCATGATCAGGTGGTGAGTCAAGTTCGTGCTGAGCAGCAGTCTCACTACCTTCAGCAACTCATCCCGCATCTCACACCGGATGAGTTGGAGTGGGTCAAGCGAGGGCGAAATTCGTCGTCGCGCCATCCTAGACGACTTGACCTGGCTACCTATCAGGCTGCGACTAGTCTAGAAGCTTTGCTAGGCTATCTTTATTTGCAGCATCCCGCCCGCTTGACGGAGGTGCTGGCGCTGCTGACGCCATTGGTAACAGCTCCGACTGGCCCTCCCGTTCTCTAACTGCTGCTTATACACAATCTTGGCCCTCACCCTCTCAGTCCCCCTCTCCCAAACATAGGCTAAACATAGGCGAGGGAGAAGTCCAGACAAGGCTTTCCGGCTCCCGTTCTGGAAGAAGGGGTTGGGGGATGAGGAGAAAGCTCTGGTCGCAAGGGTTTCAGGACTTATGTATATACAGTAGCGTTCTCTAATGTAGCCATTGCAGTCGAGGCATTGAGTGGATCAGTTGGCTCAGCGATAAGTCTAGGCAAGGCATCATAGAGTCTAAGAGTCTAGTCAGAGCGTTTTGCCAGAATGTTTACTCTGTTGAATCTTCAACGTCCGAAAAAAACAGACCAAGATGGATGTGATTTGAGCTGGAGCATCTGAGCATCAATAAAATGAAGTGAAAGATGAAGTAAATACTTGATCTCGTCTGACGTTGTGTATGCAATAGCCTAGTTGTGAGTGGCCCGAATGGAGTATAGATAGGGGTTATAAACCGAACTCTGTAACTGGCCTCATCGGGCGTTGAGCTCCACACATCAAACCGCATTCTGGTTAGAATGGGCGACTGGGCAACTGAAGCGTATTCCTGCAAATTTGAAGATACTGCCGGATTCAGTAGGCTGTGCTTGCGGCCTATGCGGGCCCTAGGTTTTCAGAGTCTTATTCGAGGTTTCTGGTTTGTTTCGTGCGTTGGCATTGGCTATTAGGTTAGCGGTTGCCGGAGGCGTGGGGATGTGTGTGTGCTGTGAACCCGTTTCATTTCTATCCTTATTTCTTTATTAATCTTTATTCTGGTGAATCATGCCCACACCCAACGGACCTCGCCCCCGGAAACCGAATTCTGCTCGGGGGCGCAAGCCCAAGCTATCTGCTAGCGGCAGGCCCGACGCCAAGCCTAGAGGCAAGCGAATTATTCAGTCGCCTGGGAAACCTACACGGGGATCGGGCGATCGCCCTCAGCCGCGTCCGTTAGACCGTTCCTCAGACCGGCCTCAAGATCGGCAAGATCGGCCTCAGATTCGCCCCAAAGATGGGGAGCGATCGCGCCCTTCTGCCTATGGCAAAGCACCGGATACAGCAGGTTACGATAAACTTCGAGATCAGCCTCGCCAGCCTCGGGATCGGGATAATTCTGGTGGGCGTCCGCCCCGTGAGTCGGGCTATCGAGATCGCGGGCGGACTCAGGGACGGACTCAAGGACGGGATCAGGGGCCATCTCAGGGACGGGAGCAAGGGCGCGATCAGCGCTCAGAACGCTATCCTCGCCGAGAGCGGTTTGGCGCGCCGTCTGATGCCGGTCAGGCGTCTGACTTGCTGCAAGACGAGCAAGCCGTCGATGAGCCCGATTTGATTTATGGGCGGCATCCAGTGCTAGCGGCACTGACGGGCGATCGCCAAATCAACCGTATTTGGGTAATGTCTCACCTCCGCTATGATCCGCGCTTTCATACCCTGCTCACAGAAGCAAAGGCCAACGGCGCCGTCATCGATGAAGTGGATGCTCGACGCCTTAGCCAAATGACTCAGGGTGCTACTCATCAGGGCATTGTGGCGCAAATTGCCCCCTATAGCTATCTCGAATTGCCGGATCTAATCGCTCGCGCCAAAGCAGCGTCTGACCAGCCAGTACTGATTGCAGCAGACAGCATTACTGATCCCCATAATCTGGGCGCGATTATCCGTAGTGCCGAGGCCATGGGTGCCCAAGGTTTGGTGATCCCGCAGCGGCGATCGGCGGGCGTCACGTCTACAGTGATGAAGGTGGCTGCAGGCGGGCTAGAGCATTTGCCTGTGTCGCGCGTTGTCAACCTCAGCCGAGCACTCGAGACCCTAAAAGCAGAGGGCTTCTGGATTTATGGAATGGCTGCTGATGCGGCTCAACCGTTGCACACGGTATCGTTTAGCGGGCCAGTGGTGCTGGTAGTCGGTGCTGAGGGCGACGGCCTGAATCTGATTACTCAGCGCCATTGCGACGTGCTGGTGTCGATCCCGCTAAAGGGAAAGACCACGAGTCTGAATGCATCCGTTGCAACTGGTATGGTGTTATACGAAGTCTTCCGCCAGCGATGGGCTACTATTCGATCCTTGGATGCAGGCTCTCATTCATCAGAGCATTCATAATTACATCCAAAGGCGCTTGTTTCTTCTGGCTAGACTTTGTAGCGTGAACCTAAGTTTTTATATTCACGTCTGTGATTGCTGTGCACGTTGCTGACTGTCTAAACGCCATCGGATTATACTGCGAGACTTATGAAAGATTTTGTGACTAGCTTACTCCAGACCTTTGGTCTTGCCTGGTGGGTCGAAATCTCGACCGATTCTCCCCGCTGCATCTACTTTTTTGGCCCATTTCTTAATGAAGCAGAGGCTGAGCGCCATAAGCCTGGCTATGTGGAAGATTTGCAGGCAGAAGGGGCTCAGAATATTCGTATTGCCATTAAGCGCTGTAAGCCTGGTAAGCTAACGCTATACGATGAAGCGCTAGATCGAATGACGATCCCTGGCGTATTTAGCCGCCAAACTTAGTCTCTAGAGCCTAGGCATAGGTTGAGAGGCTATAGGTTTGATGCGTCGGGTTGCGGTGGGTCATCGCAGCTCAGTCTTGCGGTGATTATATTTTGTGGAATCGAGTGAACGAGCAGCCTTGGGCACAAGGCTGCTCAAGGCCTTTCCGAGTGCTGATTTGGCGTCAAAACTTTGAACAAGCCTCAGCTTATTAACATCAGTCTTCAACGCAGGGTTGCGGTGCGGCAAATGCCTGAAACCCTGCTATCCAAGACGCAGGCATCCCGGCTTTGTGTTATTTCAGCCCTGTAGCCTGTGGCTGAAACAATGCTATCGAACTCCTGTCAGGTTAATTAACCTGAGTTCGGAATAAGCTCAAACCCCCTTTAACCCGAACTGGCGTTAATTAGCCTCAGCAATTGATGTGATTTCTGGGTAGTTGGCAAGCCATTGATCGATATCCTGCAATACCTGCTGAGGAATTTCCCAGGGGAATAGGTGCGCGACATGCGGGTAGCAGTGAGATTGGCAATTGGGCAGATGCGCAGCCGTTTCTAGGCTGGATGCTGCGGTGATATGCACGTCCTCTGCGCCCGCGAGCATGAGGCTGGGGCAGGTCAGGCGATGAAGCTGGTTTAAGCGATTGTATCGCTGCCGCAGGGCTGTGTTCAGCGCTGCATTAGCCTGAGTAGAGGTAGTCAGGTAGGCCGTCACGGCATCCTGCGCTAGATAGCGATAGGTTGATGGCGTGTGGGTGCGAACGAGGTAGCGAAAGAGCGATCGCCGCCCAAACCAGTCAATATTCCACTGCACTCCGGGCAGCGCCCAGTTCACCAAGCCCGCTACACCAGTAAGGGCATAGGTCGACCAATCCACGGGTGGATGATTGCCGACAGGACGTGCTGCTGTGGCGATTAATATCAGCCCTGTGATGCGTTCGGGATACCGCAGCGCCAGTTCTATTGCCAAGATGCCGCCCAGCGACCAGCCCAGAACTAAGCAACGCTCAATCGCTAAGTGATCTAGCAGCGCCTCTAAATCTACCAAGTGGTCAGCCATTTCGAACGGCTGTCGGGTTTGGCTGCTGCCGTAGCCTCTCAGATCAGGCGCGATGGTGGTGAAGTGCTGCGATAGGGGATGAGTAAAAACACCCATGCTCTGACCTGACCCCGGATGCCCATGCAGGCAAAGAACGGGAAAGCCGCTGCCTTGAATCTGAGTCTTGAGGGGAAATGCCGACGCCATAGATCAAGGATGAGGGTGACAGAACCGTGCTGCACGGACTCGCTTAGTTCAGTCTACATGCTGATTGTGGACGGCTTGTCACGGAACGGCAACTCTCCTTAGAATCCGTCATTAGAACCCGTCATTGGCGATCAGGTGATCGACAATGGAACGCATGACGGCGCGATAGGCGGGCTCGTTAGCGGTGTAGTCGATGGTCAGGGTGATGACGTAAATGGTGCCATTGAGCGTGACACCCATCGTTGCGCCCAGCATTTTAGAGTTTTGACCTGTCTTTTCGCCGACCCAGATGGCAGGTTGCCGCACAGTTGAGTAGCCTAGATCCCAATCATATTGGTTCACCAGACTTTCTAAAATCACGTCGTCGCCGGGGTGCTCTTGGTTATAGATCCCCACCATCATGTCGGTTAGTTCATCCGTTGTGATGCTGTTGGGCACGCCAGTGATGCCGTTGCTCGGAGCAATGGACTCACCAATCAGCTTGGTATTCACCCGCGTGGTTCTATAGCCGCGATCGCGCATCACCTGGTTAATGTAGTCCATCCCCACATAGTCGATCAGCTCATTGGTGGCGATATTGCTGCTATAAGCCAGCATTTGGTAGTTCACTTGGCGCAGGGGATATTCTGCACCCACCCAGATTTTTGCGGCGTCTTCGGTGTAGTTGCTGCGGCTGATGGAAATGATTTCGCTGATGTCGATCCCATCCTCTTCTACCTTTTGCATTAGGGCGATCGCAATCGGGACTTTGATCAAGCTTGCAGGGCTGGCGGGTTCCACATCTCCTTGATATCGGCGGCATTCTCGCTGGCTGCTGCACACTGTGATTCGCACATCTGAGCCATAGCCCGACTCTTCCGCAATTTCTTCTAGAAAGCTAGATCGGGCGGTGTCATAGCGGTAGGCGGCGATCGCCAGCCGCGCTTGATAGTCCTCTAGCTCTTCTAGGGCCTGGTCGTAGACCAGAGACTCGCGGGGAATGCCCAGCAACAGCGCCACGGCCTCATCCCAACGCTGATAGACAGAGCCCTCGGCTGCCTCTGTCGATTCCTCGGGGTCTAGCCGCCGCTCTAGGGATCGGGCGTCGTTAGCCAGGGCGATCGCCTCGTCTAAGCGCTCTTTCGACATCTCTTCGATTTGGATGCGAATTTCGACGGCTTGCAGCTTCTGAGTGAGCTGAGAGCTGCTTGACCCAGCGCCATTGCTGCTGCTGAGGAGCACTTGGGGCTGCTGCGCGATCTGTCCTATCAACTGTTCTCGAAGCTGGCGCAAATTTTCGAGCGATCGCACCGTATCCAGATCCAGCGTGTTGTCGTAAGACGCTTCTACCACCGGGGTAAGCGCTGGATACGAGTGCACGAGCACCCCCCCCGTCAATACTCCTAAAAAACTAATAGGAGCAACTAACAATAACCATCGCAGCCGACGCATCCATCAACCTCACACGGGATAAAAACACCCCAACAGTAATGCCCTTTCTTTCCTAAATGTCTTTAATCATTTGCCTGGAACTGCTGGTCTTAGAGAAAAAGCGCTGCACAGGGCTATCAGCAAACCAACGGTTGAATTTTATAGACGAGAATAAATCTTAAGGAAATTCTAAGGGTTAACCAAAGTTAACTATAGAACATCCTCAGCAAGGTGAGTCCCATGATACATCCCTCACTGTTTTTCAGATCTCTACAGCCTGTTATTCAACTAGAGCTGAGTCCCCACTGCTCGGGTGCTGGGGTGGCGATCGCTAAAGCAACAAAAAATCGACTAGACTAAAAAACGAATTATCGCCAGCCCGCGAGGATTAAGTAAAGAGGTACCCCATGGCATCTATCCGAGAGTTGCATCATCAGCTCATCCAGAAAGAGCGCACTGCGGTTGAGCTGGCAGAAGCAGCCCTAGCGCGTATGGACGCCCTGGAACCCCAGATCAAAAGTTTTTTGACCGTGACCGCCGATCAGGCGCTAGCTCAGGCCCGCCGAGTCGATGCCCAAATTGCCGCAGGCGAACCGATTGGGCTGCTGGCAGGTATCCCCATCGGCATCAAAGATAATATGTGCACTCAGGGCATTCGCACCACCTGCGGCTCGCGCATTTTAGAAACCTTTGTGCCGCCCTATGAATCGACGGTGACCCAGCGGTTGCAGCAGGCGGGAGCGGTCATGGTAGGCAAAACAAATATGGATGAGTTTGCCATGGGCAGCTCTACCGAAACGTCGGCCTACCAAGTCACCGCCAATCCCTGGGATGTAGAACGGGTGCCGGGTGGCTCGTCGGGTGGCTCGGCAGCCGCTGTGGCCGCTGGCGAGTGCGTGGTGTCCTTGGGGTCAGACACAGGCGGCTCGATTCGGCAACCGGCTTCGCTGTGTGGCGTCGTGGGGATGAAGCCCACCTATGGGCTGGTGTCGCGCTATGGGCTGGTGGCGTTTGCCTCATCGCTGGATCAGATCGGCCCGTTTGGGCGATCGGTAGAAGATGTGGCGCTGGTGTTGCAGGCGATCGCCGGTCATGATCCCCACGATGCCACCAGCCTTGATGTGGAGATTCCCGATTATGCCGCCGCGCTGAAGCCCGACTTCAAGCCGCGCGGAAAACTGCGAATTGGCATCATTAAAGAAACCTTTGGGGAAGGGCTAGACGCCACAGTGGAAGCGGCGGTGACCCAAGCGGTTGAACAGATGCAGGCGATGGGCGCTGAAGTGCAGGTGGTGTCGTGCCCGCAGTTTCGCTATGGATTGCCGACCTATTACATCATTGCGCCGTCAGAAGCGTCGGCGAACCTGGCCCGCTATGACGGGGTTAAGTTTGGCTATCGCCATGATGATCCCGAAAACCTACTTGACATGTACGTTAAAACCCGCTCTGAGGGCTTTGGGGCAGAGGTGAAGCGGCGCATCATGATTGGCACCTATGTGCTGTCGGCGGGCTATTACGATGCTTACTACCTTAAGGCGCAAAAGGTGCGGACGCTGATCAAGCAAGACTTTGAGCGGGCGTTTCAGCAGGTGGATGTGCTGGTGTCTCCCACCTCGCCTACGACGGCCTTTAGAGCAGGTGAGAAGACCGATGATCCCCTCGGTATGTATCTGCTGGACTTGATGACGATTCCGGTGAACCTGGCGGGGCTACCCGCCATTAGCTTGCCCTGTGGTTTTGATGCTCAGGGCTTACCCATTGGGCTACAGCTCATTGGCAATGTGCTGCGCGAAGATTTGCTGCTGAGTGTGGCCCATGCCTATGAACAGGCGACAGAGTGGCACAAGCGCAAGCCGCCCCTTGCTGTGTAAGAGGAGAGTAATCGTTGATTGGGCGATCGCTCCTCTCTCTGGGTATCAAGGGTATTGCGGTGGGGTTGGCGCTCTATCTGGTGCTGTGTGGCTACCTCTATACCCAGCAGGCGCGATTCATCTTTTTTCCTCGACGGGCGATCGCCCGCACCCCCGCTGCGGTGGGGTTGGTGTTTGAGGATGTGTGGATTCCGGTTGAGGAGGCATCAGCCGAGAACGCATCAGCCGAGAACGCGTCAGCCGAGAATGCGTCAGATGAAGACCTGATGCATGGCTGGTGGATTCCCGCAGGGGACTCGCCGCTGGAGGATGATCCCCTTACGCTGCTCTACTTTCATGGCAATGCCGCGAACGTGGGTGATCTGGTTGATCTCGCTCGTCAGTTTCATGACATGGGGCTGGCGGTGCTGCTGGTGGACTATCGCGGCTACGGGCGCAGTCAGGGAGGCTTTCCGTCCCAAGAGTCGGTATATGCCGATGCAGAGGCGGCTTGGCGCTACCTGGTGCGCGATCGCCAGCGTGCTCCCCACCGCATTGTGCTCTACGGCCACTCGTTAGGTGGGGCGATCGCCCTGTGGCTTGCCGCCCAGCAGCCCCAGGCAGGCGCGGTGATTGCCGAAGCTTCGTTTACCTCGGTGGGGGCGATCGCCCAGCGCATTCCACCCTACCGACTGTTGCCCATTGATCGGCTGCTGACGCAACGCTTTGATGCACTGGCTGCCGCACAGCAGATGCAGGTGCCGGTGCTATTTCTGCATGGCACGGCAGATGTCACAGTGCCCCCTGACATGAGCGAGACGCTGTATGAGGCAGCGACAGAGCCTAAGGAACTCTGGCTGGTGCCCCAAGCCAATCACAATACGGTTCCTGCAGTGGCGGGAGCAGCTTATCCCCAACGGATTCAGCAGTTTTTGAACCGGGTTGTGAGATGAGGCCATGATGCCGAAGAGGATAGTGGCAGTGTGGCGATTACGGCTGCTCTGCGGATTCTGGCTGCTCTGCGGATTCTGGCTGCTCCACCGCGTCGATGATGGGCAAAAACCGTCCAGAGCGGTAGCGCCAGCCAATGCCATCGGGGTCGATCGTTTGGCTCCACACGGGAAAGTTCGCTAGGCGCTTGCGGCGGCTAATGGTGCTGGGGCTAACCCCCAGGCGCTTCGATAGCTTGACACCCGACAGCGACCCGTCTCCTTCAGCGAGATCGAGATAGAGCTGCCACACGCCCACCAGCAGCGCAAAAATAACCAGGATGGCGGCCTCTGGGCGGCGCATTCGGTTGTCGTCGGCGTCTACAGCCGTGGGAACAAAGGCCAGCTCTGTCGGCACGTCTACGGGATCTGCCTCCTGAAACTCTGGCTCGGGCTGTGCAGGCGATGGTTGGGAGGGTTCAAACCACTCAGTGGGATCCATAGTGTCTAGAAAGGGCGGATGTTCAAAGGGATTTTGCAGATCGGGCGGCAGTTCGTCGATAGTCTGCGCTGGGTTGCTGGCAGCATACCCCGAGTCGGGCGATCGCAGTTGTGTGCTTGATGACGCTGCTTCAACTGCCCCCTCGGGCGATCGCAGCGGCATCTCGTGCTGCCAGGCAATGTGCTTGGCATAGGTTTGGTGAGCGTAGAGGTGTATGCGCTGCAAGGTTTGAATCTGCAGGGTTTGGATCAGCTGCTCTACGAGGGCGATTGACTGCTGCTGATCGGGCGCAGGGGAACTGTGCAGCACCACATGCAGTTCTTGATCCCGCGTGGTAGCCCGTGCGGTAACGCCCAGCGGCTTAAGGCTGTGGTTCAGAATCGCTGCAATGACCTTGGGGTTGCCCTGCTGCGCCAGCGCCAAAAACTCAGGAGATGGCATGACAAACGATGGTTCAAACCATCCGCAAACGTCCACCTTAGTAGACCATTCAGCGGTACATCTTTTCAACCGGATGATTGAGGTATTTGAGCAATGGCAGGGTGAAGCGAGGGCTGCACCTGTGCTCTTTTCGAGAAATCTCTTTAACGCCGTCGCGCTTTGCTGACCATTTTGCGCGACAGCCGCAGGTTGAGTTCCTGCTGGTTGGCCCAATCTTGCAGCACTCGAAAGAACAAGGCTCGATCTTCTACTTTGAGGACGGCAGTTTGGTCGGCGGTTTCGATGGCGTAGGGGTAGCCGCTGCCGATGATCACTTCGCCGCGCACCCAGTCGAGAATCTCATTGTGGCGGTTTTCGTCGACGATCCACTGCGGCAGTTCGATGCGGGCGGGGTAGTTGTCGCGGGTGGTTTTGAGGTAGGTGAAGGCGATGCGATCGCTCTGTTCGGCATAATTTTGCAAAATATCGGCGCGTTCGCAGCGAAACATGGGGGTGCGATCGCCCCAGGCCAGCTTCAGGCTGTTGACCAACTGGGCATCGTGGATGGTGTTGGCGGTGGGCAAGTCGTAGAGCGATCGCAGCATCCCCGTCAGATCATCGGCATAAGTAGTGTCGATGTAGGCCACCAGCGCCACCCGATGCTGCTCACTCGCGCGCAGCACTCCCAGCAAACAATCCACATAAAACTGCCGCACCTCTGGCTCAAAGGAACGGGCAAAGGTTGCTACCAGCGACCCATCCAAAAACAGCAGGCAGCGCTCATCACCCGAGTGCGCCTCCATATAGTCCACTAGGCGCTGGGTTTCCATCCCAAACCGCCGCATATTCACCAGTCGATCGACGGGCTCGCCGCTGTGCCCTGCCTTTAAATCGTGGGGCGTCAGCACATCGAGCTGAATGTCTTTTTCATAGCCCCCGGTGGGCAAGTGCTGATTTTCAAACCAGCCAATTTGCACCAGCGCCACGGGAATCGACAAGTCTTTGCCGGGATAGATCTGCGAGCCATCGACGGCAAAGGTGGTGATGCCCGTCAGGCGATCGCGCACCCAGTCCATGCTTTCTTCTCGATTATTCCACTGCCCTGGCCCCGGCACGACCCCCTGCTCGGCCACCGCAACGGGTTCTAACGGTCGCGCGCCCAAGGGCTGAGGGTGCGAATCCAGCAGGTGCGATCGCCCCTCATCTGACAGGGTGACAAAGTCTTTTAGGGCCGTCTTATATTGCTGCAACAGCCGCACCGCCCGCTTATCAAATTGGGCAAAGGCATCGCGCTTTTGCTCTAAACACTGAAACACCTGAGACGGCTTAATCGGCATGGGGGTTACGCACTCTTACAACTAGCTTGGGCAGACGCGATCAGACCTCGCGGACGCACCCACATAATACAAATGAATTATACTCAACGGACTCGTAGAAATAACGTCGTGGTTTTACGGAGAGTGGAGCTTTGGGCATCGGCCAAGCGCCAAAATGCTAAGAAATTTTACAGGCATGTGTTGAAGAAATACGCATTGGCTCTAACTGTGAACGGGTGATGGCACGGGCGATCGCCCCACTTCTCCGCCCTTCTACGGATCTCCGCAGCCGCAGCCCAAAAGATTCATGGGAAATACGGAATTCAAATATTGAAGCTGGGATGAAACTAGATGAAGCGAATAAAAATATGCATGAATCTGCATAAGGTACCGATAGTCCATGAATCCCAGCGTCACCGAAATGTTTAAGCTTGCTCAAGATCGGGGTTGCGTTCTCAACATGATGCTGCACGATGGCGTGCTGTTCTATTGGGTCGAGAACCAGCACTTTATTGGCAAGCCTTGTCAGCAACTAGAAGAATTAATGCGCATCGTTCATGCGCTGCCAACTAGGGCAACGAGCGAGTATGCCTAACGCCTATGGCCCGACCTAGGGCGTGTCATCAATTCCAACCAAACGCCTTATGCTACGAGCGTTGCCATGCCCGACCCAAAAACCAGGCTAGGGGCTGTGACTGTTGATTGCTGGGATATCAGAGGCTAATTGATGACAGCTCCTAGAATCTGGCTCTTCTTCTCATTTTTTGGACTATTCAGTCCACATAAGTCCTGAAACCTTTCCGGTTAGGGCTTTCCCCTCATTCTCTTCTTCCTTCTCCCAAAACGGGCTAAACCGAGTCGGAAGTCTCCCTTGCTAAGGGGGATTTAAGGGGGATCAACCCAGGCAAATCCTCAGTCAGAAGTCTTCTGCATACTAAGTAACTCGTTCTGGGAGAAGCGATGTCCTGAACTGGTCGAAGGGGGGTTGGGGGATGAGGGGAAAGCCCTAACGGCAGGGGTTTCAGGATATATGGTTTATCGCCTTGGGGCCGATCGCCCCCAATAGCTCAGCACCTCGCCTTGGGCCGGGGTCAGCACAATGCCCGATGGCGGAATGGCAATCAGCCGACTCCACACCGACTGCTCAGCATAGTGCAGCACATGCAGGCGGTGAATGGTGGCGCGAACGCCATCAGGAGAGCCAAGGATGAGATGGCGCAGGGGTTCTCGCCCTGGCTGAGTTTGGGGAGGGTGAATCAGCAGCGGACTCTGTTCGCCTGGCTCGTCGAGAACCAGGCGATGCAATTGTGGCAAAAACATTGGGATTCCTCCGGCGAAGAGATGGGTTAGGAATCCCAAAAATTTGGCCGCCCCAGACGTTGTGCAGTTCGGGACGGCCTAGAATTGACTCTAGCCTCCGAGACTGGGTAGTTCAGTCTTGGGGGTCAGCCGCTGGTGAGTGGTGACACACTCGCCAGTGGCGCTTGACCAAATTTTTGGGAAAAGACAAGCTGCACACAGACAGCCATAAAGAAAAAATTAGCGCATTTGGGGATCACGCGCCAGTCAAACCTGCTACGAAGTTTGGGAACTGGGACGGTTGATCGTGGATAACAGAGACTGGATGACAGAGTCCCAAAACTCAAGACCCCCGACTTTTCGCAAAAAGTCGGGGGTCTTGGGCTGTAGCGCGGGGGCTATGCTGTGAGGCGGTTGGGGCGATCGCCCGTCGCGCTAGTACTCTGCTAGTCGTCTAAATCCATCGAGTCGTCATCATCGTCATAGTCCGACTCTTCGCCCGACATCAGCGCTGAGATTTCTTCTTCATTCTCGCGGAAGTCAGGGTCGCCGGGTTCGCGTGCCAGCAACCGGCCACTGCTCTCTAGCCAGGCGAGAATCGACGCGTTTTCTTGCGGGGCGATGACGGTCGCAGGCTGGGAACGGGGCTGTTGGCGGATGGCAGGGTTATACATAGAGGAATGGCCTGGCTAAAGGTTTCAGCACTCCAGTTTAACGCGATTTCTAGACAATGGGGGCGGCTTCGGGGCGATCGCCCTCCCTGCCACGTTCCAAATCTTGCCCGCCGTTTCTGAAGCTTCGTTGCGCGGTGGCGCTGTTGGTCGCCAATTCTTCCTATTATCGGGATGACTGCTAGATCTATTCGGGTTGCAGCGCCGCCATTCGTGCAGCCGATTTAATCAGGAACGCTAGGCCCATGACTGCAAGCAAAGCGAAGTTATTAGAAGCGATCGCCGGAAAGAATCGCGGACTGCTGGCAACCGATGCCGATCAGCGAACCATTTTGGGGGCGATCGCCCAGCTCGAAACCCAAAACCCCACCCCGCGACCGCTAGAGGAACCGGCCAAACTCAGCGGCAACTGGCGCTTGCTCTATACCACCAGCACCGACCTATTGCGAATTGAGCAAATTCCGTTCTTTAAATTGGGGCAAATTTATCAGGTGGTGCGGGCGGCCTCGGCGCAAATTTTTAACCTGGCAGAGGTGCAAGGGGTGCCCCTGCTAGAGGGGATGGTGAGCGTCTCTGCCAAGTTTGAGCCCGTGAGCGAAACGCGGGTGAATGTACGCTTTGACCGGGGCATTGTGGGCTTGCAGCGGCTGCTGGGGTATGAAGATCCCAGCAGTTTCCTCTCGATGATTGACGCGGGGCGACGCTTTCCGCCGATTGATTTTGCCATCAATGGCGATCGCCAGCGGGGTTGGCTCGAAATCACCTACTTGGATGACGACCTCAGAATTGGGCGCGGCAACGAGGGCAGCGTGTTTGTGTTGACCAAAACGCCATAGGCATGCGGAAACGCCTGGGTCAAAGCCCACCTGGTGTGAACGCACCCAGCATGAACGCACCCAGCATGAACGCACCCAGCATGGACGCACCCAGCATGGACAAATTAGAGAGGGTGGAGGGGCGATCGCCCTCCCCGCAGCCGTCCAGATGAATGCGTGAGAATGCGTTACCCCTGTGCCGCCTAGTCGTTCACCCCGCAACAAACCGCAACAAATAATAGAACCATCAACCACCTGCCCATGCTCAACCGCCTTTCTCAGGGACATCTCAACGGACTTGATCTGTGCCCCCGCCGCTTTCAGCATGTGCATCTTGATCAATTGCTGTCGCCCACTGCACCCGAGCAGCAGCAGGCGCTAGACTGGGGCACGCGGTTTCACCTGCTGATGCAACAGCATGATCTGGGTTTGCCCGTGGAAACCATTGAGCCTGCTGACCCCACGGTGCAAGCCTGCTTTCGCCAGTTTATGCAGACAGCACCCGAGGTGTTTGCGGTGCAGCCGGGGCAGGTGCGCCACAGCGAGCATCGCCGCACCCTAGAACTAGAGGGGGTCTTGCTCACTGCGGTGTATGACCTGCTGGTGCTGCACCCCGACCGCGCGCTGATTTATGACTGGAAGACCCACCTCACCCCCCAGTCGGCGATGCGGCTCGCGCAAGATTGGCAAACGCGGCTCTACTGCTTTGTCTTGGCAGAAACCAGCGCCTACCTGCCAGAGCAAATTTCGTTTACCTATTGGTTTGTGCGGGCGCAAGCAGGGGGGGGTGCGCCCCGCCCCCAGCACCACACGCTGCCCTATTCCACCACGCAGCATGAGAAGACTCGGCAGGCGCTCTCGCAGCGGTTGGCGCAGTTGAGTGAGGGGCTGGCAGGCTATCGCGAGGGGCGATCGCTCCCCCAAGTGCCCGAAGAACTGGGTCGGTGCGATCGCTGTCCCTTTGCGATTCGCTGCCGTCGGGGGGCATTTTCAGACGCTTCAGAAAGTGTCCTCATTCCCAACTTGGCCGATATCGCAGAAGTAGTACTGTAATCGGGGCTGATCCTCAGCTTGGGGAATCGGTCGATTCTATCCGATTCATCACCTGTACGTTTCGTTGGGTCTCTATCATGGCTGATAGCCTTGCTCTTTCCGTGGTTGCTGCCTATGCGTCCTATGCCAGACGTCGCTTGCTGCACAAAACTCGCCAAGTCGCAGCGACGCAAGAACAATTTTTGCTGCGGCTGTTGCGGGCGCATGACTCAACAGAACTGGGACAAACCTTTGGCCTTTCCACGGTGAATACCGTCGATGAGTTTCGCTGTCAGGTGCCGATCAAGCCCTATAGCTTCTATGCGCCCTATACCGAGCGGATCGCCCAAGGCGAGGCCAATGTTCTCACGCCAGATCCGGTGAACTACATCAACCTCACCAGCGGTTCCACAGGCAACAAAAAGCAGGTGCCGGTCACGCGTCGATTTCAGCGCAGTTTGCGGCGAGCTGACTTGGCCAGCATTGGTTGTGCGATCGCCGCGTTGAACCAGCGCGATCGCCCCTTTGGCAAAGCCCTGCTCACCAACTGCGCCAAGCACCAGGGCCGCACCGAGGCTGGCATTGCCTATGGCCCGGTTAGCGTGGGCAGCATTCGCCAGGGCAAGCGCTTGGTCGATCAGGTGTTTACCTTGCCGTTCGACGCGCTCGAAATTGGCGACACCGATTCTCGCCACTATGTCTGCTTGCTCTACGCCCTGCGCAATCCCCACCTGCGCGGCTGGGTCGCCAATTTCCCCATGTTGATTCTGCGCACCTGCGGCTATTTAGAGCAGTATGGCGATGCCCTGGTCAAAGACCTCGCAGAGGGCACCTTGGCCCCCTGGCTAGACCTAGAGCCCGCCATTCGCCAGCGGCTAGAGCAGCGGTGGACTGCGGCCCCTGAGCGGGCAGCCCAGCTTCAGGCGATTCTGCGGCGCGAGGGTCGCCTGAAGCCAAAAACGGCCTGGCAGTTAAGCTATATCACCACGGCGCGGGGTGGCACCTCCGAGTTTTATCTGCAGCGGTTTGCCGACTATTTTGGCGATGTGCCGGTGTTTGGCGGTGTGTATGGCACAGCAGAGGCGACCTTCAGCGTGTGTCCTGATTTTGACTATGACGGCGGCATTCTCGCCTTAGAAAGCGGCTTTTTTGAATTTGTGCCCCAGCACCAATGGCAGGAAGAACAGCCTCAAACCCTGCTGCCAACCGAACTCACGGTGGGCGATCGCTACCGAGTTTTAGTCACGAGCTATAGCGGCTTCTATCGTTACGACATTGGCGATGTGGTGGAAGTCGTGGGCTACCACGAGCAAGCGCCGCTCATTGTCTTTCGACATCGCCAGGGCGGGCTACTGTCTGCCACCACCGAAAAAACGACAGAGTTTCACGTCACCCAAGTCATGCAGCGGCTGCAAGCGGAGTTTGGCATTGGGCTAGATGATTTTTGCGTCACCCTATCGGCAGATGAGTTTCCGGCGCGCTATCTGGTTAACATTGAGCTGGCGGCGGGCTATTATCTCGGCCAGCCGCAGGCCTTTTTGCAGCGGTTTGAGTATTGGCTGACGCAGGTAAACAATCCCTATGGCACCGTCCGGCAAAGTCAGGTGCCGCCGCCTCGGCTGCGAGTGTTAGCACCCCAGAGCTTTGCCCAGGTGCGCCAGCGGCAGATCGATCGGGGCATGTTCGACTCGCAGCTAAAAATTCCCCACATCAGCGAAGACCGTCAGTTTCTGGCAGGGCTGCCTGTGCAGCTAGAGGTGGCGCTGCAAGCCTCTGCTAATTCGGAACCATCAGCGGCGCGCTAAGAGATGGGCCAGCAAAAACCATCTCGGCAGGGGTTCCTCTGCGCCCGTCAGGATCTAGACAGGCTCATCAATTATCTATCTATCGGCTAAGTTGAGCGGTGGCTAGTATTGTTTGCATCATCACCAAGATCTCTCGCCCGTCCGCTCCAACGTGTTGTTAGACCGGGCTTGCGCGGTAGGTTCACAACTTCTCTACCGCTTTCCGCTTGTTGTTTCTGCAAATCAGCAAAGATAGCTTTCAAGTCATGTTCAAATGAACGAGAGTATTCTTCACGAATTCTGTGGATCTCTTCTACAATCTCATCTTGAAACATAATCAACCTCCAAGAAGTTCATAGGGTGTGCAAAGAATTGGTAGCTCGTATTCAAAATCAAGACTAATCTCTGCCAGTTTCCTCTGAATTTGAGCATTGGCAATGTGCTTGCAGTTCCATGTGAGTAAGTAATCCATACCGTGAACCGTTGCGACTGCGATATGAATAGCGTCAACATTGGCTTTTGGCGGAAGGTTACTACGTCCCAAAAATTGCTCTGCCAGATCAAGCACAGATTGATTCAAATCGAGTAACGCGAGATTGCGAACAATTTCCTGCCGTTGGGATGCGATCGCGGCATCTCCCTGAGAGGTTTCTTTCACAACAGCTTGAGAGGAGTAGAGTTGGAAGTCACTGCGGCGTGTATCCCACCACTCCCTGGTTATTTCGATATTGGCAGCCACAACCAAATCTCTGCTGGGTCGAGCAGTAAGGTAGCCTAAAATACTGGTTTCAAGGTAGACGGTTTCCACTCATACATAGTCAATCGTAAGCTCCTCGATTTTAACTTATCGCCTCGCTTGTCGTTTTGCTGCTGCCCAGAAAATATAATTAACAAGCTAAGGTTTTTGCCAAATGAGTGAATAGCGCCAGAATAGATGCCTTTGGAGGCGGAAACCAGGAACAACACCGTTTGCAACTGATTTAATTTGCTTAAAGGACAACTGAGCAGGGCAGGTTGGCGCAGCGGGAGTTGGCAGCGTAGTTGATGTTCGATACCACGTTAAATACGCGAGATTGAGTGGAACTGAGATAGCGCTGTAAACATAATCTGCTAAAGTTGCCTCTTGATAAAGTCCAAGAATTAGTAGTTTTCCAGAAGAGCGCAGTAGCACCTTCATCTTCTTCAAAGCTGCCTCCATATCCATGTGATGTAATGCAGCAATCGACACAATCACGTCGTAAGCTGCTTCTGATAAGTCAGATTTAAGGAAATCAGCCTGTCGGTAAGTAATATTGGGAGCAGGATTGTGATTTGATGCTTCTGTTAGGATTGCGCTGTTAACATCAAGTGCATCTACAAACTCGGATCGCTCCGCAAGTTTCCAAGCGAAAAGACCTAGCCCACAACCTACATCTAGCGCTCGACTAACCTTCACTGGAATTTGACGTAATAAATAGCTATGGTAATGAGTGTTATGGTTCCACATTGCCTATCAAATAAGTCAAAGTCTAACGTTTTTTTGCGAGGTCTAACACTCTATTCATTCATTGCATTCAGCCATGACAACGCCTTCGTTTGAGATCGCGCTCGATCGCCCAGACTCTGCCGCGTCACCATTGGGGGCGATCGCCCAAGTGCAGGCCACTCAGCTCATGCCCACGCAGTTTTATGAGCAATACCAGAAACCGGGAATTCCCGTCTTGATCTCGGGCCTATTTGAAGCAGACACCGACTGGAACTTAGACTACCTCTGCCAGCAGTTGGGCGAGACCGAGTTTCCGATTCAAGACCACGGCTCTAGCCACCGCGCCCGCGACAAGCGCACCTGGACGGGCACGGGCAGCGGCGTAGATACCATTGTGATGCCGTTTCGGCAGTACGCGGACTTGTTGCGATCGCGCGAGGCGCACCAGCGCGATCTATACATGGGCAAATGCGCCCTGCACCAGACGCCGCTGGGCGATACCCACGCCTTTGAGCAACTCGAAGCCCATTTGGGATTGCAGACGCCCTTCACCCCCTGGAGCTTTTGGATGGGGCCAGCGGGGCATATCACCCACCTGCACTACGACCCGATGGATGGCACCCTAGCACAGCTGCATGGCGCAAAGCGAGTGATTCTGTTTCCGCCCTCGCAGTTGTATAACCTCTATCCGTTCTCGGTCTTTAACCAAGTGCGGTATGGCATGAAACTGCGCCCCGGCCACAGCCGCGTCTATCCCGACCAGCCAGAGTTTGAGCAATTTCCCCGACTGCGTGCCGCCTTGCCCCACCGCTATGAGTTCACCCTCAACCAAGGCGATCTGCTCTACATTCCTGCAGGCTGGTGGCATGAGGTCATCGCCCAGGGCGATGAGATGAGCTGCTCAGTCAACCGCTTCTGGAACGTGACACCGCTCTCGCGAGCCCTAACCTCTTGGAGCAAATGGCGGATTCATCTGGGCAGTGTGCTAGCGCTGCCGCATCTGGTCTATGCGCTGGGGCAAGCTCTGGTCAGCGGCAATCCAGCCCAAAAAATTCGCCAACTGACATTGAAGCTATAAGAAGCGATAACGAGCCTGGTGAGGCTACGTGGCACCCAATCTGAACTGCGATTGACTCAAGATTGGGTGCCGCAAGAGGGTTAAGTTTTGAACTATCCTCTGCGGATTTGTGCGATCGCTGGCGTAACGTGAGACAAGCCTCTCATACGCTGGAGTTTGGGTCTGATGCTGCCGCAGGTTTTGATGAGTCGTTGGATCAGTCAACGGAGCGATCGCCCACCCACGAACTCTCCCAGTGGCGCAAGTTGCTGGCGCATGGCGCTGCTCCTGATGGCGAGTGGGCTGGTCGGCAGCCTGATCAACGCCTCATCTGCGCTAGCCCAGTCCATCACCCCAGCAGCAGACGGGACTGGTAGCACCGTCACCCAGTCTGGCAACGACTACACCCTAACCGGGGGCAGCAGGTCTCGCAACGGCGACAACCTGTTCCACAGCTTTGAGCGGTTTGGCATCAGCGCCAACGAAGTGGCGACCTTTCAAACCAATCCAGCGCTACAGCGCATTCTGACGCGAGTGACGGGGGGCGATGCCTCCATTATTGACGGGCTGCTGCGGGTGTCTGGCAGCACTGCCGATCTGTATTTTATGAACCCAGCGGGGGTGGTGTTTGGGGCAAACGCCCGGCTCGATATTCCAGCCTCATTTTTTGCCACCACGGCCACGGGCATCGGGTTTAATAGCGGCTGGTTTAACGCCGTGGGCACTGCTCCCTATGCGGATCTGACGGGTGCTCCTACTAATTTTGCCTTTAGCCTAGCGGAGCCTGCCGCCTTGGTCAATGCCGGATCGCTGACGGTGGGGGCGGGGCACTCTCTCACGCTGCTGGGCGGCACGGTCATCAACACGGGAGACCTGACTGCACCGGGGGGGCGCATTACCCTAGCAGCAGTGCCCGGAGAAACGCTCGTGCGGCTGAGTCATGCCGGGAGCTTGCTCAGCCTGGAATTTGAACCCATTGCAGCGACTGATGCAGCGACCGAGCCACCCAGCATTACGCCGCTGTCGCTGCCCGTGCTGTTGACGGGCGGCTCGGTCACGAGCGCCACAGGACTGACGGTTCATGCTGATGGCTCGGTGCGGCTGGTGGGGTCGGGGTTGCAGATTCCTGCTGCGGGCGGCACAGCGATTGTGTCGGGCGGGATCAATGCCTCGGCCTCTAGCGCTGCCGGGCAGGGAGTGCCAGAAATTACGGTGGTGGGCGATCGCCTCGCCCTTTCCCAAACGACGCTCAACGCCAGCGGCCCCAGCGGCGGCACTGTGCGCATTGGTGGCGACGAGCGAGGGCGCGGCCCACTGCCCACCGCCCACCGCACCATTGTAGATGCCAGTTCAAGCATCAGCGCCAGCGGCACCAACGGCGCAGGCGGGCGCGTCATCCTCTGGGCAGAGGACTTAACCCGGTTTGACGGCAGCATTCAGGCGCAGGGGGTTGGCGGCGATGGCGGGTTTGTAGAAGTGTCAGGCCGACTCATCCTCAACTTTAACGGTCAGGTGAATGTATCGGCGCTGGATGGCGCCATGGGCACGCTGCTGCTTGATCCCGAAAATATCATCATCTCCAATGCAGAGAGTTCACCGGGGGTAGATGGAAGCCTGCCCACCATCCTAGTAGACGACTTTCCGGGTGAAACCATCACCATCAATGCCACCACCCTGTCGTCTCAGACGGGCAACCTCATCCTCGAAGCCACGAATGATATTACCGTTGATCCCAGCATCGGCAGCCTCTTCTTTTTGGGGTCACTGGCAGGGCTAAATTCTGTCACCTTTACGGCTGATGCCGACAGCAATGGGGCTGGGGCATTTGTGTCTCCAGTAGATATCTCCACCACAGGGGCAGATATCACTATTTCAGGGGCCAGCATTACCACCCAAACGTTAGACACCGTCGGCAGTACGGTCGATGCGGGTGGCAGTGTTACGCTGTCTGCGCTCAACGACATCACGGTCGGCAGCATTCTGACCAATGACTTTAGTCTTTCAGGTGGCACTGCGGGTGCCGTCACGATCGTGAGCACGGCAGGGACTGTGACAGCAGATGCTATCGAGGCTATCTCCTTTGATGGCGCTGGCGGCACTGTCGTGATTCAGGGCGATTTGGTGCGTATTCTCAGCACCAATGGGTTTGGGGAAAATGCGGAAAGCATTGATGTGTCTGGTCTGACACCGGGAACCGTGAGCATCACCCAGGCGGGAGGCCCCCTTAATATCCCGTTTTTGGTGGGAACCGGAGATGGGGCTGTGGAAAACGGCACCTTTGGCGATATTTCAACGGGCGCTAGCGTGCTGGAAACTGGCACGTTTCCCGTCTTGCCTGCCGGTGGGATCGCCGCGCTGCCTGGGGAACCCATTGGGATCACGATTACGTCGGTCAATCAAGCCCCGGTGATTGTGGGGGGCAGTCTGCTATCCACGGGGGTGGATGAGCCGCTGGTGATTGCAGTGGGTGATTTGGGCATCACAGTCACCGATGCCGATAATGACGTCACGATTGTGGAGATTGGGGCGATCGCCCCGGGCGCACTCCTCACGCGGGGTGGCGTTCCCCTTACGTCGGGAGACACGGTCTTGCTGACGGATGTGCTGGAGTTTACCCCACCGACTAGCGCGACAGGGGATGTGGTGGCCTTTACGCTAGTCGCTAGCGATCTAGCTAACAATGAGCCGGTGCTGGCGTCCTCTGCCCCAGCTCCGATTACCGTTAGCCTGCAGCCTGAGCCGATCGATCCCGTTGATCCAATTGATCCCATCGACCCGATAGACCCTATCGATCCGGTAGACCCGATAGACCCCGTAGATCCGATTGATCCCATCGATCCAGTAGACCCGATAGATCCAGTCAATCCGGTAGACCCGACCGATCCTATCAGTGGTTTTGAGCTAGAGATTACTGATCCCCTGGTCGATCGCCCCGTTACCGATCCGCCACCGATTCTGAACCCACCCGCAACGGATCGCCTGCTTGACCCCCGCATCTCGCAACTAGAAGAGCGGCTGAATACCGACTTCTCGGCGATCGCCACTGCCGCATCAGTCCGCACGCTAGATGATGGACGGGCGATCGCCCAGCAGATTGAAGACGAAACCGGGGTAAAACCGGCCTTTGTCTATCTCAGCTTTGTGCCTGCTGGGGGCGATTTGCTCAGCACCGTGCTGATCCCTGCAGAGACCGATCAACTGGAACTGGTGGTGGTGACGGCGCAAGGGGATCTCATTCGCCGCCGCATTCCCGACGCTACGCGGGCTCACGTGATGGCGATCGCCCAAGAATTCCGCCTACAGATTACCGATCCCCGCAATGTGCGCAACACCCGCTACCTGCCCTCAGCTCAGCAGCTCTATGGTTGGATGATCGCCCCCATTCTGGCGGATCTCGTCGCGCTAGACATCGATAACCTAGTGTTTCTGCCCGAAGCGGGGCTGCGATCGCTTCCCTTTGCTGCCCTGCATGACGGGCAACAGTTCATCATCGAGCAGTTCAGTATCGGGCTGATGCCCAGCCTTAGCCTCACCGACACTCGCTATGTTGATGTGCGCAATGCTCAGGTGCTCGCCATGGGCATTGCGGCCAGCACCCAGGGGCAACTGCCGCTCCCGGCTGTGCCCGTAGAACTCAACACCTTGGCACTCAAGCTTTGGACAGGGCGCATTTTCCTCGATGCCACCAGCACCCTCGACAATCTGAAAGCGGTGCGCCAGCAACAGCCCTTCGGCATCATCCATCTGGCAACTCACGCCGACTTTGTGGCAGGAAACCTGAGCGATGCCTATATTCAGCTCTGGAACGATCGGCTGCGGCTGGATCAGTTGCAGCAGCTCGGCTGGAACGATCCCCCCGTGGAATTGCTGGTGCTGAGCGCCTGCCGCACTGCTTTGGGGGATGAGCAAGCCGAGTTGGGCTTTGCAGGACTAGCAGTGCAAGCTGGGGTCAAGTCTGCCATTGCCAGCCTGTGGTATGTCAGCGATGCCGCCACGGCGGCCCTCATGACGCGCCTTTACGATAGCCTCCGTACTGCCCCGATTAAAGCCGAGGCCCTGCGTCAGGCACAGCTTGCCATGGCGCGCGGCGAGGTCAGTGTAGATGAAACGGGGCGACTGCTGGGACTGGGCGAGGTGGGCAGCACCCTCCTCCCGGCTGAGAGCACCCGAGATGTGCTGGGCCAAACCCTCGCGCATCCTTACTATTGGGCGGCGTTTACCATGATTGGCAACCCTTGGTAACGTGAGGTCTGCTAGAACATGGGCTTGGCAAAAACCTGCGTCCAGTAATAGTTGTAGTTGACGCTGCCCGTGTCATTGGCCTGGTGATAGTAGCCCACGCCCATTTCGGTAAAGTTGGAATTGAGCATGTTGGCTTTGTGGCCAGGGCTGTTGATCCAACCTTGAACGACTGCTGCTGGGGTTGTATAGCCGGCAGCAATATTTTCGCCGCTGTGTGACCAGTTATAGCCTGTGGCCGAGATGCGCTGGCTGGGGCTAGAGCCATCCTTGCCGGTATGGCTAAAGAAGTCTTGCACCGCCATGTTTTGGGTATGGGTTTGGGCGGCAGTCGCCAGTTGGTTGGTGTAAGTGAGTGCGCTTAGGCCATTTTGCTGGCGAAAGCTGTTGGTCAACTGAAAGACTTCTTGCATGAAGGCGCTGCTTGGATCTGTCGCTAGGGCTTGAGTTGGGGGTGCTGTCGAAATGGTGCGCACGCGCCCCCGCCCACCCAGGTGAAAGATCTGGACGTGAAATTCACCGGCAGGCATATTGGGTTTCTTTAGCTGTCCGATGCTGTTGGCGTCGGCAAAGGTTTCTTTCACCACTTCGCCTGTGTCAACGCGGCCATTGCCATTGCGATCGCGAATGAGACGGGCAAACACGGATGGGCCGTTGGTTCTAACGCGAATGTTGAGGCTGCTGCGGTTCGCTAGCCGTGACCAAACGGTGACGCTAGTCTTGCTGGGGTTAATCGGTTGAGAAAAGACCGACTGCGTGCCGCCAACTTGAATCCGCTGAGCGCTGTCCAGGGAATTGTGAATGTTGTTCGCAGACATAGAAGTTTGAGTGAGCTAAGGGGAAGAAAACCAAGGCTTCTTCCAGTAAGCAAACTCAGTAGGGCGATCGCCAACCCGGTATCTACGGAAACAAAATTTGGCATTCCAGCCGTCAGTATCTGGCCGTCAGAAAAACTGCTTATCTCTCTGACTAAAGAATGACGGCTATTGACCGCCTGCTATAGCATTGGTGAATTTTGCGTTGGTTTGGTATAAAACGATGCGTGCTGGCATGAAAAGAGGGCGATCGCCACCATCAAACTCACGTTGCCCTCAGTTCGGGGGAAGATGGGTTTTGAGCGTATTCCCGACTCAGGTTATGTGAGTTCAAACTCCTGCATCGCCGGAAAAAAGTTGCGGTGTTCGTGGCTAGAGCGGCTGAGCTTAATTAACGCAAAGCGCTGGCTGGGAGAAAGCTGCTGCCATTGCGCCAGAGTGATTGGATGCTGGAGTTCTTGGGCGCGATCGCCCACACTTTGGGGAATGGCAGAGGCATCAGCCCAGGGCGGGGCGGGGTCAACGGGTAGATCGGCAGGATGCTGACCTGTGGTCGCCCACACGCGATCGCGTAAGAAGTCTCGATAGGCTGCGGCCTCTTGGGATGTGGCGCAGGGGCGATCTATTAAGTGTTGGCGATCGCCCGCCGAAAGCCGATGCCACTGTTCTAGCTTGAGCTTCACGCCACAGGTATCGAGTTTGAGCCGCACCTGCATGGGGATGCACCGCAACGACTCCACGAAATCTGCTTCGAATTGAAAAAACGGTTGCTGCCCCATGGCCGTCTCATCCCCTCTAAATGGATACATTTTTACATATGGTGTTTTTTTAAGATAAAGCTTCCAAATATACGCTACATTTTGAAGCATCCGGATTTAACAGCACCTGAGCAACCCTAGCAAAAATACTAATGTATTATTGAGGCAGCTAGGGTTGATGCAATCCGTCTTGGCTCTGTCTTGAAGTACCTGTCTTGAAGTGGCAGTGGTGGCCCGATTAGGGCACTCTGGCAAAGTGCTAGTGGCCAAATCGCTACCAACAAATCGCTACCAATCTGCTCAGATCAGGTCGGGATTCAGTCTCGGTAAGAATCAGCCAAGCATGGGTTAACGCAAGGGTCTTGCGGTTTTGTCGGTCGGTGTGTTCGATGTCGTCAGCATGAGTGATTCGCGATCTATGGTTTCTCAGCTTGAAACTCCCCTCTCAGACCTCAGCCGTCAGCTCCCCATCTCGATTGAGGGGCTGGTTCAGGTCTTTACCTGCCCCCATCGCAGCTTCTTTACCAATGTGATTGCCCAGGCGCTGCGCATTGCGGGTCAAGGCACCCCAGTGCTGGTGGTGCAGTTTCTCAAAGGCGGCATTCGCCAAGGCCATGAGCATCCCATGCAAATGGGGCAGCACCTCGACTGGTATCGCTGCAATCTGCCCCGCTGTATCGACACGCCCCAGCTTGAAGATGCAGAAAAGCAATCTGTGCTGGACTTGTGGGAGCACACCAAAGCCCAAGTTGCAGCGGGACGATATCACCTGGTCGTGCTAGAAGATTTGAGCTTGGCGATTAACTTTGGGCTGATTCCTGAAGCCGATGTGCTGGAGTTTTTAGCCACCCGTCCGGCTCAGGTGGATGTCATTTTGACGGGGCCAGAGATGCCTGCCTCCATTTTGGAGATTGCCGACCAAATTACTGAATTGCGTCGGAGCCATAATCCGTAGCTCCGTTTCACCGCTGTGCCTCACTTCTGCATTCCACCTCAATCTCTAGGGGGTGTTTCCCCGGCGCGCAGCTAGGTTGCAAACAGGCCAAACACGGCGCAACCCAGCACGATGCACAGCACTAGGGGCAGCTTTTTGAAGCGGGCGATGAGAACAATGAGACTGGCGGCGATCGCCCCTCCCGTTCCCCCAGTTCCCCCGGTTATATCAGTATCGGTAAACTGCACCAGGCTGTTGAGAGTGAGCACCAAAATCACCGCCAAGGGCAGGTGTGTGAGTGCCCGAGTCGGTATCCATCGAGCGGGTAGCCATACGCCGACGCTGCGCATGGCATAGGTGCCAAGGCCTGCAAAAACTATCGTCCACCATAAGGTCATCAATTGGGTCTCGTCTTAATTGGGTTGTAAGTGAAACGCTAGGCGTCTTGCAACATAGGCGTCTTGCAAGAGTTGCATAACCTAACCTGAGTCTAGTCTCAGATTATTGCTATGCATAATATACATAACAGGACTCTTAAAGCATCTTCTAAGGCGGCTGGGGCAATTGGAGAAGGTTGCGCTCTCATGCACCATCAGAGAAGCCGTAACCCTGTCCAGATGTAGCACGCGCAAAATAGGTGCCGTACGTTTTTCCATCCTGGGAGAGTCCTACGACCTCTGCTGGGTTCTGTGATCGGTTGGGGCGATCGCCCTCACCTCTCAAAGTTACGCCTCAGAGACGGTTGGTCGGCAATCCACCTCAAAACCGAATGTATTCATCCTGCAACCAAAAGCCCAGAGGAACGCCTTGCCCCAAACCGCCGACTTTGACTTCCACCACAAAGGGGCGTGTGGTGTTGCTAGAACTCTCAGCGAGTGTCGGATCAGGATTGGGCTCGACCGGGTTGGCCTGCTGAATCTCGCTAATCTTGGTATTGATCTCGTCTCGGCGATCTTCGGGCATGTAGTAGCGCTCTAAGTCGTAGATGATGCTCCAATATTCATAGCGACCGCGCAGCGCTACTTGATTGGCCTCAAGCTGAGTCGGGCGATCGCGGCTCACGGCAACTGGCGTCCAAGGTGTGGGCGGGGTGGTTGATGCAGCGTCAGCAGCGGGGGCTTCTAGCACGACATAGAGGGTGCGATCGCTCGAAAACAGCGATCGCCGGTTGCTATCGGCTTCTAAACTGAGCTGAGTTTCTTGCCAGCCAGGCACCTCTTCCAACAGTTGTGATGTGGAAATGTTGTAGCTGAGAGTGACGTAGTAGCCCCGAAACACATCATAGGGATCGACCGGAACCGTTTGCAGCACAACGGTTTCGCCGGTAGCATAGGTCAGGGCAGACTGTACTGGCACCAGCAGAATCAGCGCCGCCTGAGCCATCAGCGGCAGCCAGAACCAGCCCGAGCGGTGGGGCGGCGCAGGCAGACGAGGCGGAGCCGCTGGCTCAGGTTGAGGATGCGGTGCAGGGACTAAGGTCGATGGAGTTGGGTTAGCTCGATCATCAGGAGTGAGACGAGAATCAGGATGAAGGGGTGTCATGGAGTGTCCTCCGAAGGTGGCTGCAAGGGTGGACGAAGCGAGGGTGGAGCGGAAACGGTCAGCGGAGCTGCACCTGGGTCGAGCTGGCGCACATTTCGCTCAAACCACAGACCGATGATGATGACGCCCAGGCCGCACAGGGCAAAGGCTAGAGATTTGAGCAGCAGCCCCGTGTTGTATTCAAAAAAGCGGCTGAGAATCGTCAGCGATAGCAGCCCCATGCCCGACCAAAACGGCAGGCGATCGCCCGATGCTAATCCTTGGCGGATGCCCGCTATGGCCAACAGCATGACTAGAACGTTCATCACCAGTGTGGCGATCGCCGGAATGGGTGAGATCGCTCCGTGCCACAGCACGATTATCCCCAACGTCACCAAGAGCAGCAGCACTGTTGCATCCCGCTGGGTTAACCCCCAATGCCCCAATCGATGAGCCGGTCGCATTAACCTCACCCAGCCCACCACCAGCAGACCGCAATACAGCAGCAAATTGACATCGAGCAGCGCAGCGTAATCTTGGGTGATCAGGGTCGTAAGCTGCGGAAGCAACGGAAGAGATTCAACGCGGGAAAAAACCCACAGCAAACGGAACGACAACAGATAAGCCGCACTGGCGAGATAGGTCAGCGCCAGTCCCCGCGCCAGAGGGCGGAACGGACGCTCTAACGGTTGTGGACGCCGCCCAATCTGCCACCATAGCCCATCGTCATAGCTCCACAGCACGGCAGGCGGAAGCGTAAGGGCGATCGCCTGCCACAGCACGGTGGCATAGGCATACTGACCGGTCTTATCAAGCACGCTAACGCCCAGTGCTGACATCGCCGCAATGCTACCCAGCACAAACAGCAGATTTGAGCGACAGCGATAGGCCAGTAGAATAAACAGCACCCCGGCTATCACCGGCATATAGCGCATCACCGGCACAAACCCCGCCAAGATGCCCACCGAACCCAGCTGCTGAACGCCCAGCCAGTAGCCAATGCCCGTTAGCAGAACCGCCAGCACCCCCAGCGACACAAGCCGCAGGCCAAACGCCATCGCCAGCACCCCAAAGCCCCAGACCAGACAGAGTTCATAGGGAGAGCCGCTGCGGTGATAGAGCTGCCCGCCCAGCGCCAGGGTCGCCCCCAAGATCAGCCCGCCCAGCAGCAACAAGCCCTGCCCTAGCCGCTGCCGACCGCTCACGCGGCCCGCTAAGCTGCTGGGGCGCTGCCACAGCCAATAGCCCGTGATATTGACCGCAAAGAACAGCGACAGCATCAGCACCATTTTGAGATCGCGGGGAATGGCCTGCCAGTTCGCCGCCACAAAGGTGATCACTCCCAAGCCCAACAGCACGCTGCCCAGCCCAATCAAAATCATCACGAAGCGATCGCGCGATTGTAGATCTAGCTGTTCAAACTCATAGTCTGTCGATAGCCGAGCATATTGCTCCGCACTGATCAGCCCATCGACCTGCCACTGCTGGGCTTCAGAACGTAGCTGTTGACGAAATTTATCAGATTGCATAGATCGAGCAGCGCACTGCGCTGAAGAATTGCCCCAACTGGCGAATATGCCCAAACCCTAGCCTATGGCTTTTGTAAACGAACAGAGGAATCTATGACAGATCGTGAAGTGGATGGCATGAAAGAGGTTGTAGAACGGCCTAATTAGCCATACAAAAATGCAGGGTAAGCGCTCTGCTTGCCCTGCACATGGGGATGTTGGGGATGTGATTGCTCTGGGCTAACTAGGCTTGGGCGGCTTAGGCGGCTGGGGCGATCGCAGCCCAGTCGGTGAACTGGCAGCCTTGGCCCCCATACTCGCCCCTGGCCGCTGCAACTGCTGTCGCCCATTGCGCACAACCCGCAACATCTCGCCAAACTGCTGTTCCAAATCCCGCAACACTCGGTCAGCGTAAGTATCAGCTCCCGCTTGAATGTCTTCACATTCGGCTAGGGCGCGGCGGCGCATCTCCTCATACTCTTGCTGCGCCTGTCGGCGCGTCCGCTCAATCTCGACAATGGTTTGCTCTTGAGCCTCTTCGCACTCCTGCTGCACCCGCTGGCGAATCTGCTTCATCTCTACTTCAGCCTGACGAATCAGCCCCATCTCGTCCAGAATTTGAGCGGCCCGCCGCTCTGCCGCTTCAATCACATCTTGCGCATACTGCTCTGCTTCTAGCAGAACGTCTTCCTTATGCTGCAGCAACTTTTTAGCCTCCTCAAACGCAGGGGGCAAACTGAGCTGAATCATCTCAAGCTGTTCCAACAGCACATCTTCATTCACCATGGTGCGGTTGAAGATGCGAGGGCTGTCAAGAATCATCTCTTCCAGCTTTTCTAGCTCTTGCTGAATGTCTAAGGCTCCCACTCGGATGCTGTCTCCATTGGGGATGACGGAGTTCGGGACGACTCCCACACTGACTGGGGTTCCGTTCCGTTCGGGGGTGATGCGATTGGGAGGGTCTTGACGTAGCATTGGCGGATATCTTTCGCGACAGGTTCTGGAACAAGATGGTCAACCGGGCCACCAAACTTAGCAATTTCTTTCACCAGGCTACTGCTGAGAAAGCTGTATTCAGTGGAGGTTGCCAAAAAGAAGGTTTCGACTTCGTCAGCTAGCGTTCGATTGGTGTGGGCCATTTGCAGTTCTTTGTCAAAGTCTGACAAAACCCGCAGCCCACGCAACAGCACCCGTGCTCTTTTTAGCTTGGCATACGCCACAGTGAGTCCATCGTAACGATCTACTTCCACATTGGGTAGGTGGCGAGTTGATTCGCGGATTTGCTCAACCCGCCGATCTACAGAAAAGAGAGGGGCTTTGCTGGGGTTGGTCATCACGACGACAATGAGCCGCTCGAACAGCCGACAGCCACGCTCAATAATGTCTAAATGCCCCCGTGTAATAGGGTCAAAACTGCCAGGATAGATTGCAATCACGTGCCAACAGCCTGAGTGATGTTCGCGTTTATCATATCGGAGAGTGTGAACTCCTGGTGACAGCTGATGACGTTTTGTCGCAGGTGCTCAGTTGCGGTCCAGTTGCGGTCCAGTTTATGTGGGATTGATTCGGACAATGAATGCTGTGGAACCTTTGTAATGTGCGGGCTCCACACCACCTAATCTATCCATTAGTGCTTCAAGGGCTGCTATAGAGCCTAAACAGAGCCTGACGTTGGAGACATTCAGGGCGCTTAAGCAGCTCTATTGCCCAGTTAGCTGGATTGTGCGATCGATCTAGGGAACTGTGTCAGGTCATTATACAGGGAACTTATGTATGTTCTGGGCTGAGATTAATCAAGCGTAAGCTTCTATGTCGTCTACAATACATCCCGGCCTGCAAGGGCTTTGCGCTGAATCTGTAGCGCTTTGTATAGACAGAACCATCCCCCCAAGCTGTCTTATCCATTAAGCTGTCCCAACCTAAGTTCGAGACAAGATCAAACCCTTAGCTTGACCTGATGCCTATTGTTTTAGTGAGGGGGCTTAGTGAGGGAGGGGCGATCGCCCAGCGGTCGCATCCGACTCAGTGACCAATGCTTCAATATCAGCAGGATGGGTTGGTAGCGCAGCCGTCAACACCTCGCAGCCGGTGGGAGTAATCAGCACGTCGTCTTCAATGCGAATGCCGCGCACGCTGGCAAATTCTTCGAGGCGGTTCCAGTTGACGACAGATTGGTAGCGATCGCGCTGTTGGGGATCGCGCAGCAGTGCTGGCACTTGATAAAACCCCGGCTCAATGGTGACGACCATACCTGCCTGCAGAGGGCGGTCGAGCCGCAGATAGCCTAGCCCAAAGCGATCGCTCCGAGTTCTTCCCTCGGCATACCCGGCCCAATCCCCAACATCTTCCATGTCATGCACATCTAGCCCCAGCAGGTGCCCCACCCCGTGAGGAAAGAACAGTGCGTGGGCATCTTGGTTGACTAACTCGTCGGGATCACCCTTGAGAATGCCTAAATCAACCAGCCCAGCGGCGATCGCCCCTGCCGCTGCCAGATGCAACTCGCGATACTCAACGCCCGGTTTTGCCATCTCAATGCAGCGGTCGTGCGCCGCCAGCACAATCTCATAGAGGGCACGCTGGCTCGACGAAAATCGACCAGAGACTGGCCATGTGCGGGTCACATCCGCGGCCCAACCCAGGGGAGACTCGGCTCCCACATCTGCCAGCAGTAAATCACCCGGTTGCAGCGCGTGGTGGTAGTGGTTGTTGTGCAGCACTTCTCCATGAACGGTGACGATGCTGCTGTAGGCGGGCACTTGGTTGTGGGCCAGAATCACCTGCTCCATGGCCGCGCGCACCTGGGATTCGTGGGTGGCGGTGCGGGTGGCGGCCATTCCTGCCTTATGTGCGGCAACCGTTACCGCGGCGGCGGCCCGAAGCTGGGCGATCGCCCCCGCATCATGTTCGAGCCGCAGCGAGACGATAGCCTGCACCAGAACCCGATCCCCGCCGGTGGATTGGGCGGCAGGCACAACAGCGCGACTGAGAATTTGAGACTGGCGCGATCGCCCGCCTTCATCAACTAAGCCGATTGTGGCCGCTCCTTTAGCCTGCGCCGCCAACTCTGAGAGCGGAAACGCCGCCTCTGCCCCCAATTCTGTAGCGACCTGCTGCCGCGTGGGCATGACCCCATGCCACAGCACCGCACTGGGGGTAGGGTCATCCATATACAGGGTGAGAGTGCCTGCCTCTAGCCGAATGGCAGCGCCCTCAATAGGCAAGCCTGCAAAGTAGAGAAAGTGGCTGCTGGCGCGAAACGGATAGGCATTGGCGGCAAAGTTGCGGGGTTGCGGCCACCCAGACCACAACACAGCGGGATGCGGAAACTGCTCAGCTAGACGCGATCGCCGCTGCTTCAGGGTATTTGCTATCTGATGCGTGGTGCTATACATGGGCGATCGCTCCCATTGAACTCCCTGACTGAACTAAAAAACTGGGTCGCCCTATGCTCTGGAATGATGGTGCAGCGCCGAAGACGCGCCACCGCAGCCTTCCGACAAGACCCTCAAACGTTGACCTAAAACGGGCTTAAAAAAAGAGTTCTTTGATCCCCTCGCTGCCGATCTGCACCGCCAGTGCCGCCAGCAAAAAGCCCAGCAGTTTCGTGGCTATGATCGCGCCCTCTGCCCCAATCCACCGCTCTATGCGACTGGCTTGGCGCACAATGAGCCAAGTCACCAGCATAGCGCCAACAATGCCCAGCACCACACTGAGGTGAGCATTGGGCGACTCGGCCATCAGCAGCATGACCGTGGTGAGGGTGCCGGGGCCAGCGAGCAGTGGAAGCGCCAAGGGGGCGATCGCCACATCTCGATCGGCTTCTATCACCGGCGTATCTAGCCCACCCTGCAGCATTTCTAGCGCAATCAGCAGCAGCAACAGCCCCCCCGCCACCCGCAGCGCCCCCATGCTGATGTGGAGATAGCCCAGCAGTGGACGGCCCAAAAAAGCAAACCCCAGCATCACCGAGGTCGCTACCAGCGCCGCCCGATCCACCACTTGGTTGCGCTGCACCTGCTCCATGCCCTTCGTCAGCACCACCACAATCGGGGCATTGCCCAGGGCATCTGCCAGCACAAACACGGCAACAAAGGTCTGCACAAATACCGAGACATTCATCCCGACAGGCCCTCAGCAGCACCAGTGGACTGGAGCGGACGCACAACGGCGGCCCGCCGAGCCCGGAACATGCCAAACCGACACAGTCCGGCCCCAAAGGCCAGCCGCATCAGCAGCAAGGTGGGCACCTCCCGCACCGACTTGAGAAAGCCTGGCAGACCTACCCGCATCCAGCCTTGAGGCCGCACGATGCCTTGCCAGATGGAATCGATCCAAGACGGCAATGTCTCCGCCGTCCAATCGGCTGTCTCCACCTCGCCGTCTACTAACCCGGTAGATGCCAGTTCTTCCGCAAACCCTTCAATGCTGGCAAAGGCGGGATGGGACCATTGATCGAGGAGTTGTCGCATGACGGGACGCTCCCACACATTGAGGGGAATCTGGCGATCGTCTCGCTGGTTCCAGTCGGCTACCACCAGCACGCCTCCGGGCTTGAGCACTCGCAGCAGTTCCCGCGCAAACACGGCCTTGTTGGGCATGTGCGGCCCTGCTTCTACCGACCACACCACATCAAAGCTGCCATCGGGAAACGACAGCGCCATGGCGTCGTCTACCTGAAATTTGGCATCGAGTCCCGTGGGCGTGAGTTCTGTGGCCCGCTGCACCTGATGGGGACTAATGGTAATGCCCGTGACGGAAAAGCCATAGTCCTGCGCCAGAATGCGGCTGCTGCCCCCAATGCCACAGCCCACGTCCAGCAGCGTCACCCCTTTCGGCAGACGATCCAGCCCGCCCCACCGCGCCATCTCGTGCACAAAGTCGGCCTTAGCCTGCAAAAACTCTTTGCGGTGCGGCGGCGAGCCATAATGCCCCAGGTGAATATGCTCTCCCCAATAAAATTCCAGAATGCCGTCGTCCGTCCATTCGTCGTAGGCGTTGGCGACGGTCTCTGCCGACTGGTAGCGCCGAGCGCTAGCCAGATAAATAACCAGGCCAATTCCCGAGAATCCAAGGATGAGGGCAAGGGTAAGAGAGACTGCGTTCATTGGAGGATTGGGGGTGAGGGACTAGGCGTTGGGAAAGGGAGGAGGAGGAGGCGCGGAGCCTTGCGACAATTGTCTGATGGTCATATGTCTTGCGATCATGGCCAACCCCACTTACCACACTGCTTCGCCCCAGGAGAGATGAGGAGTTGGCGTCAAGATTACCGCTGGGCATAGGCATTGGCGGCATAGTCGCGGAAGCGTTCGAGATCGGCCATCAGAGTCGTTTCGACCACGCGTACCAAGAACGGCATATTGAGCACCCGCGCCAGAATATCGGGAACACCGTAGGCAACGGTGAGTTTGACGATGGAGCGATCGCCCCCCCGATCATAGAATCGAATTGCACCTCGGTTGGGCAACCCATCCACCGACTCCCATTGGATGATTTGGTGGTGCACTAGCTTTACAATCCGGGAGAGCCAGCTAAATTCAAACCCCCCAGAGGCTAATTTCCAGCGCGACAGGTCGGGATTATCGGGTTGAATTTTGACAGAGTCAATCCACTTCATCCAGTTGGGCATCTGCTCTAGATCAGACCACAAATCCCATACGACCTGCATGGGAGCATCTACTTCGATTTGAACCGTGTGTTCGAGCCAGTCTGTCATGGGGATTGGGATGGGGTGGGGGAGAGGGGATTAGGGGTCGGGGCGTGGTTCTAACCCTCAATACCGAAACAGTCCTTCGCCGGTGACCCGATGCCCAGTTGGCTCTAGGATTTTGGCGGCAGCTTGTTTGCCAGAGATGGTCGCGCCTTCCATGCTGTCGATGTAGTCTTGAGCCGTATAGCTGCCCGCGAGGAAGAAGTTGGGGATCACGGTTTTCTGCGAGGGCCGATAGGGATCCATCCCCGGCTGCTCTCGGTAGAGGGATTGAGCTAACTTCACGACGTTGAACCAGGTCATGGTGAGATCGCGGGAGGAGGGGAAGAGGTCGTGGATCTGTTTGAGGGCGTGCTGGGCGATCGCCTCATTGTTCATCTTAATAAAGGGATCGCCGGGGGTGAGCACCACCTGCATTAACGAGCCTTGCCCATCGCGATAGTAGTCGTTGGGGCTAGACAGGGCCAAGTCGGTAAAGCACGAGAAGTCGGCGTCGGCGCTATAGAGCAGGTTGTTAATGCCTGCGGCATGGGTGACTTGATGGCGCTGCTCGGCGTCGTTTAATTCTGTGACCCAGCCGTCAAAGCGCAACTGCACCGTGGCAACGGGCACCGCCGTTAGCTTATAAATATTGTCGAATTCGGGCCACTTGCGCCATTCTGCGGGCAGCAGGCGCTGAATACCGGGGATGTCGCAAGCGGCGAGGTAGGCGTCAGCGGTGATGGTATGGGTGCGATCGCCCTCTGCCACCCTCAGTCCCGTCACTTTTGTAGACTCTCCAGATGCCTCAAACAAAATCTCGCGCGTTTGGCGGCGCGTGTGAACCTTGGCCCCGCGCGCTTCGATATAGTCCACGATAGGCTTCAGCAGATAGTCTGCCGGAGAACCCGCCAGCAGGTTGAGGCGCGAGGCTTCGGTTTTGGCGGCAAACATCATAAAGATAGTGAGCATACACCGCGCCGAAATGTTCTCAGTATCGATGAAGCCCAAGGCTAGAGCAATTGGGTCCCACATGCGTTTGAGGCTATTCTGCGACCCGCCGTGGCGGCGAAACCAATCGGCAAAGCTAATGCCGTCTAGGTTGCGGATCAGCTTCATTGCCAAGTCGTAGTTCACTAAGCCGGGAACGATGGGACTGGTGCCTAGGGCGATCGCATTTTGCAGCTTGTCTTGCAGCGTCAGCTGCCCCGTGGTGAAAAACGCTTTTAAGCCGTGAAAGGGAGCCCCTAGCAAAAAGCGGAAGTCTAGCTCGGCTACCTGTCCACCCCGATTCACAAAGGTGTGGACATGCGCCTTGGGCAAAAGGCTATCGTAGGCATCCACCTTTTTCATCAGAGCAAACAGGTTTGCATAGTTGTTGAAGAAGACATGCAGCCCCATCTCAATGTGGTTGCCGTCCCCATCCACCCAACTGCCCACCTTGCCGCCCACAAAGGGGCGCGCCTCAAAGATTTCAACCTCATGTCCGGCATCGACCAGTTCTACCGCTGCCGCCAAACCCGCTAAACCTGCCCCGACAATCGCGACTCGCATCTCACAACCCGCCTTTTCAGTTTCTTTACATATTGTAATGGACTGGGTCCCTCCAGGCAGGCGCGAGTTCAGCCCTCAGGACTGAACTCGCCACCAAGTTACCCCTTAGGACTGTGATGCTGATGCCAGTGGTGGGCAATGTCAATGCGGCGGCACACCCACACCTGGCTCTGCTGCTGCACATAATCTAGAAACCGAGCCAGCGCCGCAGTGCGACCCGGACGACCCACAAGGCGGCAGTGCAGCCCAATGCTCATCATCTTGGGAGCCTCGGACCCTTCGGCATAGAGCGTGTCGAAGGCATCGCGCAGGTAGGCAAAAAATTGATCCCCAGAATTGAACCCCTGGGCAGTGGCAAAGCGCATATCGTTGTTGTCGAGCGTGTAGGGAATGACGAGGTGGGGTCTGCCGTAGTCATGCACCCAGTAGGGCAGATCGTCGGCATAGCTATCGGCATCATAGAGAAAGCCGCCTTCTTCTACAACGAGCCGCCGCGTGTTAGGGCTATTGCGCCCCTGATAAAAGCCCAGCGGTCGGCTGCCTGTGACGCGGGTATGGAGGGCGACGGCTTTGCAAATGTGCTCGCGTTCGGCCTCTTCCCCAAAATATTGATAGTCAATCCAGCGATAGCCGTGGCTGGCGATCTCCCAGTTGGCTTCTTGCATCGCGGCGATCGCCTCTGGGTTTCGCTCGAGCGCCATCGCCACCCCATAGACGGTAACGGGCAATTCTCGAGAGGTAAATAGCCGATGCAGCCGCCAGAACCCCGCCCGACTGCCATACTCATAAAATGATTCCATGTTGATGTTGCGAACACCCAGCAGCGGAGCCGCCCCAATGCTTTCTGACAGAAACGCCTCAGACGCCGCATCACCATGCAGAATACAGTTTTCGCTCCCTTCTTCGTAGTTGATCACAAACTGCACGGCTAGCCGCGCTCCCCTAGGCCAGCGCGGATCGGGCGTGTAGCGACCATAGCCAATCAGGTCACGGGGATAGGACATCGTCATGGAGGCAATACCAGCTCAGCATCACCAGGCAAATGCCTGGGCTAGCGTAATTACACCACATCCTGCCAGAGAGAGATGCTCAGGCCCTATCATTCCAGTAAGGTCGGGGCAAAAAAGAATTAAAAAAAAGGGAGAGCGCCGAAGCGAACTCTCCCCACCATCAGGGTGCATCTACAAAGCACAGTATGCCATCAAAAGGGTGAGGGGTGACACCCCCTTCGCAGAACTTCTTGATTAATTTATAAATAGAAGGTTTTGGCAGCCTAAATGATTGACATTCTATCCCTAGGCCGTGCGGGTCGCATGACCTAACTTAAACTCAGTTCGGCAAATGCCTAAAACCGTGCCGCCCACAACGCAGGCGGCACAGCATAGCACTGTTTTGGCCCCGCGGTGTAGGGTCAAAACAATGCTATTGAACTCACTTGGTTTAATAAGAAAACAGTAAAAAAGAGGCAAGGGTTCTTTCCCCTGCCTCTTAACTGGCGTAAGACAGCCTTAGGGCGTGTCATCAATTCCAACCAAACGCCTTATGCTATGAGTGTTGCCACGCCCGACCCAACAACCGGGCTAGGGGCTGTGACTGTTGATTTCTGGTATATCAGAGGCTAATTGATGACAGCCCCTAGCCCCAGAGCCAGCGATTGACCTATGGAAATGGTGCAGCCCTTAATTGGGATGGAATAGCATTAGCGCTTGCTGCCGCCAATTCCGCGCCACACACCAATCAACATCCCTTGAATTTGCACATTAGCCGCAGTTGCTTCAATAGGGTCATAGTTAGAATTAGCAGGCTTAAGAATAACTTTGTTGCCTCGGCGATGTAGATACTTCAACGTGTTGCCAGCCCCTTCAACTCGTGCTGCCACAATCGTGCCGTTTTTAAGGCGATCGGGCTCGCGGACAGGGCGCATAATCACGATGTCGCCATCGGCAATCATGGCTTCGATCATGCTGTCGCCCGTGACGCGCAACGCATAGTCTTGGGGGCGCAGCTCTACACCAGAAATATCGAGAAAATCGGGCGCATCAACCACCGGCTCGAGTGCGCCACCGGCAAACACTTCACCTAATATAGGAATGCCTTTCTCGGGAGTATGGAGCACTCGAATGGTTCGAGCCTTGCCCTCCGTCCAATCGATATAACCTTTTTCGCGCAAATGGTTAAGGCGACTCTGAATCGGTGCAGGCGATTTAAGCGTCATCGCCTTCATCATTTGGCGAATTGAAGGAGAATGCTGGTTTTCTCGAATGTAGTCAACTAGCCAGTCATACAGTTGCTGCTGGACGTTCGTTAAGCTTTCCATAGGGTCATAGTTTGCTGATATAGATATACTACTCCAGTCGTGAACACTTGTACCAGATTTTTAAGGCAAATGTCTAGCCCTTTTTGTAAATTTTCTGCGCCAAGGTTTAAGCTCTCTCGCGGCGCGCTCTGTTGTCTTGGGGCTTAGGTTGATATCAGATGCATCTAGAACAGCATCAAAAAATGCCGCGAGCTCTTGTCTTGAAAGGATCTCACGGCATTTAGCCTTTAATTAGGATGTTCCGGCACAGGGGTAAACCGAATAGCGCGATGCTACCTCATCTATTCATGCCATTAGCGCGATTTAGAGAAGCCCATACCGCGGCTTGGTGAACTATTAGAGACACACGCGTTGAGTTGCGATCGCAACTCATCATGGTCTAACCCTTGCCCAATTAACACCAATTGGTTTTTGCGAGTACCTTTCCACTCGCTGTCGTCGAGCGAGAACCGCTTGCCGCTGAGATGGAAGATGTGCCGCCGAGGACTCTCCTCAAACCAGAGGATGCCCTTTGCTCGAAAGACGTTGGCGGGCATCTGGTTGTCGAGAAAGTTCTGAAATGCCTTGATGGCAAAGGGGCGATCGCTCTGGAACGAGAGTGACGTAAACCCATCAATAGCCAGGTGGTCAGAATGATACTGGGCGTGCTCATCGTGATGAATATGGTCATGGTGAGCATGATCGTGGGGGGCATGACTATCGTGGTCATGCTCATGCTCGCAATGCCCATGATCATGGTCGCAGACGGAGTGGTCGTGCGCGTCGTGCCCATGGGCATGAGAGTCATGATCGGGGTGATGCCCCTCATGTCCGCCCTCTTTGGGCTGAAAATATTGGTCTGACTCAAACAAGCCCACACTTAAAATCAGCGGCAGTGGCACTTGAGAGTTGACCGTGCGGAGGACGCGTGCGCCTTCTTTCACCTCGCGGATCTTAACTTCTAGCAAGTCCAAATCTGCTTCATCGACCAGATCAGACTTGTTGAGCAAAATAATGTCGCCGTAGGCAATCTGGCTGTGGGCCGCTTCGCTGTTAAATAAATCAAGGCTGTAGTTGGCCGCATCGACTAGGGTAACGATAGAGTCGAGCCGAGTCATGTCGCGCAGTTCAGTGCCGAGAAAGGTGAGAGCTACAGGCAGGGGATCGGCCAAGCCCGTTGTTTCTACTACCAGATAGTCAACTTTATCCTGCCGCTCCAGAATGCGATAGACCGCATCAATGAGATCATTGTTAATGGTGCAACAGATGCAGCCGTTGCTTAGCTCAATCATGCTGTCGTCACTGTTGTCCATATTGACGATCAGCTCGTTGTCGATGCCGATTTCACCAAACTCATTCACCAAAACGGCGGTTTTCAATCCCTCTTGATTGGACAAGATGTGATTAAGAAGGGTGGTTTTGCCACTGCCCAAGAAGCCAGTGATGATGGTGACAGGAAGTCCCACTTTGGAATCTTCCATACTGTCTGGTTGAAGGGTTGCTACTGAAGACATGGCGAGATGGTTCGATGTGTCGGAAGATAATTGAGATACCCGATTGCTGGTCTGACCCTGCCAGTGATCTGACACTTTCGTCCAGCTATGGGCTAAACCTTATTATTGCGTATGCGCTTACCGGTTGTGCAAGGCTTCAGGGTTTCTTGCTAATTCTGCAGTTTAGATATCCTCCGCTGCAGTTTCTGAAATCTAGTCAGGGTATGGTTTTGTGGCAGTATCTGGTCAAGCCAAACGAATCTTATGGCTGCTTGTGTAATCAACTTAAATTATTCTTTAACATTGCGCTGGCTCTAGCCACGCTGGCCCATAGTTCTCTTTTCCCCTTCGCTGATTGCCCTATGTCTCTGCATCTCTACAATACGTTGACCCGTCGCAAAGACCTGTTTGAGCCGCTGGAACCGGGCAAGGTGAAGATGTATTGCTGTGGTGTGACGGTGTATGACTATTCTCATGTAGGGCATGCGCGCAACTATATCGCCTGGGATGTGGTGCGGCGCTATCTGCTTTGGCGCGGCTATGCCGTGACTTTTGTGCAAAACTTCACGGATATCGACGACAAGATCATCAAGCGATCGCACACCGACCACTTGCCTTGGCAGCAAATCACCCAAACCTTCAGCGATGCCTACTTAGAAGATATGGCGCGGCTCAACGTCATGCCCGCCACTCGGTATCCCAAAGCCACAGACGTGGTGCCGCAGATTGTGGCGTTTATTCAGCAGCTCATCGACGGGGGCTATGCCTATGCCTCTGAGGGCGATGTCTATTACGCAGTTGAGCGCTTTCCGAGCTATGGCAAGCTGTCGGGGCGCAAGCTCGACCAGATGGAAGCCGGCGCGAGCGGGCGGGTGGATGACGAAGCCACAAAAAAGCACCATCCCATGGATTTTGCGCTGTGGAAGGCGGCCAAACCGGGTGAACCCGAGTGGGAGTCGCCCTGGGGCAATGGTCGCCCCGGTTGGCACGTTGAATGCTCGGTGATGGTGCGAGAAGAACTCGGCAAAACCATCGATATCCACACGGGCGGTCAGGATTTAGTCTTTCCCCATCACGAAAACGAAATTGCCCAGTCGGAGGCCGCGCAGCACCAGCCGCTAGCCCGCTACTGGTTGCACAATGGCTTCGTCAACATCGGTGGCGAGAAAATGTCAAAGTCGCTGGGCAACTTCACCATGATTCGCACCCTGCTGGATGAGGGAGGGGTGGAACCGATGGTGCTGCGGCTATTTGTGCTGCAAGCGCAGTATCGCAAGCCGATTGACTTTACAGACGGGGCGATCGCCGCAGCCCAAAACTCCTGGCACACGCTGCAAGAAGGCCTCCAGTTTGGGCACCGCTTTGGGAATGCGCTGGGCTGGGGCAGTGATGCCGATCCCTCTTTGGGTGACCCTGCCGCCATGCGCATAGCTGAAGAGACAGCGCCCGTGCGCCAATTCATCACCGCAATGGATGATGACCTGAATACGCCGCTCGCGCTAGCACCCCTGTTTGAGCTAGCCAAAGCGCTCCAAAAAGAAGGTAACCGTCTGGTGCATGAGGGCAAAACCCTAGCCGATGGGGAAGCGCTGCGGCATCAATGGCAGACTCTTGTGGTGCTATCGCAGGTGCTTGGCTTGGAGGCTGCTGCCGATGCCGCCGGGTCTACGCCAGAAGAGCCCGAGGGATTAACGGATGCAGCGGTAGAGACGCTGATTCAACAGCGGCGAGCAGCCAAGCAGGCGAAGAACTTTGCGGAGGGCGATCGCATCCGCGACACCCTCAACGCCCAGGGCATTACCCTCATCGACAAACCCGGTGGCGTTACAGAATGGCATCGCAGCTAGCACTGAGAACCAAAATCGGGGCGAGTTCGGCATCTAACCGTTCAGGCTTACACTAGGGTTTATAAAAATAAAATAAGGCCGGATGATCTAAGCCTCAGAGGCACCGCTCTGAACCCTATCCCTACCCGGACAGGTTGAACGGTGTCCGAATTTTTCCCGAAGTGTTTCACCCGTGAGGTCTATTCCCATGAGCTATCGACGCAACCCCAAGATCCGTCCATCCCGGCGGCGGTTTCTGCAATACTCCTTAGCGGCACTCTCTGGGGTCGCGTTGACCAACTGCCAGCAGCGCCTTGCATCCTCACCGGGTGACAGTTCAGACGACGCACCGGATGCACCAGCCGCGACCGATGAGCCCCTGCACATTTACACCTGGGCAGACTACGCCAACGACGACGTGTTTGCTCGGTTTACAGAACGCACGGGCATTGAAACCGTGGTGGATATCTATGAAGCGAACGAAGCGATGCTGGCGCGGATGTTGGCGGGTGGCGGAGGACAATACAGCATCCTCTACCCCTCGGACTACATGGTGCAGGAGATGCTGGAGCTCGACCTGTTGGCCACAATTGACCACAGCCAATTGGAAGGGCTAGATCGCCTCAGTCAGCGGTGGCAAGACCCCCTCTACGATGCGGGCAATGCCCACAGCGTGCCTGTGAGCTGGGGCACCACCGGCTATATCTATGACACCCGCCGCCTTAGCCCCGGACCAGAGGATTGGGACTTTGCTTGGGACAATCGCAGTGCTCTCAATCGCCAGATTACGTTGCTAGACGACCCTCGAGAAACCATAGGCGCGGCCCTCAAGTCCTTGGGCTATTCCTACAATTCCACCAGTGAGGATGAAATTCGCGCCGCTGCCGACAAGCTGAAGGAACTACGCCCAGCAGTGCGTGCGTTTGAGTCGTTTGGCTGGGAGGATCGGCTCATCAACGGCGATTTGCGGCTGTGTATGACCTATTCCATCGTGGGCAATGCTTTGCCCAGTGATCACCCCAACTTGTCCTACATCATTCCCGCTAGCGGCAGTTCGGTCTGGACGGACGCTATGGTGATTCCCAAAACGGCACCCAATCCTGAAGCAGCCTATGCCTGGATCAACTTTATGATGGAGCCTGAGAATGCGGCCTTTGCGGTAGAACAGCTGAAGTTTGCGACGCCCAATCAGGACGCCTTTGACCAACTGCCCAATGAGCTGAAAGACAACGACAAGCTCTTCCCAGGCGAAGATGTGCTGAGCACGTGTGAGGGGATTGCGCCCGTGGGTGAGGCAACGCAACTGTATGATGACCTGTGGACAGAGATTCGCAGCGCCTAACGATTGGGTTTACCGAACCTCCGTAGCACGCTAAATGTGAATCTATATGACTGCCCTGGTGCGCTGGCTCGGCTTTTGGAAGGCCAGATGTACAATGTTGCCAGTGTTTGCACCGTCTTGCCCGTTAGGTTGGCTGGGCAGATTCTTGGTCTATGGGCTGAGAAGCAGTGGACATTGAATTGGACATTGGCTCTAATTTTTGGAGCGATCGCACAATCGCAGCGTTGCGTCTCCAGCGCTACGGTTCCTCTAGTCTCCCCATCGGCGGTGATGAAGTGTATCTAGGCGGCTGTCTCAGAGGGCAGTTCAGGGCCTTCACTCAACCGCTGATGAGCTGCACTGGCCGAGGTCGTCTGACCGGGGTTGTCTGAGTTGTTTAGGGATCACTGTGCTGGATTTGCATGGCGATTTTACACGCTAGCTGGGTGCCTCAATTTCATCCTCAGCCGGAGTCTCTGCCGGCGGAGTCTGCTGATGGGGATGGGGCAGGGCAGTTTGTGGTGTGGGGAGAAACCTGGCGTCGAGTGACGCCCTTGGCGATCGCCCCCGATACGATCGAACCACATCCATTGGCGATGTCGCGGCAGGAACTGCTGATATTTTTGCGATCGCTCGTTCAGTCTCATCATCTGCGCTGGGAGGTGGCGGCGGTGCCCCTAGCAGAGCCCGTAGGGGCGCAGCGTAGGGCCACTAAATCCAGTTCTGTCAAACCATCCAAACTATCCAAACCCTCCCGTGCTGCTAACGGAGACTCGGCAGAGTTAGCAGCACGGGAGGGCGCGACCGAGCGGTGGCGATCGCTCCCCATTGCTCTGCCCACCTGGCGGCTTGTGCCCAAGCGCCGCACTAAAAAAGTAACCTGTTTACCCTGCTACTCCGTTCAGACCGATCTAGAGCCAGAGACTGAGTCGGAGGCGGCCCCACCGCAGGTGTTGGAGTTGCGGTCGTGGCAGGTGGAGGCGATCGCCCTAGAGCCCTTAGAGGCGATCGCCTTACTCAACTCATTGCCGCTCGCGACTCTGGGGCAAGATGTCGCCTTTGTGGGCAGCGACCTGCGCTACTGGTCGCATGTCGCGCGCTGGAGCTTGGATGTGCTGTCGCGCTCCAAATTTTTACCCGGCCTGCGTTCAGAGCCCGAGTCTCCGCAATCCACCCCGCAGTCCATCCCGCAATCCATGTGGTATGCCCTGCTCGACAGCAGCATTGACCAAGAGCGGCGGCTGCTGTTTACGCAGCGCATGCCGCTTGCCTGTTGCACCTACGGCGCGATCGCCCACGGGGCAGCGGTGCCCGCCCTGCCCGCCCCGCGCGATCTGCTGCTGCACTTTCTGAATGCGGCCATAGATGCCCAAGTGAGAGGAGCGATCGCCCAGCAGCAGCCCACACCTCCCATCCTGCCCAAAGACGCAATTCTGCGCACGTGGCTGCTGAGCCTGGTTGGCTCTCCGCAGCTTCCCCCAGAACCGGCCCTAGAGCGGTTAGAATCCCTCATCCATCAATGGCATACCCCGCTGCAGCGGCAGCTCTCTCAGCAGTTCACGGCATTTCGCACCTGCCTGACCTTAGAACCTCCTGCCAGCAACACGCCCCACTGGCTGCTGCACTATGGCCTCCAAGCCAACGATGATCCCAGCCTGATCGTTCCGGCACACACGCTCTGGCAAAATCCAGTCGATCAGCTAGAGATTCAGGGCCGCACCCTTGAGCAGCCCCAGGAAACCCTACTGGCGGGACTGGGGGTGGCCTCGCGACTCTATCCCGTGTTGGAGACAAGCCTCCAGGTACAGCAGCCCGAATCTTGCCCAATCGATCCCCATCAGGTCTACGACTTTATCAAAAGCACCGCTGAGCGCCTGCAGGATGGCGGCATTGGCGTGGTGCTGCCACCCAGCCTAGCTACCCAAGGCGGCTGGGCCAATCGCTTGGGGTTAAGCGTTCAGGCCGAGCCGCCCAAGGCGGGCAAGGGGCTAGGGCTCAAGAGTTTGCTCAACTTTCGGTGGGAACTGACGATTGGCGGGCAACGGCTCTCCAAAGCAGAATTTGAGCGCTTGGTGGCGCTCAACACCCCCTTGGTCGAAATTAATGGGGAATGGGTAGAACTGCGCCCGCAGGATATTCGCGCCGCACAGGCCTTCTTTACCAGCCGCAAAGACCAGATGAACCTGTCGTTGGAAGATGCGTTGCGCATCAGCACAGGCGATACCCAGATGATGGAAAAGCTTCCGGTGCTCAGTTTTGAAGCGTCGGGCGCGCTGCAAGACTTGATCAACGCCCTAACCCAGGGCAATCAAAGCTTAGAACCCTTCCCCACCCCAGCAGGCTTTCAGGGCGATCTACGCCCCTACCAAGAGCGCGGCGCAGCCTGGATGGCGTTTCTGCAGCGCTGGGGGCTAGGCGCCTGCTTGGCCGACGACATGGGCTTGGGCAAAACTATTCAATTTATTGCGCTGCTCTTGCACCTTAAGGAGCAGGACGCGCTCACCCATCCCGTATTGCTCGTGTGCCCCACCTCCGTGCTGGGCAACTGGGCGCGCGAGGTGAAGCGGTTTGCGCCGTCTCTCGCCGTTGCCATTCACCATGGCGACAAGCGTCCCCAGGGGCGACCGTTCAAAACGGCGCTAAAGGGGATCGACTTGCTAATTACCAGCTATGCACTCGTCTACCGAGATGAAGATGAGCTGAAAAGCGTCACCTGGCAAGGCATTGTGCTAGACGAAGCGCAGAATATCAAAAATCCTGAGGCGCGCCAGTCAAAAGTGGTGCGCGAGCTAGAGGCTGAGTTTCGCATTGCGCTGACGGGCACTCCTGTAGAGAACCGCCTGTCAGAACTGTGGTCGATTATGGATTTCCTTAACCCGGGCTATTTGGGGCCGCGCAACTTCTTTCAACGGCGGTTTGCGGTGCCCATTGAGCGCTATGGCGATACGGATTCGCTGAAAACGCTGCGATCGCTCGTTCAGCCGTTCATTCTGCGACGTTTAAAGAGCGATCGCGCCATTATTCAAGACCTGCCCGAAAAGCAGGAAATGAATGTGTTTTGCGGCCTGTCTACCGATCAGGCCTCGCTGTATCAGGCATTAGTAGACAAAGCCCTAGCAGAGATCGACGACGCAGATGGCATCCAGCGGCGGGGCAAAATCTTAGCCCTGCTGACCCGGCTTAAGCAGTTGTGCAACCATCCCGATTTACTCACCGCAACCTCTGACCTCGCAGACCTAGAGGAAGATGAGTCGCCAGATGAGTTGCCTAAGTCAGCTAAATCAGCTAAATCGGCGGCAGCCAAACTTCCATTAGCACTGCACCAGCAGCCGGACTCGTTTTTGGCACGCTCAGGCAAACTGCTGCGCTTGGCAGAAATGCTGGAAGAACTGCTAGCCGAGGGCGATCGCGCCTTAATTTTCACCCAGTTCTCAACCTGGGGCACCTGGCTACAGGCCTATCTAACGAAGCAGTTTCAGCAAGAGGTCTTATTCCTTTACGGTGGCAGCAGCCAAAAACAGCGAGAGGACATGGTGGATCGGTTCCAGAATGATCCCCAAGGGCCACGCTTGTTCATCCTTTCTCTCAAGGCGGGGGGGGTAGGGCTCAACCTCACCCGTGCTAACCATGTCTTTCACTTCGACCGCTGGTGGAACCCCGCCGTAGAAAATCAGGCGACCGACCGTGCGTTTCGGATCGGCCAAACTCGCAATGTGCAGGTTCACAAATTCATCTGCACTGGCACGTTAGAAGAACGCATCAGCGACCTCATTGAAGGAAAGAAAGCCCTCGCTGAAAACATTGTCGGCACGGGCGAAAGCTGGCTGACTGAGTTGGATACGAGTGCCTTGCGAGATCTGTTGCTGCTCGATCGCACAGCCGTAATTGATGACTAGATTTAGCATAGGCGGGCGATCGCCCTGCCTAAACCTGTCGCTAAAGGAGAACTCAGGGAATGTGATGCCATCCTCGCGGTGCAGAGGTCGCATCACACCGAGCATCGAGTGGTTTCGCCTAGCTGGCGCTGTCCCTAGGGCGTGCCATCAATTCCGACCAAAAGCTTTATGCTATGAGCGTTGCCACGCCCGACCCAAAAACTAAGCTAGGGGCTGTGAACGTTGCTTTCTGGGACATCAGAGGCTAATTGATGACAGCCCCTAGGTCGCCGAGTCAGTCTGGTTGCGGTCTGTCGGGGTGCGATCGACTCGCCGGGTGGGTTTGGGAGGGGCTTCTCGGCCATCCCGCGGGCGTGGCGTGGGTGCGCGTTCAGGTCTACCACTGCGGGGTGCATCGCCTTCTCGCGACGGTTTCTTCCAAGGTTTTTTGAATCGAGGGCGATCGCCCTCGCCAAGCTCGCCAGCTTTCTTCTTGCGAGGTGGCACCAGCCCAATCAGGGTGGCATCTTGCACCACCAGCAGATTGCCTTCTCGTTGCACTGTGAGATCCCAAAAATAGCCGACGGTTTTGCCCTGAAGCTTTCCTTTTAGGATCAGCTTAAATGCCTTTTCGGGCTGGTCTGCCTTCTTAGGAGATTGCTGAATCCGCACAATCAGGCGTTCCTCCTCGTCAGACTGGAACAGCACCTCGCCCCGAATCGAGAAGAAGCCATCATTTAAAGGAGGCAGCGTAGCAGGAGGCATACCAGGCCTCAGCGGGGGCTTAGCAGGCGGAGTGGCAACGGGCCGGGCCGGGGGTTGGGCTTTTGTGGTGGACTTTTCGGCTGAGGCATCTGCGGCGGCAGACCGTTGAGCGCCCCCGTCTTGCAGCTTTGTCTCAGCCGCCTCGGCGTCAATCTCGGCATCATCCGTCTTAGCTAGATTATCCGGCTCCCAAATTCCCACGATCTGCGCATGCAGGTCATAGTTCTTCTCGCGGGTGCGGGGATACACCACCCATAAATGGGGCTGATCTAAGTCAACATGCTTTTTAATCAGGCTCATGACCCGTCCTAAAAGCACGGCGTCAATTGCAGTGCCGTCAGCGGTGGTGGTCAGCATCCCGCGAGTAAACTGCTCCTCAGTTGGAGTGTAGACGCCATGAACCAAGCCAATCGCCCGGTATTGCCGTGGCTCACTCGCCGGAGGAATAGGATGCTGCCGTGACAGAGACAGTGCAGATTGAGCCGCAGATGCGGCGGTGTTAGGCTGAGAGAGTGGCATTCCGTCGGGTGGTGTAGGTGCAGTGGAGGAGTCCATGGGCAAACTGATGACTGACGGCTGATCCATAGTGATCCTAATCCTGACTGGAGAACGGCGCTCGATGCATTGCACTCATACCGCAGATCGCAGGCGATGAACTGGGTGAGTTGAAGGAGCTAAACAATAAAAGCCCACAACAGATGGACGCACCTACGCACAGTTGGACTTACGCTAAACATCCTTCTCTAGTTCCATTGCCAGTTCTAGAAAAGAGCGATCGCCCAGCCCAACGTGCCACCAGCACCAGACAGATTCAAGATAAACACTAGGTTAGCATTCACGCTGAATCCCGCTTGCACTCGTTTTAGCGTTTTCCACTTGAAGTGGCATAGCTCTTCTTTGTTTATACGTTCCAGACAGTAGCCATCAGGCATCTCTAGATGATTTCAGCGGAGGAAAACATTTAGAACAAAATTACGTAAATTCTTAAATCTAGCGTGCCAAATAGGTCGAAAGGCGCTAAAAGAGACGGTAGCTTGGGCTTGTGATCCTGCCGCAAGCGCCCAGTGTAGAGTCGCGATGATCAGAACCGACCCTCTGCAGAGGTTGCCGAACCATCCCTAAAGTTTGCGAATGGGGATTATGAGGAAACCCTCCTCTTCTGCATTCATGACTGCTCATGCGTCTAAAGCCACATAATCCAGATCACCATTGCCAAAACAATGTGTTACTAATGGCAATAGCATCAGGCTATTCCGCTAGGGGTAGTGGTCTGGCGCATCTGTTGAGATTCAGCTAAGATTCGGCTTGTTGGTCTGCAGGTTGGGATTTCTCTTAATTGGTATCTTTGCTCGACGCGTGGTGTTCTCACGAGTTTGGCTGACTAAGACTCTTAGAGCGGCTATTTGCTATCTGCATGCAAGTCACCGTCGAGTCAGATTGGTTCTGTGTATTGGTTTTGGTTCCTAGTTTTGTCGAATTTGGGTAATTCTGTGTTTAATAAGCGCAACCGCATTCTGCTTAGTAGCGTCCTGATTCTGGCAGCGATGGCCTTTCTGGGGCTAATGTTTATGCCCATTCTGGGTGCGTTGCAGGCGGGCAATCGCACACCACAATCGAGCGGCGCTACGGCAACGACTACAGCCAATGCAGATCTAGAAGATCAGGCTAAAGGCTATGCGCTGGTGTTGCAGCGGGAGCCCGGTAACGAAGCGGCGCTTAAGGGATTGCTAGACGTGCGGATTCGCCAAGGCGACATTGAGAAAGCCATTGAGCCCCTAGAAAAGCTGGCAGAACTCAACCCAGAAGAGACTGAATATACCGTGTTGCTGGCTCAGGCACGGCAGCAGGTGGGCGATCGCGAAGGGGCCGCGCGTGCCTACCGAGATATTCTCTCCCAGCGTCCGGGCGATATGCAGGCGCTTCAGGGATTGGTGGGGCTGATGATTCAGCAGCAGCGCCCAGAGGCGGCGATTGGATTATTGCAAGACACGTTGCGGAGTGCCGATGAGCAAAATCAGATCGTGCAGGGCAGTGTCAATGTGACGTCGGTTCAGTTGTTGCTGGGGCAGGTCTATGCAGAGCAAGATCGCTATCCAGAGGCGATCGCCATCTATGACGACGCCATCCAAAACGATGCCGATGATTTCCGTCCGGTGCTAGGCAAGGCCATCATTCTGCAAACGATGGGACAAGATGTGGAAGCTAAGCCCCTGTTTGAGCAAGCCGCAACGCTAGCCCCGGCACAGTATAAAGATGAAATTAATCAGATAGCCAACCCTGACGCGGCAGCGGCTAGCATCAATGACCCAGCAGCTAGCCCCGTCACACCCAATGCAGCAGAATCCTCTCCCTCATCTCGAGTCACTGGCAGTGATGAAGAGTAACGGCTGAGCCGCTAGGTGATGCTAGCGCAAAGGTTCAGGACAAGGTTCGGAACACTGAATTCGAGATCAGGTTGCAACAGCAGGATGTTTGCAGTGGAGATACAGTTCTCCCGCAGGCATCCTGGTCTGTTTAAACCACTTAGATTACTGGCCTCCTTGTCTGTTGCACAACGCTGTGTCCGGCAACGCCTTCGCATAACGACGCCAATCCTTAGGTGCTATGAATTTTTGCAGTGATAACGTAACCGCCATGTCGCCCGAAGTCTTAGCGGCTGTGGTGGCGGCCAACGCCGGCAGCGCGATGCCCTATGGCAACGACGCCATCAGCCAAGGGTTGACGGCCCAGTTTTCTGAGTTATTTGAGCGGGATGTGGTGGTATTCCCGGTGGCGACTGGCTCTGCTGCTAATGCGCTGGCGTTGGCAGCGCTGACGCCCCCCTATGGTGCGATCTACTGCCATGCCGAGGCGCATATTCACGTGGATGAATGTGGTGCCCCTGAGTTCTATACCGGAGGGGCCAAGCTGGCGACCTTGCCGGGGAAACACGGCAAACTAACGGCAGCAGATCTGGCGATCGCCCTTCAATCCAGTGGCGCAGGCGTGGTGCATCATGTGCAGCCCGCCGCCGTTAGCATTACCCAAGCAACCGAAGCCGGTACCGTCTACACGATGGGCGAGGTCGGGGCGATCGCCCAGGTTGCTCAGGAGCATCATTTAGCGCTGCATATGGATGGAGCGCGATTTGCCAATGCCATCGTCAGCCTGGGGTGCAGCCCAGCGGATATCACCTGGCGCGCCGGGGTAGATGTGCTGTCATTTGGAGCCACAAAAAACGGCGCCATGGCCGCTGAAGCCGTCGTCTTCTTCAACCCAGACCAGGCTCAAGGCTTTGACTTTCGCCGCAAGCGCAGCGGTCATTTATTCTCTAAAATGCGATTTTTGTCGGCGCAGCTCTCCGCCTACATCACGCATGATTCATGGCTGCACAATGCAGCCCACGCAAACCAGATGGCAAAGCAACTGGCAACTGGCCTAGCCGCTATCCCAGGCGTGAAGTTTTGCCATCCCGTGCAGGCCAATGAATTATTTCTGACAATGCCCAAAGCCATCATTGATGGGTTGACCCAAGAGGGCTTTCAATTTTATCAATGGCCGGGTGATGAAACCTGTTCAGCCGGAATCATGGTGCGCCTAGTCACTGCATTTAACACCTCACCTCAAGACATTGCGCACGTGATCAGCGCGGCTCATCGCTATGCCACCCTCGCGGCACCCGAAGCAGACTCGGCAGGGGTGGCTATCTAAACTGCACGGGTAGTGCGTTGGCGTTAGTAAAGGAAACAGACATCAATCCACCACACGGATGCGCCCGGCTCGCAATGCATCGAACAGTCGGTCGATCTGGGTGCGCTCGCGGTCGCTGAGTCGATCCTTAGACAGCAGTGCCGTCATAAAGCGCTCTTGATCAGCGCGAGTAATTCGTCGCTCCGCAAGAATACGATTGATCAGCTCGTCTACGGGGTTATTGAACACGTTCACTGTCGTTGGTGCCATGGTTGGATGCCGCTATATACCTTGTATTCCCCCAGTGATTGACATATTAGCAACATAAAACAATATAAAAAATCCGTATTTTATCTTGTCTTTGCCTCAGAATATCCGCATAGATCGCACTAACCTATTTGCTTTTAGTCGTATTTCTACAGCCCAAACCCAGCGAAACGGTCTTGTGCGGTGCAAGCAGGCTCAAAAACCAGGCGTTATTTTTTATACACATGTTGATTGCGTATGTAAGTAGGCTCACGTCGAGATATGACTGCATATCAATGACAGCATCGGTGATGAACAGGTCGCGTCAGGGCCCCTAGTGCAGGTTTGGCTCTCTTGACTGCAGCCGCTACGGCAAAGTCGATAGTTACGCGAACCTATTTCGCAACTTCACGGCAATGTCTGCGTCAGCTGCCTTCAAACCGAATGCGCTATGCTGGCGATCGCCCGTCTAAGTAGTGTTCTATGTCAGAAATTCAGTACCTCCATAGCGCCCTTCTGGTGTCAAAACTTGACCAAGCTGAGAATTTCTACGGCACGGTGCTGGGGTTGCAGCAGGTGGAGCGATCGCTCCGGTTTCCCGGTACTTGGTATCAGGTAGGGGCCGTGCAGATTCATCTTATTCAGCAAGACGACTATGCTGCCTCTATGCAAAACAGCGCCAAGTGGGGACGGAATCCTCACTTGGCGCTGGGGGTGTCTGATTTAGCTGCAATAGAGTTGCGACTGGTGGCTGAGGGCTATGCCGTGCAGCGCAGTGCATCGGGTCGTGCAGCCCTGTTTATCTGCGACCCCGATGGCAATGTGGTAGAACTCAGCGAAATCGCTACGGGCGATCGCTAGCACCACATTCTGCAAATCAGAGCCTTTGAGAGTTTGCGCACAACCTTCCTACTTGATCGCAGGCTTGCACGCATCCCAATCGCCGAGTCTTTGAGCCAGAGCTGTCGTTAGACCGTTAGTAGCTATCGTCACCTGGAATGTGATCCGCCTCAAGCTGTCGCGGATGTTCTAGGGATGCGTCGCGGATGGCCTGCCAGCGACAAAACAGCTCCTTCTCGTCAAAGTCGCGATCTTTGTAAACCTGAACAGCTTGATCCAGTTCCTGTGGATTAGACGGGATAGGAATATCACAGTCAAAATCTGCCATGGTTACGTTCTCCTATTGGCTTGAGTGCTCACGTAGGTTCTGTGCCAAGTCTTAAAAGCGAGGCTTAATAGAATCTGAAGTCGGGATAAGAAATCGCTGAAACCCTTGAGGATAGTCAGTAGCACTAATTTGCCAGCTCTTTAACTCTCTCAATAAGGCTTGGCAATGAGAAATTCTCAATGGCAAGGCTTGTTGAGAAAGACATTCAAAGCTTAATCGCTGAAAACACTGGCAAATAAAGGCTCTAGACATAATCTGTAGAGATTTTAGCCCGAGGCTTAACCCGAACTCAGGTTGGTGAAAGATACCGTGTTGTGATACCGACTTGGGGATAGTCCGTTAAACAGACTGGGATTTTTTTAGAGGAAGGGCACGACGTGGCCCATCCGTGTAAAAAACGTGACGTCAATTTGTGCGGACTCCCTATCAGTGACATTTTCTGATTCTTAAATCATAGCCAGAAAAAGTATCGAATTTTACAAAATAAGGTTTTCTAATTGAACCTCAAATAGGTAAGCCAATCTTTTAATGTATGGTGCTCTGAAGACTGAGTTGGGTGAGGAGCGATCGCCTCTCCCTTCATCACCGCTAATCTGGAGGAGAGCCCGACGCCTCAGACGTTGGGCTTCATGGAGCTTGGGTTTGGCTCGCAACCCAAGTCAGGTAATCCTGAGAGCCAACCGTGAAGGGAATCCCTACAATTTCGGGGACATCGTAGGAATGGATCGCCCGCACTGCGGCTTCTATATCTGCAAACAGCCCCAAGTCGGTCTTAATCACCAACTGCCATTCGTCGTCGTGATGCAGGGTGTCTTGCCAACTATAGATAGAATGAATCGGCTGCAGGCTGACGCAGGCCGCTAGATGATGGGTGACAAGGTGCTGGGCGATCGCCTCTGCCTCTGCTTTAGAGGCTGCCGTTACCAGCACAAGACCTAAGGTTTTCGGTTGCATGGCATCAGCTTGCTCTTGTAACGATGGACGGGGGTCGGCTCCTACAATTTTGGCGTGTTTCCCTGTGAGATCGATCTGGAGATGCTGAGTGCTGGGGATGCAATGCATCGCTTCTACAGGCCAATCCCTGCATAAAGTTTCAATGAAGCATTAACAAAGCCGATTGCAGGATGGTGCAGTCAATTTATACCTGGGCAGACTATATTCACGAGTCATCTCGGGCATCGACTAATCAGGGAACCTTAGAATGCAGAGAGTTATGGTATTGCCACATGCTGACCTATGCGGTGCGTTGGACAATCAACCGCTCAATCATGCTAATCCACCAACCTCTGCCCATTTTGATGCGCCAGATTCTCGCTCACCCCATCTCGACTGGCATTACCTAGAAGCCCTGGCAGATGGCAGTGCTGAGTTTATGGCTGAGCTATTGCAGATTTTTATTACCGATAGCCAAAATCATCTGTCTACCTTGCGTGTGGCGATCGCCCAGGGTGATTATTCCACAGCACTTCACGCCATTCATCAGCTTAAGGGTGCGAGCGCGAATGTGGGGGCGCTAACGTTGCAGGCGATCGCTACCCGCCTAGAGCAACATCTGCACCACAACCAAATTCCCCAAGCGCACTTGCTCGTGCCTGAACTCAACCGGGCCTTGCACATTGTGCAAACGCTGTCGTACCGACGTTAAACGCCTATCACAACTTGAGTTCGGAATAAACTTAATCCTTTGATGTGCCATGCGCAATGCGCAATCACATCAAGGGGTATTGGGCATTCAAGCCGTAACTCAACTCGTTTTTGAATCACGCGATTGAACGTTACCCCCCGGAGTTCGGGATAAGCTCAATCCCTCAATATGCCTGCGGTTATTACCCCTAGCTGATGTTTAACCCGTTCTGCCTGCGATGCGGACAGAGCGGTAGTGAGGGTTTACCAAATTGACGTTGAATAGGGATTTAGCCAGGGGTGCCAGAACAGGTGTATTATTTAGTGATTTTTGCGGTAGGATTGGGCTGTGATTTGGGACTGTGAATCCTAATGCTTGATTTGCTTAAGCTGGCCCGACAACTTCAAAATATTGGTCAGCACTTAACCGATGAGGCGGCAGCAGCGCGGCAGCGGTTGGATCTCGCACAGCAGCTATTGCAGCAGGCGAGCGATCGCCAACCCGAACTGGTGGCGTTGCAAACCCAGTGGGGCGATCGCTTGGGGTTTGCCGCAGCGCGTCCGGTAGAGCCTTTAAACACGCGCATTTCCCTTGCCACAGCGCCTGCCCATCACACCGTTTTAGCCACAGACGGCTCTCAAATTGCCCCTAGCCATCACGAGATTGCTTACTGCTATCTGATTAATGTGGGGCGTGTGGCGCTGCACTACGGGCAAAATCGCCATCCCCTGCTGGATAGCCTGCCCGAGGTGTTTTACCAGGCTGAAGATTTGTATGGGGCGCGCCAGTGGGGAATCGGCACTGAGGAGTGGATGGGCTATCGACGTACCGCGTCAGAAGCGACAGTGCTGGCAGATTTAGCCCAAGGGATTGCCGCGCAGCAGACACAAATGCAGGCTGCTCTGCACGCGTCTCAGTCGTTGCCGTCTACTGGTTCTCGTCGCGCGAGCCCCACCTCTCCGGTAGGGATACCGCCTGCGACAGCTGCACCTACTCCCACGCTGGCGATGGTCGATGGCTCTCTCACCCACTGGTTTCTAGAACCATTGCCAACGGAGGCGCGCGATCGCATCCTGTTGCCCATGCTGGAGGCGTGGGAGCAACTGCGCCAGCTGCGGGTGCCACTGGTGGGCTACTTGAGCGCGGCCCGCAGCGGCGAGGCGCTGAATTTTTTGCGACTGCACACCTGCCCCAAGCCCGAGCCAGACTGCGCCACCCACTGCCCCGGCCAAACCGACACAGCCCCCTGCCAAGTCGTCGCGCCTCTGCGAGATACGGCACTGTGGGGGCTGGTGCTGCAACCGGGGCAGCGCAGTGCTCTGTGGCGCAGCTCTGCCAAGATTTTGGAGTGCTATGGCGAGCATCGGGTCTATTTTTGCTATGTCCACACGGGGGCCGAAATTGCCCGACTCGATATGCCCGCTTGGGTTGCAGAGGATGCCGCATTGCTCGACATGGCGCTGAGTTTGACATTGGCTCAGGTACAAAAGGGGTATGGCTATCCGGTGGCACTGGCAGAGGCACATAACCAGGCAGTGGTGCGGGGGGGCGATCGCACCCGGTTTTTTGCCCTGCTAGAGCAACAGATGATCCGGGCGGGCATCACCAACATCGGTACATCTTACAAAGAAGCCCGAAAGCGGGGCAGTATCGCCTAGGGCGATCGCTCCCAAAATATGGGCATTCTCAAACTAAAGCCTCACGGATAGAGAGAGGCGCAACGCTGGGATGGATAGGCTCTATGACGATCACTGAGCTGGCGCAAATTCGCCAAGGCCACGAACGGGCGATCGCCCAGCGGCTGCAGCAGGTGCTGAACCCCGAGGGTGTAACCGTGCATGTGCGGGTGCAAGAGCAACGACTGCAACTGGTGCTGCGTGGGGCGATCGCACCCAACCAATCTGCGGTCTTAGTCTGCCTGTTGCCCGAGCTAGAGCAGTGGCAGCCGCACCCCTTCACCCAGGTTGAGTTGCGGGCGCAAGCGATTGGGTCAACTCATCCGGTGTGGACTGCAGTCGTGCCCTTGTCGATGCCCCTCCATCTGAGCGACGCCCCCATTAACCGCTGGACCTTTCGGTTTGACCCACTAAAGCTAGGCTTTATCGCATTTCTGCTGGTGTATGGCGTCACCTGCGCGCCTCACTACACCGTGAGTGATTTTATTAATGGCACCAGTTTTTTGACTGCCTTTATCCACGGCGTTAACCTGATCTTTCACGAAGCAGGCCACGTCATCTTTATGCTGTTTGGTCGGCTGATGCACTTGCTGGGCGGCTCGCTCATGCAGATTTTGGTGCCTGCTGGCCTTGGTGGCTATTTCTTTTACACCAAACAGCACTACGCCGGAGCCGTTGCGCTCTGCTGGACGGGCGAAAACTTTTGGGACGTATCGATCTACATTAAAGACGCTCAGGAGCGACTGCTGCCCCTGCTCGGCGGCGAGGGCGTGATGCATGACTGGCACTTTATCTTACTGGAGTTGCGTTTGCTGCCGCAGGATCAGGCCATTGGTAGCCTGGCCTATAGTCTGGGAGTGGTGATTTATGCGATCGCCCTATTCCTAGGCGTCTTCTATGCCCAACGCCAGCCCAGAGCTGACCGATCCAGCTCTGGGCTGGCGTTGGGCGATTAAGAATAAGTGCCCCGCGCCATTCTATAGTGGAGAGGCTGAATTCTTGAGCGATTGTGAAAGCGATTACCCTGCTTGGTTCAACCGGCTCCATTGGCACTCAAACTCTGGATATTGTGAGTGAGTTTCCCGAGCAGTTTCGAGTGGTGGGGCTAGCCGCAGGGCGTAATGGCGAGATGCTGGCCCAGCAAATTCGGCAGTTTCGGCCTCAGATTGCGGCCATTTGCGATGAGACGCAGCTGCCAATTGTGCAGGCGGCGATCGCCGATCTTGACCATCCCCCCACGCTCTTAGCGGGCGAAGCGGGCGTCGTCGAAGTCGCCCGCTATGGCGATGCCGAGGTAGTCGTGACCGGCATTGTCGGCTGTGCAGGGTTGCTGCCCACCATTGCTGCCATCAAAGCTGGCAAAAATATAGCCTTAGCCAATAAAGAAACCCTCATTGCAGGCGCACCTGTGGTGCTGCCGTTGATCCAACAGCATGGGGTGAAGCTGCTGCCTGCCGATTCAGAGCACTCTGCTATCTTTCAGTGTTTGCAGGGGGTGCCAGAGGGCGGGCTGCGGCGGGTGCTGCTCACGGCCTCTGGCGGGGCATTTCGCGATTTGCCAGTGGAAAAGCTGCCGACGGTGACCGTTGCGGATGCGCTCAAGCACCCCAACTGGACGATGGGGCGCAAGATCACTATCGATTCCGCCACGCTGATGAACAAGGGGCTAGAGGTCATTGAGGCGCACTTCCTATTTGGGGTGGGCTATGACCACATCGACATCGTTATCCATCCCCAAAGCATCATCCATTCGCTGATTGAGCTGCAAGATACGTCGGTGCTCGCCCAGCTGGGGCTGCCCGATATGCGATTGCCCATTCTGTATGCGATGGCCTATCCTGACCGCCCCCCCACCGATTGGCCCCGACTGGATTTGGTGCAGTGTGCTCAGCTCACCTTCCGCGAACCCGATCATCACAAATATCCCTGCATGCAGTTGGCCTATGCCGCAGGCCGTGCAGGCGGCTCCATGCCTGCCGTGCTCAACGCCGCCAATGAGCAGGCCGTCGCGCTGTTTTTGCAGGAAAAGATTGGGTTCCTTGATATTCCCCATCTGATCGAAGCCGCGTGCGATCGCCATCAATCCCAAAACCGCAGCACCCCCAGTCTGGATGACATCATTGCAGCCGATGTCTGGGCTCGGGAACACGTGCTAGACGTTAGCCACCAGCTCACGATATAAGCACTCCAGTTAGACCGCGCACTCCCCTCTCTAGCGGCAAGCCAGCTTGACGGGTAATGCGGTTGAATCAGCCGCTTGGTGAATCGGCTGCTGGTGGTCGGCTGACTGGATCATTCATCCCAGAATCGCCTCTTGATGAATCTATCAACGCTTATTCAAAGAACTGGGTGGAATAGCCGCCCAGCCGAGAATCTGCGCCACCAGATTTTGTCTTACCGTAGAGATAGCTGTTATATTTCGGGGAATGAGACGGGCGTGACAGACCGACTCTCGGCATTTATCGCATCAACGGACGTGTATCCGATTCAGAATGTTGAGACAGGGGTTTGAGAGCTTCCAAAACGCTAAGATTTGCACCTATTCCAGGCCTACATAAATGAATGATCCGATTCAAAATCTAAAGCAGCTGCCGTGGTTGCCCCTATTTCAGATTGCGGGTGTGACAGTGCTGATCGTAGGTGGGATGGAAGTCCTGCTAGCCGTTGCAATGTCGCAGAACCAGTCGCTGCTGCGGTCGTTTTTGCTGCTGGCCACGCCGCCGCTGGGTATTGTGCTGGCGGTCGCCGTTGGCATTGGCATTGGGGCGATCGCCCTAGTGATGCTAGAACGCTTCCGCAACGATATTTTTATTAGCCTTGGCGTGATGTGGGCGCTGATCGGAACATTGGCGGTCATGCTCTGGGTACGACAGTTGTTTCCACTGCCCACGCTGATGAATGTCGAGGGGACTACGCTAGTCGGATTGATGATTGGCGTGTTCTACACTGGCAAGCGCTACTGGCGATAGCAGCGATTTCTCAAGGCGGTTACCCGAGTGTGCGCCTCGACCGAATGGCAACCCCAATCGCCGCGCCCAAGGCCTCTGCTGCGGTGCTGACAAGACGATAGATGGCAACAGCGCCTAGCACAATGCCAGGTGAAAGATTCGGTTGGAGCAGGGCGATCGCCGTTGCCTCGAATACTCCAATACCGCCTGGTGCGCCCGGTATCACCAATCCCAACAGCCAAGCGATGCTGAACGCACCCATCACAGGTAGCAGGTTGGCTAGGGTTAGGCTATGAAGCGCGGCCACAATGCCCAAAAAACCAGCACTCCGCAATGCAAAAAAGCCCAGTTCTCCCAGCAGGGGCTTGAGGGGGTAGCGTGCCAACGCGAGGGGCGTGGCGGTTTCACGAGACGAATGCGCAGGTGGCGCATTTAGGCTAGACGACACGCCTTTGGCTTTGCTACGACTGAGCCGGCTTAGCACCGGGTTGAGCAAGCGGGGATGAATGGCAAGCAGGGCGATCGCCAAGGCCAACCCCTGCAACAGCCAGCCCACTCTGGGCAGCCCGACGATCGCCGCCATTAGAGCTGCCGCCGCCATCAACAGGGCTTCTAGCACCACGCTCAGAATTGCCACCCCCACGCCTATCGACCGAGCCTGAGCCGCCGTGATGCGCCCATAAAAATGCCACACATTGCCTGGGAGATACTTCGCAATATTGGTCACTAAATAGACCTGCATGGCCCATCGCCCTGGCACCGGGTGCCCAAGCTCACGCAAAATCCAGCTCCATACCCAGCCACTCCACAGGTGCGCGCCCAGCGTGGTGAGAAGGGCGATCGCCACCCACACCCACCCCGCCGCATCAATACGAATCGTGGCAACCTCCTGCCAGTGATCGCCAAATGCCTTCAGCAAAAAAAACAGCGCGCCTCCGACAACGCCCCACTGCAGCAGCGATTTGGCAGACAGCTTAAAGGAACGGCGAGGCAGAGGCATATTGCACGTGCTGAATGGGTGAGGGCCATCATTGTTGTAGAGCCCTAGCTGTACCAGAGCTCCACAACAATCAGACTTTAAATCAGCGCTTCCTGCGCTTTACAGATTGACATGATGTATCGATCGATGGCGTTGCGCTGCAAGATAGCAGTACGCTGGGTAGAACGTCTCATCGACGCGGGTCCCATCATACCGTTTTAGTTCCACAGCCGTCAGTTCTCCCAATGCCTCATATCAATTCTCTAAATCAGAACGACGGATTGTTTGAGGAGGGGGGTGGGGAACGCAGTTCCCCACAAGGTGGCAAAGCCCCCTTGCCCCCCATTTGTAGCCCAAATTTTCGGAATTGATATCAAGCCGTGCTTTCCGAGCCGTGAGAAGCAAGATTTTGCGTGGTTTCAGCCTTGCAGCGCGGGGCTAAAATCACGCGATCGAACTCATATTACATAGGACTGATGTAGCAAGACGGCGTACGCAATGCACACGTCCTGTTCCATTCGGTGGCAGCGGCCTGCCCGATCCGTTAGAACCGATGCCCCATGCCAAATTGCACCCGAACGGGGTCTTCCCCCACTGCCGTCACCGGGCGATAGCGCAGATCTCCATACAGAATAATGCGCTGGTTTAGTGCCGTTTCAGCTCCTGCATTGAACACTGGGCCATCGCGATCGCCCAACACCGTGGCTTCACCCGGACGCACGAGCAAATACCCAGCTCCTGCATAGATATTGGCATTGACGCCCATCGGCAAATCGTAGGAGAGCATGGGCAACACGGCTTCCACGTCATCATCAATCACCACAGTGCCTCGAATCGACAGGGGCGAATTGGGTAGATCGAGCCGCCCCTGCACCTGACGTTCGTTGGCCTGGGGGGCAGCAGACGAATTGGGACGGGGCGTCAGCTGATCTGCAACCCAGCCTGCCGCACTGGGAGAGCGCAGGAGCGATCGCACTCCGCTATCCAGGTTGGTGCTATCTAATCCCACACCCAGATAGCTGCCTTCTAACCCCTGGGGACGATAGGGTAGGGCGATCGCCCTACCGTGCCCCAACACCATCACGGCTAGCGCACCTAGCCCAGCCCAGCCCTTTGCCATATACTCCACCTGCTGAATAAAACCAATCCACTGTAAGAATACTCAGCCTATTGCGACTCAGCACATCAATTTAACCTGACGTGAGTTCGACAGTTAAAAAGCGGCTTGTGGCAGGGCTTGAAGCTCATCATTCGGAATACCTAACGAGGGCTTATCGGGGTGGTAAGCGTAGGCGATCAGGCCTGAGACCAGATTGACGAGGAAA
>JAHHHI010000095.1 GCA_019359435.1 Kaiparowitsia implicata GSE-PSE-MK54-09C
GGCATGACCTTGGAGCCAACTCGGGGACACCTCCGTGGCCCGGGCAATGCCCGCCAGCGGGAGCTTCTCGTGTAACAGCCGATTCACGAGCGCCTTCGTCTCCTTCGGCTTCGGTTGCCATTGCGGACCTTCGACGAATTGACGCCCGCAGTCTCGGCATTTGTAGTTTTGCTTCCCCCGATGGGTGGTGCCGTTCTTAGAAATATCATGAGACCCACAGGTCGGACAGGTCATCTCAATCGTCATGGGCTCGACTCCCTTGTCATCTCGATGGCTTAGTCTGATTTTCCTCTGTCCCGTACACTAATGCACTACCGTTTGACTATCAGCGGCTCATCGATAGTCATATTACCTAGCTTCCGATACAGCCGGGTGAGGTTGTCATATTTTTCCTGGGTTTTGGCTTTTAGGCCGGGTAGCTTGTGAGCGGCATACCGTTCCCAAATTTCCATTACCGTCATGCTCTAAGATTTGATCGGCTCTAGCACCGTTAGCTGGGGCGGCTGGGGCTTGCCGTATTTTGCCAAGGTGTAGTCAAAGCGCTCTAGGGCGATGTCTGACTCGATGAGCTTGGCTTTGGCATCAACCACTCTCCGGTTGATATCCGTGTCTGCCAGATCGGTGGAGAGATACTTTTGCTTGCCGTCATAGAGATGCCGAGGCAGTCGTATCCGAAGTCGGTCTCGAAAGGATTCAACGCCAACAGATCCCTTGGGCGCTCTACCCAAGTTTTTGCTGTACATGGCGCAATGCTTAAACGGGATACATGGAAGCGAACCCATGTACTCATCTTGGCAGTCAAATGTATGGTCAAACCGCAGCTAAATGCACCCAAAAATGACCAAATGTTACAAGATCAGTTCTTTTGACAGGAGTGTCCCGTAGCAGAAAACCCCCTGATTTATAGGCTTTTAGGGCTTCTAAATCAAGGAGTTCCGCGTTTTCTGGAGGTATGGGCGATACTGGATTCGAACCAGTGACCCCTTCCGTGTGAAGGAAGTGCGCTACCACTGTGCTAATCGCCCGTGGGCTATAAATGTATCATAAAACGTATCTTGCTCACCAAGCCTAGAGCCTACCTCTAGTCTATGTGATATCAACTTGGCACTATGCCAAGCCCAAAAACCCTATTTGCAATGCCCCAATTAAGAGCGCAAGTGCTTAGATCAGGCCTGTTAAATCGAGTCCTTTTCCTGGACAGCGCGGGTTTTGCTATGAATACAGTGCGGGTATAACCTATCCATGATGATTGATTCTCCTACCCCTGCGATCGCCCGTGGTTCAATGCTAGGAGGGCTGCTGCACCTGCGGCATGACTTTGGGTTTGAGCCACCAACGGTGATCGACGTTGGCGCAGCGCTGGGCACGTTTGAGCTATACCATGCTTTTCCAAAGGCACGGCATGTCCTAATTGAACCTGTGGCTGAAAATGAGCCCTACCTGGCGAAGCTTTGCGCCAAATTGCCTCGCGCAGAGTACCTCATTGCAGCGGTTGCGAGTCAGTCGGGGACTGCCATGCTAGAAGTGCAGCCCATGCTGGTTCATTCTTCAGTGACGACCGTGCAATCGTCGCCACAGCCAGGGTTGGAGGATGTCACGCAGGACGAGGCAACTCGGTCACCCACCCTGCGACAAATTCCGGCCATTACGCTAGATCAGCTTTGCATAGAGCGAGGGTTAGAGCCGCCGTATGTGCTGAAGTTGGATGTGGATGGTAATGAGCCGGATGTGCTAGCGGGTGCGACGGAAATGTTAACGCAAACCGAATACGCCATGATTGAGGTGAGTTTGTTTAACCAAATTCATCCGGTGATCGACCAGATGCGATCGCACGGGTTTGTGATTTTCGACATTCTAGATCTAATGTGGCGATCGGGCGATCGCGCACTTTGGCAGGCCGATATGGCGTTTGTGAAAGAAGATAGCCCCTTCCGCCAGCAGCGAAGCTACACAGCTACCCCAGAGGCAGATGCGGCTCTAGACCAGCATTTACAGCGCTATCGAGACGATTGCATTGCCGTGATTGACGCCTTTCAGCTGACTGAGCCCCTAGACACTGCCGCCAGCTATACTGAGCGCTTTAATCTGCAGGCGGTAAATGCGATCGCCTTTCCCGACTGGAGCCAGCCCGAACCTGCGCTGTTGCAATCGCTCGCCGATTCCATTCAGCGCGCCTCGGCTGAGGTCAGCACCCAGCAAACCACATTATTAATTAGCCTAGGAGATGCTGACCCAGACCGCGCAAACCTAGCGGTGTCAGCAGCCTTGCTTGAACTGCTCGACGAGCATCCTGAGATCGACGAACGGTTAGAACTCACCTTGGTAGAGCCGTTGAGTTCCCAGGAATGGCGCTCGCTCCTGCCACTGCTCTCCTATCGAATTGCTCTCCCAGTCGAAGATCACAAAACGCTTGCGGCGAGTGGTGCAGCCTCGCTGCCCCTGAAGTCGTAAAACTCTTCTACCCTGAGGCCAGCGTTGGGCATTATGGCCTGTCAGTAATTCGACTGCCATTCATCGGATCTTCATTAGATTTAGATCACGTTGGCCTGATTGAACTTATCTTTGGACTTATTTGTCGAAATCTTTATATAAATAGTCTTGTGTAGACCCTTGTGGAGATCTGGAAACGAATCAACCTAAACTCGCTGATAAATCAAGCTGGGTCACGGGTTGAGGCTTTAGATTCGCCTCTGAGCTGAGTTGCAGCTATCCGCTAGCCCTCATAGACTTCTCACCGAGGCTGAAAATCTACTTCGCTAAGCAGTTTGGTAGTTTGGATGTTATTTGATAAAGTAACGCCAGGCATCGTTAATATATCTTCACAGGGTTTCGGCATGGCTTTTAGGCATTTGCCAATCTTGCCTCTTAAACGAAATAGTAGAAGTGTTGTGGTGGAATTTGCTTAGGGCGCAAGTCTCGTAGCCACCTATTTTGCGTTAAGTCCATTTAAGTCTAGGGACTGATAGTCGCTGAAGATTAGTGGATTTCGTGAGATTCAGCCATACCATTGAACTAGACTCACACCTTGCTCTAGCTTGAGTCGCTCACGATGGATTAATACCCATGCATACGCACCTTGGATCGCTAGCTGACTGAGCGGGAATACGCAGCACTGTTGGGCACTGCGGCTGGGATAGGTTTGGCGATCGCACCCTACAACGTTCCACAGGTCTAGGCTGTGGTTGACCAAACCCGTTTTGTACGTTTTATTTAGGCACAAATCCCATGTCCATGACCGTTGCTCCGGACCAGATTGATCGCATTGTCTGGAACCAACACCAAGACCCGTTCGAGGTGCTCGGCCCCCATCCCATTCAGCACAACGGCGAGGCGCGTTGGGTTGTGCGGGCGTATCTGCCCAATGCCGAGGCCGCATGGGTTGTGTTTCCTGAGCATCGGCAAGAGTACCCCATGCAGTCGGTGCATCACCCTCACTTTTTCGAGTGCGTGCTGGATGTAGAGGACTTAGAGAACTATCAAATTCGGACAAAAGAGGGCGATCGCGATCGCACCACCCACGATCCCTATGCCTTTCGCTCTCCCCTCGTCACCGATTTTGACGTTCACCTATTTGCCGAGGGCAACCACCACCGAATTTATGAAAAGCTAGGCGCACACCTTACGAGCGTCGATGGTGTCGCGGGTGCCTACTTTGCAGTCTGGGCACCCAATGCCCGAAACGTATCTGTCCTAGGTGACTTTAACTGGTGGGATGGGCGCAAGCATCAAATGCGCCGCATCGGCAATGGCATTTGGGATCTGTTTGTGCCAGGTGTTAACGAGGGCGATCGCTACAAATACGAAATCAAAAACCACGCTGGGCATATCTACGAGAAATCCGACCCCTACGGCTTTCACCACGAAGTTCGCCCCAAGACGGCCTCGATCGTCACCGACTTAACCACCCACACCTGGCACGATCAAACCTGGATGGATCAACGGCGGCAGGCTGACCCGCTAAGCCAGCCCATCTCCGTCTATGAAGTGCATCTCGGCTCTTGGCTGCACGCCGCCACCAACGAACCCTACATTCAGCCTGACGGCACCCCGCAGCCACCCGTGACCGTGGCAGATCTCAAGCCCGGCGCGCGCTTCCTAACCTATCGCGAGCTGGCAGAGCGCCTCATCCCCTATGTCAAAGATCTAGGCTTTACCCATATCGAGCTGCTGCCCATCGCAGAGCACCCGTTTGATGGGTCGTGGGGCTATCAGGTCACGGGCTACTATTCCACAACCTCGCGCTACGGCACCCCGCAAGACTTTATGTATTTTGTGGATCAGTGCCACCAGCACGGCATTGGCGTTATTGTGGATTGGGTGCCGGGGCATTTTCCAAAAGACGGCCACGGCCTTGCCTTTTTTGATGGGTCGCATCTGTATGAATATGGCGACACCCGCAAGGGCGAGCACAAAGAATGGGGCACGCTGGTGTTCAACTACGGGCGCAATGAAGTTCGCAACTTTCTCGTCGCAAACGCCCTGTTCTGGTTTGATAAGTACCACATCGACGGCATTCGGGTCGATGCCGTGGCGTCTATGCTGTATCTCGACTACTTCCGCAAGCCGGGAGAGTGGGCTGCCAATCAGTATGGTGGGCGTGAGCATATTGAAGCTGCTGACTTTTTGCGCCAGATGAACCATGTTCTCTTCAGCTACTACCCTGGCGTTCTCAGCATTGCAGAAGAGTCTACGTCTTGGCCGATGGTGTCTTGGCCCACCTATACAGGAGGGCTAGGCTTTAACCTGAAGTGGAATATGGGCTGGATGCACGACATGCTGGACTACTTCCATATGGATCCGTGGTTCCGCCAGTTTTATCAAAACAACCTCACCTTCAGCATCATGTACGCCTTTAGCGAGAACTTCATGCTGGCGTTCTCCCATGATGAGGTGGTGCATGGCAAAAGCCCCATGATCGGCAAGATGCCGGGGGATGAATGGCAAAAGTTTGCGAATCTGCGCTGCTTGCTCACCTATATGTACACCCATCCCGGCAAGAAAACGCTGTTCATGGGCGTAGAGATTGGGCAGTGGAGCGAGTGGAATGTGTGGGGCGACATGGAGTGGCAGCTCTTGGAGCATGACTCGCACCGCAAGCTGCATCACTTCATGGGCAAACTTAACGAGATGTATCGCAGTTTACCCGCGCTCTATAGCCAAGACTTTTCAAGTGATGGGTTTGAATGGGTTGACTGCAATGATAATCGCCATAGTGTGGTGTCTTTTGTGCGGTATGACCGAGACACTGGTAACTATGTGATGGTTGTGTGCAACTTTACGCCACAACCCCATGCTCACTACCGGGTAGGAGTTCCAGAATGGGGCTTTTTCCGCGAAGTGTTTAACAGCGACTCGCGAGAATATGGCGGCAGCAATATGGGCAACCTGGGCGGCAAGTGGTCAGAGGAGTGGGCGTTCCACAATCGGCCCTATTCTGTGGATCTGTGCCTGCCCCCGCTGGGTGTGCTGGTGCTAGAACTCGATTGCGCTAAGACGGATGCGGCTCGACAATAGCCTAAAGGAGTCGGCGGTCAGCGGCTAGGCAGTCGATAAGCGGATAGCAGGGTTGCTGTCGCAGTTTCGAGGGGGTTTCGAGATGGGTAAGGGGGCGTGGCGGGCGAGATCGCCCTTCTAACCTTACGTCAGTTCGGGTTAAGGGGGTTTTGGGGCACCGCGCGACGCGCGGTGCCCCAAAACCCTCAATGTGCCGTGCGCACCGCGCACGGCACATTGAGGGTTTGAGCTTATCCCGAACTCAGATTAACCTTGGTAGTTTTTGGCTCAGCCCACGCCGCCCGCTATTCGCGCTGAATCAGAATGACGTTTTCGGTGACTTGCTCGAAGGTGTCGTCGTGGCTGATCACGAAGATTTGCTGGAAGGTTTTGATGTTGGCGATCGCCTCTGCCAGACTCTGGCGTCGCTGCCGATCCATATTGGTGGTGGGCTCATCGAAAAAGGCCACATCGATATCGGCTAGGGTTCGCAGCAGTGCCAGCCTTACGGCCAAGGCCGAGCACATCTGCTCCCCACCGGACAGGTTGACGAAGCGTCGTTTGTGTGCGCCTTCACTCACGATAATTTCGTAGTCGCGGCTCCACTCGAGCGCCACGTTGGGGCGGTTCATTAGCTCGCGAAACAGGCGATCGGCCTCTTTAGAAATGGTGGTGAGGTAGCGCTCGGTGATGCGCGGCCCGGCTTCTTTATACGCTTTGCGCGCAAAGGAAATAAACCGCTTCACCCGATCTCGATGTTTGAGTGCCTCCTGAGCGCGATCGCACTTTTCGGCAATGGTTTGGAGTGCTTGCACCCGCTGCTCTAGTTCCGTCAGGAGCTTGCGCTGCTGGGGCAGGGCACCCGTCAGGCGATCGCACTGGCTGCGCACGTCCCCATACTGCGTTTCGACCTGCTGCCACTGTTGGGGATCATGGGTGGCGGCGATCGCCTGATAGCGTTGTTCTAGCGTTGCATAATCAGCGTCAAGCTGCTGCTGCTGGGCGATCGCCCGCTGCAGTTCCTCCACTAGGGCGGGATGCTGCTGCGCCGCCTGTTGCTGCTGCAGCACCGCGAGATAGCCGGGTTGATGGACGGCTTGCTGCTGCTGCTGTTGATCAATCTCTTGTTCTAGCGTGTCAAACTCTGCCAGTTGAGTGGCTAGGGTGGACAGGGCTTGTTCGGCTTGAGTCACCGCCTGTTGGGCCTGCTGCTGCTGGGTCTGAAGCGTGGCCCCCTGCTGCACCTGCTGCTCGAGCACCTGGGCGCGCCCTCGGGGATTATCAAGGCGGGCGATCGCCCCCTGCACCTCCGCCAGCGCAGCCTGCGCCTGGGGTTCTTGCTTTAATTCGAGTCGCAGGGCCTCAAGCCGCGCCTCAAGCTGCTGCTGCTCGTGGGCAAGGGTCTGGTGCTGCGCCTCTACTTCTGCTAGCCGCTGATGATCGGCCTGTTGGCGGTACGCGTCGCGCAACTGCTGCTGGGTGGTGTTGAGTTGGGCCTGGAGTTCCGCTTCTGCGGTTTGCTCGGCTAGGTCATCGAGGATGTAGGCCAGCGTATTTAATAAATCGTCGGTTAGCGCCTGCCCATCTGTCAGCGCGGCTTCTATGGCGGCGATCGCCTCTACCGCTAGCAGCGAAGCGCTTTGTTGGAGGGCCTGCAGGCGATCGCGCACGTCTTGCACTTGGGTAGCATGGCGATCGCGCAATTCTGTAGATTGCTGCACTAACAGCCGCAGCTCGCCTTCAAACTGCTGCGCGGCGGCGATGCGGCTGAGCTGGGTTTGCAAGCGATCGCGCTGCTGCTCTAATGGGGAAATGCGGTCTAACACAGGGGCGAGCGATCGCAGGTGGGCCAGCGTTTTGGCAAGGGTGGTCTGCTGTTTCTGGTGGGTCGCCTGCTGCTTGGCAAGGGCCTGCACCTCAACGCGCTGATTGGTCAACTGCTGCAGCTTAGCGGTGTGCGCAGCCACCTGCTGCTCTAGTTCGGCCTGCTGCTGCACGTGAGGCTTCAGCGCCGTCAGCGCATCTGCCGCCTGCTGCACCGATTCTAGCTGCACCGTCAAGCGGGTGAGGACAGTGTGCTGTTGGGCGAGGGTTTTGTGCTGCTGATCTCGCTGAGCGGCGATCGCTTGCCGGTGCTTAAGCCGCTGCCGCAAGGTTTTGAGCGTGGCGTCTAGGGTCAGATACTGCTGATGATCCCCAGCGTTTTTCTGGCAGATTTCCACCGCGTGGGCGGACTGTTCGACCAACTGCTGCAATTGGGCGGTCGCCCCTTGTTGAGCCGTGCGCTGGGCGGCTTTGGCGGTGCGCTCGGCGTCGAGCTGCTGCACCTGTTGGGCGATCGCCAGCACTCGATCTTTTTCAGCTTGGAGGGCGGTGAGCTGGCTCGTTAGCGCTGCCAACGTATCCTCATCTTGCTGAATTTCGTGCTGGAGCGTCTGCTGTCGCGTCTGGGTCGGCTCTAGCTGGGTCAGCTCTTCCTCATAAGTGGCAATGTCGCGACTCAACTGCTCCGACTGGGCTTTGCCATAGCGCTCTAGCGAGAGTAGCGCCTGACTGGTTTGCTTATACTCCTCGACTTTGAGGATGCTGTCGAACACCTTTTTGCGATCTTCTGGCGTCTTTTGGAAGTCGGCCGTGAAGGTGCCCTGGGGCACCCCGATGGTGTTGGCAAACAGTCGGGCTAAATCGGTGCTGGGCGCCACGCCGAGGTGTTGCCGCAGCCACGGCAGAATTTCTTCTTCGATATGCTTGTAGTCCAGCCGCTGCCCCAGTTGCGGATCGTAGAGGATGTAGCCACGGGTGGTGCAGCGCTGCACCTCATAGGTGCGGGCGTCTCGTCGCGAGACAAACGCCACCGTGGCCTGGGCACTATTAGCCCCGTCCCGAATCAGATCCTCGACCTTATAGGCGCCACGGTGGTTAAACAACACCCAGGCGATCGCCTCAAGAATGCTGGTTTTGCCCGCGCCGTTTTCGCCGCAGATGGCATTCGTTCCCAGCTGAAACGCAACATGGCGATCGCTGTGGGCTTTAAAGTTTTTGAGCGTAACCGAGAGAATTTGCATGCAGCATTAGCGGACGCCCTTGAGGCTGTCAATTCCCCGTGCGAACCGATCGGTAAACAGGCTCATCACCGTGCGGTCGCGCACAATGATGTTCGTCGAGATTGACATACCCGATTGCAGGGGAATCTCGCGGTTGTTGACGCGGATGAACTGGCGCTCCAGCTCTACCTTAGCGGGGAAGCGGTAAAACTGGTAAATCTGATCGGGAGGCAGCGCATCAGAGCCAACGCTGACCAGCGTACCCTTAATATCACCGAATTCACTAAAGGGAAAGGAATCAACCCGCACATCCACCGGCATCCCTTCTTCGATAAAGCCAATGTCGCGGTTGGTGATATAAACCTCGGCCACGAGCGCGTTGCTGGGCACAATTTTAACGATGGGTTCGCTGGTGTTTGCCACAAAGCCAATTCCCCTCGCTTGCAGGTCAAACACCACCCCATCAATGGGGGCGCGCAGTTCTTGATAGGCCAGGGTCAAGTTAGTCTGGCTTAGCTGGCTGTCGATCTCGGAGACGCGCTTTTCGTTTTCAACGATGGTTTTGTTGAGCTGGCTATCGATGTTGGCGATCTTTTCTTCATTGCCGGCCATGCGCGTAAGCAGATCGTTGCTGGTCACCGCCATTGTATTGGTCAGTTGCTGCTGGGCCTGGGCGATCGCCAGGTCAATGCGGCCCCGCTCTTGCTCCAGGCGCGTCACTTCCCCCTGCTTGGTGAGGGTTTCTTGCCGTTGGCGCATCACCTGCACCTGAGCAATGCCCCCATCTTCTGCCAGCGGCACGAGGCGATCGAGAATGTCTTGATCAATGCCTAACGTTTGGCGAGCGGTCGCTAACTGGTCATTCACTTGGGTAAGCTGCTGCTGCAGCTGCGCCACCTCTAGCCGTGCGGCTGAGGCCCGCGAGTCTGACTCTAGCTGCCCTGCTTGGAGGCGAGCAATTTCGCCAGCACTCAGCGATGCCCCCGGATCTACGCCCAGCTGGGCTCGATAGAGCTGGTTTTCTCGCACCAGAGCGGCGCGGTTCGTCGTCAGTGCCAAAATCTGTGAGGAAACACTGGTGGGCTCCAAGCTGGGGTCGGGGGCACCCGTCAGCACATTGCGGTAAAAGGCGTTTTCTAACTGCAGCGACTCGCGAATAGACTCTAGCGACTCTTGCTGAGCGGCTGCGGCACGCGGGTCAAACCGAATCAGCACATCGCCCCGGCTAACGCGCTGGCCGTCTTCTACCAAAATTTCTTGGACGACGCCGTTGAGCGGCGCCTGCACTGCCTGCACGGATTCTTGGGGCTCTAGTAACCCCTGGGCGGGCACGGCTTCTTCGATGCGGGCGATCGCCGCCCACAGCACCGAAAACGCCGTTACCCCCACAATGCCCCACACAATCGCCCGCGACCACCGCGCGGGCTGCTGCAAAATAATGGCCTGATCATACTGGGCGGCTGGAGCCTGGGGCTGCTGCTCTTTTGCTGGCTGAGGCGGTGCCACCTGCAACGGCACCAGCGTAGCGGGCTTGCCGTTTCCGTTTCCGTTAGTTATTCCGTTCTGTCCGTTTTTAGTAGCCATGGTAGAGATGTGGGGTGTTGAGTGCTGGGGACGTCTTGGGCCTAAGGCGGGTTAAGAACTCAGGAGTTGGGATGAAAATAACTGTGTAGTTGGTGGGAGGGTCTAGATCTCTAATGTTCCAATTTTTAACGTCTGTCTCGCTATAGCTTGGGTATTCATCCCTACATCTGCGCTTCTTGCTGCTGATAGAGGCAATAGTAGCGACCGCGCATCTGCATCAACTCTTCGTGAGTGCCGGTTTCAACCACGGAGCCTTGATCCATCATGAGAATACGGTCGGAATTGCGAATGGTGCTGAGGCGGTGAGTGATAAAGAAGACGGTGCGGCCTGCAAAGGCTTCTGCCAAGTTGAGGCAGACGCGCCGCTCCGAGTCGTAGTCGAGGGCGCTGGTGGCTTCGTCCAAAATCAACAGGTTGGGGTTTTGCATCACCGTGCGGGCGATCGCAATTCGCTGGCGTTGCCCGCCCGAGAGGGATGCACCCCGTTCGCCAACGCGCGTGTTGTAGCCATTGGGCAGCTCCATAATAAAGTCGTGAGCGGCAGCGGTTTTAGCAGCGGCAATGATCTCTTCCCCAGCGGCGTCGGGGGCGTTCATCGCAATGTTGTCTTGAATGCTGCCGTCGAAGAGCAACGTATCCTGCGGCACAATGCCCACCTGCCGCCGCAGAGAATAGAGTTCTACCTTAGAAATGTCATACCCATCAATCAGGATGCGGCCCATTTCTATGTCGTAGAGGCGCGGCAGCAGCTTCATCAGCGTGCTCTTGCCCGAGCCGCTCTGCCCCACGACGCCGATGAACTGACCTGCCTCAAACTCTAGGCTAATGTTGCTGAGCTGCAACGGCCCACTGGCATTAAACCGGAAGGAGACCCCGTCATATTCCACATGGCCCTTGATGGCGGGCATTGGAATGTTGAGGCGATCGCTCTCATCCGCCTCTGGCGCTGAATCCACAATGTCGCTAAGGCGCTCAATCGATAGGCCCACCTCCTGAAAGTTTTGCCAGAGCTGCGCCAGCCGCAGGAGGGGGCTGGTGACATAGCCCGCAATAATGCGGAAGGCAATCAGCTGACCGAGGGAAAGTTCTTGCTGCAACACCAGGTAGGCACCAACCCACAGCACCAGCAATCCCGAGAGCTGGTTGAGAAAGTTGCTCGCAGAGCTCGCCGTGGTGGAGGTGAGCACCGTTTTGAACCCCGCGCTGACATAGCGTCCATAGCGTTGCTGCCATTGCCAGCGCGATCGCAGCTCTAAGTTCTGCGCTTTCACGGTCTGAATGCCGCCCACCACTTCCACCAGATAGGACTGGGTCTCGGCATTGCGCTCGGCTTTGGTTCGCAACTGGCTGCGGATAATGGGCGACGCCACAATCGCCAGCACAATGAACAGCGGCACCGTAGCGAGCGCCACCAGGGTCAGCAGCCAACTGTAGATGAACATCACCACGATATAGATGACGGAAAACAGGGCATCTAGCACCACGGTCAGCGCGGTGCCCGTGAGAAAGCTGCGGATGTTCTCTAGCTCGTTGATGCGCGTCGCCAGTTCCCCCACGGGGCGCTTTTCAAAGTAGCGCAGCGGCAACCGCAGCAGGTGGTCAATGATTTCTGACCCCAGCGCCATGTCAATGCGGTTGGTGGTGTCTACAAATAGATAGGTTCGCAGCGCGCCCAGCACGGCCTCAAACACCGCAATCACCAAGAGGAAGATGCCCAGCACTTGCAAAGTTTCTAGGCTGTTTTGCACAATCACCTTGTCGATGATCACCTGAATCATCAGGGGATTGGCAAGGGCAAACAGCTGCACAAAAAAGGACGCGACAAAGACCTCGATTAGCACACGGCGGTGCTTGCGTAGCGACGGCAAAAACCACGACAGGCCAAATCGCTTTTGGGGGGTTTGCTTGTTGGCCCGCAGCAGCAGCACCTCGCCCTGCTCGCCCCACTCGTCAGCAAATGCGTCAGGCTTGACGTGCACCAACCCTTCTTCTGGCACCGCTAGCACCAGCTCTCGCTCTGAGGCACTGTAGACAATGGCCAGTTTGCCTTTCCAGGTAATCAAAGCCGGCGTTTCGACCCGAGACATGGCCCGAGACGGCATGCCCACTAGCTGCGCCGTGAGGCCAATCAACTCGGCCACCGCCCCGGCGAGATCCATCGACATGCCGCCGAGGCGTTCGATCTGGCTCACGAGCACTCGCCGTACAATGTCGCGGCGAAACGGCACATTGAAGTATTGGCAGAGCATTTGGTAGCAGGCGATCGCCCCTTCCAGTTCACCGCGTCCCCGCACCAGGGGGTAGGTTTGCAGTGTGCTGGCATCCACAATGGGGGAATAGGCGGCGGGCCGCTCAGGCGCAAAGGGAATTTCGACCTCGGGGGCGTCGTCGGTGAGAACAGGCGAGTCTGTCGGAGCATCGTCGGGGGCGATCGCCCGCAGCGGCAGCCCCAGCAGTCGCGCTGAGGTGCTGCCCGTCACCGACACCTCCATCAGCGCCTCACCCAAATGCAGCCGACTGCCCACCGGAAAATTGGGAATTGTGCCGCTGCTCACCAGCCAGAGGTAGTCCGCAGACAGGCGCGTTAAGTCCACCGTGCCGGGTCGCATGGTGCGCACCATGGCCGTGGGGAAGGCTTGCAGCGTCATTTCCTTTAAGTCTGCGTTGCCATCGGCCTGGCGATTTAGCTCCTCGCCCAGCAGATCGTAAATTTCTACGAGCCCCGCCTGATTGTGCAACGCCTCTGCCACAGCAGGCTCCTGCTGCATCAGGGTGAGAAAATCTGGCGCATCAATCACCAACGCGACGGTTTCTACTGACGCCATCACGGTTTCGCAGGGCACACCCCGCAGTAGGCTCACCCAGCCTGCCACCGCGCCAGGCTGCATCAGCGCCAAGGTTACGGGGCGCTTTGTGCGGGGATCATAGGCCAATTGCCGCGCCTGCCCCTGATAAATAATGGCGACTTGCCCAGGCAGGCGATCGCGCACCATAATGGCCTGCCCCATGCGATAGCGCAGCAGCTTAAATCGTTCAGACCAGCGGGCCAACACCTCCGCGGAGAGCTGGTCAAACGGGGAAACAGCAGCGAGAAACTCTTGGACAACATCACGGGTATAGGTCATGACTCAGAACCCGAATGGGGGGCAGTAGCGTGGGACATTTCAGTAGCTTGATTTGCAGAGCTAGAAGGTGGGTCAGGCAGACCCGCCGGATCAGTGGGATCGCTCTGAAGGATCGGGTCAGGCAAAGACAGGGCCGCGTCTTGGGGCGTTGCGTCGGGTTCATTGGGAGCCCAAGGCATCGTGGCCGCCAATTGCGCCGTTTGTTCGTCAATCCAAGCGGTAAACAACTCATTCAAAAGCCGCCGCCGCATGGACTCGTCCATCTGCGCGGGGATAAAGCGCTCTAGCCGCACCACCACCATCCATTCTCCAATGCGGGTGGGCGGCCACAACTGCCCCGGCTGGCTCACCGAGAGCATTTGCGCCAAGGTGGGATGGGGAACGCTTAGCTCTACCGGGCCAATCAGCCCATCGGTTTGGGCTTCAGGGCCTTGAGAGTAGGTGCGCGCCAGCTCTGCAAACGACTGCTCCTCTTCCAACACGCGAAAGTAAATCTCTTGCCCAATGCCCATATCCTGGGTGCGAATGAGGGAATAAATCACCTTGTCGAGCTGCCCTTTGCGCCCGAGGAAGTAAGACTCTAGCTTGGGGCCCCACGTCGCCTCTTTAAACTTTTCAATGCGGAGCGAGCGGGTGGTCAGCGGCCCTAGCTGCTCTGGGCTAATGCCATGCTGCGCCATCCAGCGCTGCAGCGCCTCTTGAGAGTCGATTCGCTGCTGGGCAAAAAACTGCTCGCGCGCAGTGGTCGCTTCGTCCTCTGTCATCACAGCCTGACCCAGGGACTGTTCCCATTGGGCGATCGCCTCATCCAGCACCAGCTCTCGCAATAGCTGCGGCAACATTTGATAGCCCGCCAGCACCTGCAGCAGCCTCTCCGCTTCTATTTCGCGATTCCCAACTTTTAACACTACAGTCATGCGCGAACCCAGGGGATTAACTACTAGCGCAAACGCGTCTGAAACCTCTGCCTCTAAGATTATGGGTCTATGAATTCAAAATCCTAGAATTACTTACAAAAATTACAGCCTTTTGGTACAGTTTTCTGCCCTGCACCTATGGTACTGCGCTGCAGCAGACATGAAACTTGACTGTTTCTTGACTGTTTATTAACTATCAGGGGCGATCGCACTGATTACGCCAAGTCCCTTTACAACGCTCTTGACCTAAATCAGCCCTATTGGGATGCCAGACATAGCGAGCGATTGAGAAATTGCAACAGACCAAAGCCCAGCGTTCCCCATGCGCACTGAGCCAACGCCGCACTTTTCTAGCCACTTCTAGCCAAAGCATTCTGGGCAACGTGTACCCGCGCTAGGCATTTCCCTAAGCATTCCCGTATGAATACGAATCTGCAACGGGTTTGGATTCCTCGCGCCGTTCCTGCATGAAGAGATTAAAGGGGCGAACTCTAAATTCCCGCATGCCCTAGCGCGAGCGCTGTTACTAGCATCCCCAGCACCAGAAACGGCTGGGCGCTGGCCTGATACTTCACGTCATTCTCCAACGGGGCACGCAAAAAGTACATGTCTTGAAAGGTGATTTGAGGAATAATCAGCAGAATCAAAATCACCGCATATAGGTTTTGATGGATGCCAATCAGGTAGGCCGCCACCCCTGCCTGAAACACATCAATCATCAGCACACAAATCCACGCAGCAGTCGTGACGCCAAACATCACGGGCAGAGAGTTGAGGCCGAGCTGGCGATCGCCCTCCACGCTCTTAAAGTCATTAACGATGGCGATCCCCAACCCCGACAAGCTATAGAACAGCGTTAACACCACAATCGTCGCGTTCAGCTCCCCAAACAACGCATGTCCGGCCCACCACGGCAACGCAATGTAGCTCGCACCCAGCGCATAGTTCCCCAGCCAGCCGTTTTTCTTCAGCTTTAGCGGCGGCGCAGAATATATATAGGACAAAAACGACCCCCCAATTGCCAGCGCCGTTAGCGTCGGGAAGCGATGACCGGCCCACTGATCCAACCCATAGGCCACGGCAATCCCCGCGAGCAGCAGCACCAAAATCTGCGTCGTTACTTGGGGAATCGAAATTGCACCAGAGGGGATGGGGCGATAGGGTTCGTTGATGGCGTCAATATCGCGATCATAAAAGTCGTTAATGGTCTGGGTATAGCCCGCTAACAGCGGCCCTGACATCAGCATGCAGGCCGCTGCAATTAGCACATGCTCAAGCGACCAGCGATAGCCCCCGCCCGAGGCTGCGCCGCACACGACCCCCCAAATCAGGGGAATCCAGGTGATGGGCTTCATCAACTGCAACCGGATTTTCCAAATATTGGTCTCACCCGGCTGCGCTCCCTTCATGCCCAGCATTTGCCGGGTTTTGGCAGTGCGATCGCCCCGATCGGCCGCTTCACCATTAACAGCCCCTTCGGGCAAGGAACTCTGAACTTGCGATTCCTGGGATTGAGACTCTGGCGATGGGGTAGTGGACTCTGTCATAACCTCAAGTGTCTCGTGAAGTGTTTGTTTGCGCTCTGTCTAAATACACCTTTCATGCATCAAAAGCCAAGACATCTCACCCGCTGCCACGCAGCGATCAGCCAACGTTAATCCGGGCCTTGTGCAAGAATACGATGTTCGAGCTTACTCACATCTTGTACCATTTTCAAGCACTGCCCCTTGATTAGGAAGCGATCTGGCCAAATTGCCAAGAAAGTAGCCCTACTTAACCTGAGTTCGGGATAAGCTCAAACCCTTAATGTGCCGTGCGCGACGCGCACGGCACATTAAGGGTTTTGGGGCATCGCGCGTCGCGCGATGCCCCAAAACCCTCTTAACCCGAACTGACGTTACTTAGAATTGCACCTGAGGTTGCATCTGCCTACAGAGGAGCTACAGCCCAGAGCCAGCCCACGCAAACCCGCAGAGGCCATGAACCGAGATAGACAACGCTCAAGATTGACAATCCTCAAGATGAGAGGCCGCTCAATCCATCCAACTCACCCCCATACTGACAGCATCTCACGCAGCACCTAGCCCAATCAAAAGCCACCCGAGCAAATCTACTGATGTATTTGACTCGTTGTGCAGTCACCTGAGCCTAACAACGACAGGCCGTAGACAAAGATTTCGAGCCACCACTTAGCGACTCCAAGACTCAATCAATAAAGAGAAAGCATCTTAATAGAAATTAGATGAAACGCTTTTTCATCTTCAGGTTAAGATTATGCTGAACGCCAGCCCAAAAGACATGGCTCAAATATGCAAAGCTAATGCATAACTGAGCATCTTTTCTTTAGGGTTCCGTTTTGATTGATTTGCGCTAAATTTGAGTTGACTGATCTAGAGCTAGATTAATGATTAGACGGAAAAAGATCGAACCTTTGCTAGGCGAACCGCTGTTAGCGAAAGTAAAACAGCTAGAAAACCTCACCAAAGAGGAAAAGGCAAAAGAATGTGGCTACTACTCCATCACAAAAAATGGTGTAGAGCGCGTCAATATGATGAAGTTCCTGAATGCTTTGATTGAAGCTGAGGGAATTGAGCTAGACGGTAAGCATGGGTCGAATGGGCGAGGCGGGCGCAGCGCCAGCTATCGCATTACCGTGCAGTCCAATGGCAACCTTCTTATCGGCTCTGCTTACACCAAGCAGATGAATCTTAAGCCAGGGGATGAATTTGAAATTTCTCTTGGGCGCAAGCATATTCGTCTGAAGCAGTTAGACGAAGACGGCGATGAAGTTGAGGAAGATTAAGAGGTAGACGACTCCATCGCGCCCTTAAGCATGATGCTAGCCCCATTGGGCTATGGGTAGTGATGTTCTTGTCTATCTTTACTGCTGTAGCTCTTAAGGGCGTATAGGCCAATGCAATATTCAATCACAAAGAATATGAGACCTTGCGCCCTTGCTGACGCCCTTGCTATGTCGAGGGTGCGTTTTAACTGCCTATTCCTTCGATGGGTGCAGCAGTAATCCACAGCTATTTAGGTGCGCATTACCTCAGAAGCATGCACCAATATTAAGGATGAGATGCGTCAGTGAGAACGCCTCTAGGTTTACCTTAGAGGCAGGAATTACCTTTCTAATCAATGCTATAAGGCTCTAAATCTTAAGCGTTGAATTTTTGGTTGGCCCGTAGATATTGGGATAGCTGAACCTGTGCCTAAAGTCACGACACCTGCAGCCATGGCTGGCTCTAACTCGGCTCAGTCATCCCTGGCAATTTTCTCACGGTATGCCACCTTTCCACTGAGAGCTTTTCTAAGTTGCGATTCCTTAAATTGCAGTTCGCGCTAGTTGGATAGGGCTGCCGATACAGCGAAATCCATAGGCTATATTCAAAGATGCTTGCTGTATCGACTATGCAGAGATTTAGAAAAGATTGGGATTTGAGCTTTACTGGGTCGTTCAATTTTAGGGCAAGCGTAAGTTGTGGCTCTTTATATCAGTCGTCGTCTTGAGCACTATACAGCCCAACATCCCAATGAGGTGTTGCGAGTGGTGGCCACTATTGCCGGGGAAGAGGATGAAGTGCTTTTTTTTCGGGGGTTTTCTAGTTCGCTAATGCGGCCTACGGCGGCTGACCCCGATGTGTTGGTTTTGCCCGATGACAGCACTATTCTGAGCGTTGATCGACTCCATGGGCCGTACAATCCTCAGTCACCACAGTATATCCAGAAAGGCTTGAGTTGGGCGGAAATGGAGCAGCACTTGGTTCAAGCTGAGATTGAACTTTAACGAGTTTATCCTGGGCTAGCCCGTGGAGTGTGAATAATACAGCAACTCGGGCCCCTGATCTGCGCCATGAATGCTGTGTCATGAGTGCTGTTGAACTGGGATGAAGCTGGCTGAAGCCCCGAGTCAGTTAAACCCCTGTTTATAACTTCTATTTTTTAGGATGCTCAAGTTTTTTTAGGATTTTTTTTAGGATGCTGAAGGGAGTAGGTGGGCGATCGCACAACTGCCTCAAAATACCCCAAGAAATAGATGCGGCGCGCGAGTTTGAGTATTATCCTGTCTAAAAAGAAGTATCGTCTAATCCATTGTCAATAGGGGTTTAGACTTCTTAATCGACAAGTGATATGCTCCACTGAAGTGTGATGTGTGGAGTGAAGTGAGGATATGGTTTTGTCTCCAGTTTCGCAAAATCTGGGTTCTGGGCTAACCGTGACGACTGAGTCTGAGGTGCCTAGATGGTCTGAGATTGAGAGGATCTCAGAATGGAGTGGGCCGCTGGCGCTGCCTGCTGCCCGCCTGTTTGGCACCGATGGCATTCGGGGGCGAGTGGGCGACATCTTGACGCCTGCGCTGGCGTTTCAGGTGGGGTTCTGGGCCGGAACCGTGCTGAAAGGAACCGCAGAGCAACCTGTACTGGTCGGTCAAGATTCCCGAAATTCTAGCCAGGGTTTAGCCAAGGCTCTAGTAGATGGGCTGTCGGCAGCGGGTCTAGAGGTGTGGCATCTGGGGCTCTGCCCCACGCCTGCCGTGGCCTATTTGACGCAGCAAATGCAGGCCGCAGGCGGGGTGATGATTTCTGCGAGCCACAATCCGCCTGAAGATAACGGCATTAAATTTTTTGGGCCTACTGGGGCAAAGCTTCCCGCTGCTAGACAAGCGCAGATTGAGTCACTATTGCGCTCAGAGACAATCCACATTCGGGCGATCGCCCCCCATCCACCGTCATACGATCGGCCAGAGTTAGTGCAGCGTTATATAGAGTCACTGTGGGCACCGCTGTATGGACACGTTGACCTAAGTGGGATGCGGGTTGTGTTGGATTTGGCGTGGGGTGCCGCAGCGCAGATTGGCGGTGACGTGTTTCGCCAGTTGGGGGCAGAGGTGATTTGCCTGCACGATTACCCAGATGGCGATCGCATTAACGTTAACTGTGGCTCAACGCATCTAGGTTTGCTGCAGGCAGCCGTCAAAGCGCACGGGGCGGATCTGGGTGTGGCCTTTGACGGTGACGCCGATCGCGCGCTGGCTGTGGATGGCGACGGGCGCGTGGTAGACGGCGACTATATTCTTTATCTGTGGGGCATGGCGCTGCAGCACACAAACCAGTTGCCCAATCAGATGTTGATTTCAACCGTGATGGCAAATTTGGGATTTGAGCGAGCCTGGCAGCAGCAAGGCGGCCTGTTGGTTCGCACGGCGGTGGGCGATCAGCATGTGCTGACTGAAATGGTGGCGCGCGGTGCGATGCTGGGTGGGGAGCAATCGGGTCATATTTTGTGCCCTTACTATGGCGTGTCGGGCGATGGGCTAATGACGGCATTGCACCTGGCGGCGCTGGTGCAGCGCTCAGGGCTGTCGCTGCGCGAGTTGAGGGATCAAAGCTTTCAAACGTTTCCCCAACTGCTGTGCAATGTGTGCGTAGATGATCGCGATCGCCGCCTCAATTGGCAAAATTGCAGCCCACTCCAGCGGGCGATCGCCCAGGCCGAATCTGCTATGGGCGACCAGGGGCGAGTGCTCGTGCGCGCCTCGGGAACAGAGCCGCTGATTCGCGTCATGGTCGAAGCCGCTGATGCAGATCTGGTGCAACACTGGACGCAACACCTGACTACAGTGGTGCGCCATCATCTGGCGGCATAATCTGGCAGAGTAGGGCGATCGCTCAAACTCTGCTCAGAACTCAGTCCCAGACCAACCCTTTGAATTCAGGGTTAGTCTTTGTGTCCCGATAGTGCGACCTGTACTAACAGAGTGCAGGTCGGACAATCAACTATAGCCGCCACTCCCAGATATAAAAGTGCAGGCCATAGAGCGTTTGAAAGGTCTAAAGCGCTAAGGGCTGTCATCAACCAGCCGTTGATGGCTCAAAATCAATGGCTCAAAAATCAATAGTCACAGACCCTAGCCTGTTTTCGAGTCAGGCGTGGCAATGCCCATAGCACAAGGCTTGTAGTCAGAATTGATGACACGCCCTAGCGTTCCAAACGCGTCGTTACTCGCTGCGCTGAGCCACCACCGCATAGAACGGATCGCCGCTGGGCATGCCCATCATTCTTAGCAGGGTTGGAATGGAAGAGGGTCGGGCGATCGTCTCAATAGCCGTAAAGCCGGGAACGGCCGCAAAGTAGGCGCGCACCAGCTCCACTCGCTGCGATTCAGATCCCTCTCGCCAGGCGGCGATCGCCTTTTCATAAAACATGCGGTTCGAGAAGCTAATGATGGCAATGCCACCCGGCTTTAGCACCCGATAGATCTCTGCAAATACCGCTTCAGGACGCTGCAAATACTGCACCGACACCGTGTTAAGCACTGCGTCAAAGCTGGCATCAGGCAGCGGCAGCAGCTGCACCTGATTTAGATTTTGCACGAAAAAGTGATCTAATCGGGGATTGCGGGCCAGCTCCTCCGCATTGAGGCCATGTCCTTCGATCTGCTCAAACGCCATCTCCTCGGGCAGGTGAGACACCCAACTGCTCATCATGTCAAACAGACGCATCCCCGGCTGCAACCGCTCGCGATACAGATCGGTTAGCTGTTGGATGAAGCCCTCATCCACATGGTTGACAAAGCGCGGATAGCTATAAAACAGGGTGTCGTCGCTTTCGTCGAGCTTAACGCGCTGGCGGGAGTCGAGCAGCATAGTGAGTTCGTTGCTTACAATACCCTTACTAGTGTAGGCAAAAATTACGAACTGTTAAGAATCTACTCAGGTTCTGCCTCCAGCAGGGCGGAATGTTCAACCACAAGCGGCATAAACACTAGTTCCAACACCGTGCCATCGGGGTCAGCAAACACGACAGCATAGTAGCCCAGCGCCTCAGCCCGAGCGGCATCTGGAGCGCTGACAATAGAGACCTGCATTTGCACCAGCAAGGCATGAAGCTGATCCACCTGTTCAGACGAATCCGCGCTAAACGCCAAGTGGTGCAACCCTAACCGTGCTGTAGAAGATGAGGCTGCTGCGTCACCGCGTACCGAGATCGAAAAGGCTCCCGCTTGCGGCGACCACCACGTGGTGAACTCTGTATTGCGTGCCACAGGGCGATAGCCCAAACTGCGCAGCACTGGGTCATAGAAGGCTTCAGAACGAGGGCGATCGCTCACCCCCAGCGCCACATGACTGACGATCCCCAATCCCATGGCCCCTCCCTGGTTATCCGACAGGCGGCGTCCCATGCTGGGCATCGCGCTTGAGCAAAATCGCACGGAGGCCCGCCGCAGTGGCACCCTCATAATCTTCGCGGTAGCTGTCGCCCACATGCCAGGCTGCTGCCGCCTCGCACTGGTGCTTCTGCAACGCCTGCTGAAACACACTGGGGCTGGGCTTAGCGGCCCCTACTTCGGTAGAAATCGTCACCGTCTTAAAGAACTCAGCCAGACCCAACTCATCCAATACCGAGTAAATTCGGGAATCGAAATTGGACACGATGCCTAGGTCTACCCCGCGATCGCGCCAATATACCAGGCTAGCCTTGGTATCGTCATAGACAAACCACGGCCCCGCCGACGCAAAATAATCGTAGAGCGAGCTAAAAAAGGCCGAGAAGTCGCCAAACTGATTCAGCACCCCAACCTGTTGAAAGGTTTCAGCGGCGATCGCCCACCACCAGGCATATTCCCGCTCTGCAATTTCTGCGCTGTCAACATTAGGAAACGTCATCGGGCTGGCCGCCCGAAAGCTCTGAAAAAAGGCGCGATTCACGGCAGCGGCCTCTGCCTCAACGCCAAACTCGCCTGCCACCTGGCAATAGACCTCGCCCACGCTGCCCCGAACATCAAATAACGTGCCAACTGCATCAAAGAAGATGACCTGAGGGTGCTGTGCGCCCATTCCCGTTCCTATTCACTGATTTCCAACTGTATCACTGTTGCCCAAGTCCAGAGCAAAAAACATACCCTGCGCAAGTCACACAGTTGATGCGAGATGATTTCGCGCACGTCGATCTGTTCATTCGGCATCTACCCCGCCAGATTGATGTGAGGACTCAGGAAAAGCGCTAAAGCCCAGACAAAATTTGGGACGCGACCTTTCCCAATAAACACAAAGGATCTGCGAGTTAATGATGTGCACGGAGCTTAGGAGTGTGACTTGTCACAGATCGTTAAGGAACACGACAACACGTTGCAGTATCTCGAGTCTTGATAAAACCTGGAAAGAAGCAAGATAAGATGCAAGTTAGCATGCATTGGAGCTGCGATCGCCCGCAGACTGAGATCTGTAGGCTCTCAGCAGGCTCCTCAGCCGGTGCTGAGCAACATTAATTAGTAGCATTGGAACTTCAAAGCCGTTTATGTCAACCGCAACACACAATTCTGACTCTTTTAACCCAACTGCCGCCAATTATGTGGTGTTGGGGCTAGCAACCTGCTTCATCCGCGAAGATAGTGATATCCATCCAGTAACCGTTCTAGAGCCGATTCCCTCAGCATCAATGGAAACGCTAGTGCAGGGAATACCCACGTCTTACACGTGGGCGATCGCTACTACTACCGAGGCCATTCTGTTGGATGGTCAGCCCCAGCTATTGTCTGAGTTTCCACCAGAAACGCAGTTCTGTGATGATTTTGTGTTTCGACTCCAGGCAGCGGCGCGCACCTACCAGTCCAAACCATCTGCCCAGGCGCTACTGGCGTTAGGAGAAACTCGAAGCGACTTCAACCACTCCATCGAGCGTAAGCGAGTGCTTAACTCAGAACGAATTATTAAAACCGAAGATAATGTGAAGCAACACTCGTATACGCACCAGGTGCTTTAGCAACAGAAATGCATCACAACAATATCTGTGATGCAGGCTATGCAGCGTTCATAGCGCAGTGCCGAGATCTATTGCACAGTTTGCTATCTATCCGGTTTCAGTCAAGTTTGGCTATTTAAATTCGAGAAAATGTTAGTTTGGGTTGAGAGGTTTTTGGGGCATCATGCGACGCGTGGTGCCCTAAAACTTTTGATGAGCCGTGTGCAGGATTTGATATCAGGTGTTCCGCGCAACCGCCGACAACTGATTTTGAATGATGACGGCCAGAATCAGCTGTGCAGGGTGCGCACGCTCAAGGGCTTTGGCTGATGCCCTAGGCCTGGAGTTTCAAGCGCGGGTTTCAAAACGACTCTAGCTGCATGGGAATCCCCAACAGCGCACAGGGGAGCGACAGCGACAGCCCGTAGGCCAACGGATGCTCAACCGAGCTACAGCCTATCACCACGACATCTGCATTGACCTCATCGGCAACTGCCAGCACGCCGTCGGTCACATCGCCGAAGCGCAGGTGTGCCTCAAGCGACCCTCTCCACTCTTCGGCCAGACATCGAGCTTGCCACAAAATGCAATCGGCCTGATCCAGTGCAGTGTGTGTGGAGGCGGTGGCGTGAGTTGTGCAGCTACTCATGCACTCTACCGATAGGGTGGCTGCTGATCGCCCCCGTAGCGTTGCGGTAGCTAAAGGCTCTGCCACTGCGGCAGAGCCAGATGAATGACGCTGCCCTGCTCCTGTACTTGCTCGCCTACTACTCCGCCGGTGATACTGGAGGTCAACAACGTAGACTACATGCACCATCACCTGTTTCTGCGTCGCCATGCGGGTTTGGTGGGCAATCCACAGCGTTAAGTCTAGAGCTATCTGGCTATTTGATGACCCGGTATAGCCAATCACTAGGTTGATTGGCGCATCCGACGGAATTTCTGCGGAGTCAGGGGTTGCGGCACCCGGTGACAGCAGCATTTGATCGACCAGATGAGGTTGTCCTAAAGCCTGTTGCAGCCGAACGAGCATGGACTTAATTTTCACAGTCGTAACCTCTTGCAGTTCAATATCGTAGATATGCGGCTAGTCTATTTCCCAATTTTGGGAAATCCCAAAATTAGGAGGAGCAAGTGTTCAGCACAAAATTTTCTCTAAAGAGTTTTCTCACTACATGCAATTTCATAATGCAATGCCTGTTCACGCGGGGTTTCTTTGTGCAGTCACCTTGGCTATGCTCCTGTCGATTGCTGATGGGGTGTCTTAGGCCCATCGAACGTGTGGAGTTAGCGTCGGGGGTTTCTTGGAATGCCACCCCTCAATTGAATGGGTGATACTTAATTACGTGATGAACAGAACCCAAATCGCTTGCTCAGTGTCAAAATTGCTATGGATGGACAGTGCCGGAATCAGCAGACACCCTGTCCAGAGTTTTGGTGGATGTTGATCGATGCAATAGCAGATGCCTGTGAGACCCTACCTGCAGTTGAACCTGAATCGGAAGGTCTAGGTTTGTGATGACTAAGGGCTATCATCAATTAGCCTTTGATATCCCAGAAATCAACAGTCACAGCCCCTAGCCTGGTTTTTAGGTCGGGCGTGGCAACGCTCCTAGCATCAGACGTTTGGTTGGAATTGATGAAACGCCCTAGGGCGATCGCCCCGCTTCAACTCAATTCTCCAGTCAAATAAAATGCATTATTGCGATAAAACTCTTGCTGAGCAGAGTCTCATTCTCGAGTCTGCCGGAGTTTTTTGCGTATGTTTCAGCGCCAAGGGGGTACTTCCATGAAACCTAGGGTCAAATTGTGCGAACGCTACATAAATTGGTGATCTTGCGGCATCGAATGTGCGAGAAATTGTCTATACAATGCAGAGCGCAACCCGTTTAAGCAGTACTCAATTCAGAAGCAAGAATTCAAGGGCAAAATACTGCAACGACAAAATTTAAAGTAATGACAAAACTTAAGTCAATCTAACGCTAACATTCACGTCAAAACACGTCAACGAACCCTAACATTCGGCAATATTTTGTCAATATCTCGTCAATATTTATGTCAAACGTGAGGCTGGTAGCGTTGTTTCAGCCCCGCAGCGCGGGGCTGAAACAACTGCCCAAACTGTTTTATCCGAACGGTTTAGGCAGTTGTCAAATTTAAGATCGCGCTCCTTTATCGTAGAGTTTGTTGCAACAGTTGATTGGCAGTGGTGGCCCATTGGGCGTTGCCATTGGCGGTGTAGAGATCTCGAGCATATTCCAAGACTTGGCGCGCTTCTGCTAGCTGCTGGCGCTGCAAAAACACCAGCCCTGCTGCATAGTAAGCATTGGCATAGCCGGAGTTGGCCGCGGCCGACTGGCGAAAGGCGCTGAGCGCCCCATCCAAATCACCCTGCTGAAACTTGAGCGACCCGAGGCCATAGTGGGCTTCGGCATAGCCTTGGTTGAGGGCGATCGCCCGTTCAAAGGACTGCGTCGCCTGGGCCATCTGCCCCTGTTCTTGATACATGACTCCCAAATGGTATAGGGGCTCTGGCGCGTTGGGGCTGAGCTGCACCGCGCGCTGAAATGCAGCCAGCGCTCCGGCCCGGTTGCCCTGCAGGCGAAACACCAGCCCCAGATTGTACTGCGCCAATCCTAAATTTGGATCGAGGGCGATCGCCCGCTGCAGATATTGCTCCGACAGCGACAAATTGTTGCCCTCTAGCAGCGCCGCTCCTAAGTTAGCAAAGGCTAGGGCGAAGCCTGGATCGGTCACAGTGGCTTGATAAAAGGACTCTGCCGCCGCCTGCAACTGCCCCGTTTGCCGCAGCGCTAGCCCTAGGTTGTAGTGTGCCGGGGCCAATTGGAGATTTAGCTGAGTCGCTTGTTGAAAGGAGGCGATCGCCCCTTCCACTTGCCCCGCCTGAATTTGTGTGAGCCCTTGATTGAGCGCTTGCTCCGCTGAGGTGATTTGCTCGCGACCGATGGAGACTGGCGCTAGCTGCGCCCACCCCGCCATTGGACTTAGCCATAATCCGATGACCGAGCTAAGGGCAATGGCTAAACTTGCACGCCAGGGAAACGTTGAGGGCATTGGGGTGTTGGGGGTTAGAGGGTGGGGATGAAGCGGGGAGCGATCGCGCGCCTTACGAGTTCAGCCTATTCCAGAAATTGCAGCAGCGATACTTTTGGAGTGGGCAGTTGGCGATAGCTGGCGGCGGTGGTCTCAATGCGGCGCAGTTGTCCCAAAGCAAGGCTACAGGGCATGCCATACTTTTTCTGCACGCGATCGCTCGCAATGGTGAGCGAGGTGCGGGCACGCTCTACAAAATCATCTAACTCATACTCTGCACCCGGTTCAAAGTATTGCTTGACCACCAGTGAGGGCGAATAGCAGTCTTCTTGAGCGCCGTCGGGCCACTGGATCTGAAAGCGGATTTCAGGCATAGCGATGATGGAAACAGTTTACCTTTCAAGAATGTCATATTTCCCGCAGGACTTAGGTGCGCTGTGTGCCCGGCGGGATTAGTTTCCAATGAGAGTAATTTTTGGTGATGATAGAAGGTATAAGAGGGTTCTAACGAAAGAGTTATTCAGTTGAGAGTCCTCCCTTCGGTCGGAATGACACGCAATGTCAGGTTGAGCGAAGCGAAACATCTCTAACGATGGGCTTTTACGCTGGACGCTTATTATATTGGAGCACTCTTAGACCGGGTGAGACCACCGTTAGGACATGAACCACGCCAAGACAGTTGGCACTGGCTTCAGGAGAGGCGCAAGACCTTGCACCGGGTATTTGGGATGGCATTTGTCCGTAATTCCCTACAGGGAAAATTCAGAGATGCGTGAGGTGAAGGCGGGTGCCGCTTCGGGTCGCAGCGCCGTGTAGTGTTGCAGATGGGTGCGGGCTGAGGCTTCCCAGGTGTAGCTGGCACAGAGGGTGCGGCTGTTGTCGAGCAGGGCTGAGGCGATCGCCGGTTGCAGCACCCAGCGCATGGCTTGGACAATTTCTTGAGGTCGATGGGGGTTGACCAGAAGTGCCTGATTTGGGGCCAAAAACTCTGTAAACGGCGCGATGTTGGATGTGATGACGGGCGTGTTAGAGGCGATCGCCTCCAACACCACCAGTCCCCACCCCTCGGTCAACGAAGGAAATACCAACCCGTCGGCACAGCGATAGAGCGCGGCTAGATCCGCATCCAATATCTCACCTGTCACTACCACATCTCGTCCCCAGTCCAGTCCCTGTTTCGTCGCCAAGGCACGAACGGCAGATCGATAGTCGCGATAATCAAAGACGCTAGCCCCCCCCGCGATGACCCATTGAGCTTGGGGATAGGCAGCGCGCACCTCCGCAAACGCTTGCACCACCGTCATTGAATTTTTGCGTGGCTCAATGCCGCCTACCGAGAGAAATAGCGGCTGCCCCGTGAGTCCATAGCGATGCCGCACGTGGGCGTCTGCTGAAGTGGCAACGGGCTGAAACTGCTGCACATTCACCCCATTGGTCACGCGGGGAGCCTGAATGCCATAGCGGATATACAGCTCGCGCTGCCACACATGACTAACGCTAAAGCATAGATCTGGCTCCACAATAGAACGATGCTGACAATCATGGAGATAGGAATTAGAAAAGTCATCCACATGATGAATCGTACGCAAAACAGCCGGTATCAGACCCTGCTTTTGCAACGCTAATAGGGCATTTGCAGTGATGCAATCCTGCGCGTGATAAATATCGTAGCTTAACGGCTGCTGAACTAAATAATCTATAAATTCCTGAATGCGAAGGCGAATGACTAACTCAAGATCTCTAGGAGCCGGGAGTGATGGAATCAACACCGTTTTATAGAGCGGTGGAATCGCCTGTGACGAATGAGGGCTATGGCTGAATCCAGCCCCGTCTTTGTCTAACGCATAAACGCAGACCTCGTGCCCTAGTGCCGCTAGCGCTGCTGCCAGCTCTAGCGTGTGTATGACGCTGCCACGGGGCTTAGTGGAATAGGTGAAAAGGGCTATCTTGAATGGGGATGTCATAGGAGCAGGCGCTATAGAGACGATAAGAACACACAGGTTAAGAGCCTATAAAAGCATAGATTTGAGCATGTCAGGCTAACGGTTCGCTTGAGCGGCTGCGACAACTTCAAATTCAGCACCAGCAGGTTTCGGCAGCCCGCTTCAAGCGAATTTTTGTGCTGCAAAACAAAGCTGTTTAGGCACTTTTTGTAATCTCTAAATAGTTTTGAGTGATCTAAGCTTTTGAATAAATATAAAAGTAAAATAATGCAGGACGAGAAGAAGTACGATAAATGCTAAATAAATTCTTTTTTCATTCCAGTAGACGACGGCTGTAATCAGCTCTGTACCTAAAGTAAATAGTGAAAGAAGAATATTTTCAGTGCTATATCCTTCAGATTTATATACCTTCTCAAATAGGTAGGTTTCCCAAAGTGTAACTTTAGGTACTAAAGGTTCTAGTTTAAGACGAATGAATACAGCAAGCTGATTAACATTATTAATGTTGCGAGCTATCACCACGTCATACAGCATAGCAACGATAGGAATAAGCAGAAATCCTAGCAATTGGGTTTCAGAGGAAACTAATCTGGTTTGACCTACATCCAACGGCTGACTAAACAAAAGAGCTAAAGCCGCTCCACAGGTCGCAATTTTTTGCAAAATTAAATTCGAGTTGATTTGAACCCTTGCAGTAATTTCCCCTCTTAATTGCTTTAGATATTCAATGACAAACTCGTCTTTCTTATCACTTTGAAGTTGATGACTGTCATTCATACTGGTCATTGCTCATAATCTTTTTTCAAAAATGTCTACACCTACATCTTGAATTCAAACTGACAACTTCAATGAACATTCTCACAGATAACCTTGCGGCATAACAAGGGCTTATGGCCTTAGGAATGGGGGGCAGGCTGGTGCGGGGGGCCAAACCCTGTGAGCGGATCGCGGCCAATATTCCAAAATTCTAGCGACTCGCCTGCTGCCGCTAGGTGCAAGATCCGTTCGGGCTGGATATGCCCAATCGGTTCGCACACTAGGTCATGGTTCAAAAAGGGCGATCGCACCGCTTCAACCTGCTCAGGTCGCACACTGAGCAAGAACCCATAGCTAGGAAAGCACACCAACCATTGCTGCAGCGTGAGGCCTCGGGGGCAGGGGATGCGATCCATCTCTAATACCGCGCCGCAACCCGATGTTTCTAGCAGCATCAACAGCGTGCCCACGATGCCACCCATGCTGATGTCTTTGCCGGCATTACAGAGCCCTGTTTCTGCTAACTGTGGCAGCAATTCTAAGTGCGATCGCAGCAAAACTGGGTCAGCCTCCGTGGCGGCATCCCAGCAGGGAAAGCGAGGATGCAGCTTGCCATGTACATTGCTGACCAACAGCAGCACATCCCCCGGCTGGGCGGTGAAACTGCTGATCAGATGCGTCGCCCGTCCCAGCATGGCTGCAGAGAGCGCCATGTAGGGACTGTGGCTGTTTGAGTGCCCCCCAACAATCGGTACGTTAAACACCTGAGACGCAGCGTGCATCCCGTTCCACAGCGGCTGGCTGGCTTCCGCTGAGCGACTCCAGACGGCATCCACAACGGCAATAGGGCGACCGCCCATGGCATAGATATCGCTGACGTTAACCAAAATGGCGCACCACCCGGCAAACCACGGATCTGCTTCGACGAGGGCTGGCAGCAACCCCTCTGCCGCCAACAGCAAATAGCCTTCACCATCGGGAATGGCCGCACAGTCGTCGCCCAGTAAGATGTCGGTTCCCTGGGGCTGATGGCCCAGTGTGGCAGACGCAGTTTGAATGTCTTTTTTATGTAAAATGCCGAGCGTTTGTCGCAGGGTATCTGCTAGGGCGGACAGCGAAACCATGAATTCATTCCACTGGTGTTTGAAGGACGCCCAACCCAACATAATACCCGCCTCATTCACCCATCCCACGGAAAGAATTGGGATTAGGAGGCGACTTGGGTGGCGTGGCGCAGGGCTGGACGCGGCTCATTGCCGGGGGGATAGAAGTCTAGCTCGGCTTCCATGAGGTGATGGGGGCGATCGCACACTTCTATTTCCCGCAACGGCTGCCAGTGCAACCGCTGAAAAAAGCGCACATTTTGCTGCTGCACCGTCGCCAAAAAGCGATCGCACCCCCAGGTATTCGCCGTGGTGACTGCCTGGTGAATCAGCCCTTTGCCAATGCGCCCCACGCGACGGTAGTCAGCATGAACGCCTAGCCGCCCACCATACCATTGACGGGGTTCTGACTCATAGATGCGCACGACGCCCACGACTCGATCGTCTGCTTGGTGATCTACCGCAATGATGGGATAAGCCTGCTGATCAGTGGAGTCGGTATCGGTGTCTTCAAAAATGCCTTGCTCTTCGCAAAAAATAGTGCGCCGTAGGTCAAAGTAAGCCTGGATATCGGCGTCTGTGAGCGCCAATATAAAGCGGTAGCGATCGCTCGTCATAACACGCAGTTCCTCTTATGCGGGTACTTAAGGCAGGTATTTGAGATGGAGAATGAAGATGCAGAACCCCGATGATAAAACCAAGGGCGTAACCTGTTAGTTTCGGCAGATGGTCTTGGCGGAGTAGAGCTTACTCAAAGGTCGAGAGTGCTGAGCATGCGCCGCATTTAGCGCATCCGGCCTTGATGTCGGTTGACGACATTCCCGCCTGCCGCAACTGCCATCCCACCTGTTGATAGAGGGTCATCATCATGTCGCTGCTGGGGGCGGGATGGGTCGCCAGGGGGGTCTCGGTGATGGGCACAAAGGGCACCACAAAGGGATAAACGCCGAGGGAAATCAGGCGATCGCTCGCCTCTGTCAGCGTTTCGACACTGTCTCCTAACCCTGCCAGCAAATAGGTGCTCACCTGCCCCCAGCCAAACACCTGCACCGCCGCTTCAAACGCCTGATAATAATAGTCCACGGGCACGGTTGCCTTACCCGGCATGATCCGCGCGCGCACCACCGAGTCCACGGCCTCTAAGTGCATCCCGAGGCTGTCAATCCCGGCGTCCTTCATCCGCGCAAACCAGGCAAAGTCATCCGGCGGCTCGCACTGCGCTTGAATCGGCAAATCAACGCGAGCGTTGATGGCACGGGCGCACTCAGTCAGATAGGCAGCACCGCGATCGCTCGTGTGGGGTGTGCCGGTGGTCATGACCATATGGGTGACCCCATCTAGCCGCACAGCGGCTTCGGCGACTTCAGCGAGTTGGGCTGGGGTTTTGCGGGCAATGGTGCGATCGCCCTCTAGAGATTTTTCGATCGCACAAAACTGGCAGGCCGTGGCGGGGTCGCGATAGCGCATACAGGTTTGCAGCACCGTGGTGGCCAACACATCGCGGCTGTGCAATAGGGCAATTTTGGGATAGGGAATACCGTCGGCTGTCGTGAGGCTATAGAACCGGGGCTGCTGAGGAAAATCGAGGGGGGCGATCGCCGTCCCATCTCGCTCTAGGGTCACCGTGCCTGCCGCATCTGTCCCCACATCTGCCAAAAACGGAGACTCGCTTGCCGTCCCCGTGTAGATCGGCACCATGATCGTTGTGCCATCCACCGTCACCGCTTTATGGTCTGATGGCCCCGCCCCACCTTTACGCCCTGCCGCCCCCATCTGTGGGTCTATCAGGCGTAACCCAGACGATTGCAATTCCGTAATTAGGCGCTGTTTGTTCATAGCAAGCTCAGTTCACGACAGCATAAACTAAAGGATTTTTAAGGATTTTCGATCATGCACCCATGCATTCAAACGGTCAGGGTTAATTGTGTGATCGTCGTGTATTTAAACTATTCAAAATGTTGCACTGTTGGCATTCTAAAGAGAGTGAGTGACCGGATTGAAACTCGCGTTTGCGACTGATCAGCAAGCGCATCCCTGACATCCCGCAGGATGACCGAATCAATTCAATCTAGTGGGTTAGGACTAGGGGCTGTCATCAATTAGCCTCTGATATCCCAAAAATCAACAGTTACAGCCCCTAGCCTGGTTTGTAGGTCGGGCGTGGCAAGGCTCATAGCATCAGGCGTGTGGTTGGAATTGATGACACGCCCTAGTGTCGGAGTCAGCGCCTAGAGGGTATACAATGCGATCGCCCCACCCTCAACATGGCTCAACGCTCTTCGATGTGCTGATTCAGTTCGCGCAATCCGCTAAATCCAATTAAATCTAATCCGCTAAATTAGTGACGCTCAGGCTCAAGCGATAGAAGACGGTACGCTCCATTCGTTAGGAACATTCAAATTTGGCTCGGCTGGGGCTGGGCTAACCTCTGCGGCCTCAGGTTCTCCCGCCGTTGCAGTGCCGTATCCAGAAATGACCGACTGCGCGGTTTGATTCAGGTGCAATTGCAGCAGATCTGGACGGGCATAGTGCCCGACTGAATCCATCATGCGCTTGCGTTTGGTAATGAGGGAAAAATCGAGATCGGCGATCGCCAGCCCTTCCCCATCCGTAATTGCAGGACAGAGATGGTTGCCTTCGGGGCCAATAATGGCCGTATTGCAGCCGCCCTTGAGCACGCGTTGCAGCGTCTCATCCGGCATAATTTGCTGCACCTGCTCCGGCGACAGCCAGGCGGTGGCGTTGACGACAAAGCAGCCTGCCTCTAGCGCGTGATGGCGAATCGTCACCTCGATTTGGTCAGCAAAGATTTGCCCCACGAGCGAACCCGGAAACTGGGCGCAATGAATTTGCTCATGCTGCGCCATCAGGGCATAGCGCGCCAGGGGGTTGTAATGCTCCCAGCAGGCCAGAGCCCCCACCCGCCCCACAGCAGTGTCTACCACGCTAAGCCCAGCCCCATCTCCCTGACCCCACACCATCCGTTCGTGATAGGTGGGCGTGATTTTGCGCCGCTTTAGCCGCAGCATTCCATCCGCATCAAAGAGCAGCTGAGTGTTGTAGAGCGATCCGCCGTCGCGCTCGTTCACGCCCAGCAGCACGACGATGCCGTGCGATCGCGCCGCTTGACTCACCGCCTCAGTCACAGGCCCGGGCACCACCACGGCTTCTTCATACAGCCGCATGTGATCTTTACCCATCAACACGGGCGGTTGCACAAACGAGAAATAGGGATAGTAAGGGACAATGGTTTCGGGAAACACCACCAACTCTGCACCCTCTTTGGCCGCTTGGGCGATCGCCCCGAGCACCTTCTCTGTGGTGCCCTCTCGGCTAAACAGCACTGGGCTAATTTGCGCTGCCGCTGCTCGTACCGTTCGTGTATAGTCCATTGCGCTTGCTCCCTACAAGCCGCTGTACTCAACGGCTGGTTCTACTCAATCGCGATGCATCGCTATTGAGGATTGGGGTGGGACGTGCGATCGCGCCTCCCACCCCAATCCCCAGGCATTCGCTACAACGTCCAAGTATCTAGAATAAAGGCCCCGTCGTTGCGATGCATCAAAATCAGATCCAGCACATCCAGCGGGCTAATGGGGCGAATGCCCGGCGTCAGCGACGGTTCGCCGTGGCCATAGAGCGCCTGTAGGGCAAACCGACAGGCATAGACCTTGCCGCCCTCATCCATAAACTTGGTGAGTTGATCGCCAAAGTTTTGGTGCCCGGGGAACGCCGCATCCCCAATTTTGGGAAAGCCGCGCTGAATGCCCAGCGTGACACCGGGGCCATACAACAGCACCGAGGTTTCAAACCCTTTGCGCTTCAGCCGAATGGCCTGGAGCAAATTCACCAACCCGATCGAGCCCTCAAATGCCACCGTGTGGAAGGTCACCAGGGCTTTTTCCCCCGGTTGAGCTTGCACATCGGGAAACACTTTTTCCTCGTAATCCACAAAAAAATCACCCACCTGATGAGCTGGGGTTGTGACCTCAGGCATAACGCTCTCCTTCGTTCAATGAATAATCGTGAAACTTTGTCAGCTCAACTCGTAAGGCTGAGCCATTATAGATCCGAATTCGGCGCTTTATCACTTCCATAGGGGACGCTATCGTTCTCCTAGGCAGCGAATCCGAATCGTGCTGCAACCTTACGAGCTGAAATCAGTGGGATTTGTATCCACATTTACGAAAGCCAAAAGTCTAGCGATAAGGCTAGGCTTTGTTCTGAAAACGGTTGAGAACGATCTCGGAACGTACGGGAGACCTATTTAAATCGATAGGTCTGGCGTGCGATTCTCCCGAGCGAAGGAAACAGAACTCGCTAAACTGCGAGAACGCTGGGTTTTAATCATTGTCAGGTTAATGGTGAGTAAGAAGCTGGTGATACTCGCAATCACGATCACTGGCACCATTGCAGTATCTGATAGCACACTGAGGATGACAGTCGTACTCACGGGCGTTTTGGTAATGGCAACGTTGACGGCGGCCATCATGCATACCATGCCAATGGTGGGATGTACTTGGGGAATACCAAGGGCGATCGCCAACCCCACCGCAGCCCCAATGTAAAACAACGGAAAAATGAAGCCGCCGCGAAAGCCAGAGTGCAACGTGCAGCTAATCGCCAACATCTTGGCAACGCCTACCAACAGCAGCATCGTGATGCCAAAGGTTGACCCCGTTTGAATGATGGTTTCAATCTCGCGTTCCCCAAAAAACAGCGTTTGCGGAAACACCAGCGCAATCAACCCGATGGATAGACCCCCCAACGTCGCCAGCAAAATGATGCGATGTTCAATCCAATGCGTGATCGCCCCAACGGAGCGAAAGATGAGGACAAATAGCGCGGCAACCGCTGCCCCCACTGCACCTAGGACAGCCCCCTGCGCTAAATTCATCAACGTCAAAGACGGGATAGAAGTAAAGTGATACATTCCGCCAATGGATAGGCCCGTGGTGAGACGAAACACCACAAAACTCAGGATGGCAGACAGCGTGGCGGGAATCAGCGCTTCGTAATATTCCAAGCCTCGCCGATGGGGAATTTCTAGGGCGAACAATGCACCGCCCAGAGGCGCACCAAAGAACGCGCCTAGAGCAGCAGACATACCGCACAGTGTAAGGATGCGGGTGGTGTAGGCAGAGAGGCTGAGTCGTTCGGCAAGCCAACCGCCCATGCTGCCGTTGACCTGCACCAGCGGGGCTTCTGGCCCAGCGCTGCCTCCTGCCACAATTGAGAATAGTGATGCGATCACCATCGCAGGCGTTTGGCGAATATCAATGCGGCCCGGGTCATGCACCTTGTCCACCACCAGCGACACTTCACCCGGTAGCCCCATGAGATAGAGGGTGAGGCCCACCAGCAAGCCGCCCAGGGTGGTGGCGATCCAAACATAGTTGGCTGCAGAAAACCGCGAGGTAAAGTAAGGGTCTAAGAGTTCGGGTAGGGTGTGCCACACCAGATGCATTGAGGCTTCTATCAGGGTGTAGTAGGCGGTGGCTACGATGCCGCCCACGATGCCGATTGCTCCAGCCCAAAGAATGATGTAGGCATAGGTGATGTCTAACTGCAGCGACGATAGGGATGAGGATGGGGCGATCGCGTCTGAAGTTTCAGCAGGAAGGGTGGACATAGGCTCTCCTGACAGCAGCAAATGGCGTCATATCCAAATTGAGTTCATTGAGCATCCCGTCTTTTCGCAAACACCTTGCAAATCGGGGGGCTCACAAAAAGACGGGTTACCCTATCCGCTCTATCCATAAAGGGGACAAACGGGGACATAAAGTAGCAAAAGTCATATCAATTCCGAAAATTTGGCTGCAAATGGGAAAGGGGCGAAGCCCTCTTGTGGGAAACGCAGTTCCCCACTCTCCTCCTCAACCAATCCGTCGTTCTGATTTAGAGAATTGATACCAGGTAGAACGGTTCGGGGGATGCGGACAAAGGCCCTGCAAGGGGCGCAAGACCTTTGCCCTGACTGAAAACATTGCGACATCGGGATGTCTGTTGAATGACGCATCCCTGAATAGCGCCGACTGTAGCGCCTAGTAGCGATCGCCTGATTCTGCCTGAGCGGCAGCGGCCACAGGCACCGGCTCATCAGCATGAGACCCCGCCACCTCTTTCAGCGTGAACGCATTGCAAAATGCCACAACCAGTGCAACACAGCCCAGCATTTGAAACAGCAGGCGATCGCCCGCTACCCCCTGCGGCAACAAGCTATAGATCGTCAGATAAACCACCGCGCCTACATTGCCGTAGGCACCCACATTGCCCGCAATTTGACCCGTAATGCGCGGCTTAACCAGCGGCACAATGGCATAGGTAGCACCCTCTGCGGCCATCACAAAAAAGGAGGCCAGCATCGTCATCAGCACCACCAACACAATGGGAATCCCCTGCCCCAACATGCTGAATAGCAGATAGGCAACACCCGTGCCGCCAATGGTGGCCGCCAATGTCCATTTGCGGCTACCAATTTTGTCAGAAATCCAGCCGCCGCCGGGCCGCGCCACAATGTTCATAAAGGCATACATGCCTGCAACTGCCCCAGCCAGGGTGGCCGTCAGCCCAAACCCACGCTCAAAGTAGGTCGGCAGCATCGACACCACCGCCAACTCAGAGCCAAAAGTGGCCACATAGGCGAGCTCCAAGTTAAACACCTGTGAAAACTTGTAGCGATCAGACGCAGGATAGCGCAGCGCTCCCGTCATCAGCGGTTTGTTGGCCTGCCAAATGTTGTACGCCTGAAACGCATACAGCGCCACCAAAGCGATTGCGACCCATATCAGCGCTTGGCGGTCGATAAACCCCACATTGGTCAAGCGCCACGCAATTAGCCCCAACACACCCACCAGCGGGATATTGGATATCAGCAAAAACCAAAAGTCGCGTTGACTGGTGACTTCCATGCCAGCACTGCTGGGCGGGCGTTGATAAACCTTGCCCGGTGGAGTATCGGTCACGCTGAAATAATAAATCACCCCGTAAACCGCCGCTACAATGCCGGTTAGGGCGATCGCCAACCGCCAATTTACCTGCCCAGCCGACAGAAACGCCAGCCCTATTGCAATCGACGGCATCGTAAACGCGGCCCCAGCCGAGCCAAAATTGCCCCAGCCGCCATAGATGCCCTCAGCCAGCCCAATTTCTCTCGAATCAAACCATTCCGCCACCATGCGAATGCCAATCACAAACCCACAGCCCACAATGCTGAGCGCTAGCCGAGCATACACCATCTGCTCAAACGTTTGTGCCAGGGCAAACGCCATGCACGGAAACGCCGCATAAATGAGCAAGCAAGAATAGGTCAGACGCGGCCCAAACCGATCCAAAATCATGCCCACAATAATGCGAGCGGGAACCGTCAGCGCCACATTGCAAATCGCAATCGTCCGCATCTGCTCATCCGTCAACCCCAACTCCATGCGGGCAGCTGTTGCCAGCGGTGCAAAGTTAAACCAAACCACAAAGGTCAGAAAAAACGCAATCCAGGTCATATGCAGGATTTTGTACCTGCCAGAAAACGACCATAACCCAGCCATAAAACCTTCCCCTCAAAAACTTGACTACTGCCGTTTCCATCGCTTGAACTCGAAACCATTGCGTAGGCAAGGCAAGACCGCTACAGGGTTCTCTGTCAACAGCGGTATAGAGCGTTACTTTCCAATCCCAGCCACAACCGCCGTGGCTGAAACACAGCACAGTAATTGCTCCCAAGGGTATCGGCCCATTTGCGGTTCATTTGTGTAATGCAGCACAAATGCAAATTCAGCCATGCAATGCGGTTGAACGTCAGCTCGGCAAATGCATAAAACACCTCAGATTAATTCTCTAAATCAGAACGACGAATTGTTTGAGGAGGAGAGTGGGGAATGCAGCCCAAATTTTTTGGAAGTACTATCAGTTCGGGATGAAGAGGTTTTGGGGCGCAGCGTGCTGTTTATTCCAAATTGGCATCGGAAAACTGCAAATCTTGCATCAAAAAGTTCGGATCGAAGGAAATAAAACTGTATCTATAGCTACAGAATTGCTATGGTGAGAGTAATAACACCTTTGATAATCCGGAGTACAACTTAATGAAGTCCAACCAACATACGTCTCATCCCATCACGTCTAACCTAGACGTTTGGGCCGGTATTGCATGGATCGCCGCTGCTGCTATCTTCGTTAGCTCACTGCCGATCTTGTTTAGTTCAGAACTGGCTTACTCCCCCGCCAATAACGATGCATTGCTGGGCGAAGCGGGTCTCTGGGGTGAGTTTGGACGCAACGACTAAGATTTGCCTAAGTCTTCAGTAAGTCTCCAGAGCAAGCCTAAGACCCCAGCAAAAACTCGTTTACCACGCTCCATGACTGGTGTGGCGATTCCTTAATGTGGCGGCGAGTAGTGATGAAATCTGCCAAGTACTGGGCGTCTCGGGCAATGCCAGAAAAGCGCCCCGAGCCCCAGGTATATAGCCAGGGCAGACCCAAAAAGTACAATCCCCAGATGTGGGTTACGCCCCGTTCATGCCCGGGGTAGCCTGTGCCGTCAAACACGGGAATATCCACCCAGCGAAAATTAGCCAGATACCCCGTGCACCAGATGACTGACGTAATGTGAGCCGCGTTTAGATCGATAGAACGAGGCAGATCTTGCGGGCTCCAGACTGGCTGGTAGGGTGGGTCGGTGGGCGCGTCGATATGATGGCGATCGATAAACGCATCAATGGTTTTCTTAATGCTTTCTGCCACTGCATCAGCCTGATCTAGGTTGGCCTGGAGGTCATCCCGGAAGTGGAGCGTGGTGCCATCCACTTTATCTAGCCTGCCGTGAAGCTGCATCCCTTCTAGCGCAAACTGGCGCAGGTCGATTTCGCGCCCGCCATCGCGCCCAGTGACATAGTGGTTAGCTTTAGTGCGCACTTTTTCTTTTTGAGGATGTTCGTCAATGGGCAAGTCGTAATAGCCCATTTGGTCAAGCCAATCCACAACGTCTTTACCGCGATAGCGACGGGGCGATCGCGGCGCACCCCCTACGCACAGGTGAACCTGGCGCCCTGCCAAATGCAAGTCTTCTGCGATCTGGCAGCCCGACTGCCCTGTGCCCACTACCAGCACCGCTCCGTCGGGCAGCGATTCAGGATTTTTGTAGTCGGAGGAATGCAGTTGCAGCACGGTGCGAGGAAACCGTTCGGCTGTGCGGGGAATGCTGGGCGTATGGTAGCCGCCTGCCGCAATCACCACTTGGTCTGCCGTAAAGTCACCCAGCGTCGTCAATACTTCAAACAGCCCGCGTTCATTACGTTGCCGCACTTTCAGCACTTCTACGCCATCTTTGATCGGTGGGTTAAAGGCCGCTGCGTAGCTCTCGATATAGGCTACGATTTCGTCTTTTTTCATGAACCCTTGGGGATCGCTGCCGGGGTAGGGATAGCCGGGGAGGGTGCACTGCCAGTTAGGGGTCACTAGGCAAAACGAGTCCCATCGTTGGGTGCGCCAAGAATGGCCGATTTGATGTTTTTCAAAAATTAGGTGATCAACCCCGCGCTCAGTCAGGCAGTAGCTCATAGACAGCCCAGCCTGGCCGCCGCCAATGATGATCACGGAGTAGTGAGTAGTCATACGGGATTAATAAGTCGCTAAAGAGTAAAGGCGATGAGCTGCTCTGCGTTGAACAGAGTATTCTGCGTCGGACAGAGTATTCGGGCGGAGTATTTGGACGGAGTATACGGAACCCTGTCCGCGCGGGCTTCCCTCAGACTAAGAGCCTCTACTGGGGGAGAATTGTGCAGCGCACTACAAAACGGCAGAGTCTAGCAGTTCGGGCAGGTCGCTCGCAGGCGTCGCTCGCAAACCGTGGGGCGATCGCCCCGTTCACCCTATCATCCCCTATTGAAATCAACAGGGGATGATAGGGATCACAGCAGCCAGCCTGCCAAGGCAGCGTGATGAATCGCCTGATAGCGGGTGCGTGCGTTGAGCTTTGCCAGCACGTTATTCAGATGAAATTTGACGGTGCTCTCGCTGATGACGAGGTGGTTGGCGATGTCGCGATCGCGCATTCCCTCTGTTAGCAGCCGCAGAATTTCGTGCTCTCGCTCTGATAGCGGCGAACCGGACTGCGGCACATGGCCCCAGGCTTTACCCTGCAGCACCGCAGCGACGGCCTGGCGCAGTTGCTCGGGCTGAGTGGCGAGATCGAGCACGGCGGCAATATTGGCAGGCCGGGGAGTCTGGGGAGTCTGAATCCACAAAACATGGTCAGCAGTCGCCAGCAGGTGAGCATCGTTGGTGAGCAGTGGCACGGTGCGATCGCCAGTTTTGGAGACCCGCAGCCCCGCTTGATAGGCCAGATGGGTAAAGGCCATGTGCAGCACCGGCAGAGAACACTGCACTCGAACGGTTGTCCCAAGGGCACAGGTGGGGTAAGGCAGCTTGAGCATCACCTGCACCGCATTGGGGTTATCGTCGGCCAGGGTTTGCAGGGTGCCCCCCAGGCACGACACCGTAAAGGCCAACTCCTCAAAGCGATCGCCCACTGCCTGCTGACTCGTCTCGGCTCTGGCGTCGCGCACCGAGACAATGGCCTCTAGCGCAACCCACTCGGGCTGATACGTCAGCCGCACATAGATGCACTGGAGCTGATTGAGCGCTTCTGCTGCTTTAAGGAAAAGATGGGTGGTTGACGGCGGTAAGGGCTGCTCGGTGCCCACTAGGGTAAGGCGGGGTGTCGTGAGCAGAGCGGCAATTTGGTCAGACAGAGGGGCGCTGACTGTGGGCGCAGTCAAGGGCGATCGCCCTTGACCCTGCACCTGCTGAAACTGAATTGCGGCCTCTAGTGCTACGGCTACGGTGGTGCACAGGCTTTGCAAGACTTCTAAAAATTCGGGCGCGAGCGCATGGTGGCTAAACATCGCCAGCACTCCCACAACGCGATCACCCACCATCAGCGGATAGCCCGCAAAGCCACGAATGTTGTTGGCGATCGCCCAGTTGCGATCTTTTACCCAGGTTTCTTCAGCCAGGTTATTGCTGAGAAAGGGCACCTGATTGTGGGCAATCTTGCCGACTTTAAAGGCGCCCATCGGCACCCGCGCAAAGGAACCATCCAGCCGCGTATACATCCCCGATGAGGCCACCAATCGCAGCGCATTGCCATCGGGCTCCACCAGCCAAATGCGGGCAAATGCGCTGTCAAACGTTTCCACTAACCCGTCGGTAATGCAGCGGGCGATCGCCTCTGGCTGCATGCACCCTGCCAATCGACGCGCCAACTCGTTCGCCTGCTGGAGATCAATCAGCAAGCGCCCTGGGTTTAACAGCCCATTTATCGAATCAAACACGGCACCTGCAGGCATAGGCCAATATGCCTATTCAGTAGGATCTTGAAGATTCTATTTGTATCAACCGTTACGGTTAGGCAAGGGGCGACCCAATCCGGTTCCAGATCAAGAGATTTGGCCCATGCAAAATTTCAGCAATCGAATTAGGATGTTATTAAGAGCATTATATTTTTTTAATATTTCTCATCTATTCTCTTTTTCATCTTGTTACTCCTAAATTTTCAGCGGGAATTATTAAAGCTATACCGCACTTTATTGAGCCTCCTTCAGTTTCCAAAGAAACTATTCCTAAAGAACATAAAAGTGGGAACTCTTAAAGTTCGCTGAATTTCTACAAGCGTAGTGATTCAAGCCGTGGGATGTGCTGGCCTGTCCGTTTTACTCTCTCCTCTATCTTCAGAATCTTTATGAGCGCGGCCAACTCGGTAAACTCGGTTTCGGTATCGGCTAACGTCCCAGGTCTTTCTCAGTCTCATCCCCGTGTATGGTCTAGCCTGAAGCAGCAGTGGAGAGTTCCCCAACGATTGGGGATGTTGCTACTGTTTGTGGGTCTTAGCTCTGTGGTGGGTGGCAGCGCGCTCATTAGTTTTCGCATTGTTCGGGCGTTTGTGCTCGATAACCTCAAAACTCAGATGCTGTTAGAAGTCGAGCACGGGGCTCATGAAATTGATAATTGGTTGTCAGAGCGCCGTACTGAACTTGAGACACTTGCCAACAGTCCCCTAGTGCGAGGCATGGATTGGGATCAGGCCGGCCCTTATCTCAAGTCTGAGCAACAGCGCATTGGCGAGTATTCGGTGATCACGCTGGTGAATCCAGATGGCTCCTATTTCAATACCCAGTTTGATCTCACGGCGTTTAATGTGAGCGATCGCCAGTGGTTTCAGCAGGGCATTGTGGGGGAGCCGTCGGTCACAGACCCCCTCGTTGCCAGAAGCCTGGGCATTCCTATTGTGAATGTCACTGCGCCGGTGACGCGCGGGGCAGATACTAGACCCGTAGGTGTGCTGACGGGAGCTATTTCCACGGACACGGTGACGCAGGTGGTGTCTGCCATTCCGACTCAGCCAAACAGCTATGCCTTTGCGCTCAATTCTGAAGGTGCAGCGATTGTTCACCCCAATCCAGAGTATGTGGGCAATACCGACGCCCCTGCCCCTAGCCTGACGCGGACTGACAATGGTGATCTAGCGGCGATCGCTACTCAAATGACGGCGCAGCAAGCAGGCGTGCAAGCCGCTCGGCTAGACGGTCGCAACTACTTTGTGGCCTATATCCCCCTGAAGCAAGCCGACTGGTCGATAGCGCTGGCGATTCCTCGTGAGAACATTGAGTCAAAGCTGTATCCGCTGTATCTGCTGGCAGGGGTGGTGGGCGGGTTGCTGCTGCTGGCGATGGGCGGAGCCTGGCAGCAACTCAATTTGTTAGAAGAAACCCGAGAGCGGGCCGCGCAAGAAGCGCTCAAGAACCGCATTACTAGCCGCATCCGCGAAACCCTTGACCTGTCGCTGGTGCTGCAAACGGCCCTAACAGATTTGGGGCAGCATCTGCAGTTTGACCAAGTGCTCTTTGCCTGGTTTTCCCCCACGTCGCAAGCGCTCGACATTGCCCAGACCTATCCTGCCAGCAGTTTGCTGACGCTGTCGCCCTTTCGGCCCAAAGTTAGTGAGCCTTTGCCCGCACTGCTGGCCTATGGCAGAGCACTGCGCCTCTACTCAGCCGAAACAGTTCTCAAGCTAGAGGCCAATACCTATCGGGCGATCGCCATTTCTCGCAATACTGACTGTGTGGGCTACCTGATTGGCGTGTGCCATCGGGGCGTTAATGCAGATCAGCAGGCGATGCTGCAATCGGTGAGTGATCAGTTGGCGATCGCCATCAAACAGGCCGATCTCTATCAGCAAACCCAGCACCAAGTGGCGCTGCTCAACGACACCCTCCACAGCCTCAAAGCGGCTCAACTGCACCTTGTGCAGAGCGAAAAAATGTCGAGCCTAGGGCAGATGGTGGCGGGCATTGCCCACGAAATCAACAACCCCGTCAACTTCATCCACGGCAACATCACCCATGCCGATGAGTATGTCACCGAACTGCTCGATCTGATTCATCTCTACCAGGCCGAGATCCCCAATCCGAGCGATCGAGTGCATCAAAAAGCAGCCGAGGTTGATCTGGAGTTTGTGCAGCGAGATCTGCCCAAATTGCTCAGCTCGATCCATCTGGGGGCTCAGCGCATCCGCGAAATCGTAGAATCGCTGCGCAACTTTTCTCGGCTCGATGAAGCTGACGTTAAAGTCGTGAACCTGCATGAGGGAATCGACAGTACCCTTCTAATTCTGCAAAGCAGCCTCAAGGCCACTGCCACGCAAGCCGACATCACCGTCGCGCGATGCTATGGCAAGCTGCCCTTGGTTGAATGCTACGCAGGGCAACTCAACCAGGTGTTTATGAATGTTCTGAGCAACGCGATTGATGCGCTGCGCCAGGCCCAAGCTGCCAATCCATCGCATTCTGCGCTCCTCACGATCACGACAACACTCACTTCGCCGGACTGGGTTGCGATTCGCATTACCGACAATGGCATCGGCATTGCAGAAGATACCCTTTCTCGTATTTTTGACCCGTTCTTTACCACTAAGCCAGTGGGCAACGGGACTGGAATGGGCTTGGCGATTAGTTACCAAATCGTGACTGAGCGCCACGGTGGGCGCTTGACCTGCCACTCGACCCCAGGGCAGGGGACTGACGTTGTGATCGAAATTCCAGTGGTTCAAGCGGATGTGGCTGAGCCTTCCTGAACCTGCCTGATGTTAATCCGCGTCTGGCACGTGGCTCGATCACTGGGTTGATGCAAGGGTGATAGGTCTGACCAATGGGGCGATCGCCCTCACCCAAAAAAGCCAAAAAAAGCCCTCCCAAATCGGGAGGGCTTTTGATTGAGACTCAAGTATTCGACCATGCCCACAGCAGGTCTGGGAACCTAACGCTAGCTCAGCAGCGCCTTAGCTTTGGCGACCACGTTATCCACGGTATAGCCAAACTTCTCTAGGCAGGTGCCGCCCGGAGCCGAGGCTCCAAAGCGATCCACGCTGAGCGTATCGCCCTCGCTACCCACATACTTGCACCAGCCCATGCTAATCCCCGCTTCCACCGCAAGGCGCTTGGTGACGGCCTTGGGCAGCACTGATTCCCGATAGGCGGCATCCTGTGCTTCAAACAAATCCCAAGATGGCATAGATACAACGCGCACCTTGGTGCCATCAGCGGCCAGCTTCTCAGCCGCTTGAACACACAGGTTCACTTCTGAACCCGTGCCAATCAGAATCAGGTCAGGGGTGCCATCGCTGTCTACCGCAATGTAGGCGCCTTTAGCCACGGCATCAATCGACGACCCTGCCAAGTTGGGCAAGCCTTGGCGAGAGAGCGCCAGCAGGGTAGGACGGTTTTGCTGAGCGTGGTGAATGGCGACCTTATAGGCTCCAGAGGTTTCATTGCCGTCTGCTGGGCGCAGCACCGTCAGGCCAGGGATGGCGCGCAGTGCGGCGATGGTTTCCACGGGCTGGTGGGTAGGGCCGTCTTCCCCGAGCGCGATGGAGTCGTGGGTCATCACCCAGATGACGCCGCACTGCGAGAGGGCAGACAGGCGAATGGCACCGCGCATGTAGTCGGTGAACACCAGGAACGTAGCGCCGTAGGGAATCAAGCCCGAGCCATGGAGGGCAATGCCGTTGCAGATGGCACCCATGCCGTGCTCGCGCACCCCGAAGCGCAGGTTGCGGTTTTCATACGCGCCCTTTTGGAAGCTGCCGCTGATTTTAAGCTCGGTCAGGTTGGAGTGGGTGAGGTCGGCGGATCCGCCAATCAACTCAGGCAGCACCGGGGCGAGGGCGTTGAGGCAGTTCTCGGAATGCTTGCGGCTGGCCAGTGCTTTGTCTTCTGGCGTGTAGGTAGGTAGACCATCGGCCCAGCCTTCGGGCAGCGTGCCACTCAGCATCCGCTCAAATTCAGCCGCTTCGGCCGCGTACTTGGTTTTGTACTGGGCCAGCACTTCGTTCCACTCGGCTTCGTAGCTGGCGCCGCGCTCTACGGCCTTGCGCATGTGGGTGAGGGCATCCTCGGGCACTTCAAAGGGCTCATAGGGCCAACCCAAGTTGTCACGGGTGAGTTTGATTTCAGAATCCCCCAGGGCGGCACCGTGAATTCCGGCGGTGTTGGCTTTGTTGGGAGAGCCATAGCCGATGGTCGTGGTGACCTTGATCATGGTGGGCTTGTCGGTCACAGCCTTGGCGTCTTCAATGGCTTGGGCGATCGCCGCCAAATCGGTATTGCCATTCTCCACATGCAGCACATGCCAGCCATAAGCTTCAAACCGCTTGCTCACATCTTCTGTGAAGGAGATATCCGTAGAGCCATCGATGGAGATGTGGTTGTCGTCATACAGCGCAATCAGCTTACCCAGGCCCAGGTGCCCTGCCAGAGAGCAGGCTTCGCCTGACACCCCTTCCATATTGCAGCCGTCACCTAGTATGGCGTAGGTGTAGTGCTCCACCAGGGTTAGGTCTGATTTGTTGAACTTAGCGGCCATGTGGGCTTCGGCGATCGCCAATCCCACCGCGTTGGCAATGCCCTGCCCTAGCGGCCCCGTCGTCACTTCCACCCCTTCAGTTTCAAAGTTTTCGGGATGCCCAGGGGTTTTAGAGCCCCACTGGCGGAAGTTTTTGATCTCATCTAGGGTGACGCTGTCATACCCGGCGAGGTACATCAGGGCATACTGCAACATACAGCCGTGGCCTGCTGATAACACAAAGCGATCGCGATTAAACCAGGCAGGGTTTTTGGGGTTAATCCGCAAAAACTTATCCCACAGGGTAAAGGCCATTGGCGCCGCACCCATGGGCAAGCCAGGGTGCCCCGACTTGGCTTTTTCAACGGCATCTATAGCCAAAAACCGAATCGAGTTGATGCACAACTCTTCCAGGGATTGGGTGGTTGCAACTGTCATGGACTTCCTCTAAGTTGAACGACGGGTTGGAGTGGGTAGTCAGAAACGGTGAAACAAACTTGGCGACAGCGTTTGGTGCAGCAGCAAGGGGCGCGTTTGGTTCTGCGATCTCTGGTGAGACTCACCCAAAACTCTTATCTAGCGCCCACTGCTCACTGCACCAGCAGTCAACAACAGGGCAATGGTCTGAATGGAAGAAGCGTGAGCAGCGACGCTCCCAATCTCCTTCCATGATCAGATTCACCCAAAAAACAGTAGGTAACTATACTTATTGCTATTCTACATACTCTAAAACGCTTTGCCCTAATTCGTCTATCCTCTCATTGATCGAGGGGCGTTAATGCATTGGGTCAAGTTTTAGACCATGAATTGCACGAGCTGAGCCGAATTTGGGGAAGATTCACTAATTTAGAGGAAATTTCTCTCCATAGCGCTTAACGCGCTGGTTTCTGTGGCTATTGGTATGAACTCTCTGCTGCGCAGAATACCGATGCTCTAAGGCTGTGCCTATGCTGTTCTGACCCCGGCTAGGTGCTGAGCAAACTAGAGGACGAGGAATTGGTGGCTTTTTGGGCGATCGCCCAAAAGCTGGCTAAATTGCCAGTGATCTAGAGATAAACTTTACGGCAGTCATGGTGAACGCCTGGGACTCTACGGCTGCTGTTGGGTTTTGCCTTAGAATCAATGTGATCAACGCTGCCGCTGCTGATTGGCGGGCGGTGGTAGCCCCGGTTTCAAGCACTTGGAGCAATTGGGAAAGGATGACTTCGTCGCCCTGTTGCCGCAGCCATTCAACAGTGCAGAGTGAGATGCCCATGTCGGCGAGAAATCTCATTAGGCACCCGCAGCTCAATGAATATGATCTAGAAAGATGATCTAGCGCTCTGTCAATGCTGAGATGTAGGATTTGTCTGCTTTTGGCATGGCTCTTTTCCTTGTTTGCTGATAATAAGAGCGCTGATAACAAGAGACTTGGAACGCGCTTATGACTGTTACAAAAATCACCAAGCTACTGAAAAAGGCCCTGCTCGAAAATGGCGACATGGCCCATGCCCTCTATGAGCATGAGCTAAAAGAACACATCGACGATTGGTACAAAGGCCTCAAGCGCGATGGAGGGGATGTTGTTTTTGTAGTGACAGAAAACAGTGGCCATGTAGCGATGGTGTTGATCACCCGCGATAAAACTGTATACGTCAATGAAGACGCCAGACAAGAGCTAATGAAAAGTTGGAAGGTGAACTATGCGAAGAATCTAGAGATGCTGATTCCATCTATGGTAAAAGACTTGATGGATGGCTTTGTCGCAATCACTGGGTTTAAGGTTGTAAATACCAAAAAGCCTAAAAAAGCTAAAAAGGCATGGGGATTTGGCCAGAAACCGTAGCAGAATGACGCCGGCTACGCCTGCTCCGTCATGATGGCCGCCCACAGGGCATCAATGCCGTGGCCTACAGGGTCAGAATTCTGGTTTTGCTCAATCCAATTAGCCAACTGCGTTGCAACGGTATTTGTCTGCTTACCCAGTTTGCCTAAGGCCTCTGCGGCCCCATAGCGAACGCTGCTCTCCTCATCGCTGAGGCCGTTAATCAACGCGGTCACCACTTCGGGGGATGCCTGAGCAAGTTGGCCTAAGGCAGATGCGGCACGAAAGCGGACTAACCACGACTTGTCATCGCTGAGGCCGTTAATCAACGCTGTCACCACCTCGGGGGATGCCTGAGCAAGTTGGCCTAAGGCAGATGCGGCACTAGAGCGGACGCTGCTGGCGTCATCGCGGAGGCCGTTAATCAGCACTGGCACCACCTCGGGGGATGCTTGAGCGAGTCGACCTAAGGCATATGCAGCACTAGAGCGAACGCTGCTCTCCTCATCGCGGAGGCCGTTAATCAACGCGGTCACCACTTCGGGGGAGGCCTGAGCAAGTTGGCCTAAGGCAGATGCGGCACTAGAGCGGACGTTGCTGGCGTCATCGCGGAGGCCGTTAATCAGCACTGGCACCACCTCGGGGGATGCCTGAGCGAGTTTGCCTAAGGCAGATGCGGCACGACAGCGGACTAACCACGACTTGTCATCGCTGAGGCAGTTTGTTAACGCGGTCACCACCTCGGGGGAGGCCTGAGCAAGTTGGCCTAAGGCCTCTGCGGCACTAGAGCGGACGCTGCTGGCGTCATCGCGGAGGCCGTTAATCAGCACTGGCACCACCTCGGGGGAGGCCTGAGCAAGTTGGCCTAAGGCCTCTGCGGCACGAAAGCGGACGCTGTTGGCGTCATCGCGGAGGCCGTTAATCAACGCGGTCACCACCTCGGGGGAGGCCTGAGCGAGTTTGCCTAAGGCAGATGCGGCAATAATGCGGACGTGGCGGTTGTCATCGCTAAGGCAGTTTGTCAACGCGGTTACCACCTCGGAGGAGGCCTGAGCGAGTTGGCCTAAGGCCTCTGCGGCACTAGAGCGGACGTTGCTGTCGTCATCGCGGAGGCCGTTAATCAACGCGGTCACCACCTCGGGGGAGGCCTGAGCGAGTTTGCCTAAGGCAGATGCGGCACTTTCGTAGACGTGGCGGTTGTCATCGCCAAGGCAGTTGATCAATGCGGTCACCACCTCGGAGGAGGCCTGAGCGAGTTTGCCTAAGGCAGATGCAGCACTTTCGTAGACGTTGCTGTCGTCATCGCTGAGCAGAGCAACTAATGCGGCTGTTGCTAAGGCGGTTTGGCCTAGGGCAAACCGAAGCTGCTGTAGCTGGATAGGGTCAATTTTGCTATGTTGCGCCTCTAGACGCTGCAAGGCCAAGTTTTGAAAGGTCGTCTCGCCCAGGTTACGCAAGCATTTAGTGGCCTGCCTTTGCAGCCGCGAAGCAATCAGGGGCGATTCTGTTGCCATAAAGTCCACTAGGGAATTGAGAATGCGCTCAATTAGTTTGGTATCGGTAATCTCTACGTTCTCGGCCAGACAGGCAGCTGCAAAAAAGAGGTTGCGATGCAGCCACTGCTCGTAAGGGGCGGGGTGGGCCAAGATTTGCTGAATGATTTTGGCTACCCGTTTCTTAGGCTGTTGGGCAATTAGCAGCAGCAGCACCTCTTCCCAGTGAGGTTCGTGCAGATGCTCACGAATCGGGGTCAGAATCAGCTCCAGATCATATTCCTCATCGGCCCGATGCTTAATCTCTTGGGCACAGAGATATTCTTGAAACGTTTTGTGGACAAAGGCATAGCAGTCTTGCCCCTGCTCGTTTAGCAACCCAGTACGCTCGCGAATGTGGTCTAAAAATCGTTGGGCCTCGGCCTCGGCCTGGTAGCGCTTGATGCCTGCTTCCTCGACAATGAAACGCCCCAACTGATGAATTAGCTCTCCACGGTCAATCAGAGTGCCGCCTTCGGCATCGCCTGCACTGCCGTAGCTATGAATCCAGTAGGCTAGCTGCTCCATGATGCGACGCACGGCATCGCGCTTGATGTATTCCAGCGGCCACTTGTAATCTGTCTCTTTGTTGGCGTCCCAGTTGGTCAGCAGGGTTTCTACAGCTCGGTTGTAGAGCTGGTGGCGATCGCGAGGCAGGTAGGCTTCATAGCGATGAATCAGGGCGATAATCGTCAGCAGCAGCGGGTTTTTGGCCAGTACCTGAATGCGATCGCGCTCTGATAAGGCTTGTTTTAACGTTTGCTGTCGCCGTTGAGATTCTTCGCGATCGCGAAAGCGGTTGTCATACCAGTTTTGAATGAATTGATCGATTTTGGCCTGATCAAATGGCTGCAAGTCGTAGTGGGGAAACTCCTCCGTGCGGAAGTAGGCTTGCTTATAACCCGCCGGGCGCGAGGTGATGATGGCCGGGTTGTGTCGATAGGCGTCGTGCTGCAAAAAGCATTCAATCTGATTGACGACCTCATCCCGCCGCGATTCGCTGGCTACCTCATCCAGCCCATCCAGCAAAATCAGCGCCTTGCCTGCCTCTAGCCAGTGCTCAAAAAAGCCAGTCGGCAAGTCCTTCACGGCGAGCTTATCCGTCGCGAACCACCGCACGTAGTCCAGCAGATTCGTATGGGTAGACCGCACCCAATCACGAATCCGCACCAAAATCGGCAGGTGCTCACCCGCTAAACCCAGATTAACGGGCGTTTCCTCAGTGGTGAAAGCTACAGCAAAATAGCTCATCAACGTGGTTTTGCCGGAACCCGGTGCCCCCAGCAACACGCACCGTTGAGAGCGGCTCTGCTGCAATAAGGCGTCCGCCGAGAAGACTTTGCCCTCTTGTTTTAGCCGGGAAGTTAACTGGCGCTGCTCCATCATTAATCTGGATTGAGGGTGTCCCACAACCGCCTCGGGATAATCCACCATCTCTATCAGATTTGATTCTGACTCGAAAAATATCTGCTGGGATAGCTGTTCTTGCTGCCAAGATTCAGCCCGTTGCTTCACATCTGGCATGACAAAAATCTGTAGCAGCTTCTCCGACTTGGTATCCTCCTGCCCAGCGACAGAGATACCGAGAAACTTTACGTCGTCATACCAGTGGGCGAGCTGTTTTAGATAGCGCTGCCGTGCCACCTCGTACTTCGTAAACAGCGCCGTCTTTTCGACATAGGTGGTGCTAAAAATTTGCAACCACTGAGGCAAGCTGGCGATCGTGAGTTGGATGCTTATATCCCTGCCAATGCCTTCAAAATACGCCAGCAGCAGCCCGACATCGGGCTCTCCCTTACCCACCAACGGACGCTGAAGCTGCTCTACGACTCCAGCATCCGCAAACACCTGCTCCAAAAACTGTCGTTTCTGTTTGTCATCACAGCTTTTGAATAGCAAGGCCGGAACTTCTAAGGACTGTTCCCATTCTCTAACGGCCTCTAGCCCAGCGGCGATCGCCTGCTTAATGTCTGTGCGCTGCAGCATCGTCTGCACCTGGTCTGTCGCTAGCGTCCAAACGCTATCGGCGGCTTTACCTAGCGCCCAACTGGCAACGGGGGTTAGAAGCTCAACAACCATAGTCACTCAGTCGCGGGAGGTCTGCCGCTATTATGGCAAGCCAGTGCCCGAGGCGCACTATAATACAGCTTCAGATTACCTCTGTTCGCCCGATCGCAAAAGCTCCCGCACTGTAATCTCACAATCGGGAAACGCCAGGGGTGTAATGCTGCCTTCCTCACAGAGCGTCTACGCTATCGTACTCACTAGCCTTCAATCAATTCCACTCGCTCATCTGCTGCCAAAATCCCTGCTTCTACCATGCGGTGATAGTCTTGCATGCTCAGCGATCGCAGGTCTGGGGCAGCAGGCATAGGAGTAAGTAGGAGTATCGCCTGCTCCTGTTGTGGCATGAGGATTTTGTCTCGCTTAATCTCTCCTGCAGAAAGCGATGACGGTATCTTGGCCTGTAGGATGAGCTGTGCCTAATCTGTGGGTTAACCAAGCCTACGGCCTCACCCCCGAAGAAATCGACCTAATGTGGAAAACCGCCCCGCCGCGCATGCCCTTTAGCCGTCCGTAGGGGCGGCTGTTTACGATAAAGGTGAATGGTGGGCAGTGCCCACCCTACTGTTTTAGGAGGGACTCATGAGTACAGCAGATGCTATCTATGAACTGGTGAAGAAATTGCCAGAAGACGAAGCAAGTTTGGTGTTGATGTTTGCCGAGTTTGTGCAGCAACATGCCAAGCCTGAGAAGGATGCAGGGCGTTCTTCTCTACTGTCTTACTTTGGCATTCTTAAAGATTCCCCCAACTTTAATGATGATTCTGTTGCCATTCAGAGACAGATGAGAGATGAGTGGGACTAACTTTCTTCTAGACACCAACATCATCATTGGTATCGTCAAGGGCAGCGATGAAATTCTTGCCGTTCTGCAAAGTCGAGCCATTGAAACTGATGTATGTGCCTACAGCTTTATCAACAGAATTGGGCTATTAGGATACCCAGAAATTACGGATCTTGAGGTTGAAGGCATTCAAAATATCCTTGGAATTATGCGCTATCTGCCCATAACCCAGTCCGTTGAAGATATGGCAATTCAGATTCGCCGTCAATATAAGCTCAAAATTCCTGATGCCATCATCGCCGCTACGGCTAAAGTAAACGGCCTAGACTTGATCACGTTAGATCAACAGTTGTCCAACCGCATGATTGATATTTTGAGCATAAACTAAGCCGTTTACGTCAAATTCAAATGGTGGTCACTGCCCACCCTAATGTTTTAGGAGGGACTGATGAGTACAGCAGAGAGTATTTATGAACTCGTAAAAACGCTGCCCGAAGCAGAGGCTAGCTTGGTTCTAGAGTTTGTAGAGTTTGTGCGTCAACGCACTCAATCTAAAGTGAAGACTCTAACGGCTTCTAACGTTGGTGGGTTTCAAGCCGTGTCTCTCAATACTAAAGGCTTCAAGTTCAATCGAGACGAGGCAAATGAGCGCTAAAGCATTTCTCGATACCAATATCAGTCTGATCATTGCCAGTTCACTTGAAGTGGGGTGCGATCGCCTCTACAGCGAAGATCTTCAAGACGGCCAAAAAATAGGCAGTCCACTCATCCTTATCAATCCATTTAAAGACATTTAGAAGCGGTAAAATACAAGCCTGGAATTTACTAATAATTTTGCTGGGGCGATCGCACCAACTTCCCCACCGCAACCTCGCAATCGGGAAATGCTAGGGGTGTAATGGTGTCTTCCTCATAGAGCGTTTGCTCTGTTTCATACCTATCTGCCGTGGGCTGCCGAAACACATGCAGACAGCGCTCCTGCACATCTAAAATCCAGTATTCGGCGATGCCCGATCGCCCATACATCGGCACCTTGAGATCGCGGTCGCGCCGCAGTGTGCTGTCAGACACCTCAATCAGCCAAAAAATTTTCCCCGGCGTCGGGTGATGATCCTCATAGTCCAACGAGTCGATGTGAACCACTGCCACATCCGGCTCCGGCTCAGAAAAATCGCTCAGCTGCACCGGGTCTTGAAACCGCAGCAGCGCCCGCCCCGCCAACAGCCGCGACAGCACCCGATCAATGCGCGTCACCGCTGCGCTGTGGGCCGTTCCCTTAGCTGCCATCCTATAGAGTTGTCCTTCAATCAATTCCACCCGCTCATCCGCTGCCAAAATCCCTGCTTCTACCATGCGGTGATAGTCTTGCACGCTCAGCGATCGCAGGTCTGTGGCAGCAGTCATAGGGGGTAAGTAGAGGGGTTGCTTGCTCCTATTGTGGCATAGGGGTTTTGTCTCGCCATGATTGTCAGCGCCATTCTCCAGGGCATTGCCGACCCGACTCATTTATCGCAACTTCTAGATCAGTAGAACGAACAACGTTCTTTTTCTCTCTGCTGTTCTAAAGCTGCACCGTGTAAGGCAACCGCGCGAGTGACCGCCGCAATCATGCCGTTGGGGGAAGAGCGATCGCCCATCTCAGTGGCATAAAGGGCAAATGCGCTTCTTCAACCCGTCTCGTCTCTTGTCTGAGTCTTCTCCCCTTCCCGTTAATGCAGGCATCCTGTATGCGGTGCTGGCTTATGGGGCTTGGGGGATGTTTCCCCTGTATTGGAAGCTGTTTGGGCAAACGCCAGCGGTGGAGGTGCTGAGCCATCGGGTGGTGTGGTCGATGGTGTTTCTCATTGGGTTGATTGTGGTTCAGCGGCGGGGGGGCGAATTAGCTGCGGTGGTGCGATCGCCCACAACCCTCACCATGCTGCTGACCAGTGCCCTGCTGCTGACTGTGAACTGGGGCATCTATATCTATGGCGTCAACAGCGATCGCGTCGTGGAAACCAGCCTGGGTTACTTTATTAACCCGCTGGTCACGGTGCTGCTGGGGGCTCTCTTTCTCAAAGAACGACTGAGTCGATGGCAGTGGGCGGCGGTGGGGCTGGCGGCGGTGGGCGTCACCTACTTTGTGGGGCAGTTTGGCGCAGTCCCGTGGATTGCGCTGAGCTTGGCCTGCACCTTTGCCCTCTATGGGCTATTGCGCAAGTTAGCACCCGTCGCGCCCTTGCTGGGGTTGGCCGTAGAAACACTGATGATGACGCCATTGGCCCTAGGGGCGATCGCCCACTGGAGCCTTGCGGGCACCTCCAACTTTACCGCTAGCCCTGGCCTAACGGCGGTGTTTATCGGGGCAGGCTTGATCACCTCAATGCCGCTACTGTGGTTCAACAACGCCGCCAAGCGACTGCCGTTGTCTACGCTGGGATTCTTTCAATACATTGCGCCCAGCCTGCAGCTCATGTTAGGCGTGTTTCTCTATGGTGAAGCCTTTACGCTCACCCACGCCCTCACCTTTGGCTGCATTTGGACCGCGCTACTGCTCTATTCCACCCACTCTTGGATGCTGGCCAATCGCCACGCCTAGCGCAGCGATCCGCGTCTGGGGATAGGCCGAAAGCTTTACGCCGGGTTTACCCGTTCGGGGTCACTCTTCACCTGGGCTTAACAGTTTGGTGCGTAGAGTTCACTAGCGTAGTATGCAGGTGGAACCTATCGCCATGCTCCAACTTGGCTGGGCATTGATAGCCGCAACCCAAGAAAAATTGCCCCACCCGCACTCAAGGGAGGTCTGTGGAAATGTGTCAACAACTCGCCTCAACCCAAGCGCCAGATGAAGTGGTGTTGCTCGATACGCGCTTTCATAAGGTGAAAGTTTGCCAGTTGATTGACTACATCGTTGAGTCGGGGCAACAGGCCAAAAAAACAATTATCGGCAATGTGAACGTGCGGGCAATGAATTTTGCCTACACCACGCCATGGTTTCGGCAATATATCAACGAGTCGGATCTGGTCTTTTGTGACGGGTTTGGGGTCATGCTGGGGGCTCAAATCATGGGCTACACGATGAAGTCTGACTATCGCATGACCTGCCCTGACTACATTGAGGATTTGGTCAAAGCGTGTGAGGCCAAGGGCGTATCTCTTTACCTGTTGGCGGGCAAGCCGGGTGTGGTGGATAGTGCCATGGAGAAAATGCGGGCGATCGCCCCCACTATTCGCGTTGGCGGGCATCACGGCTATTTTGACAAACATGGGGCAGAAAATCAGGCGGTGATTGACGACATCAACGCCTTTAAGCCTGACGTGCTCTACATTGGCTTTGGCATGCCGCTGCAAGAGCGTTGGATGGTGGATAACCTAGACAAGGTAGACGCGCGGGTGTTCTTGCCGCTGGGAGCTTGTCTCGACTTCTATACAGGCACGGTTTATCGAGGCCCCCGCTGGATGACCGATCGCGGCATGGAATGGCTGGCTCGCTTCTTCACTGAACCCAACCGCCTGTGGGATCGATATGTGGTGGGCAATCCGCTGTTCTTCTATCGGGTATTCAAAGAGCGACTATTTGGTACGACGCCTGCCAAGTCTAAGTCCTCAAAGTGGAACTCGGTATAGGCTGGAGCAGACCCGCTCATCGTGACAAGAACTCTCAGCTAGGCATGAGGTGCAGCCCTGTCAAGATGGAGCAGATCTGGGGGTTGATTCCTTGGATTGGCCGATAAGCCAAGGCCTAGAAGTCCAAGGCTCAAATCCGAAGTCCTCTAAAAAGGATTGGGAGACAAATCCCCCGATCTGCTTTAGCAGACTTTTGCGGTGAGCCAGGGAGTTCACTCCCTGGTGGTTATGGCCGAAGTCCTTTAGCCCAAAGGTGTTTCGGGAATAGTTTAGCCACTTTGACAGGGGTGGTACGAGGTGCTAGATCCTTCGGTCTTCTGAGTTTTTGATCAGCATCACCACCAGCGTGATGGGGCCAAAGAATAACCCCAGGAAGAGCCACAACCACACGCTACGGCCTGTATTTTGTGCCCACATTGCACAGATCACGCCAATGATAAAGAACCCGAAGCTGCTATCAAAGTAAGAGCCTGGCAGGTTATCGACTTTATCGTCTGCCATCAAGGTGCTAGGGGCTGGACGATCGCACCCCCGCGACAACCATTTGTAAGGTTAAAGTGCAGACTTGAATCATCGGCAAGTCCGACGCTCTGCTGGATAGCGAGTGGTATAACGTGGCGCTGCACTATAGTTCTAGATTTAGAGTTCTAGATTTAGAGCATCCAATAATCTACGTGGAACCCTCTGCATGACTCAATCTCGAACGCAATCGCGCTTTTGGGCAGTGGTGGCGAACACGCCCCGGCTGCTCAGGCTCGTGTGGGATGGGGCCCGCGGCTGGCTGCTGTGGTCGATCGCCATTACCCTGGCGCTGGCGCTGTTGCCCGTCGCCCAGCTCTATGTCAACAAGCTGATTGTGGACTTTGTGGTGGGGAGTCTCGCCATACCTACGGTGGATTGGCAACCTCTGATGGTGCTGGTTGGGCTGGGGTTGGCGATCGCCCTAGCTCAGAGCGGACTGGGGCAAGCCAACAACTATGTCTCTCAAGTGTTGAGCGATCGCTTCACCCTCTACGCCAACCAGAAATTGCTAGAACAGGCGATCAGCCTCGATTTAGCCCATTACGAACTGCCCGAGTTCTATGACACCCTAAACCGCGCTCAGCAAAGCGGCAGCACCTATCCCGTGCGGGTGTTGAGCACCCTCACCTCGCTGACGCGCCAGTCCATTACCTTTGCGGGTCTATTGGGCTTGCTGCTCAGGTTTAACCCGCTGATTGTGTTGCTGCTGGTGTTGACGGCGTTGCCAGCCTTGTGGGTGGGCATTCGATTTTCTGGCGTGCGCTTCCGCATTATGCGCCGCCAAACGCAGAGCGGACGGCTCGCCACATACCTGGAGCAGGTGTTGTCAACACAAGAATTTGTCAAAGAAGTGCGGCTGTATAACCTAGGCAGCCACCTGTTAGATCAGTGGCATAGCATCCGCAATCAGTTCAACCGCGAGCTAGCCGCAATGGCGGCAGAGCAGGCCTGGCTGCGGTCTACCGTCAGCCTGTTTGCGTCGCTGGGGTTTTATGGGGCCTATGCCTGGGTGATTGTGCGCACGCTACAGCGCAGCATCACGATTGGCGACCTCACCATGTATACCGGAGCGTTTCAACAATCCCAGGGGTTGATTCAGGGCATCCTTTTCGACATTGCCCTGGTGTATGAATTCAACCTGTTTGTGTCGCAATACTTCGATTTTTTGAACCTCAAGCCGCAGGTGCTGAGTCCGCCCCAGCCGGTTGCCTTTCCCACCCCCATGCGGCGGGGGCTAGAGCTGCGCCAGGTTTCCTTTTCCTATCCTGGTGCCCCAGCGCCTACCTTAACGGGGCTGAATCTATCGGTGCAGCCGGGCGAAAGCATTGCCCTGGTAGGGGTGAACGGGGCAGGCAAAACGACACTGCTCAAGCTGCTGACCCGCTTTTATGATGTCACCGAAGGCGAAATCACGGTGGATGGCGTCCCCCTGCATGCGCTGGATCTCAGCGATTTGCGGCGCAACATTGGTGTGGTGTTTCAAGACTTCTCGCGTTACAACCTCAGCGTGCAAGACAACATTGGCTTTGGCGATGTGCGTCAGTATGACAACCTTGAGCGGATTCAGGCGGCGGCGCTAGAGGCCGGGGCCACCCCTGTGATCGCAGCGCTGGAGCAAGGCTACCAAACCATTTTGGGGAAAACGTTTTCCGATAGTGCGGAATTGTCAGGCGGGCAGTGGCAGAAAATTGGGCTGGCGCGGGCGTTTATGACCCCGGCGCAGATTTTGATTTTGGATGAGCCAACGGCGGCATTGGATGCGATCGCCGAATTTGATCTATTTCAGCGCTTTCAGCAGCTCACCGAAGGCAAAATGACGTTTTTGGTCAGCCATCGCTTTTCGACCGTGCGCATGGCCGATCGCATTGTGGTGCTGGAACATGGGCGCATTGCGGAAGTGGGCAGCCATCGGGAGCTGATGGGTCAAGGTAGGCTGTATGCCAAGATGTTTGGGCTGCAGGCGGCCAGCTATGGAGATTAGGGGTTGACGCTTGGATCTTGAGGATTTATGGGAATTGGTGGAGCGATCGCCCTCAATACGCTATATATTGCGTATACGATTCCTGTGATACCCATTATCTGGTAGATCTAGTGGCTAACACCCCGACTTGCGAGCCCTGGTCATTGATTAGGTCGTGGGTATTCTCGGGGTCAGCTATCACATACACCGCCCTTACCCAACACCGCCACCCATGATTAAAAATGATGCCTGGATTTCCCAAAAAGCTACCCAGAGGATGATTGCACCCTTTGAGCCAAAGCAGGTTCGCGCTGTGGAGGGTATGCCGGTCATTTCCTATGGACTGAGCAGCTTTGGCTATGACATTCGCCTCTCGCCCGTGGAGTTTCGCATTTTTCGCCACATTCCGGGGAGCATTGTTGATCCCAAAAATTTCAACCCCGAAAATTTGGAATTGACGACGTTGCGCGAAGACGAATCAGGCGCGTACTTTATCATTCCGGCCAACTCCTACGGCTTGGGGGTAGCGCTAGAGCGACTTGAAATTCCCAACACCATCACCGTGGTGTGCATGGGCAAGAGCACCTATGCCCGCTGCGGCATCATCGCCAACATCACACCCGGAGAAGCGGGCTGGCGCGGCCATCTCACCCTAGAGTTTTCCAATTCTTCTAGCACTGACTGCCGAATTTATGCCAACGAAGGGGTCGTGCAACTGCTGTTTTTAGAAGGGGAGCCGTGCCAGACGAGCTACGAATCGCGGCGGGGCAAGTATCAAGACCAATCCGAAATGGTGACATTGGCGAGGGTTTAGCGCGAATGGGTTTCTATGGGTATCTTAAGTGGGCGATCGCCCGCCTCTAGGCTGCTCTGTCGTGCGGCGAGGTACGGGCGAGGATGCAGATTTGTAAATTCTTCAGGAGCCCCGTTAATTAGGGTTGAAGCTTGGAGATAGGCAGATCTCGGAGAGGCCTAACCCATTCTGGATCTGTCGATTGTCAATCTAATCGGATGGGTGAGATCGCTAGCTTGCAGGATGGCCTTCGGTGAGTGCAGCGTGCTCCTTGCAGGCCTTTAGCCTGCCCACTCGGTTTTGGTCGGTCTACGGAGATAAGTGGATGGAGTGTCACCCAATCGCCTTATCTCAAAACCACTACCGATTTTCTCGCGCTGTTTTCTGCGTTGATTTTTGCTTTTAAAGGATACTTATGGTGAATCGATTGATGGTGTGGCGGCAGTTAGGATTAGGCCTGGGTGCGGCGATCGCCCTGGGCAGTGTGTCCCTCAGTAGTTTGGTGATGATGGCAACGGCTCCGGCGGTTCGCGCCCAAGTGTTGTTCGAAGAATCCGGCACATTGAGCCCAACGCAAAACGAATATTCCTTTGAGGGAACCGCTGGGCAAGCGGTTGCCATTGCCATGGACAGCGAAGAATTTGACACGCTGCTGGTGCTAGTCGGGCCAGATGGCAGCGAAGTCGCCATGAACGATGACTATGCGCGCAGTCTCAATTCCACTATTGTGATGACGCTGCCCACAGCGGGTACGTATACCGTGTTGGCTCGCTCCTTTTCGGGGCAAGGTGGCGCGTATTCTCTGATGGTGCGGCCAGCATTGGCCTATGACTTGGCCTATGCTCGCGGCTTAGAGCTGTCGCGCAATGGCGAGACCGAGCAAGCCATTACGGCTTTTGATGAGGCGATCGCCGCAGATAGCACCCAACCTGTTGCCTACCTTGATCGAGGGGATGTCTACTCCTCGATGGGCAGCATCGAGGAGGTCATTGCCGATTACCAACGGGCTGCGGATTTGTATGAGCAGATGGGCGATCGCGCGATGGCAGATACCCTCAGAGAGCAGATCCAATACATGCAGGATACGGCCTATTAAGCGGTGAGCGGGTAAGCGGGCTACTGCACGATTGAGAAAGTGACAGCCCCGAGATAGGTTTCTTCTCGCTCTATTAAAGAACGTGAGTTCGACAGTTAAAAAGCGGCTTGTGGCAGGGCTTGAAGCTCATCATTCGGAATACCTAACGAGGGCTTATCGGGGTGGTAAGCGTAGGCGATCAGGCCTGAGACCAGATTGACGAGGA
>JAHHHI010000096.1 GCA_019359435.1 Kaiparowitsia implicata GSE-PSE-MK54-09C
ATTTAATTCTCTAGGTTCGGTTGGCCTCAGCTCGCCTCGCTTTCGCTTGGCTCCCCTTGACCGCTTTATCAATATAGCCCCCACTCCACTCATATGTCAATACCTCGGCTTTGGAAAAAATCGGGGCGCTGAAAGGCTCATGGGGGAAAGCCTTTTGGGTAGATCAGGTCTTTATGTGCTCACGATGCAGTACATAGTCTTCTGTAATGCCCGACTTTTTTCTCTTTAGTTATTTGCTCTCCAAATTAAATGAAATGAGCAAATGAGCAATTTAGCCTATACGGGCGGCTATTTGGCTTAGCACTTTGTAAATCTCTAGACGGCTTCTGAAGGCATGTTGTTTGCAATAGCAATAGTAGGTTTGCAGTAGCGATGCGATCGCACAAAGCACTATTTTTGATCGGTGCCTAGCGTTCGATTATCGAATATGCCCGTCTTCTAGATGAACTATATGGTCTGCAACATCAACAATGCGGGGGTTGTGGGTAATGGCGTTGCTGAATCAGTCTATGAAAGTCTTGTGGCTCTTTACCCAATCCGGCGAAATCATAGCGTCATTCAGCAATGCCGATTTAGTTAGGTATATCAATTAGGCGTGGCCTAGCCATTCTCCTATATCATTCCATTGAATGCGTCATCCTCTTTTGCCTGTAGGTATTCAGCAGCCTTGGGTTCAGCGGTCTGAGACAGTTGCTATAGTGTGGAGGGCAGGATGATTCACATCCTGTAGATGTCGGAAGATGTCGGATAAATAGTGACCAGATAACCTGACAGAAACGCGACCCATGCTGCCGATCACGGACACCTTTTCTATTCCTCTCAGTGACATCACCATGACGGCAGTGCGCTCTCAGGGGAGTGGCGGGCAAAATGTAAACAAGGTGGCTACGGCCATTCATCTACGATTTGACATCAACGCGTCGTTGCTGTTGCCGCTCTATAAAGAGCGGCTGATGAGCTTGGGCGATCGCCGCATTACAAAAGACGGCATCATTATTATCAAGGCGCAGCAGCACCGCACCCAAGAACAAAATCGAGAGGATGCATTGCAACGGTTGCAAGCCATCATCCGACAGGTGACTATTATTCGCCCCCGCCGCAAACCAACCAAGCCCTCTCGCAGCGCCAAACGCAAGCGCCTCGACCACAAAACTAAGCACGGCCAACTCAAAGCGCTGAGGGGCAACGTAACCGACCCACTGTAGCCTCTGCTAGAATGCAGCAGGATGTCGGTATTCGCTGCAAGTCTTCGTACCGCACTCGACGTTTAGCGTCTCAGGTTCATATCCGTCTGTGCAAGACTTGTGCCGTCCACGGCGACAGACCGATCTTATTCTTTTTGGAGTTTCATGACTTTTTCCAATCTTGGCCTCTCTGATGCCATTGTTAATGCCGTAACCGCACGGGGTTACACCACGCCCACCCCCATTCAACAGCAAGCGATTCCAGCGATTTTGTCAGGGCAAGACGTGTTAGCCGGAGCCCAAACTGGGACAGGCAAAACAGCAGGATTCACCTTACCCATTTTGCAACTGCTATCCACCACTACGCCTGCGCCATCTGCGGGTCGTCGGACTCCCGTGAGGGCGCTGATCCTCACGCCCACCCGCGAGCTGGCAGCACAGGTAGAAGAAAGTGTGACGGCCTATGGCAAACATCTTTCCCTCAATTCCATGACGGTGTTTGGTGGTGTCAATATCAATCCCCAAATCCGCCAGTTAAAGGGTCGGGTAGATATTCTAGTGGCCACGCCCGGGCGCTTGCTCGACCACATACAGCAAGGCACGGTAAGCCTCTCTCAGATCGAGATTTTGGTACTGGATGAAGCGGATCGAATGCTCGATATGGGCTTTATTCGCGACATTCGTCGAATTCTGTCGCTGTTGCCCAAGCAACGCCAAAATCTGCTGTTTTCCGCTACATTTTCTAGAGAAATCAAATCCTTGGCGCAATCGATGCTGAATCAGCCAGTGCTGATTGAGGTGGCGAGCGTTCATCCCAAAGCGGAATTGATTTCTCAAAAGGTATATCGGGTGTCGCGCGATCGCAAGTCAGCCCTGCTGACGCACTTAATTCAGCAGCACAACTGGTATCAGGTGCTGGTGTTTACCCGCACGAAGCACGGAGCCGATCGACTGTCAAAGCAGCTGAGTCATTCGGGCATTCCCGCTATGGCCATACATGGAAACAAAAGTCAGGCGGCTCGAACCCGCACGCTGGCTAAGTTTAAGGATGGCAGCTTGCAAGTTCTCGTTGCTACAGATATTGCCGCGCGCGGCATTGACATCAACGAATTGCCGATAGTGATTAACTTTGAGCTTCCTAATGTGCCCGAAGACTATGTGCACCGAATTGGCCGCACGGGGCGCGCTGGGTCCACAGGCGAAGCGTTGGCATTGGTATGTGCCGATGAGTATAAGCTGCTGGCCGATATCGAAAAGCTGATGAAACGGTCGGTACCGCAAGAAGAGGTACCTGGGTTTGAAGCGGGCGATCGCCTCTCGCCTCCGACTCGCAATGGTGCTGCTGCCCCCCAACCCAAAAACCGAGAAACGCGGCAGGGGCAGCATTCCCGTCCTCAGACATCGCGCACTAGATCGAGAGATGCTGATGGCACACCCACTGAATCGCGCAGTAGAGGGGCAGGACATCCTCGGCCTACCACAGTCTCCCGTTCATCATCTGGACGCCGCTCGTCTCACTAACAGCACCCGAACTGCACAAGTCTAGCTAAGTAACTTCAGCTCAGGTTAAGAAGGGTTTTGGGGTACTGCGCGATGCGCAGTACCCCAAAACTTTTGATATACCGTGCGCGTTGCGCACGGTATATCAAAAGTTTGAGCTTATCTTGAACTCAGGTTGCCTAGCAACAGAAGATCAAGGCGGTTTCTGTCACATAAAATTTTCTATCAAGTTGAACCCATCTTTCTTTAGATGTCGAGGCAGGTGCTATGACTCTACGTGGCTGACTCCTTCTAGCGTTGGCTCTGTCAGGCGTCGGCCCGAACCTCCGCGCCCTTGGGTCATCAACGACACCACCACAAACACAACCAACCCAACCAGGGGGCTAATCAGTGTAGGGAAGCCGTCAAAGTCTGCAGTGAAGATGGGGTTGGGAATATAGAGCAGCGTATTGTCTGCACCAAACATGGTCGGCATCATCACAAAGAACAGCAACCGCACCGCCGTTCCCGTAATGATGCAGGCCAGTGCGCCATAGTTAGTCGCTTTGGGCCAGTAGATGCCCGCTGCCAATGGCACCAGTAATCCAGCAAACCCTAAATCAAACGCTAGCAGTAGCAAAATTCCAGTTTGGGGCACCAGAACTGCGAAAAATACCCCCATGATGGTAATCACCAACGCCATGACGCGAGTCAACGCTAATAGGCGATCGCCCGCTGCATTGTGATCGGTATGGCGCACACCCAAAATATTGTGGGCGATGACAGACGAGGTGCCCAAAATTGCCCCATCAGCCGTAGACAACGACGCAGAGAGAATCGCTGCAATCACCAGTAAACCCAGCGCGGGGGGAACGACGTTTTGCAGCAGCGCAAACAGCAGCGGCCCATCTGGCGTAACCCCCGCATCGGCAAGAATTTGGGGAGCCCCCAGCGCCATCATCGAAAAGGGCACGCCAATCAGCACCGTGCCAGCAGAACCAATGAAGCAGGCACGTTGAGCGGTCTCGGGGCTTTCTGCAGCAAACACCCGCGCCATAAAGTCGATCGCCACAATATCGCCTAGACCCAGCGCTAACAAGGTCGCCCAATTAATAGCTGCCCCTTCTGCAGGATCAGCCAGTTGCGCCAGATCAAACGGCCCCATGCCATCGGGGACAGCAATGCCAAATGTTGTGCTGATAAAAACTAGTAGGCAGAGGGTGCCAATAAAGGCGATCGCCACTTGAATCGCGTCCGTGTAGGCCACAGCAAACAGTCCACCACTCGCCGTGTAGATAAATACAATAGTGGCGATTAGCAGCACCCCCGCCAGGTAACTCGTGCCCAAAAACGTCTGGAACAAGAACCCGCCCGCAACCAAATTTCCTGCCAGCAAGAACGAAAAACTCAGCACCATAATAATGGCCGCAACAAACTCCGTAGCGCGGCTATACTTTACCCGATAGAAATCAGGGAGTGTGATCAGACCCATGCGATTCATCGGCTTAGCAAAAAACAGCGCCGTCAGAAATAAGCAAAGCGCCAAACCCAGCGGCAGCGAAGCTCCAGCCCAAAAGCCAAACTCCGCGGCCAAGTCAGTATTGCCCAACGTAGCGTTGGAATCAACGGACTGCGCCATGAGGGTCGCCGCAGCTAGCGGCAGCACGAGACCACGCCCCGCCACCAAAAAATTGACACTGTCTCCTTTGATTTGCTTGGATGCCCAAACCCCAATTCCTAAGGTTGCCAAGAGGAAAAGAATAATTCCCCAGAAAAAAATCTGATCTGTCATAATTACCTACGTTCTAATCGATGAGACATAACGGTTGCAGTCGAATTAGGGCCAGGAACTGGCGGGTTTGAGTCTTTGGTCGGAGTCAGCCCGCTACCTGACTTTTGCTACAGATAGTTGCGCGTCGCTCTACCGTTGCGAGCAATGCTACGGCATGGTCATGGGGCGATCGCCAGCGCTGAATTCACAGACTGATGCAGGTGCGATCGCACCCAGCCAAACCAATGTTCCAGCCCGGCCCCCGTTTTTGCAGAAACCGGGAGAATGTCAGCTCGGGGGTTCATCTGGCGCACATTGGCTACGAGCTGCTCCAAGTCAAAATCCAGGTGCGGTGCCAAATCCATCTTGGTGATCAGCAAACAATCCGCCTCCTGAAACATCAGCGGATATTTCAGCGGCTTGTCTTCACCTTCAGTGATGCTCAACAGCGCCACCTTGGCATGTTCCCCCACTTCAAACTCTGCTGGACATACTAGATTGCCCACATTTTCAACCAGCACTAGGTCAAATTCAGCAGGATTGTGCTCATGAGCCAGTCGATGAATACCACCCGCCACCATCTTGGAATCGAGGTGGCAAGAACGCCCCGTATTGATAGCGATCACTGGAACGCCATAGCGTCGCAGGCGATCGGCATCTAGTTCCGTCGTCATGTCGCCCTCAATCACCGCAATTTTGATCTCGGGAGTCAATGCCGCTAGCGTCTGTTCTAGCAGGGCAGTCTTGCCAGCGCCAGGGCTGCTCATCAGATTCAGGCAGCGAATGCCCCACTGATCAAACTGAGTTCGGTTCTGGTCAGCCCCGTCTTGATTGACGTGCAGTAGATTTATGCCTAGAGCGGCATCAAAAGTTTGGTGCATAGTGCATTGTCCTAATTAGATGAGGGCATGATTTGGATAAAGGCATGATTAATCTGCAACCGATTAAGACTGCGAAGGCACTAGAGTCAGCGCAGTCTTGTTCTGAGTAGCCTGGGGTGAATCGTGTAGCGCGTCTGGTGCATCTCTGGCAGCGTCCTGCTGGGAATATTCAATGCGTTCAATTTTGAGCTCTCGCCCTGAGCGGATATCATCCATCGGTGAATTACAGGTAGGGCAAGCGTAGCGCAGTCCAATTTCGGGACGGTAGTTAGCTCGGCAGGTGTGGCAGTAGGCAATCAACGGCGTTTCGCGAATTGCCAGAGTCGCGCCCTGAAGAAAGGTCTGCTGCGTTTGTGCAGCAAACGCAAACTCCAGACTAGCGGGCTCCACACAGGTAAATTTGCCCACCACCAAATGAACTGTATCAATCTGGAGCGGCTGGGGCTGAGACTCATACCACTCTCTGACGGTGAGAATCAGCGCCTTGGTCATGTCGGTTTCATGCATAGAAATTGCAGCTTAAAAATTGCAGTTAATAAATGGATAGGCGAGGGGCGATCGCACGATGTTTCCGATCGCACGGCGGTTCTGGCAGAAATCACCCCAACATCTCCAGGTCTAGATCCAGTCCACCTGCTCGGGTTCAGCCTCAGGGTGAAGATAGGCGGGCCGCTCTCTGCGAGGCAGTTGTCCCGACACCACTAAGTGTGCCATGGTGTCACAAATCACCCGAGTAGCCATCAACGACGTCATATCACTGACATCATAGGGAGGCGACACTTCCACAACTTCCATGCCACAAACCGGAGCATTTTGCACAATGCGCTTTAGCAAGTGCAACGCCTCACGAGGCATCAACCCCCCGGGTTCTGGCCATCCGGTACCCGGAACAAAGCCCGCATCAATGCAGTCAATGTCGAAGCTAATCCAGACGCAATCGGTACCGTCTGTCGCCTTTTCTATAGCAAAGTCTGCTGCGGCATCGAGCCCCATTTCTGTAATATCTGTTACCGTCAGAATGTTGGTCGCCCGTTCGCGGCACACCTTCACCCCTTGCCGCGGCACCTGCCACCCTCCAATGCCCAATTGCACCAAATTCTTAGCCGGGGCGTTTTTCATATTGGTTGCATGAAACCAAGGACACGTGTGCATCCGCTCATCTAAGTCGGTTTCTTGCGTATCCACATGGCGGTCAAAGTGGATGATCCCTACCTTCTTATCACCCAAGTGCCGACAAATGCCTCGCACTGTCGGAAAGCCGATCGAGTGATCCCCCCCCAGCAAAATCGGAAATGCACCTGAGCTAAATACATGGGCGACCCCCTTCGAGATCTGATCAAATGATTTCTCATTGTTGGCGGGAATGGTAAAAATATCGCCGACGTCGCAGAGGGTAATCTGTTCTCGCAAATCTACGCCTAACTCAAAGTTGTAGGGGGTGTAGAGCGCTGAGATTCGGCGAATGCCCTGAGGGCCAAACCGAGTACCAGGACGATAGGTGGTGCCAGAATCGTGGGGCACGCCCACGATCGCCACATCATAGTTGCCGACCTTGCGCACATCTTCTAGATAGGGCGCTTTGAGAAAGGTGTTGATGCCTGCATAGTGGGGTAGTTCTCCCCGAGAAAAAGTGGGGATAGACCGATCCTGAATGCTGGCCGCAGCCTCTAGCCCATATTCCAACCCCTGGCCTACTTCTTGCTGCCAGCCGGTCATCGGCAGCCCTTGCTCGAGTTCGAGGGCTCGCTGGGCTTCGCTCTGCCCATTGGGGGGGCGAAATTCTGGCGATTGCGTCATGGCGATACTCCTGAGTAATACGTTAGTGGCTTGGCACCGAAGCCTTTAGTTACGAATCAAAGGGCGGGATCTGGCGTGCATGATGAACAGCTTGAGCTTTTAAGACGCCCACGACGCCGCAAATTCCATCCCCCCAAGACCCCGACTTAGTTCAACTGTGCAATGGGAATTGTGCAATGGGACTGCAGAACAGGGCTTATGCACTGGGTGCAGCATCCTGAAAACTTGGGAAGGTTGTCGGGAGACGAAGCGTCTCAACAACGCCTCAACTGCGTCAGTATTAAAACAAGATGACCCAAAAAAACCCGAGAGATTCACAGTTCCAATATGGAAACCGCGTTATCTCCCGGGCTTTTTTCCCGCCGTGCAGCCATGGAGTGCGCCGAGCTTACTAGCAGAGGCAATCAATCCGCATGGCCTGCCTCTCTCGGACCAGACATCTAGCAACAGTCACTGGATCAGGAATTAGCCAAAACCAACTAACCCTGCAATTGACTCTTTCTAAATCGGAACCCTAGAGGCAACAAATTTTAAGGTCTTGCTTTAGTGGGAGTGTATTTCTCCCAACGGTTCACCGTGGTATTGACAGCTACAAAATGATGCATTGGATAACGCCCCGTGAGCGATCGCCCTTGCCGCACTCCCCCATTGCAGTCAGCGCTGCTCTGAGGCGACCTAGACCTTAAGCTTGACATTTTATAGATTTCTGATGAATATTAAGATGTGCATTTTATAACGAACGTTCGGTAATCGTAAACCTGGTTTATCGCGTTGAGCCCACACTCGCTGCAAGCACCCCATCCGTTATGCTGTATCACGCCACCGCTTACGAATTCCCACCTTGCCTGAAACGCCATGCCCAAAATTGTCGATCACGACCAGTACCGTAAAGAATTACTAAACCAGTGCTTTGATTTATTTGCGGAAAAGGGCTATGCCTCAGTCACAATGCGGCAAATCGCTAGCTGGCTCGATGTGTCTACAGGAACGCTCTACCACTACTTTCCCAATAAGGAGATGTTATTTGCTCAGTTTGTAGATGAGCTATCGCAGCGCGATATTTTGCAGGCTAAAACTGAAATGACTGCCGGGCAAACGTTGAGCGATCGCATTCGGATTGTATTTGATTATTTTGAACGCAACCGAGACTACTTTTTCAAGCAAACGCTGATTTGTGTTGATTTTCATCAACAGATGCATCGAGAAGGAATTGAAATCAGTGACCCCATGAAGCAAGTGGGAGAACGTATTGAACAATCAGTTGAGGAGTTATTGATAGAGCTATTAGGGTTTGATGAACCAGAACTCGTAAGCTTTCTCATGACGTTTATTGACGGGCTAATGATGTCTGATATGTATGTGACCCGTCGAGTTGACTTTCAAAAGCAAGGAGAGCTGATCATCAAAATGATTAATGCCTACGTAGAGAAGCACCCAAACAGTATCGCCCCAGACTTGAAATCCCTAACGTAATACGACTGGCCTACGTCCATCTATACCATTGCCGAGTGATTCTACTCATTGATGACACTGCATGCTAAGGATCAATCCTTACTTATTAAAAGACAAATTGTGAAGAGTCTCAATCTTTACTTCTTAAGAGGATTGGTGCATTGATCAAGCTTGTGAGCCTCATTAAAACCAACGCAAACCCCTGAGAAGCACTCCATCGGGAACTCTCTCAGAGTTCGCAAGACCGTTTGATTAAGGCTACCGACTTAACCATAAGATGCCTGCCTTTAAGTATTCCAAGTGTGTTGCCTTGATTGATAGAGAAAGATCCATGAATACTGTTCTGTTTTATACCGAATGTCCGATATAAGGAATACCCGATGTTAGGAGAGTGCGATGAAATTCACAGAACTGCCCAAACTGTGTTTGTTTACCCTGCTCGTTAGGATTTCGACGCATTGTCTATAACCGCTTTCACGATCCGTTATTTCGCCTTGACCACTCATCGACTAGGAGACCCTAGACATGGCGCGATCCATTATTCCTAATCAGTCTCGCCGCCTCTCAGAGCGAGAGCTAGAAGTGTTACGACTGTTGGTAGACGGGTGCAGCAATCCTGAGATTGCAGCGGCTCTTTATCTTAGTCCCAATACTGTCAAAACCCATGTGAAAAGCATCATGAACAAGTTTGGAGTTAACGATCGGGTGCGAACGGCTGTCTTTGCCCTCCGCAACGGCGTCATTTGATCCCTTTCATGTCCTCAAAGAACGTCAGCGCGATAGTAGTGTTTGGAACATGGTTGGGTGAAGGGAGAGCTGCATCCTAGACCCACCAAGCCATGACTTATTTAGGACTATGTAAGCGCGTTGGGCGATCGCACACCCCACCATCCCTAGTCACACAGGCACTTAGATAAACGCCAGTTCGGCAAATGCCTAAGCCGTGCTGCGTGCTGCCTGCGTCACACGCAGCACGGCTTAGCGTTGTTTCAGCCCCGCGCTACGGCGCTGAAACAACACGGTCGAATTCACCTCAAGCAAACACAAACTGGTCGCTGGTGAGGCTGCTAGCCTGCACCTGCTTCAGCAGCACCACATCCGTATCTAGCGCGCGAATCAGCGTATCTGAACCCGACTGAATCAGCTCCAGATCCTCAAACCCACTGATGCTGCTAACGTTGCGTATTCCCAGCACATTGCTGCCACGCGCAAAGTCAGTGATGGTGTTCGCCAACTCTGGCACTTCATTAAAGGCGATCCAAAATTGATCGCCTCCGGCACCACCCGCCAGCGTATTGCTGCCCCGCCCGGCGTAGAGGATGTCATCACCTGCCCCCCCGAACAGAAAATCGTTGACGCCTGCAAACAGAGTGTCGTTGCCCGCGTTGCCATAGAGGCGGTTGCCGCCGGTTCCACCCGAGGCATCTAAATAATCGTTGCCTGCGCCACCCAGCAGCACATCATTCTGGCGGGCAAATAATTCATCATCGCCCTGCTGTCCAAAGATGACGTTGTTGCCGTCGGAGTCTGGCGCGGGTGCCACCAAGTCATTCCCTGCACCAGCCAGAATGCGCTGTCCACCTTGAGCAGCAATCTCATCCTCGCCATTGGTGCCAATGACGAGGCTACCGCTGTCGGCAAATGCGTTGGGCAGATCAAACTGCGACAGCAGCGGGTCGTGGTCGCTGGCTTGATCAGCAAATTCCGAATTCACATGAACCACGTCATACTCTGCGGTTTGCAGCAGGCTGTCACTCACGAGAATGTGATCTAGCGTTTGCGAGTTGCCCTGAAAGATGAAGGAGTAACGCTCGTCTTCGGGCAGGGTGTTAGTGAGGTTAAACAACACCTGTTCACCGCCGTCTATTGTGCCTTCGAGGGTAAGCAACGGCGGCAAGAACTGAAATTCATTGATGTCTCCTAGTACGATCGCCCGAGCATTGGGGTTTTGTGTCAGAATCTCTTCCACAAACTCGCGGTTGATGCGCGCCTGCTCGGTGCGTTCGTCTTCACGGTTATTGAGCGGTGGTTGAAACCGACCAAATAGCGGATCGCTACCGCCTTTAGAGCTGAAGTGGTTGTTGAGCACAACGACGCGCTGCCCGTTGAACACAAACTCTGCGGCTAGGGGCTTGCGGCTGTCGATAAAGGCGGGATCATCGGGCTGCACTCGGCCCGGGCTTTCTGATAAGCGCCCATTCACCCCCTGAGTAGCGCTGGTGGCCGTTGCACCGGGGCGCTGCACCAAGCTCACGCGCTCTGGGTTATAGAGATAGCCTACGCGGATGTTGCCGCCGGGCTGGCCTCCATCCTGCAAGTTTTCTGGTGCAATATCAGTAAAGCTGTAGGTGGGGCCACCCGCGGCGGCGATCGCCGCAATCAGAGTTTTGTAGCTTTCAGACGCATCCACGGTGCCATCATCCACCGGGCCGTTGTTATCCTGCACTTCTTGCAGGCCAATAATGTCTGGCCCGCCCAGGTTAAGGGCAATGTGCTGGGCAATGCCAGCAATCTGCTCTGGCGGGCTGCCGGGGTGAAAATTCTCAATGTTATAGGACGCTACGGTGAGGCGATCGCCCTCGGTCGTCAACGCAGAAACGGGACGCTCCAAATCGCCGGGCGTCACAGTTATAGCCTCTGTCGGCAAAATCTCGAAGTTGCCAAAGCTATAGTCCACCACACCAATGACGCTGCTCAGGCGATCGCCCACATTCGCAACGGGCGCGTCTCCTGGCGTGACCAAACTGTCATACTGCACCTGAATCCGCTCAGGATTAAAGTCATCAGGAAAGATAACCACCCCGCCACGCGGCGTCCGGTTTGTCGCACCTTCGCCATTGTCAGCCAGGATCCAGGTTTCGCCGAAGGAGTTGGTCGGGCCAACCACCACGCCGCCCTTCACCTGCACGTGCATCCCTTCCACACTTTCAAAAAAGTCGATGCCATTGGTGGTGGGGTCAAATGTATAGTCATCAGCTTCGACGGTGCCACTGGGCGCCTCGCCAGCAATTTGCCCGACCGGCGGCAGCACCCCATCTAGCCCAATCAGCAGCGGAGGCGGCAGCGGATTGCCACTCGAGAGCACCGTGGCGATCGCAGGCGGATTGCCAGCTCCACCGATCTGCGTTGTGGTGAGGTTGCCGCTAGCCTGGCCACCCGGGCGAAATTCCCCCACTACGCCATCTACCTCTACTGCATCACCCACCTGCACCGTTGGCGCATCGCCAGTGAATACAAAAATTGCGTCAGACGTGGCAGGATTGTCGTCGCCATCGGCATCTTGCAGATAAAAGCCGTTGCCGCGCACGGCAGTGACAATACCGGGAACTGCCGTAACCAGTTGCCCTTCGAGGGGAGAGCGATGGGCCATGCCCTGAATATCAAAAATGCGAACGCTAGCGCTGCTGTTCTGAAGTATGGCAGCCGCTGTTAAATGCTGTGGGCTCATGAACCTAAAACACCTCATTGGGGAATAGTTTGAAGAGGCAATGGGGCGATCGCACCGCAGACCACCGCTGCAACCTCAGCGCAAAATTGTGTGGAGAGATACAAAAAACTCCTACTCTGCGCCTTCCAAACCGTCCCACAAGGGGATTAAGGCCGTTCTATCTCACGTTTAAGAACCCAATAATTTAGCCACAAGCCGCGCCAAAATCTACCCTATGGCAGATCGCGAAACAGAAGGGTGCAGCAGCCCAAATCAATCCCATCCCTCGACCCAAGACGCACCCCCGGCACAAGTTGATACAGCACCGCCTTGCCGTCTCGACGAGACTCTACAAACCCTGTTTCTCGCAGGGTCTTAAGGTGGTGCGAGAGCAAGCTCTGCTCTAGGTTAAGCGCATGATTAAGCTGCCAAACATACTGAGGCCCCGCAACCAGCAGCTTGAGAATAGCCAGACGATGGGCATCGGCCAACACCCGCAGGCGCTGTGCGCAGTCTACAGAAGCGGATGACATGGAAGAAGACATCGTAAGGAGGTCACTCAGGAAATTTTAAGGTGGCTCTCAGATGAATCAAGATTCATGTCAGCTATAGTACACAAGATATTTATCCACTTCATTAGACCGACAGCGTTTCTGCATGGCCCTTAACCTCAGACAACTCCAAACGCAGGTGCAGGCGCATCTCCAGCTCAACGCAGTCTTAGACGAGGGCGACACGCTAGAATTGCTGGCCCATGGTGAGGCTAATGTCATCTTTCGGTTAAATGCCGACCGATTGGTGCGGGTAGCTGTGAGCACGCCCAATCAGCGGTTTGGGGGAGACGCAAGCCAAGTGACCGCGTTTGAACGCGTCATTTTGCACTACCTCAAGGGATCTGGGATCGGACATACCCTGCTGGATGCCGTCCTGCATCCTAGCGAGACGTTCCCTTACACCTGCCTCATCACCAACTACCTGGATGGGGAGCCTCTCAACTACAGCCATCCCCATTTAAAGCAATGTGCCACGACTCTGGCACGGCTCCATCGGCTCCCCTTGCAGGCAGACTATGCTCACATCGAACAGCTCACGCCACCTGTGCAGCGGGTGACGCAGCCGCTGGCGCTGTTTTTTGCTGAAGCTCGGGACTATGCCCAGCCCTATGTGCGATCGCCCAATGCAGATCCAGCCTTTGTAGACATGTTGCACACCCTGCTCGCTGCAGCAGAGGCGCGACTGCCCACAGAGCGCTTTTTAGTGGAATTTCCCTATACCTGCCTAGTCCACAGCGACCACACCTACGAAAACTGGGTCATTAACGATCACACCGCCTGGTTAATTGATTGGGAATGGGCAGAACTGGGATCTCCCGCGGGGGATCTGGGTCATTTTCTCTCGCCTGTGACCGTGCAGCGCTGCAGTGGGTATCAGATGCCCGCCGCCGATCGGCAGCTTTTCCTGCACACCTATTATGATGCGTTAGAAGATGCGGAGTTAGCCCAGACAATGCGCCTACATTTCGCGGCCTTTGGGGCGTTTCCTGCCGTGCGATCGCTCTGCTGGACAGCGGGCTATTGGGTCTCGGCCCAGCGCTGGTATGAGCAGGAGGACGGAGCCAGCGCCCAAGCACGGCGACGGCGGCTCTATGACAGCCAGCAGCAGTTCCCGCAGTTGTGGGCAGAGGTGATGGCGCTACTGAAGGAACCCTTGCCATGACAATCTTGCTTCAGACCAATCCAAATAATCAGGATGATCGGAATACAGAGGAGCAGTCAAACCACTGGGCTATTCCGTGGCACGCCTATCTCTTGGTCTTGCCTGCTGTCAGCCTAATTGCAGTGCTGTTTGGCGGTGGATTGGTTCTAGCCTTTTTGCAGAGCATCGGCCTGATGGGGCTCACTAGCACGGGCGCTGTGTCCCTAGACGCCTATCAACAGGCGCTGACCAGTCGCCAATTTTGGCAATCACTGGGGCTCAGTCTCTACATTGCACTGACCGCCACGGCCATTTCTACGGTGCTCAGTATTGGACTGGCACTACTGTTGCTGCGAGCCGGACGCTGGGCCAGCTTCGCGTGTCAGTTGACGTTGCCCATTCCTCACTTGGTCGGCATTGCAGGAATTTTGCTCCTGCTTTCTCCCAGTGGAGTTCTGTCAAGGGTTTTGGTTCACCTGGGTTGGATCAGTTCCGACCAAGACTTTCCGCTGCTGGTCAACGACAGGGCCAATCTGGGGGTCATGCTGCACTTTTTGTGGAAAGAGATTCCGTTTGTCACCTTAATTCTGCTGGCGGTGCTGCGCGGTATTCGCCCTGAGTATGGGATGCAGGCGCGGGCGCTGGGAGCTAGTCGCTGGAAGTGTTTTTGGACGGTGACGCTGCCGCTGCTGCGCCCGGGAATTATTTCCGCCAGTTTGATTGTGTTTGGCTTTGTCTTTGGTTCGTTTGAGGTGCCGTTTTTGCTAGGGTCTACGTTTCCTAAAACCTTGCCGGTGCTGGTCTATCAGGCCTTTACCGATCTGGATTTGAATCAACGCAGTGTGGCGATCGCCCTAGGGCTATTGCTCTCGGGCGTGTCCATTAGCCTCATTGCCCTTTACCTGTGGCTGGGCTCTGGCAAGCCGTTTCGTCGCGTCATGCGGAGGGCTCAGGGATGACCCATCCTGCAGACATCATCCGCTCAACGGCTCGACTCCGGCCAACCGCCCTGCTTCGCACGACGAGCTTGGCACTGATTATCACGGTTCTCTTTTTGCCCTTTTTGCCCTTGCTGATCTGGTCCTTTGCCCAGGGCTGGTACTTTCCTCAGTTGGTGCCCACGCAGTGGACTCTGGCGAACTGGGCTGGGTTGGCCTCAGCAGGGAGTCGCGTGGGCCAAGGCTTTGTGCAAAGCCTGGTGATTGCAGGCATCTCTACGGTACTAGCGCTGCTGGTGGGGCTACCGGCGGGGCGAGCGTTGGGGCTGATGGAGTTTCCTGGGAAGGGGGCAATCAAGCTGTTTTTGCTGCTGCCGATCATCGTGTCGCCGCTGGCTACGCTGATGGGCATTCAGTTTGTGCTGATTCGCCTGGGACTAAGCGGCACGCTGGTGGGCGTAGTGCTGGTGCATTTGCTGCCCACGATTCCCTATATGACGCTGGTGCTGAGCAGTGTCTATGCCAACTTTGACCCGGGGTATGAGGCTCAAGCGCGATCGCTCGGAGCTTCACCGAGTCAGGTGTTGCGGACGGTGACGCTGCCGCTGATTGCACCCGGGGTGGTCGTAGGGGCGCTGTTTGCGTTTTTGATTTCTTGGAATGAGTTTTTGCTGACGTTTTTTGTGGGCAGTGGCCGCGTGTTTACATTGCCGATGGTGTTGTTTACGTCGCTGCAGGGCGGCAATACAGGACTGACGGCGGCGATCGCCATCACTTCCATCATTCCAGCGGTGGTGTTCTTGTTGTTTTCGAGCCAGGCATTGCAAAATGACGCGGCCATAGGGGGGCTAGGGGATGTCTGAGACGGCCTATTTTTCGATGCAAAACCTGACCAAGCAGTTTCGCGGCACGGCGGCTGTGCAAGACCTGTGGCTGGATGTGCAGGCCGGAGAGCGAATTGCGCTGCTCGGCCCTTCTGGCTGCGGCAAGTCCACAACCTTGCAGCTCATCGCTGGAATTTTACGTCCCGACCGGGGCCAAATTTGGCTGAATGGGCGATCGCTCAACCGAGTACCAACTGAACGCCGCGAAATTGCGCTAGTTCTGCAAAAAGGGCTGCTGTTTCCCCATCTCAGCGTAGGAGAGAATGTGGCCTTTGGGCTGAGGATGCGCGGGGTAAGCCGCGCTGAGCAGGTGGAACGGGCGATCGCCATGCTCGATCAAGTGCAGCTCAGCGGCTTTGAAAACCGCAAACCCTCAGAGCTATCGGGCGGGCAGGCGCAGCGGGTCGCGCTGGCGCGATCGTTGGTGATTCAACCCAAAGTGCTGCTGCTGGATGAACCCCTCTCTGCCCTCGATGCAAGCCTGCGCGGCGATATGCAAGAGTTGATTTTGCGACTGCAGGCCGAAACCGGCGTCACCCTGCTGGTGGTAACCCACGACCAGAGCGAATCGGCCGTGATGGCCCATCGCATTGCCCTAATGTTTGACGGTCGCCTGCGTCAGGTCGATACCCCCGAGGCGCTCTACCAGAACCCAGTGGATGAATCGGTGGCTCGGTTCTTTGGCGGGGTCAACTTTTTTGCCGCCGACGCCCAGCAGCATCGGCTCACCCTGGCAGAGGGAGAACGCCTGATCACCCACTATCCCCACCACGGCACCGTCCACATCACGATTCGCCCAGAGCACATCCATGTGATGGCCGATCGGGTCTGCGGGGCCAACCTGCTGCCCGCCACCCTTATTCACAGCCGATTTACGGGCACTCAGCGCCACCTAACGCTGCGCACATCAGCAGGGCTGCAGCTCCAGGCCTGGGTTCCTCCCAGTCAGCAGTTTGCAGTGGGGCAATCAGTCTTTGCCCACCTCCCGCCCGAGGCCCTTTGGGTTTTTCCGGGATCTGCCACAGCAGCAGCCCCTAGCCCGATGGCTCAGGTATGAGGGTCTAGAGGTAGTGCAGTAATTCTGGCTCAAGGCCAATCACGTCTGGCTGTTTCTGTCTCCTTTTCTATTTATTTCTACTTACCGGATTGCCATGTCTTCCTTCGTTCTGCATCGCCGTCGTTTTTTGTATCTGTCTGCTGCCGCATGCCTGGCAACCGTTGCCGCAGGCTGCGATCGCCCCCCAACTTCACCCACTACTCGCCTTGACCCCGCCACCCTCACCTGGGATGAGGTGGTAGAGTTGGCCCGAGGCACGACCGTGAATTGGGCGATGTGGGGCGGCAGCGACGTGATTAATCGCTTTGCTGATGGCTGGGTAGCTCAGCAACTCCAACAGCAGTACGAGATCACCCTGAACCGCGTGCCCATTAACGATACGGTTGAGGCAGTGAACAAAGTCATCGGCGAGGTGCAGGCAGGGCTAACGTCTGGCGGCAGCATTGATTTGATCTGGATTAATGGCGAAAACTTTCGCACCTTGAGGCAGGGCGATTTACTGTTTGGCCCCTTTACCCAGGTGCTGCCCGCATTAGACTCTTACGACCCAGACGATCCACTCATTACGACTGATTTTGGCCTGCCCGTTGAGGGATATGAGTCCCCTTATACCGGGTCGCTGTATGTGATGGCGGCAGATACTGCCCGCGTGACAACCCAGCCCCAAAATTTTGAGGAATTGCTGGACTGGGCGATCGCCAATCCGGGCCGTTTTACCTATGTAGCACCGCCCGCATTTGATGGCAGTCGGTTTTTGCTGACGGCGCTGTATGGGCTGACCGGTGGCTATGAGCAATATGCAGGCAATGAGTTTGACGAAGCCCTCTGGGAGCAAAATTCGTCATTGGTAGCCGACTACCTGAGCGAACTTGCGCCTCACCTGTGGCGCGGCGGACAAACCTATCCCCCCACCCAAAACCGCCTGCTAGAGCTGTTTGCTAATGGTGAAATTTGGATGATGTCTGCCTTTACACCCAACATTGCGGAGGGCATCACCACTGGGCAGTTGCCTAGCACCACTGAAGCGTTTGCTCTACCCGGCAGCTCTCTCAACGACCCCTCGTTTACGGCCATTCCCACCAATGCCAGCAACCCAGCAGCAGCGATGGTTCTCGCCAACCTGCTCTCAAGTCCTGAGGGGCAGTTGGAAAAGTTTAAGCCCGAGGTGTGGGGCTCACCGCCGCTGGTGGATCGCGATCGCCTCTCCCCTGATTTAAAGACTCAATTTGATCAAGTAGAGGCCGACTATGGCCTGCCGCTCCAGGCATTGACCGAGGATACGGTGCCGGTGGTCAACGCGGAATACACCACGCGGCTAGAGCAACTGTGGGAAACCCAGGTCGCAGGCTAGGGGATTAGCGTTGCCAGTGTGGCGCGAATCCTCGAACCGTTCCGCAGCACGGCCCATGCCTGACGTCAGCCTTGCCAATTTTGTAATCTCTAATCTCTATGGATGTATCTTGACCTATGGCTTTTAAAGAACGAACTTCCCGCGATAAAGGCGTTGTTGAACACAACCGTTTGATGGAACTGCACCTATACCCTGGCAATCAGTGCAATCGGGAGTGCGACTTTTGCACTGTGTTTGGAGCCCCCAACGGCTGGCTCATCGACTATACGCCCGAGCATCTTGATGCCACGCTGCGCTATGTCATGCTGCATGAGCAGGGCAGTGTCAAGTTCTATGGCGGCGAGCCTACACTCAATCATGAAAACGTGATGTGGGCGATCGCCTATCTACGCGAGCATGGGTTTCAAGGATCGATCGTGGTGTATTCCAACGGCATTCAGGCAGAGCGGCTGCTGGCAATTTTGCAGTCTGATCCCCTCAGTCAAACCACTGCATCTCTGAACTATTCGATTGCCACAGGCGACGGCGCACCCCAGATGCCGCAGTCGTCGCTGCGCAAGCTAGAAGCCTATGAGCAAGATCACGCCGGGGCGATCGCCATCGGGCATCCCGACATTGTGGACTCAGGGCGAGGAGTCGATCCCTTTACCGGAGAAGAAACCCGACCAAAAGACAACCACCAGTGCCCTCATTGCTATCCGGTGCTTAAAACCGATGGCACGGTTCATGCCTGTCCCTTTGCAGTAGAAAACCGATCTCCTCACTTTCAGCTCGGCCACACAACCGACTCCTCAGACCAGATCACCCAAAACTTTCAGGCATTCTTTCATTGGCTAGATACCGTCCATGAGCCCTATGCCATAGCTCACGATTTACCCGCCTGTACTGTCTGCTGGAACCACCTTCAGGAACTGCCCACTCCAGATTTTGATCGCACAACGGCCCATGCCTGATCGAGTGCCGCCGCCCACTCCTAAACAACTCACGGCAAAAAATAGGGGTAGCGCGAACTGAATTCACGCTACCCCTAATCTTTATATTTTTGCTCGCTTAACGACTGCCGACCCAGTGCGACTTCGGCAAAAAGCTTACAGGCTGGTCAACCAACCGATCACGCCATGACCCGTTGCGACTTCGAGAACAATAGCAGATACGAACCCAATCATCGCTAGACGTCCGTTGAGCTTCTCAGCATACTCGTTGAAACCAAACATCTGGGCCTCATCAACATACATCTTGGGCTCAACAGCAAAGTTGTTTAAGCGTCCGCCTTCTTCAGTGGTATAGCCGCGGGAAGTCATAAGCGTATGTTCCTTAGTAATATTGCTCTTATGTAAATAAAGATAACATAATGTAAACATTTATTTCAAAAAACTTGACATAGTATTTTTTTACTCGAAATTCAGGTTTCGGTATTGGACAGGAATCGGCTTTTGTGATTTGACCAAAGCCTTTGATTAGCGGAGCTGAAACAGTGCTGTTAAATCCCCGGGATATGAGCTTGGGCGATCGCCCTCTATCGCCTCAGACTGTGATGCTTTGGGCAGATTGCAGAAACCTGCACAGTCTCGACCTTTAGACATGCTGTAAACCCTATACTTCTGAACGGATTGAGCAGCTAGAAGCGGCTTCGATAAATCCACCTGACTGGGCTGGGTTCCGACATTCCGTTGCTGCTAGCCTCTATGCTCTATAGATTAGGCCAAGATTAATAAGGCTTGCCTCTCAATAAGGACATGACTTCTACATAATGGAAACTTCTTTAGCACCTCCCCAGCCGCGCTGGAACGTCATTGCATTTACCTTAGTTCTGCATGTAGCAGCATTGCTGGCTCTGGTTCCAGCAAACTTTAGTTGGTCGGCGATCGCCGTTGCGGTGTTACTGCATTGGCTCACCATCGGCTGCGGAATTTCGCTGGGGTTCCACCGCTTAGCCACCCACCGCAGCTTCAAAGTTCCTAAGTTTTTAGAATATTTCTTTATTCTTTGTGGCACGTTAGCAGCCCAAGGGGCTGTAAAGGGCTGGGTCGGCTACCACCGCCTGCACCACCTCCACGCAGATCAAACAGGCGACCCTCACAACTCCAGCGAAGGCTTTTGGTGGAGCCACATTGGCTGGCTTATGCACACGGTGCCTGCCCGAGCCGAGCTTGATCGCTACACCAAAGATATCGCTGGCGATCCGTTTTACGAATTTTGCCATCGCTACTATATTGAGCTGCAGCTCGTTCTGGCCGTGGTGCTATTTGCCATCGGCGGCATGCCCTTTGTGGTCTGGGGCATCTTTGTGCGGCTGTTTGTCGGCTTCCACGCAACTTGCTTTGTCAATAGCGCCTGCCATGTGTGGGGCTATCGCACCCATGCCGTGGATGACACCTCGACCAACTGCTGGTGGGTGGCGCTACTCACGTTTGGTGAAGGCTGGCACAATAACCACCATGCATTTCAATCGTCAGCGCGCTATGGCTGGCGCTGGTGGGAGTTAGATCTGGTGTGGCATACGGTTCAGCTTCTCGAAGCGCTTGGTTTGGCGACTCAAGTGAAAGCCGCGCAGCCCTCTCGCAGTGCCGTGAACTCTCGCTAAGCGTCGAGCCAATTAGTCGACCCAACTATGGGATCACGAGGCTGTAGCCTTGCTCAAATCAGTAAGCTCCTGCTAGGAGAGGATGGTTTATGACAAAACTTGATGTGCCAAATCAGGCGATCGCCCCCCTGCCCATTCAAGACATGGGCGATCGCCTGTTGTCGCTCCCAGCTGGCGAGCGCTTCCTTTACCAACTCTTAGGCCGCATCAAAGACGGCAACCTCGTGGTGGTCAATCCTGAGGGAGACACCTTTCAGTTTGGCAACGCCCAGGCCGCGCCAGCCCTGCGTATGGTCATCCACAACCCTCAGACCTACCTGCGGCTGCTGGCCTTTGGCACCTTGGGTTTTGGCGAAGCCTACATGGAAGGCTGGTGGGATGAAGCCAACGATAACCTGGTGGAGTTGCTAGAGCTGTTCCACCGCAGCAACGTCTACGACCAAGTGCGAGACCACGTGACACCTCGGCTGGTGCTGGCAGTGTTGAAACAAAAACTGCAAACGGTGCCCGTCCGGCTTCAAAATAGCCGCAAAAACGTGCAGCATCACTACGACTTGGGAAATGACTTTTATCAGCTGTTCCTCGATCCCACGCTGACCTATTCCTGCGGCTATCAGCGGCAAGATGCCGATACCTTAGAGCAGATGCAACTGCAAAAGTATGAGCTGATCTGCCGCAAACTGGCGCTTCAACCGGGGGAGTCGCTGGTGGATATTGGCTGTGGCTGGGGCGGCATGTTGATTTATGCAGCGGAGCACTACGGCATTCACGGGACGGGTATTACCCTCAGTGAGGAACAAGCAGCCCTAGCACGGCAACGGATTGCCGAGCGAGGGCTGGGCGATCGCCTCACCATCACCATCACAGACTATCGAGAATTCACCGGTCAGTACGACAAGTTTGTCAGCATTGGCATGTTTGAGCATGTGGGTAAAGACAGCTTTGCCACCTTTATGACCAAGGCCGCCGAGCTGCTAACGCCTCAAGGCGTGGGGATGCTGCACACCATTGCAACGCGCGGCAAGGAGCGCATTGGCCCCTGGGTAGACAAGTATATTTTTCCGGGCGGCTATATCCCCCAACTGCACGAGCTGACTCAGGAGCTCTGGGCTGCCAAGCTCACCGTCGCTCACTGCGAAAACCTCAAACCTCACTACGCCGAAACGCTCAAGCGCTGGGCCAAGAACTTTGAGCAGAACCGAGAGGCGATCGCCGCTCTTTCCCCCATTTATGACGAACGATTTCAGCGGATGTGGTATCTCTATCTGCAATCGTCGGAAGCAGCCTTCCGCAACGGCGGGTTACAGCTCTATCAACTGCTATTCTACAAGGGTCGTCAGTGGCCCCTAAAAACGCCTCTGACGTTTTAGCCATCACTTTTGGACAAGCCGGTAAGACGGTAGTCTGCAAACTAGATCTCAAGCCCTGCGCTGCCTTGATAGCAAACGGCGTAGCGCTTGAGGTCTGTTTTTTAGTTGCGCCTATTGGGTGCCGCGTGCCGCCTGCATTGCGAACAGTACGGTTCTAGGCATTGGTTAAACCAACGTCAGGTTAAAAAAAATAGACGGCTGCACGGAAAGGCATTGGGTATGGGTGAAATAGTAATAAGTGGGAATAGCGTCGTTGTGGTGAATTCCCTCTGATCCTCATCTAGGTAAGACTATGCGGCATTTTATTTCACGTCTGCACCCTGCTCGGGTGTTCCCTTCTGCGGCCCTAGCGACTCGGCTAGCGATCGCCCTGATGATGGTCATTCCCGCCATTCCGCTGGCGGCGATCGCCCAACAGTACATTCCACCCAACCGCGGCCTGCCCGGACGGCGCGAAAGCGGCGGCACTCGCGGCTGTTGGCAGACTACAGCCGTTGCCCCAGAGCAGCATCCGCTGACTGCGCTAGTACCCGCCCAAAACTTTGGCACCACCACCCACGATCGCCCCGTCGTGTTTATCTACATTCCGTCACATTTAGCAGAGCAGGCCGTAGCCGCCGAGTTTTCGCTAGCGGATGCAGACGACAATGAGCTGTATAAATTCACTTACCAAGTTACCCACGCATCAGGCGTGATTCAGCTCAATCTGCCCGACGCCGCCAACCTGCCGCCGCTCGAAGTCGGGCAAGACTATCGCTGGACCTTTGCCCTGCTCTGCGACCGGGTCGATCCCTCAGCCAATATGGTGGTCGAAAGCTGGGTGCAGCGAATCGCGCCCAGCCCCGAGCTGAGTGCAGCATTAGAGCAGGCTCCCGCAGGAACAGAGCCTAGCCTCTATGCAGAATCAGGGATCTGGTATGACGCGATCGCCAGTTTAGCAGCCCAATCCACACCATCCGCTACAGCCTGGCGCACCTTACTCGAATCCGTTGGGTTAGAAACCCTAGCCGCTGAGGTGGGTGCCAGCCCGCTAACGCTGACCCCGCCGCCGCCGCTTGAGGTTGGGGACAATGGGGAACTCACACCCTAAAATCAGCGTCATCAAGGCCAGGTTTACGCAAGCTTAGAGAGCACACGTGCCGCTTCTGTGCCGTGCAACCTTGCGTTGTTAGCTGTGGCATCGGGCTAGCTTGACGTTGACCACACCATAGACCAATGCAGCCAAAGTTGCTTTGAAAGATTTGTGCTGCCTGATAGGAAGAATGTCCTGAGCGATCGCTCAAGATTCTGAACACATAAGTGAAGGCCACCAGTGAAGGCCACCGCTATCCTTTTAGCCTCCTCTCTTCATATAGTGAGTTTGTTGGACATTTTGCTACAGCGAAGTCTCGAGTCTGCGACTGTGGCTTTATCCTAGAGCCATGAGTCATCGAGAAGGCCAGACTGTTGGTGTCAATGGGCGGCAATTTAGCACGATAAGCGTATGAACATCCCGCATAGATGGCATCTCGGATCACGAGCAGGGCGATCGCTCTTGTCTCTGCTGTTGGCAGTTGGCATTCTAGGGGCGATCGCCCCAGCCCAAGCCCAGTTCTTCATTCCACCCGATCGAGGGTTGCCAGGACGGCGCGAAGGCGGCGGCACCCGAGGAGACTGCGCCGTGCGAACCCTAGAGGGCGATCGCCCCTCCACTCTAGTAGCACTCGTGCCCGACACCAACTTTGGCGTCACCGTAGATCCCGCTCCCACCCTGTATTGGTTTGTGCCAGCAGTCAACGCCCAACTTTTAGAATTTGTCATCTTCGACGAGTCAGATACCGAAGTATACCGAGCAGAATTACCGCCCCAAACAGATACAGGCATCGTCAGCATTACAATTCCACCCCTATCAGACCAGTCTCCGACCTCTCGACTACAGCCCCAGCAAGATTACCACTGGTACTTTTCCATTGTGTGTGACGAGCTCGATCGATCGGGCGACATTTTCTCAGAGGGCTGGCTACGACGCATTGAACCGGGCACAGCTCTAGCTCAAGCGCTAGCAGCGGCCCCAACCGAGCAACACTCCAACCTCTATGCCGAGGCAGGGCTCTGGCACGACGCACTGCACCATACAGCCCAGCATCTATGCGAACCAACCCCTAGCCTTCAAGCGCGGACGCAGTGGAGTCGGCTGTTAGAATCGGTGGGCCTCGCGCCACTGTCCACTGCATCTCTCGATCCCGCCTGTGAGCAATAGATCCGCTTCCTTGGCTTAACTACACTAGCCGTCCAAAATAGCTTCAAAAGACTTAACATATAAGATAAGCACTCGTAGTTAAGGATAGAAGCCGCAAGCCATGGCAGGACTTTTTGGGTTCTTTGGAAAGAAAAGCAAGAAAGATCAGACCGGAGATGCTGCATCAGCAAAGAAGGAAGCCAAAAAAGAGGTCAAGACCTATTTTTTAGATGCAGATCAAGCCAAAACCTTTGGCAACATTGATTACATGCGCACAGTCAAGTCGATCAGGCGCACATTTCCTAAAACCGTAGGCAACGGTCGAGAGTATGAGAGAACGGTTCAGATTTCTGCGCTAGGCACGATCAAGTACGATGGAGTAGGGTTTGGTACGATGAATGGCTCTGCTGACCCTTCCACGCCACCGCAATCGTTCACGCGTGAGGCGAATGGCTTCACTAGCGGTTCAGCCCAGATGCCCACGACTGGCAAGTCAGTGGATGACGCCAGTGAACGTCGTCGCAAAGACACCAGTATGGATATGTTCCGCAACATGGCGAAAGACATTCGGAAGCGCTAGGGGCACTTAGCGACCAGGGTAGGGCAAGATCAGGAGTGCTTTAGTAATTCTGCCAGAGAGCTTTATCGATAGAACTGCAAAGCCGAGGAGGGTTGATGTCAACCTTCTTCGGTTCTGCGTTTTAGGAGACGCGTTCAGACGCGTTCCATTGAGCGGTTGCATTGGGGCATTATCTCACGGCACTCAAAAAACCTTTCCAACGCTTAAACTGCTGGTTCGTTTGTTGGATAGAACTTTTGCACCACCAAACCAGGGATCGGGTTCTTGCAGGTGAGAACAACCCTGCACGCATCGCCCAAGCGCAACGCTTTGATGTAGCATTGCTAAGGCAATCTCTGTCTTGATGACAGCACCTTGCCCATAACTTCGTTATTGGGTTTAGGCTGAGCGTCAAGTAGCTATACAAAATTGAATGGCCTCGTCTTGCTGCTGCGTTTATTGCCCTGTGGGCAGCGCAGCAGATGGGGTTATAAGTTTTAATTGAGGACAGATGCTTACTCTTCATTTTTGAAGGAAGGGGGCAAGGGCTTGGGCGATCGCCCAACCAACCGCGCTAAGCCTCTATCTTTTGTTACGCTCAGTGCATTAATGTCTTGATACCGAGCCGTTTTGATACTTCGCGAAAGTTGAGTGAGCCATGAGCATGGTGCTGATTGTGGATGATAGCCAGACGCTACGACAAATGCTTTCAGATCTGCTGCAAGAAAATGGCATTACGGTTGACCTAGCCATCAATGGCACTGAAGCAAAAACCAAAATTCAGCAGAACCAGCCCGACTTAGTGATCACTGACTTGGTCATGCCTGAAATGAACGGCTACGAACTTTGCCGATGGATCAAGAACAGCCCGAGCACCCAGTCTATCCCCGTACTGATCTGCTCGACTAAAAGCGAAGAGTTTGATCGCTATTGGGGCATGAAGCAGGGAGCAGATGCCTACATTACTAAGCCCTTTCATCCGGTCGAAATGCTCAAAACCGTGAAGCAGTTGCTGCGCCGCTAAGGAAGGCCACGCCCCCTCTAGTTTGAGGTAACTGAAGGCGGTATGCTGCATAGAGCGTGTACTTGGCTTTAATCCGGTGACTTATCGCAACCCCGTTCCTACTGTTGATATCATCATCGAACTGCTCGATCGCCCCTATCGCCCTATTGTGCTGATTGAGCGGCTAAATTCTCCGTTTGGCTGGGCGCTACCTGGCGGCTTTATCGACTATGGAGAGACCGTAGAAGATGCTGCAACCCGCGAAGCCTATGAAGAAACTGGGCTACAGATCAAAGTGACCGAGCAGTTCCAGGTGTATTCTGATCCCGCGAGGGATGAACGGTTGCACACCATTAGCGTGGTGATGCTGGCAACAGCCTCGGGCGAGCCCTTTGCGGGCGATGATGCTAAAAACGTCAAGGTGTTTGAGCCTTGGGACATCCCTAAAGACTTATGTTTTGACCATGGTCAAATCTTGCGGGACTATCGGTATTACCGGGACTATGGCTCTCGTCCTAAGCTGCTATAGGTTCGGTTCAACGAATGTATCCATCACTCTTTCATCTAAAGATTGCGCTATTTATGAAATCTGTAATTCGCACTGAGTTGGCTCCGGCCCCCGTGGGTCCCTATAGTCAGGCGATCGCCGCTACGGGCACACTCCTATTTGTTGCTGGGCAAGTGCCGCTCGACCCAGCAACTGGGGAATTGGTGGGACATGAAGACATAACGGCGCAGACCCAGCAGGTAATTGCCAACTTAGGGGCAATTCTCAAGGCTGCGAATACCCACTTTGATCACGTGGTCAAAACGACCGTTTTTCTGGCAGATATGAATGATTTTGCTGCGATGAATGCCGTCTATGCCCAAGCGTTTGACGAAGAGACTGCTCCAGCTCGCGCCTGCGTTGAAGTCGCGCGACTACCGAGAGATGTGCGGGTAGAAATTGACTGTATTGCGATTGTTCCGAACTAGTGCAGCGTCAGCGCTAAGAACTAGGGGCTGTCATCAATTAGCTTCTGATATCTCAGAAATCAACAGTCACAGCCCCTAGCCTGGTTTTTGGGTCGGGCGTGGCAACGCTAATAGTATCAGGCGTTTGGTTGGAACTGATGACAGGCCCTAGCGCTAACGTCACAAGATGCAGCAAGAGAATGGAAGCCGATGCAGGGGCGATCGCCCTCACCCCCCAGCCACAGCGGGTACGATACTTACTTCATCCCCGGCGGCAAGAGGCGTATCTTTGCCCTCTAAAAAGCGAATGTCTTCGCTGTTGACGTAGAAGTTGATGAATCGACGTAGATTGCCGCTATCGTCGCAGAGTCGAGCTTTGATGCCAGGAAACTGTGCATCTAACGAATCCAATAGCTCTACGATGGTGCCTGCGGTGCACTCCACGGTGGCCTGATCTTTCGTGAACTTCTGCAATGGAGTGGGAACAAGAACTTTGACTGTCATAACCTTAGATTCGGTATTCAAGAGAAACAATGACGGAGCGATCGCCCTCGCACCTATGCAGCACTGACCATAGATTCAACGTCACAGCTTGAGGATATGGAGGGCGATCGCCGTACTCAACACTACACTAAACTGCTGGGTTCCTGGACGATTGATGCACATTCAGCATGATGCAGCATGCTGAGACCCGTTCAGGAGCCTAGGTCTCAACGACCTCAAACCAAGACCTGCTGCCACTCCAGACGATCCAACGTCTTAGCACGCTCCAGTGCGCGCTCAAAGCTGTCGAGCTTTGGCTCAATGGTCAAAGGCTCTCCAATGTAGCCCTGCACGGCTTCTTGGGTCTTTAGACCATTGCCAGTAATGTAGGCAACCGTGGTTTCATTGGGATCGATCTTCCCGGCTTCTACCAGCTTCTTTAGCGTGGCGATGGTGGTGCCTCCGGCAGTTTCAGTGAAGATGCCTTCCGTTTCTGCAAGTAGCTTCATGCCGTCGATGATTTCAGCATCGGTGACGGACTCAATGTTGCCATTTGTTTTATTCGCAATGTCTATGGCGTAGACGCCATCTGCCGGATTGCCGATCGCAATGGACTTCGCAATGGTGCTGGGTTTAACGGGAGTAATAAAGTCGCGGCCATCCCGAAACGCTTGAGCAATCGGAGAGCAGCCTTCTGCCTGAGCCCCACTAAAGCGCACGGCTTTTTCTTCGACGAGGCCAACTTTGATAAATTCTTGGAAGCCTTTGTAGATTTTGGTAAATAGGGAACCCGAAGCCAGCGGTGCCACGATGTGATCCGGCAGTTTCCATCCCAATTGCTCTGCTACTTCATAGCCCAAGGTCTTGGAACCCTCGGAGTAATAAGGCCGCAGGTTGATGTTTACAAAGCCCCAACCGTGGGTGTTAGCCACTTCTGAACAGAGCCGATTCACTTGGTCATAGTTGCCATGAACCGCCATCAAGGTGGGGTTGTAGATCAGCGTACCTAGCACCTTACCGGCTTCTAGGTCAGAGGGGATGAAGACACAACACTCTAAGCCAGCATGGGCGGCGATCGCTGCAGTTGAATTCGCCAAGTTTCCGGTGCTGGCGCACGATACGGTCGTGAAGCCCAGTTCCCGAGCGCGCGTTAGCGCCACAGACACGACTCGATCCTTAAAGCTGAGGGTCGGCATATTGACCGCATCATTTTTAATGTAAAGATGCTTGAGCCCTAGACGACGAGCCAGCCGATTGGCTTTGAGTAGGGGCGTCATTCCAGTGCCAACATCAATGGGATTTTCGCTAGCCACAGGCAGAAATGAGCGATAGCGCCAGATAGAATGGGGCCCTGCTTCGATAGACTCGCGCGTTACCATTTTGCTCAGCGCGCTGTAGTCATACATGACTTCTAAAGGCCCAAAGCAAAGCTCGCAAACATGGGTGGCTTTGGCTTCATATTCGGCACCGCACTCCTTACACTTCAGCCCGGTGAAGGTAGCGGCGGTAGAGCGAGCGGCGTCACGGGTGGGAGATGGCAGCACTTGAGTCATGGTGAAACAAATCTATAGAAGGTGTACTTAACAAGGATGTGAAACCTAGCGGGATCAATCTGCTCAACCAAAACAGCTAGATCAGCGCAGTAGCAAGGATTTAGCGAAACGTTTCAACTAAGTGAGCCGATAGTAGCACGGGCTACGAAACACCGTCAAACATACCCGATAATTTTAGTCGGGATTAAAAATCTAAGCCCATTTCTATCTTCAACTTGAGTTCGGGATAAGCTCAAACCCTCAATGTGCCGTGCGCGACGCGCGGTGCCCCAAAACCCTATTGACTCGAAAGGAACAGGGCCTCCTATTTTTGTCATGTTCTCTCGCGGCACTACAAGCAGAGTGGTGAATAGCAAAACGACCCGAGATAGGCGGCAGTCGCGCATCTCGGGTCGTTTTGTTAAAGCGATGAAGGTGAGTAATGGGAATGGTGAAGGAGCGATCGCCCTTAGGGAGCAAGCGGTTCAGCCTCACCAGGTAGCTCGGGACTAATCTGGGGAGAGGTGGGTTCGTCTGGAAAGGTCTCGAAATCCGGCAATGACTCAGCATCGGGTAGCAGGAAATCGTCAGGCGTTGGAGCCGTAGGGTCAATTGATGGAGCTGGAATTGCCTGTACGCCACCCGGTTCAGGTAGGGTGGCGAGTGCCACGCGCTCGCCACCAACAGAACGCAAAATATCTAGCACCCGCACCACGTCGTTGTAGCTCGAAAGCCGAGACGCATAAAGCACCATTACTCCATTGGGGTTGATCTCCTGAAAGTTGACCAACTCTTGCCGCAGTTCTTCTTCGAGAATTGGCTCTTTTTCTACAAAAATTTGCCCAATAGGGTCAACGCTGACAATCAGCATCTCCCGCATTTGCGTAATACCCGTCGAGGCTCTGGGCAAATCTACATTAATGCCTGACTGGCGCGTGAGCGTCACTGCCGCCAAGATAAAGAACGTGAGAATGCAAAACACCACATCGATGAGGGGAACTAGCTCGATGCGAGCCTCTTCTCCGGGAATGCCAAGTTTGATTTTCATCGCAATCAACGGTTAAGTGAGGGGGCGGGGAATAGCTGTAGTAGAACTGCCGGGTGTCGCTCAGCCTTGTTTGAATCGCTTGATCTAGGCTGAGCTTGACCGTTTTGCAAGCCAAGGCTTGCTCATGGGCTTGATGCCGTTGGCTTGACTTCGGTGACTCAATGGCTGCTGTTGCTATTGGAGATCTGCTACTGGGGCCTGCTACTGGGGGTCAGGCACTGGGGGCGGGGCATCTGTCGCAACATCGGATGCGGGGAGCATGCCGGGTTTGAAGTTGTTGCCGAGAGGGCGCTTGCCGATCGCCCAGTCACTGCGATAGAGCAGTTCCAAGTCGTTGCCCGACCGCTGAAATAGTTTGACTTGGCCTGCGAGCAATCCTTGAAATGTGCGATAAAAAGCCAAGCTGATAATGGCTACGATGAGCCCAGTGGCGGTTGAAATAAGCGCTTCAGAAATGCCTAGGGTGACTTCTCCGGTGGCGCTGGTGCCAATGTCGCCTAACCGGATGGAGCTGAGGGAGCCAATCAGACCCAGCACGGTGCCCAGAAGACCCAAAAGAGGGGCGATCGCAATCGTAGCTTCCAGAATTTTGTCGCCTCGGCGCATAGAGGCTAGCTCTTCTTCTGCAGAGGCTTCTAGCGCCAGCTTAAATACCTCAGGATCGGGGCTCTGAAGCTCAAGCGCAGAGTTAAGAAATCGGCCAATGGGTTGATCGGTCGCGCGACTGGCAATGTCTGCGGCGGCCACCCATTCTCGTCGGGCTGCCTCAATCACTCGACCGGAGATCTCGCGCTCACGGGTCAGAATTTTTGACCAGAACCAAACCCGTTCAATAATCACGCTTAGAGACATGAACGATAGCAGCAGCAATGGATACATTGCGATGCCGCCCCTCGCAAATATGTCGGAAATGTTCACAGCGTAGAGTTCCTCCGTACCTTATCCCTTATCGAAGCCTGGCTGATCGCGTATCGGTGTTGATGGATGACTGTAATGATGAAAATGATGAAATAGATGACTGTAATGATGAATATGATGACGAGACAATAGTGCTGATGCAGATCTGGTTTGGCATGCATCGGCATTTTTAGCGGGTTTCCCTGCAATTAGTCACTCCATCATCCATACAGCATCCATACAGCATGATTTGGCTACCGCCCAAGACAAAACCCCAAGAAATCTGTGAGCTTGTTCAGGCAACAGAGCTTCTTTTTGCCAGCTTTTTGAAACCCCTTAGATCGTTAAAGAAAAAAAGAAAATTGACGTTAGACACAAAACAACTCAATTTTAGAGAGTAACTACCCAATTGATGCAGATTTCTCTAAAGTTTTATCAAGCTAGTGTGACCCAGCTATCAAGGTTTCATCCTAGCTAGCAATTCTACAAATGTGCTAGCTAGCCTGTAAGGATTACGGATAGTTAGACCGCTGGCGCGCACTTGTGCGTATACACAACATCAATACTCAATACTCACCCGTGCTGACATCCTCAACCCTTTGAATCAGCAGGCCTGTCGGTTCTGCTGTGGGGCGCTGACACCTGCGGGGGACGTGACCCAGCCTACTCCTCGTCTTGCTTGAGTTTGGGGCGAGTCCCAGGCACTGTGAATGCTTGAAACAGTGTTGGGCTGGTGATGCCAGATGATTGAGATGTAGGTTTGTTGAGAGCGCTGCTGGTGGGCAACTGGGCCACGCCGTGAACCAATAGCGTGAGCACGCAGGAGCACACAGCTAGGGACACAAGGTCTAGGTTGCGGGGGGATAGGGCGTCTGCTCGGAGGGCGATCGCCCGAGATTGAGTAGGGCAAGGCAACGGTCTGGCGGTACGACGGCGGTAGTTCATAGCTGCGACACAAGTGTTCTTAGATTCTTGGATTCGGTTGCGAAGGATGCTTCGAAGTTATTCCTTAGGCTTAGACTACCCATTCCGCTAATTTGTTCGCGCGGGACGACCGAATTGGCGGAATGGATGGCCGAGGTTGCGAGTACTACTATAGCGAGTTGTGATCGCTCTCAACATCCCAATGGCTAAATACCGACGGTTAAGCACGTTTCTTTCTTCAATCAGGCATCCAAACCCTCAACCAAACACCCAACCAATCAGGCCGCTGACGTTAGCCGGGGTGGCGCTACTCGTGTATGCGGCACTGCGTGTGCTGTTTGATGGGTTGGCGTGGCGCTATCCCATTGAGCTGCTGTCGCACTTTCAATTGCAATATTTTCAGATCAGTGGAGCATTAAGTCTGGGGTTGGGGTTGGAGTTGGTTCGACGGCGGTGGCGGCGCGATCGCTCGGTGTGGCTGCTGTGGGTGGCCTGTTTAGTCGTGGTGCTGTGGAGTGGGGCTCAACTGCTGCCGTATCAAGCTGTGGGCGATCGCCCCAGCCTCGCAACGTTTTCTTCTACACCGAATGCCTCCACGCTGCGGGTAATGGTGGCTAATGTGACCTATGACAACCCCGAGCGGCAGCTAGTGGCTCAGGTGGTGCAGCAAGAAGATCCAGACTTGGTGCTGTTTGTTGAAGTTGATCAGGGGTGGGTTGCAGATTTAACGGCGGCGCTGGGCGATCGCCTGCCCTATCAATTCCAAAGCCCTGGCAGCGACCTAGCGATGTTCTCGAAGCAGCCCCTCACAGACCCAAGCGGCGACACCCTCGGCAGCCGAGACACGAGCCTGTTCGCCACGATTCAGTTTGCAGGCACTCCCATCCACGTTATTGGCGTTCACCCCCCACTGCCCATTTATCCCCGTCTGTTCCAGCGGCGCAATCTTAAGCTAGAGGGACTTCACACCGCCATTCTGCAAACCCCAGATCCCCTGATGGTGATTGGCGACTTAAATGTCACCCCGTGGTCGCCTTACTTTAAGCGATTGCACCGGGGTACGCACTTGCAGGATGCGCGGCGTGGGGTTGGTGTGCTGCCCACCTATCCCAGCCCAACGGCCTATGGCGGCTGGATTACCCAAGTGGGGCACTTAGTCCAAATTCCGATCGACCACTGTTTGGTGAGCCCAGAACTGCAGGTACGCCAAATCTATACCGTCAGCGGCATGAATTCTGATCACAAATCGTTGGTGTGCGATCTGATATATGTCGCCCTTGCCCCGTGATGGTGAAATGACAGTGGAATCAGGATTTTCGTTAATCTGCAACACGCGTATTCCAACATTCTCAACCATTCTCAACGTTGCTAAACCGATGCTCCAAGGATGCTCCAAGGATGGCAGTTTTTCATTATGTAGCGGTAAACTGCTCCCTTTGGAGTTTTAGTACAAGCTATTGATTACAAGCTGTGAGTCAACGTCAGCTCGGCAACTGTCTAAACCCGTGTTGACCGCATCGTGGTCAGCATGGATTAGCGTGGTTTCAGCCCTGCAGCGCGGGGTTGAAACCACGCTCTCGGGCTCATGGATGAGTTAAGAAAATTTCTATAAAGGCAACCCCCCATGCCCTCGCTCTATAACGCCAGAGTTTATGATCGCACGCTTGCAGTTGGCAGCTTTTGGGAAACGACGCTGCCGCCGTTAGCTCTAGAAATAGTGCCGCCCCTTCTGCAGGATGAAACTTGCGAGGTGGCGATTATCGGCGGCGGCATTACGGGATTGTCGGCGGCGTTGCAGTTGGCTGCCGAAGGGCAGCAGCAGGTGCGGGTGCTAGAGGCGGGGTTGCCCGCCTGGGGCGCGTCGGGGCGCAATGGAGGATTTGCCTGTATTGGATCGACCTGGATGCCCCATAAAGCGCTCATGCACAAGTTTGGGTTAGAAGAGACGCGACGCTTTTATCAGAACCAACGGCAGGGGGTGAACCTGGTGCGGCAGGTCGCAGACGCAGAAGACTTGGCGATCGACGCCCAGGGGGATGGAGAAATTGCGGTGGCGCATCATCCCTCGCGCTGGCGATCGCTCCAATCGGCTCAAGACTTTTATACCCAGGTGGCTGAGTATCCCTGTCAACTCTGGTCAACTGAAGAAATGTCGGAACAGGCCTACCGCAGCCCCCAAGCGCACGGGGCGCTGTGGGTGGGGGTGGGGTTTGGGCTAAACCCGATGAAGTATACCCGAGGAGTGTTGCAGGCCGTGCAGCGGCGGGGTGTGGCGGTGCATGGTCAATCTCCCGTTACCGCGTGGGAAAAACAGGGGGCGTGGCATCTGCTGCATACTCCCGGCGGGGTGCTGCGGGCGCAGCGGGTGATTGTGGCCACCAATGGCTATACGCCAGAACATCTGCGCCCAGACTGGCAGGGGACGCTGTTGCCAGTGCTGTCAGCCATTGTCACCACCCGACCGCTAACGGCAGCAGAACTGGCCGCCCAGGGCTGGCACACCGAAACGCCTCTGTTTGATACGCGGACGCTGCTGCACTATTTTCGACGGCTGGCGGATGGCCGACTGCTGTTTGGTGGCCGGGGAGGATTAGTAGGATCTGCGGCAGAGAGCGATCGCCGTCGTCAGGCTCTCATTCACGAACTCGGGCAGATGTTTCCGGCGTGGCGATCGGTAGAGATTACCCACTTTTGGACGGGTTTGGTGTGTGGCTCGACTCAGCTCACACCCCATGTGGGCAGGCTGCCGGGGGATGACACGGTGGTGCAGGCGATCGCCTTTCATGGCAATGGGGTGGCCGCAGGCACCTGGAGCGGACGCACCGCAGCCCAACTCACCACAGGCACGCTTACGCCGCAAGACTACTCTGCGGTATATCAACAGCCGCTGAAATCTGCACTCTTGCCAGGGCTGCGGCGGTGGTATTTGCGCAGCGCTTACGCGGTTGCCCAGGTTGCGGATGCACTCCCCAGCCGCTAGCACAATTGCAGGTCAAATTCTGTCAGGTAGGTTCCCCTTACACAACATTTTCGTTAGCATCATTCAGGCAGGTGGCCCGGCCGTGGCGATCCCCATCAGCGGCCATCCGCATAAAACTCTGATAGCAGCAGGGTTTAGGGCAATGGGTAGGCGATCGCCCTGCCACCGAGATGCGGTGAGACGGGGTCAAAAAGACGGGATCGACTGCAATTCGGCAGGGAGCCACAGTAGGAGAAAGGACACAGCATGAATCTACAGTTCCTGAATCGGCGCATTCGGCAGGCTATGCGGTGGGGGGCGATCGCCCTCGTTCTGGCGCTGCTCTTAGCTCCAGGTACAGCAGGCACAGCAGGCACAGCAGGACTCATACAGCTGCCCTCGCTGCCCTCGCCGTCCGTTCAGCCAGCTCCCGATCGCCGCCCAAGCGGTGTGGAGCAGGTTGGCGATTTTGACATCATGCTGGTGCATTTCGATGGGGTTAACCTGTTTCGAGTTACCCAGCCAGCACCCCGCTCTGACGCACCCCTCAGCGAGCAATTTTTGGTAGAAAATCGGGTTACACAGATTCAAAATAATCTCGAAGCCGTGGTGACGCTGATCCCCACTGATGATGAGTCTGCGAGTGTGCAGTACCGAACTCGGTTTGACCCCGAGACGCTGCAAGTGGCGATCGCCCAGCTCAATAACGATACGGTATTGCTCGCGCGCGATGTGCCCAACGTGCAGACGCAACAGTTGCTGACAGTGACCGAGCTTGATGCGGAGTACCACAACACCAGCGTTGAAGAACTAGCCGAGCGCTGGCGTCAGCGGTTAGAAGAACAATTACAAATAGCGGCGCGCGATCGCCAGCCCGAGGCGCTAGCGCGATCCCTAGGGCAAGCCATAAAAATTGTGCTGATTATGCTGCTGCTCAGCGCTGGCTTAATCGTCATCAAAAATCTGCTGAATCGCCGCCACCGCGCGCTACAGGCGCAGCGCGCTGAAGCTCGGGTAGACTCTGGACTAGGTCGCTCCCATGTGGAGACCCCTGCGGCCCATCGCTCCCATGAGTCTTGGCTCCCGTCCTTGTTGGTGCCCTATCTCAACGTGGAGCGGCGGATCAGCATCAACGCTTTTCTGCGCTGGTTTACCTTTTGGGGGCTGGTGTTTGTCTGGCTCGGGGGCATCCGGCAAGTACTGAATCTGTTTCCCTGGGGGCGATCGATCTCGCGCGCGTTTTGGGTGACGCCCATCAGTATCTTGGTGATTTGGTTTGTGGTGGGCTTGCTGAATCGCCTGGGTGATATTGCCATCAATCGCTTTGCCCGCGCGTGGGAAGAAAACGAGTTTTTCCCTTTTGAGGGCGATACGATTCAGCGGCGCTACCTTCGCATTTCCACTATTTCTCAGGCGCTCAAGGGGCTAAAAACCTTTATGATTTTTGCCCTGGGGCTAGCCTGGGTGCTGAGCATTGTCGGCGTGCCGATTGAATCGGTGTTGACCTTGGGTGCCCTGCTCGCCTTTGCGTTTTCCCTTGCGTCTCAAAACCTGATCAGAGATTTGGTGAATGGATTTTTGATCTTAGTCGAAGACCAATACGGCATTGGCGACATCATCGAAGTCGATGGTTTGGCGGGGCTCGTGGAAAACATGAACCTGCGGATCACCCAGTTGCGAAATTCAGAAGGGCGACTCATCACAATTCCCAATAGCAGCATCACTCAGGTGCAAAACCTAACGCGGGTTTGGTCACGGGTTGATTTAACGGTCACTATTGACTACGATGCCGATGTTCAATTGGCAATGCGGGTGCTCAATACTATTTCAGAGGAAATGTATAGCGAACCCGAGTGGCAGCAGCTCATGGTCAAGCCGCCTCAAGTGTTGGGCATTGACGAAGTAACCCACGCTGGGCTGCTGATTCGCATTTGGCTTGAGACGCATCCTTTGCAGCAGTTCACGGTGGGGCGAGAGTTTCGCTATCGAATGCGGCTAGCGCTTGAGGAAAACGGCATTGGCATCGGCATGCCGCAGCAGCAGTTGCGCTATGGCGATCGCCTTCCCCCCGATATCCTTGCCACCAGCCCCGCCGACAACGGCACGCCTCACGACGGCACCCCCCACGACGGCAATCTCCACGACGGCAACGGGGCCCCATCGTCCTCTGGCGAAATTCCGCCTTCGGCTCCTGCTGAGGTGAAATAAGTAGAACTACAGGCAGTGCTGCCAACTGGGCCGATGACGCAGGTATTGCATCAATGCCAGTTCGAGCTGAGAGGGGTGTGGGCCTGTCGTGACCTCAGGTTGCATCGGGCAGCGGATGGGTGAGAAAGGCAAACTCATCCACGATAGTCCCTTGCAGCAAATGCTGCTGAATGATTTGTTCGATCACCGCTGGCGTAGCGCTGTGATACCACACCCCATCGGGATACACCACCAAAATTGGCCCGCGCTGGCACACCCGCAGGCAGTTGGCCTTGGTGCGAAAAATGCAGCTAGGCCGCTCTGATGTCGGCGCATCCAGCCCCAATGCTTTCAGCCGGGTTTTGAGGTAGCTCCAGGCGGCGAGGCTGTCAGCCTTGTCGCAACACTTGGGCACCGTTTGGTCGGCGCAGATAAAGACATGCCGCTGAATGCGGTCTAGCCCTAGCGCCGAGACGCAGGTTGAGAGGGCATCGGGTGAAAGGCTATCGCAGTCCATCGCAGTTCATCGTGAGGGGAGCAAGTATGGGGAAGAAGGAAGAAGGAGCCGTTAGGCAAACCGCAAATCGTCTCACCCAATCGTACACAACACCAGCAGCAGGGCTTCAGTCCACTCGACTGTGGCGCCATAGGTGTCGCCCGTGTGCCCCCCCAACTGACGCTGAAACCAGGCTGGCACCAGCAGTGCGATCGCACTGCCACCACTCAGCAGCAGCAGCGGTGTCATGGGCGCGCTCCACCTCAGCACCCAGGGCAGCACCGACAGCCCCAGCAGCAGCGCCCAACTGGGTAACACATAGCCCCAATGGGGCAAGGCGGCTTTGTGAAAGGCTCCTTTGCCGCTGGGTTTGAGGTAGGGATAGCGGGCGATCGCCACCTGTTGCGCCCAGCGCCCCCAGCCCGCTACTAGGGGCAGCAGCCACAGCGCATGAGCCGACTCTGCGAGAGCCGCAATTTTAAGCGTGACCAGGGCGATCGCCACCATGACCCCAAAGGCTCCCGTGTGGCTGTCGCTCATCACCTCAAGTCGGCGGGTGGGATCGGTGACTCCTAGACCATCGGCGGTATCCATCGCCCCGTCTAGGTGTAGCCCGCCGGTGATCCACACCCACAGCCCCACCACCACCGCCGCGCGGGTGAGCGGCGGCATGCCCACCTGGGTGAACGCTAGGGCGGCGATCGCCAGCAGCCCTCCAATCATGAGCCCTACCAGCGGCGCGTAGCGAGCCACATGGGTAAACTCCCACAGCCACCCCTGAGGAACCGGGAGTTGTGTGTAAAAGGCGATCGCCCCAGGGAGCGATCGCCAGGGACGTGCGACCGTCTTCGACGGCGCTGAGGCGGAACTCTGGCGCAAAGACTCGGGAGTCTCGTCGGGGTGGGGCAGAGGTGCTGAAGAACTTGGGGATGGGGGCATGGTGAGTGAGTGACAGCAGGGCATTACACGACCTGACTCTAGAGGGAAATTGCCCCACCTTTACTTTAATTTTTGCCGCACAAAGGCGATCATTTGCGCCATTTGCTTTTTCAGCTGATCCACCTCGGTTTGCAGCATGGCGTTTTGCGCATGCAGTTGATTGACCCGCTGTTGCAGGGTGGATAAATCGCTCGAACTTGAGGAACTGGCGGCGGCCACGGGCGCGGCAGGCGTGACCGCGGGGGCCAGTGGGGTGAGCTTGCGATCGCGCGCTTTGGCAGTTGCAGACTTAATGGCCTGAAATAGGCGGCTTTGCTCAAAGGGTTTGCTGACAAACTCGAAATAATCAAATAGCTCAGGGACGGTCTTCTCGACATCTTCTTTGCGGCCCGACATCATCACAATGGGGATGGTTTTGAGCGCGGGGTTGCCCTGAATTTGCTGCACCACTTCCCAACCGTTCATGCGGGGCATAAAAAAGTCAAGCAGCACCAGGTTAGGCCGCGCCGAGTGAATCACCTCCAGCCCTTCTGCCCCGTCTCGCGCTTCGAGCACCTCAAAGTTGCCCTTGGGCAGCATATCGCGCACCTGCATCCGAATGGTGGTGCTGTCGTCCACAATCAAGATTTTTTGCGTTGCCATTAGCAGAAGCCCCGTATGTCGTGGGTTTTAGATGTCTGGAGTTGAACTCGCCGCTTGCATCACAGCCTATCTCACCATCCCAGCTCGGGCCTACTGCTTCTACACCATCTTGGCCCTCTCCCCCTCAGTCCCCCTCTCCCAAACATGGGCGAGGGGGAGGCCAGACATGGCGTCCCTAACCCCTTCTCCCAGAACGGGAGAAGGGGTTAGGGATGAGGGGAAAGCTCTGGTCGCAAAGGTTTCAGGACTTATATATATAGGAGTAACCGAGGCTGGCGGCTGGCGGGTGGCAGCCCACCGTTCCTTTTCGATCTTGGATTTAAGCGGTCACGGTTGCGTCTCGTTTTATCCCTTTTAGCATGCCCCAATTGGTGCAGTTCCCCAAAGGGTCGCCAAGAGTGGGGAGCGATCGCCCCCAGTTCCCACCGTCCAATTTTCCGATTTCTAGATAGAACTACCGCAGAATCGAACCAGGTTGATAAGCTAGATCTACTCTTGATCGACCCAACCTTCAGCCTGTCACTCTTTCCCCAGTCCCATGCAAACTTTATCGCAGTCAACGTTACAGTCCGCCTCAGCGTCTCCGGCGTCGGCAACGGCCCGGTTCGCGTCGAGCTTATTTTTGCAGCGTCTGCACAGCCCCGATCGCCCGGTGCTGGTGTTTGACGGCGGCATGGGCACTAATCTGCAAACCCAAAACCTGACCGCAGACGACTTCGGCGGCGCAGCCTATGAAGGCTGCAACGAGTACCTGGTGATCACCAAGCCCGAGGCGGTGGAAGCGGTGCATCGCGGCTTTTTGGAAGCGGGGGCCGATGTGATTGAAACCGACACCTTTGGCAGCGCCTCGATTGTGCTGGCGGAATATGACTTGGGCGATCGCGCCTATGAACTAAGCAAGGTAGCGGCAGAACTGGCGAAGCACTGCGCAGCCGACTATTCCACCCCCGACAAGCCGCGCTTTGTGGCGGGGTCGATGGGGCCAACCACAAAGCTGCCCACCTTGGGCCACATCGACTATGACACCATGAAGGCGTCGTTTGAGGAGCAGGCAGAGGGCTTGTTCGATGGCGGCGTTGATCTGTTTATTGTGGAAACCTGTCAGGATGTGCTGCAAATTAAAGCGGCGCTCAATGCCATCGAAGCAGTATTTGCCAAAAAGGGCGATCGCCGTCCCCTGATGGTTTCCGTCACCATTGAACTTCAGGGAACAATGCTGGTGGGGTCAGATGTAGCTGCCATGCTGACGATTCTCGAACCCTACCCCATCGATGTTTTGGGGCTCAACTGCGCCACTGGCCCCGATCGCATGGCCGACCACATTCGCTATCTGTCGCAGCATTCTCCCTTTGTCATTTCGTGCATCCCCAATGCGGGCATCCCCGAAAACGTCGGCGGCCATGCCCACTACAAGCTGACGCCTATGGAACTGCGGATGGCGCTGATGCACTTTGTCGAAGACTTGGGGGTGCAAGTGATTGGCGGCTGCTGCGGCACCCGCTACGACCACATTCAGCAGTTGGCGGAGCTGGCTCCCACGCTCACCCCCAAAGCGCGAAACGTGCGCGGGGTAGAAGAGGCGGTCGGGAACGGCTCCAGTCCCTCACCCCATCCCCATACTGCCCGCCCCGCCCTTGCTTACATCCCCGCTGCCGCCTCTATCTATAGCGCCCAGCCCTACGACCAAGACAACTCCTTTCTAATTATTGGCGAGCGGCTGAATGCCAGCGGGTCTAAAAAAGTGCGAGAGCTGCTGAACGCTGAAGACTGGGATGGCCTAGTGGCGGTGGCGCGATCGCAGGTCAAAGAAGGCGCCCATATCCTCGACGTGAACGTGGACTATGTGGGCCGCGATGGCGAGAAAGATATGCATGACTTGGTGTCGCGCCTTGTCACCAATGTGAACCTGCCGCTGATGATCGACTCGACGGAGTGGCAAAAAATGGAGGCGGGGCTCAAGGTCGCCGGGGGCAAGTGCATCCTCAACTCCACCAACTATGAAGATGGCGACGAGCGCTTTTTTAAAGTGCTAGAGCTGGCAAAGCAGTATGGTGCCGGCATTGTGGTCGGCACGATCGACGAAGACGGCATGGCGCGCACGGCCAAGCAAAAGGTGGCGATCGCCCAACGCGCCTACCGAGATGCTGTGGAGTACGGCATTCCGCCGCACGAAATTTTCTATGATCCCCTAGCGCTGCCCATTTCCACCGGCATTGAAGAAGACCGCGTTAACGGACGAGAAACGATTGAGGCGATTCGCCAAATTCGGCAAACCCTGCCGGGCGTTCATATTCTGTTAGGCGTATCCAATATTTCCTTTGGGCTGAGTCCGGCAGCGCGCATCACCCTCAACTCGATGTTTTTGCACGAGGCAACCCAGGCCGGGATGGATGGGGCGATCGTCAGCGCCGCCAAGATTTTGCCAATGGCCAAAATCGACCCCCAGCATCAAACCGTGTGCCAGGATTTGATCTACGATCGCCGTCGCTTTGAGGGCGATGTGTGCGTCTACGATCCGCTGACGGAGTTGACGACCCTGTTTGAAGGGGTCTCGGCTAAAGAGGCTCGCTCGAATCGAGGGTCGCTGGCAGATCTACCTGTCGAAGAACGATTAAAGCGCCATATTATTGACGGCGAGCGGATTGGGCTAGATCAGGCGCTGACAGAAGCGTTGGAGAGTTATCCCCCGTTACACATTATCAATACCTTTTTGCTGGATGGCATGAAGGTAGTGGGCGAGCTGTTTGGCTCAGGGCAGATGCAGTTGCCCTTTGTGCTGCAGTCGGCAGAAACCATGAAGGCGGCAGTGGCTCAGCTAGAGCCGTTTATGGAGAAATCTGACACGGGCAATAACGCCAAGGGCTCGTTCCTAATCGCCACGGTTAAGGGCGATGTGCATGACATTGGCAAAAATTTGGTGGATATCATCCTCACGAACAACGGCTATCAGGTGATCAACCTGGGCATTAAGCAGTCGGTGGATAGCATCATTGATGCCTATCAGGAGCATCAGCCCGACTGCATCGCCATGAGCGGTCTGCTGGTGAAATCAACGGCGTTCATGAAAGAAAACCTGGCGGTATTCAACCAGCGGGGCATTACCGTGCCGGTGATTTTGGGTGGTGCGGCGCTGACGCCCAAGTTCGTCTATGAAGACTGCCAAAACGTCTATAACGGGCGCGTTATTTATGGCAAAGACGCCTTTGCCGACCTGCACTTTATGGACAAGCTGATGCCCGCCAAGGCGGGCGAAAATTGGGACGACCAAGCCGGTTTTCTGGATGAAGTGGCAGAGACGCCGCCGCCTTTGGAGCCTGCTACCGCCGCAGACCAGCCTCCTGCAACAGAGGTGGCTCAACCGGCAACCCCCGCCGTGGTGGATACGCGTCGATCGGATGCGGTGACGCTTGACCTGCCTCGCCCCACGTCCCCGTTCTGGGGCACCCAAGTTCTGACTCCTGATGAGATTCCGATTGCAGAGGTGTTTGAGTATCTAGATTTGCAGGCGCTGATTGCTGGGCAGTGGCAGTTTCGCAAGCCGAAGGATCAGACCCGAGCAGACTATGACGCCTTTTTGGCAGAAACGGTGCATCCCATTTTGGCGCAGTGGAAGCAACGGGTGATTGAGGAAAATCTGCTGCACCCGACGGTGGTCTATGGCTATTTCCCAGTGTTGGCTGAGGGGAATGGGCTAGAGGTCTATGACCCGGCAGGTGCGGCAGGCGGTGATGGAGAGAAAGGGGCGATCGCCCACTTTGAGTTCCCCCGGCAAACGGGCGGCAAGCGTCTTTGCATTGCCGACTTCTTTCGCCCCAAGGCCGACTTTGCAGGCGAGTACGACGTCTTTCCTATGCAGGCGGTGACAGTTGGCGACATTGCCACCCAAGTAGCCAAGCAACTGTTCGATTCCAACCAATACACCGACTATCTCTACTTCCACGGCATGGCGGTGCAATTGGCCGAAGCACTGGCCGAGTGGACCCATACCCGCATCCGCTGTGAACTGGGCTATGGCGATCTAGAACCCAGCACCCTCCGCGATGTGTTGCAGCAGCGCTACCAGGGATCGCGCTATAGCTTTGGCTATCCCGCCTGCCCCAACATGCAGGATCAGTACACGCAGTTGGATCTATTGGGGAGCGATCGCATCGGCATGTCGATGGATGACAGCGAGCAACTGTATCCTGAACAATCCACTACGGCGATTGTGGTGTATCATCCTACCGCAAAATACTTTAGCGCTTAGCGCCAGGACTGAGGTGCATTGTGCTACAGGTTTGCAGGTTGCAGAAAAAATTCGCCCGGCTCGACGAGGCGATGGAGCACCGCCTGCTCGACGAGCCGTTTGAGGCGTGGGTGAGCCAACAGGTAGAGACTGCTTTGCCCCCAGCCCAGGTCTCAATACCGGCATCTATTCGATAATATCCACCCAGTACCCAATCGCTACACGCCCCCATCGTCCCCTCTCCCCATGCCCTTCACCCTATTTGTTGATCGCCAGTTCGCCAGCCCCTATGCCATGTCGGCCTACGTCACCCTGGTAGAAAAGGGCCTGCCCTTTGCGCTAGTGACTATAAATCTGGCAGCGGCGGCCAATTTACGGGAGGAGTACCGCGATCGCTCCCTCACCGCCCGGGTGCCTACCCTGGCTCACGACGCGTTTTACCTCTCTGAATCCACCGCCATCGTGGAATATTTGGAGGAGGTGTTTCCTGTCAAGACATAAGCGATAACTGACTTTCTGGTGGGGTGTAGCCGAGGTGCTTCCAGGCGGCAGGAGCGGCGACGCGACCGCGGGGGGTGCGGTTGAGGTAGCCGATTTGCATCAGGTAGGGTTCGTAGACTTCTTCAATGGTTTGGGCATCTTCGCCAGTGGCCGCAGCAATGGTTTCTAGCCCGACGGGGCCGCCGCCGTAGTTTTCGATCATTACTGTTAACATTCGGCGATCGGTCCAGTCTAGTCCAGCCGGATCAACGTTGAACAGTTCTAAGGCCGTGGCGGCGATCGCCCGATCAATGGCCTGCCCGGGGGCTTTCACTTCTACAAAGTCTCGCACCCGGCGCAGCAGCCGATTAGCAATACGAGGGGTGCCGCGCGATCGCCGCCCCACTTCTTCTGCGCCGTCTTGGGTAATGGGTGTCGTCAAAATTTCAGCCGTGCGCAGCACAATTTGAGTTAGCTCATCTAGCTCGTAGAATCGCAGCCGCTGCACCAGCCCAAAGCGATCGCGCAGCGGTGACGTGAGCGCACCGACACGGGTTGTGGCACCCACGAGCGTAAACCGCTGTAGGGGAATGCTGCGGGTGCGGGCGCTTTGGCCTTTGCCGATGGTGATGTCCAAGCGGTAGTCTTCCATTGCCGGGTACAAAATTTCTTCCGACATCCGCGACAGGCGATGGATCTCGTCAATAAACAGCACATCTCCTGGCTTTAGGTTGACCAACAGCCCTACGATGTCGCGGGGTCGCTCGAGGGCAGGGGCACTGGTGATTTTGCAATCAACCCCCATTTCCTGAGCTAAAATCAGAGACATTGTGGTTTTGCCCAGTCCCGGCGGGCCATAGAGCAGCAGGTGATCCAAGGTTTCGTTCCGTGCCTGTGCAGCCTGAATGGCGATCGCCAGCACCTCTTTCAAATCTTTTTGCCCAACATAGTCTGCCAACCGTCGGGGGCGCAAGCTCTCCTCAGGTTTGCCCGCCTCTTCTGGGGCACGCTCTGCCTGCAACAGGGGATTGTCGCTCGCCGCCGCCGTCGCCGCTGCCGGAGCCTGCCGCCGAGGGCGGTTAGCATCAGGTTGCTGAGAAGAAATGATCGCCATGCTGTACTAATGTTCTAGCGTTTGGCTTCATTCTATAGCAGGTGCCCCGCACCCTGACTCTGCAAGACTGCATTTTCGACCACTGCGCCAGGGTCGGATACAGTCTCAGCCAAGAGTCACTGCCGTGGCGTCTACCCTCTGCAGTCCGGCAAAGTTTGTGAGCAAGAGAACTGTGGGCAGGGACGCGACTAGCCACCAAACCCCAATTCATTAATGGTGAGTTGCCCATCGAAGGTATGAAAGGTGATGCGGCGAATATCCATCGCCAGCAGCTTTAATTCTAAACCCGGCGGTATTGCTGCATTAGAGCCTGCCAGATTGGCACCCGCTGTGGCAGTCTGGGCAATTTGGCGATTGTTTCCGTCAAACGCCGCCATCACTGTTTTGCGAGAGCCAGTCACCATGCCGCTCACAAACCGCACGGGGTGGTCAAAGCTGGCCTCTAGCCAACCGCCACGGGGTGACCCCATCAGCACAATTTCACCCTGATCTGGCTGAAAGGCAGGGTTAGACGGCTTAAGGGCGATCGCATTCTTAAACGTCACCCCCATGTGCTTAAACTGCCGATCAACGGTTTCAAAGGCTTTTAGATGGTCAAACGAGAGGCTAACCGTAGGCTGGGGCGTGGGGGCAAAGGTCTCGACAGTCTGCGGTGCAGAGGGAGAGGGCGCATCCGGCGGCGCAAAATGGTCGTGCGACTCTGGATGGTATGCGACGCTTGGGCGCGGGTTCCATTCTGCCTGTTGCTTAGACGTGTTGACCATAATCCCTCGCTGGCCTCAATTAGATGAGTCTTCTCTAATCAGATACATTTTCGTGGTGCGGTCTAAGGATCTGCCGTAGCCTCTGGCACAAAGCCACTTGTCTTTATAAATCAGCGTCATGAACCCGATAAACCGGGCCAAACGGTGCCTGGTGGTCAGCCTGACGAACCTTCTCCTCACCAAGTTCCAAATCGTGTTTTTGCTATTAAGTTGCTATTAAGTTGACCTGTGTCGTACGTATATTGAAGTGATACCTACCGTCCATATCGTTTGGTGTGCAGTGGTGTTAATTGAAGACGACTCAACCGATTGCTCATTAGAACAGATGAGGGGCGATCGCCCTTGCATTCGGTTTCGCCAAGTCGCCTCAATCTAGGAATTTCCGATGGCGACAGCCCACTGCGATCGCGTCAATGAACCGTCAGGTGAATGAGAACGCAAGAGGAGCCTGCCGCAACACCCCTCGCCCACCGGATTGATCGCATGGGGAATATACGGAAACGATAGAAGCGCTTGTGTAAAGTCATACAAGGCAGTTTGTCTAAACCTTAACAATGGCGGAGTATACTTTATACGTTCTTTATATGGCAAGGGATGCTTACCCCCCCGCGTTGTGAACTTCAGTCAGTGTCTACCTCTCGTGGTTCCCTGGTCTACTACAGCCCATCGCCGTTAGATTCCGTAGCTCCACTGCCTCAGGAATCCAATAGCGATGAGACCGTAACAGTGCCTACAAAATCCACGCTGGTGTTTTTGCATGGCTTTGGCGGTGGGTCGTCTGCCTACGAGTGGTCAAAGGTGTATCCAGCATTTGCGGGGCGCTATCGCGTCGTCGCACCTGATTTGCTGGGCTGGGGGCGATCGCACCATCCCACCCGCAGCCTGACGCTAGACGACTACCTGACCAGCTTGACGGAGTTTTTAGCGGCGTTGGGAGATGATCCGGTGGTGGTGATTGCCTCGTCTCTCACCGCGGGCATGGTGGTGAAGTTGGCGATCGCTCAGCCCCAGCGCTTTCGGTCGTTAATTTTGGTCGCACCCACCGGGCTGTCGGATTTTGGGGTGGACTATGGCGACAGCCTGATCGCTCAAGTCTCTCAGGTGGCGGGCATTAACCAACTGCTCTATTGGACGGCGATCGCCAACCCCTTCAGCATTCGGTCTTTTTTGGAGCAGCGCCAGTTTGCCCGCGCCAGCCGTGTCAGCAGTGAAATGGTCGAAGCCTATACCCAATCGGCTCAGCAGCCCCATGCTGATTACGCGGCCCTGTCCTTCTTGCAGGGGCAGCTCAGCTTCGACCTGGCAGATTTGATTCCTCAACTCACCACGCCCACTGCGCTAATCTGGGGGCGCGAGTCGCAGCTCACCCCTGTGGAAATGGGCGATCGCCTACGGATGCTCAACCCTACCGCGATCCAGTCGCTCACAATTTTGGATGATGTCGGGCTTACCCCCCATCTAGAAGTACCCGCCGTCACAATTGGCGTTCTGACTCAGTTGCTGCAGACCCTCGCCTAGGTCCAGGGTCTGTGCCAGGCTGCTGAGGCGATCGCCCCCCTGCATGATTTTGCTTTCGTTGCTAGGATGAAGGACTTTGCATACTGCCGAGGCCTGTGCAAAGTTTGCCCTCTCACCGCATAGGAGCAAAAAAATGCCACCCAAGTATGCCAACGTCCACAGAGAAAATATAGAACCCAGTCCTGCCACTTTATTGAAAGGGTCTTTGATGCTGCTCATTGCATCATTGAGCTTATCGCTACAAAATGTCGTTGTTAGAATTATTTTTAATTCGCAACCGCTGCTGGGAAGGATTCAAATTGGCGGATTCATTGAGCCAAGTGTCGGCAATTCTCTTCTCATTCTTTCGATGAGAGTAGGGTTAGTTTTGTTTGGGATAGCATGGTTGGTGTCGCCACGTTTACACCCACATTTATGGCGAGATCTAAAGAGGCTAAGTCACCCTTCTAACCGAGCACTAACCAAACGAATTCTATCGAGTAGCGGCTTGCTATTTCTCTCTCAAATTGCAATGTATGTAGCATTGGGGAACATTTCGGCAGGCATTGCTACAACCGTCTTTTTTGTTTACCCAACCGCAACGATTTTGCTCAGTTGGCTGATCTTGGGCGATCGCCCCTCGCCTCTATTGAGCCTAGCTGCATTAACAATCTATTCTGGATGTGTGCTAGTTATTCCCAATACCCAAGGTGCCATCCAAGGCAACCCCATGCTCGGAGTGATTACGGCTACTATTGCAGGCATAGCTTTCTCAGCCTACGCAATTCTGACGCAGATTTGCTCACAAACGCATCGCTTACACCCGGTATCTTTTACATTTGTACTATTTCTTAGTATCTTTGCCTTTGCTCTCCTGAGTTTGGGGATAATAGCTTGGATGCCAACACTGGCATCAACCCTGCCAACTCTTAAAGTTCATATTGCGTCAGAGATGTGGATTTATCTATGGATTAGTGCATTTATCCTATCGATTACCAGCATCGTTGGATTTCTATTAACCAATTTTGGAATTTCAGCAGTCGGTGCAACGTACGCCTCCACAATTGGTGCAACTGGCCCTGCCTTAACCACAATCAGCGCTTGGTTTCTCATTCAAGAAGCGATTCAGAGTAGATATCAACTGATAGGAATTTTCTTGGTGACTCTTTGGGTAGGAGCAATAAGTACTGGAAAGCTGTCTCAACCAGTGGCGTCAGATGATGCAGAAAATTCTAGGTAGTCATAATTAAATGAATTTTCTTGAAAAAGAGTGAAAAAGAGGGAGCAGCTTAATAAGTCGCCCCTCTTCTTGCACACTTGTTCTAATATCAATTCCGAAAATTTGGGCTCCAAATGGGGACAAGGGGGCGAAGGTTTTAAGGGGTATTATAAAGCTCGCATTTCTGAAAACTTTCGCCTCAAGGCCACTAGCCGAGTGTGGCTTTCCAACTTCTGGCATTAGCAAGAATTGATTCGATTAGTGGCGTTTTGCTCATGGTATAACTCTTTCGATCAAACTCGAACTTTTTAGACAGCTCGTGTTTCAGTTGATTGTATCGTTTCGCTTCTTTGATGTGTGCGCGCAGATAGTCTCGAAATAAAATATGTCGATGCCAAAAATCACTTTCAAAATCTGCAATATGGATATGATGAGTGCGCGGCATACCTTTACGAAAAAAATGATGTTCTGCAAGATTTAAGACTTGCCCTTCATAGAGATATCCGAGGGATTGCAGAGAAGTCATGTGGTTGGCCGTTAAACCAGGCTGAACTAGCGCAATCAAGATATCGATAATGGGCTTAGCAGAAATACTCGGTATTGAGGTACTGCCAATATGTTGAATGTCTATGACGCTTGGCTCGATGAGATGCAAGATTCGTTGCTTCTCTTGCTGAAACTCTTTTGCCCACTCAGGATTGTGGGGAGACAGCCGTATGGCATCCAGGATATTTTGAGAATTCATAGGCTCGCATGCCTCTACGGAGCTAGTCTTTAATGATTTAATGATTTTATGTCAAGGTTAGAACCCCGTTAGTAGATGTGAATAGGGTGGAAGTAAGGGCGAAAATCAGGTAATCTGCACAGGACAAGGTATCATCTGCTAACTCCTCAACCCTCTCAACCCCTTCCAACTTCCATGAAGCGCCTGCTCACTCTTGTCTGTTTGTGGATTGCCCTGCTAGGGCTCACGGGCTGCATCCGTTACGACGTGGGGATTAACTATGCCAGCCAGACCCGCGGCGAAATTGTGCAGCATATTCGCTTGGGTGAGCAACTCAGTGCATTTGATGGAGGCAATGCGCGCGCTTGGTTAAGCAGCCTAGAGCAGCGAGCCAAGCAGTTGGGGGGTCGAGTGCGGCGTCTCAGTCCGACTGAGTTGCGGGTAACGATTCCGTTTAACAATGGCAAGGAGCTGGAGCAAAAGTTTAACCAATTTTTTTCCGCACCCGCGTCGTCAGAGGATGCCGTGTCTGAGGTGACGCCAACGCTGCCAAACATTTCGTCTCGACTGTCGTTGCAGGAGAGTAATTTACTGCTGGTGCAGCGCGATCGCCTTGTTTATGATTTAGATTTGCGATCGCTCGCGGTGCTGACCACAGAGGGTGCGGTGCTGGTGAGTCCCGGCGCTCTGCTAGATCTAGAATTTAGCCTGACCACGCCTTGGGGGGCTACCATCGCTCCCGACAGTCTACAGCCCCAGACGGTGTGGCGCAATCACCTCACTTGGCGGATGGCCTCGGGTCAGGTGAACCATTTAGACATAATTTTTTGGATGCCGAGCCCCTTGGGCATTGGGGCGCTCATCATTGCCGGGTTTGTGGCGTTGGGGATGGGGCTTAAGGCTCAGCTGTCACGTCCAATGCCAGGGTGATGGGCAGCGGCTCTGCCAATGTTTGGTGGCTGGTTGCAATGACGCTGTCTAGGTATTGCCGCACAATCTGCCATTGCTGCATGTTGGGTCGGTAGGTTTGCTCATTGACTCGGATAAAGAGCGGCGCAGCTAGCAAGGCGCGATAGTCAGGATTTTGCTGCGACTCAGTGGTGAGCAGGTGACCGTCGCGCTCGATAGGTACTAGCCCAGGCGGCAGGTGCCCTTGCAGCAGCGCCAGAATGTGAGGCTGGCAGCGCTGGGTTTGGATGCCACGCCTCTCTAACGTTTGCATGAGACTCCCCAATGTCATGGGTGCATCCGGAAACACCCGCAGCAGCTCCATCAGCAAGAAATAATCGCTGTATTGGTGGCGTGACCAGTCCACCACCTGAGGGTGCAGCGGCACGGTAGCTAGTCCATAGGCTATGCGGCTGCAGGTGGGGACATGAATTAGGGTGGGAGCTGAGGGGGCCGCGTAGGTGTCTTGAATGATGGTGGCGTTGGGTAGCTTTTGGCGCAGCCAGCGGGCGATCGCCGCTAGTGACGCCGTTCCCCCCGTGCAGAGCACTTGGTTTACTTCCAGCACGGATGTCCCCGACTGGGTGAGCAAGGCATTGAGCTCTCGGTTGAGCCGCTGAATATAGGGCAGCAGCACCCGACTGCCCAGGTCTTGCCGAGTGATGGTGAGCTGCTGTTCCCCGATGAGGAGCCTGACCCGATCGCGCTGCTGCAAGGCCAACTTCAGGTGCCGAGCTGCATCTAGCAAACCCTGACCCACCGCAGCACTCAGCAACCGACGCTGCAGGTGCAGCCGATTGACGTTATCCGCATCGCCTACAACGGGCAGGGTCAATTGCTCCCACTGGAGAGCTCGCCACGGATCGCCCGCGACCACAGCCGGGTCTGGATGCCAGGGGGTGTCGGCACTGGGCTCAGCCGCTTCGGCCTGCTCGGGCAGGCGGTTGGCTTGCCGAATCCAAGCAGGGTAAATCAATTGGCACAGAATATCTTGATCGAGGGCATGACCGCCATAGGGGAGCGATCGCCCGACTGCATTGCCATAGGCCAGTTGGCTCAAGTCAGTCGGCACGTGCACTAACGCCAGTTCCGTTACGGCAGCCCCCGCCGTTAGCACGAGGGTTTGCCCATGCCACTCACTGCGGAAGAGGTCGGGCTTCTGCGTTAGCCCTGCTGGCAGGTGCACTGCGCCCCCGTCCCCTGCGCCCAGTTCTGAGAGGAGTGCGGCGATCGCCTCGTCTACAAAATAGACCTGCTCTGATCGGCCTACCAAGCGAGATGCCAACACAGCTTCCCGCACGTTAAACGTATAAGTATCTGGCCAGTTGCTCGGGCAACTCACCACCACGGCCGACAACTGCCGCAGCGCCTGCTGCAAGGCGGCATCCTCAAGCCCAACGGCTCCGCAGGTCAGCGCTAAACCCCGAGACGGGGCGACAGCCGGTGCCGTCCACGTTAGGGAAGACAGCAAGAGCCGCACGCCCTCGTGCAAGGTGCTGAGCGGCACAGCATGCTGCTCTGTCCACTGCAGGACTGGCTCCCAATGCGCCATTTCTGGCAGATAGTAAGGCACCCCGGCCTTGAGGTATGGTTTGAGGCCTGACAACTGCAGATGCGTTGCGCCGCCCTGGGGTTGGGCCGTGTTGCCCAACGTCAGCATCTGGGGATGATGGCTCCACTCTCCGACCTCTGCCAGGGGCAGTGATACTGCCAGCGGCAGGCGGAACGTTTTTTCGGCTAAGGGCTCTAGAGTCTCGCCTGCAGTTGAGGGAGCCCCTGCACTCTCTAGCTTTAACCAATAAAGCGGATACACAGCACGGCTGGGACGATGAAGCAGCACAGCCGAAATCCCAGTGGTTCCCAAATCGATGCCCAGATACCACTGCTGCGTATCGCGTGGGGGAGTGGCTGCTCCTGGCGGACTAATGGGCGACTGTTCCGCTCCCTCATCGGGAGCTGGCGCCGACTCCTCGGTCAGCAGGTCTGCCAGAGAATCTGCTAAGGGATCATCCAAGTCGGGCAAGAGCAGATCGAGTTCGTCGTCTGTACGGCGCAGGGATGATAACTCGGCCAATTCGCGATCGCCCTCTAGATCGAGCGTTGTGGAATAGGCACCGAAACCATTAAATAAACCGTCTTCGATGGTCGAGGCAGCATCGACTGAGGCAGCATCGATATCAGGCTTAGATTCAACTGGCTCATCCCAGCCTGAGAAGGCGGCCAGTTCGTCTACAGCCTGCTGCAAATCGTCTAGTGCAGGCTCCCAATCTGTCATCAACTCTAGGTCATCCTCCTCACCATCAAGAGTCCATTCCGTTTCAGGAGAGGGATCAAGCGATACAGCGTCCTGTTCTTCAGCAGCAGCCGTTTCGCTCCAGGCTGGAATGTCTGAGAACAACCCATTGGCATCCTGACCAGTGCTAGGCAACTCGGACGGCTTAGAGGGTTCAGAGGGCTCAGAGGGACGGGTCGATTGTGAGGCTTCAGTCGGTACAGGGGAGGGTTGTGCAGGGGGTGCGGCAGGGTTAGGTTGGGTGTCGTCGGCTGCGCCAAAATCGAGCGCCAGATCCTCAAGCCGGGGTGCATCTGCTCGGTCGGTCTCTCCCCAATCTCCCGTCAAATCTAAGACCGATAGAGGCAACTCGTTGGAGCCGAGCGATTGCTCTAAATCTAGGGTTAAGTCTTCCAAGCGGAGGGATGACGGTTCGGGAGTGGGCGATCGCTCTAAGGTAACATTTGGCTCGAGAGCAGACTCTGGTTCTGACTCTGGCGGCAAGTCGAGGTTGGGAGATGCGGCAGCAGCAGATTCTAAGGGGGCTGGCGAGGCGGGCGTCGCCCAGCCATCCTCCTCAACGGGGAAAGACTGGGCCGTATCAGAACCGCTTGCAACTGCATCGGGCTGCTGCAAAGGAGATGCTGGCGCATCGTTCACTGTGCGGTCTGCTACGTCCTCTGTCGCGGCATCGCTTGGGGCCAGGTTTGCAAACAGGTCGTCGTCTTGCTGGCCTAACGTCACTAGTCGATCAGGCGGGTGGATGCGACCGCTGGCGTTCTCTAGTTCCGCAAACAAATCGTCCAACCGCTCGGCGGTCGGCGGTAGGGCTGGCGGGGGGGGGGCACCTGTCGAGTCTGCTGGTGCGCTGGGTGGGACAACCTGTGAGCTGGTCTGTGGATTGATGGGGGGATCAATGGGTGGACTGGGGCGATCGCCCATGGCCCCATCGGGTGCACTGTCGTCAGCGGCGGCGTTGGCGGGGGTTGTCGGCGACAGCACCGAAGCCCCGGGCCGCTCGATGGCGTCGCTTAAGGTGGGGTTCTTTTTTTTTTGCCGCGTCCGCTGGTGGGACGTGGTCAGTAGGGGGAGACGTTGCCGAATCTGTCGGCGGCGGCACAGGCGGCTCCGACGGCTCCGACGACGGCTTGTCCTCAAACACCTGATTCAGCGCTTCTACAGTGAATGAGTTGCTAACTGAGTCTTCCGCTTGATTGGTGCTTAGATCGCCCATCGCCAACTCATTGACGGACTCAGTAAACAGCGGAGCAGCACCGCTGTCAAATTCACTGTCAAATTCACCCTCTAATTCAATTGAGAGCGGCTCGTCACAGTCCAGCGGCGGTGCCACATCCTGCTCAAACGCCCCAAAGGGATCATCCAAGGCATCTTCCATAGGCGTAGAGGCCTCAGGCTCACCTTGAGACTCAAACCCAAATAGATCGGCTACGGTTTCTGTCGGGTCTACAGCCTCTGACGAGCGACCAAAATCTAAGGGCGCTCCCGATTCTATTGATTCTGCTGAAGCACCTTGCTCAGAGGGTGCAACCAGCTGAAATTCATCAGTAGGCTCAACGGTGTCGTTCTCAATCGCCTCATTAGTAGGCGACTGCAACGCAAAAAAACGTTCCCGAAAGGTCGATGGAATGGGGCCAATGCCAGGAGGGGGCGCAGGGGTTGAAGCAATCGGTTCATCTGGAAAGAAATCCGCCAGGTCGTTCAGCATCAGCCCATTGTCAAAGGGCGGCTCTAGGGACAGGTCGGCCACTGTATTGTCCAGATTATCTAGATTGTCTAAATTATCCAGCACGGCCTCTGCCGGATAAACGCGCTCAGTTGGCAAAATATCTTCTGCGAATAAATCTGCCAATGACTGATCAGCGTCCGGTGCGGTGCGTAGATCTTCCTCCACACTCTCCGTCGTTTCTGATGGGGGAGTCTCTGATAAGGGCATCGGTGCCTCGCTAGTTCGCGCGTCGGGCAGATCGGGCAGGTCTGCTAGCTCAGAAAAGAGATCGTCAGAGTCCGCTGCTACGTCCCCTAAGGCTGTCAACTCAGCCAGTAGATCGATTGGCAGCTCGTCTGTGTTGGCAGGTGGCGCATTGGTAGGTTCAGTAGGGAGGAGAGCCTCAGAGTCCTCTGCCACAGGCGTATTTTCAGGTATGCCTTGTGCCGCTTCATCCCAACTCTTCTCTGGTTCGTCGGTCAAGCCGTCGCTCCCTGCCTCATATTCCGTCTCACCTCTCCCTTGCGCGGTGCTGGCGCTGGGTGCCTGTTCGGTGGGTGCAAGGAAGGACTCTACTGGAGCAGGCTGCTGCTGGGGCACGAGCGGCGCTGTTAGCAGGGCGCTCCAAGCTGCCTCTAGGTCGTCGCCATCCCCTTGCCGTAGATCCAAACTTTGAGGCGTGGGCTGATTGAATACCCTTAGCTCTAGGCCATCCCAGCGCAGGGACGACGCTAGGGTCTCAGGGGGTGTATCGGGCAATACCTCTTCTGGCGCTACGGCGGCCTCGGGCAGCGGCAGACTCAGATCGGGTGATGCGTCGTCGGTCGCATCACGGGGAACATCATGCTCGTCGGCAGGTTGCTCACCCAGAGGGGCCAAATCAATCGACCCCTCGTCTAGAAACGGGTCGTCACTGGGCGGAGTCTCTGCTGTGGGGGAACCATCGGCGATTAATTCGCCTGTGGGCTGGTCGTCGCTATCGGGAACGGCAGTCGCAGGCAGTTCCTGGGTTGAGTCGGCGATGTCTGGCAGATCGAGCGGGGCGATCGCCGCTTGATCTAGCCCTTCTAAGCGATTTAGATCTAGCGTCAGGCGCTGCAGTGTTTCAGCATCTAAATCGTAGGCAACCGGTTGTTCATCGGCGATCGCCCCTTTTACCACCAAATCCTCACCGGGAGCCGCAGAAATGTACTCGTCGTCATCTACAGAACCTACGGTATTGCCCCCAGCGGAGGGCAGAGGACGCGCCGCTAAGTCTGCCAACTCTGCTAGCGAGGCAATAACGGTCACCCCATCCATCCCGGTCAGAGTCGGAACGCTTGGCGTTGGTGTTGAATCCTCCTCGAAATCGGAACTCTCAGGCTGCCCGAGCACTTGAATATCTAGGGCATTCTCATCCTGGAATTCAGGTTCGTCATCCTCAACGGGCAACTCTGCCAAATCAGCCAAGCCTGCAAATAACGCCTGCTCCAGATCGAGTGCTGCCGCATCCTCTGCGGCGGTTACAGAAGGCTCTAAGGGGTCTGCTGATTCTGTCTCGGCTAGCCAAGATTCTGCGTCGACCGCAATATGCTGGCTGGCATCGGCCAAATGTCGATCGACTACAACGTCGTCCAAGTGCACGCTCTCCCGCGCCACATCCATGCCAAACAGCGTGTTGTAGAGTTCGTCAACTTCGTCAACTGGCTCGTCTGCGGCGTCTGCATTGGCGTATTGGGAGTCAGCCGGTTTCTCGTCAGAAATGGGGCTAGGTGTATCGCTGGGGGTGCTCTCAGCTCGGTCGTCGAAGGTACTGGCAGAAGTGCGATCGCCCTCTGCTGCCGATTCAGCGGCTTCGTCCCAGGCGGCCTCAAAATCTAGTTCTTCCTTAAGATCTAGATCAGATTCAAGATCTAGATCGAATTCAGGCTGGGCGAATGCTTCCTGATTCCACTCTTCAGAAGCAGACTGTCGCTGCGTCGTGATTTGATTCAGCAAATCAAAGGCATCATCAAATTCGCGAGCCTCAATCTCAGCTGATGTGAGTTCGGTCTCATGACGCGGGTTTAAGTCTGCGGTGCTTGCGTCTGGCTCGGGCAGGTTAGTGGATGCCGACGAGCCATCATCGCCCAGATTTAGATCACCAACCTGAAACACGGTTAGATCCTCGTCGTCATTGAAGGGGCGGCGAAGATCGGCCATGTCTGGCAGGGTCAGATCGACTGGATTCTGCTCTCCAGCAGTAATCTGAGTGTCATCGACCTGGAATATCGTCAACTCATCATCATCAAAGGCTGGGGTGCTATCTTCTAGCAACAAATCGTCTAGATCAAATAAGTCATCTAAATCCGCTGACGATGAGGTTGTGGGGTTGACCGGAGCTGGGTGCTGATAGCGCGCCAGATCTTCGTCGGGGTCATCTTCTAAATCGGGCTGGATCACCGTCGATGACTCGTGGGTCAGTTCGCTCAGAAGCTGATCAATTTCGTCTAGTTCATGGTTTGAGATGAGTTCGGCGATCGCCCCAGTCTCTGAATCCGCGATCTGCCGCGAATCGGGGGCGCGGCCTCCCGGCTCACCCTCCCAAGGCCCCTGTGCCATGGATGACTGCAAATACGTAGAGGCTTCTTGCCCGAGCTGCTGTGCCAGCCGCTCTACCATGGCGGCAAACATGGCTTCGCCCTGCTGCCCCAGGCTATGCATCTTATCTAGCCCTTGCCCCAGAGAATCTTGATAGCTCTCAATGTTGCGCTGAAGCGATTCAAAAATCACTTGTAGCGTGCTGTCTAGCTTCAGTAGGAGTTGGTCAGACTGGGTTTTGCCCGGTTGCAGCTGCGCCAAGCGATCGTCGGGCGGCAAGGCACTCTGACCCGAGACACCCGACGGCAGGGAGCGATCGCCCTGGCTCTGGGTCTCGATGCGGGCAATCATCTGGGTGACCTGCCCATTCAGCTGATCCTGCACGCGGCCCATCAACGCCTGCATAAAGTCGTTGATCACCTGCTGCTGGTTGACTGACTGGGCTGGCAGCGCCGATTGCTGGCGCTGGTGTTCAAGCTGGCGCACTTCTTCTAGCAGGCTTTCTCGCTGCTGCCGCAGCAGTTCAATATCCTGCCGCATCGGTTGCATGACGTTGGTGCGCAGGTAGCTCATTTCTTGCAAGACGGCCTGCAACACCTGCTGGGCCGACTCCACCGTCGACGAGGAGGCGAGAGCGCTGCTTGCCGCGTCGCTTAAGGGAGGGGCCAAGCGGCGCTCTTGCTGGAGCTGAGTCAGATAGCCACGGGTTTGTTCTAGAATCTGACGCTGCTGATCGGCATCTCTGCCGCCAAACCAGGACAACCGACTGCTGCTTTTGCTTAAAGCAGCGTCTATGGCGTTAATCAGTTCTTGAATCTGCGCTGGCTGAGAAGTCACTGACAAAAGACCCTAACGATACCGTTCTCAGATGGGAGCCAGTCGGAGTGAAACTGGCGAAACCGACTCGATTGCTGCACCAGTGCCGCATGTGTGCTGTGTCAACACTGCCTACGGCGGCTCAGGTTTTCCCCTCAGAAGCTGACGCGTTCTAGGGCGATCGCACTCCATAAATACTAGTTTAGATTGCTAGAAACAATGCGACTTTTGCCCCTCAGCCACGCAAATAGGCTGAATTCAAAAGACCGGACTCGTCTGTCCTGGGCTTACCCTGTCCTAGGCTCACATTGAATTCACTTGATAGCATCGGGCTCACATCCTGCTATCAAACCGTCTGGTAGAACTCCGTACTCTTAGTAGTGCCCACCCTTCCCCGGGGAATTACAGATGAAGCCAGAGATAAGTCAGGATTTTTAGAGCTGAGCCGCCTAATGTCCTAATGTCACTCCTTGCGGAGTCGCATCTGATGCGGTGAAGGGGGCGTTCGGCTGTTCGAGATCTCCGTTTGAAGCCTCGTCTTTAATGAATCGTGCATCTGTCTTTGGGGTGCATCCGGAAAAATCGCGGATAGAATAGTTAGGTTCAAGCCTTGGCGATCGCTCGAGCCAATGTACGGTACTCATCTCTGAACAGACTCGGTTAATCTAGCTCGGCCCCACGGTCAGCAACGAGAACCGAGTCTGGGAGAATTCAGCTAGGATTCTGTCTGGATGCCATCCGGCTGAGGCCGCAGCATTCAGAATAAACAATTAGATGTCGTAGATCCGTCGATCGCAGCTTCAGTAGAGCCGGAACATTTCATTCGCGATTCTGTCGATGGCCTGGAGTCGCTGTGCCTCCTCTCACCCCCTTTCACCTATGGTTACCTTTGGTCGCATCGTTCATCCGCGCGTTTCTTCAACACACAACGCAACGCCGTCGCGAAAACAACTCCCACACCCGCAGAGCTGGGCGGGCGTGGGGCTAGCGCTGGGCGGGCTGCTGGTGTTGATGCCGAGGGCGATCGCCCAAACACCCCCCTTAGATCCGGTGATTCAGGTGGGCATTGTGCAACGCTTTGGTGAGCAACCTCAAGATCAAATCACCGTTGAACCGACGACGGGTCAAAGCCTTACCCTGCGGTTCAAAACGGGAGAACAGCCCCAAACCCTCACGACGACTGCTCCTGTGAAATTGGATGTTGTGATGGAACCCTTACCCGAACCTCGGGTAACCGAGCGGGTAGTGCTGAGCACGCATCGCAGTTTTGAAAGTGCAGAAGACAGTGCTAAGCAATGGACCGCTCGCGGCATTGCCGTTGAAGTGGCGCAGCCTAACCAGTGGCAGGTTTGGGCGAAGCGCGGCACCTATAACAATCCCCTCGTGCGGCGGCTATTGCTGCGCAACCTCGAAGCACAGGGGGCTCCTAACGCGTTTGTGAGCAGCACTGTAGAACAGGAGGTGCCTCGAGCCTCGTTTGTGGTCAATAATTTTCGCTATACCCGCGATGAGCTAGAGATCTTACCATCCAATAATCGGGTCAATATCAATCGCACAAACCAGCCCCAGAATCGCCAGCTCTACGGTGGCAGCCTGCGGGTGCAGCCCAATGCCTACAACACCTACACGTTGGTCAATCATGTGCCGACTGAAACCTACCTGCGAGGGGTTGTGCCACACGAAATTGGCCTCGGTGCGCCCCCTACCACCATTCAAGCGCAGGCAATTCTGGCGCGCACCTATGCGCTGCGGAACCTGCGGCGATTTGAGATTGATAGTTATCAGCTCTGTGCGGATACGCAATGCCAGGTTTATCGAGGGCTGACCGGGGCCGCAGAGGTGTCGGATCGGGCGATCGCCGCCACCCAAGGGCAGGTGCTCACCTACCGCAACGAGCTAATCGATGCGCTATATTCCTCCACTACGGGCGGGGTCACGGCGGCGTTTACCGATGTGTGGAATGGGAGCGATCGCCCCTATCTGAGACCCCGCGTAGACTCTGTGCAGAGCGTGTGGGATCTTACCCAACAGCCGCTATCCGATGAGCGCAACTTCCGCACGTTTATCAATCTCAGCCAGGGCTTTAACGAAGTCGGCTGGGATACGTTTCGTTGGCGCTATGACGGCACCCTAGAAGAAATTGCTGGCGGACTCAAGCAATACCTGCAAAATCGGCAGCACCCCCTTGGGCGCATGACCCGCATTGAGCAGATGCAGGTAGTTGAGCGAGCAACGGGTGGCCGCGTCCAAACTCTCTCCGTGCAAACGGATGCAGGTACCGTGACACTCGAAAAAGACGAAATCTTGCGAGCGCTACTGCCGCCCCGCAGTCTGCTGTTCTATATGGAGCCTATTTTTGAAGAGGTTGTGCCAGAGCTACCCGCCACCGATGCAGAGGCTAGTTTAGAGCCTGCGGCTGAAGCTTTGGGCGAAGCGGCGGCGGGTGAACCTGCGGCGGCCCCTGTTCCTCCGCCACAGACGCAGCGAGTTCACACAGGCTACGCCTTCATTGGGGGCGGGCTGGGGCATGCTGTGGGAATGAGCCAAACAGGGGCGTATAACCTAGGACGGCTGGACTGGTCTGCTGCCCGTATTCTTGAGTTTTATTATCCTGGAACCCAGCTTCAACCCCTCACTGAGCAAGTTATATTCTGGCGCGATCCCGACGCGTAGGTCAGCGTGTCTTCTATATGGATTCTGGTGTGCTGCATGGTCTGCAGCGCTTAAAAAACCCCGGTAGTGCCTCAAATTAATGTGGGATAGGTGGCAATATCGTGCCAATTCCAGGATCGTGTTGCTAACCTCGCTCGCTGTGCGGCGGTAGTTTTAAAACGGCTATGCTGCCAAATCCAGTTGAAATA
>JAHHHI010000097.1 GCA_019359435.1 Kaiparowitsia implicata GSE-PSE-MK54-09C
CGGTCAAACGGCTGTGGATAAAACTGCATCGCTTCTGGATCAGAGAGGACTTCAAGTAAATCATCCACGTCATTGGGAGTCAATTCTCGCAAAATTAACCGTTTAGTTTCCAACAACATATTGCGATCGCCTCGCCAATAGCTCCAAAACGCCGCCTGCACGACAGCTCTACACCACCTTAACTTCAAGCACCAACAAGTAAGCTTTCGGCTGCGCCCTCACCAACTAATCAGCGGCATAACGTTCCCAATCACCCGCCGCAAGTAACCTTGAATTCTCACAGATCATTTGTAAACGGTCGGGTGCATTGGGGTTGTTATGCCGCTTCAATCTTCGTTCTCATAGGCAATCTCAACCTGTCTGTTATTGATGTGCCTCCATATACGCTCGTAGCAATTGATTGATCTGTGTCTGATAGCCTCGCCCTTGAGACTTGAACCACTCCAATACATCGCTATCAATGCGGAGTGTAACTTGAGCCTTGGCTTTTGTGGTAGGTAAACCTCGTCGCACTACTGCTTTAGCAAACATTTCTGGTGTAATCTCTGGACAGTCTGACAAATCAATATCCTCATCACTCATTGCGTCTAATCGTTGCCAATCAGTTTGAGAGTTGCTCGAAGTAGGTTCGTTGTTCATATTTCGTCGCTTTTCTTGCAGAAAGAATACGAGTGCAATCCTCACGTTCTGTATGGACAACGGCAATCACTCGCCCTTGCAACAAACCGAATGTGACAAAACGCTGCTCTCCATAACTGTAACGATTGTCCTCAACCGTTAAGATATCGCCGTCAAATACGGCTAGAACATCAACAAAATCGATGCCGTGTTTACGAAGATTAGCAAGACGTTTTGCTTCATCCCATTCATATTCCATAACTGAACGACAGCTACAATATCTAATTGTAGTTACAAATTGTCGTTACAACTACTATTCCAAGTAATTTTGATTGTGATTGTCCCACAAGTCACTTTAAGCTACTGTCTCAACCGAGGGCTTGCGGCATAACAACTTATTATGCCGCCACTTTCCATATAACTACCCTATAAGGGGCAGTTATACCGACGGTTTCCGTATAATTCACCCTCTGTAGGCAGTTATACGGATATTGGCTGCATACTATTTTTGCTGGGGGTAATTAACTAGAAATCTTCCGTATAACTTCAATAAAGCCAGAGGAACGCAAGCATGTACCATTGATCACAATGCTGTTCTCCGTACAAACGTTGCCATGGCATCTACCCCTAAGCTTTTGGACCAAGTTCGCCAGGTGCTTCGGGTCAGGCATTACTCTTATGAAACCGAGAAAACTTATGTCAACTGGATCAAACGATTTATAGCGTTTCATCAGATGAGGCTACCCAGGGAAATGGGTGCGATCGCAATCGTGAAGACTAGGGCAAACAGTAACAGGTAGGTCTTGCGTTTTAAGATCAGATGTTTTATGCTTCCAGCTACCGGAATTTGATTCCGGTGACAAGTAAAACGCGCGCTTGGGGTTTTGGGCGCTGATTAGGAGTGTTGGACGCACTCACTAACCAGCTGACCTGACTCCTGGCCAAGGCAGGAGCCAGGCTTTGATGATTATCAAGCGCCTCGCGAATGCTGACAAGTGGTTGGGTCAACCACGCCCTGAGCGCGTTTCTTCGATACATCTCATTAGCGAGGCAAAAACCCATGAGTTCAGAGATTAAGGCGCTGGTGCGATCGCACCAGGGCGAGAGCAATGCGCAAATTTGGATCATCGGCACGAGAGACCAGGTGATCCATTTAATGAATGAGCTGTATGTGAAAAAGGTGGCGACGGATCGAGCGCAGTTTACGCCGATTATCCCCGCGCCGTTTATGGATGGGCAGTATATGACGGTGTTGGTGCGATCGCACTAGCGAATTCTAGCGACAGCGTTGCCCACAAAGAGAGGGAGTAGGGAGAGGGAGTAGGGCGATCGCCCTACTCCCTCTGCATTTGCGTTGATGCAGATGACGTGTGACGCGTTCTGGGCAAGGTTAGGTCAGCGCGGTTGCCCCCTAGATCTATCCCTCAGTTGATGCATCCGAGACCAAAGCTGCGTTGCCGATGTGAGTATACTTGTACGTGGATTGCGAAGCGCGTTGGCGTTGCCGTTTCAGAGAACGGTGCTCCCTTGCCTTTGGCATCCTAAATTGCTGCAATCAACTGTTGGGTTTCTTCCTCGATCATGACTGCTCAGTTCACTTCGTCTAACCCTGTTCAGGCTTCGCTTCCTGATGCGCTCAAGCACTACTTTGGCTATGACCGCTTTCGGCTGGGGCAGCAGTCAATTATTGAGGCGGCGTTAGCCGATCAAGACGTGCTGGTGATTATGCCCACCGGGGGCGGCAAGTCCATGTGTTTTCAGCTTCCGGCGCTGCTACGCAAAGGCGTGACGATGGTGGTGTCGCCGCTGATTGCGCTGATGCAGGATCAGGTGCAGGCGCTGGTCGACAATGGCATTGGGGCTACCTTTCTCAATAGCAGCATTACTGGGCTTGAGGCGCAGCAACGGGAATCGAGCATTCTCAATGGTGATATCAAGCTGCTGTATGTGGCGCCTGAGCGGCTGTTGAGCGATCGCTTCACTCCTTTTCTGAATCGGCTAAAGGCGACCGTGGGGCTGGCGGGGTTTGCCATCGACGAAGCCCATTGCGTCTCGGAATGGGGCCATGATTTTCGCCCAGAATATCGACAACTGCGGAATTTGCGGCAGCGGTTTCCCGATACGCCGGTGATGGCGCTAACGGCCACCGCCACTGAGCGGGTGCGGCAGGATATTGTGCAGCAGTTGGCGCTGCGATCGCCCGTCGTTCACGTGGCGAGCTTCAATCGCCAAAACCTCTACTACGAGGTGCGGCCCAAATCGCGCAACTCCTATAGCGAACTGCTCGACCTCATGCGCCAAACGGATGGGTCGGGCATTGTCTACTGCCTGAGCCGCAAAAAAGTAGATGAGCTGGCAGCGCGGCTGCAACAGGATGGGGTGGCGGCGCTTCCCTATCATGCGGGGTTGAGCGATCGCGCCCGCAGTGAAAACCAAACCCGCTTCATCCGCGACGATGTGCGGGTTATGGTGGCGACCATTGCCTTTGGCATGGGCATCAACAAGCCCGATGTGCGGTTTGTGGCGCATTATGACTTGCCGCGATCGCTCGAAAACTATTACCAAGAAGCAGGACGTGCCGGACGCGACAGCGAACCCGCCCGCTGCACGCTGTTCTATGGCTATGGCGATAGCAAAACCATTGAGTTCTTGATTGCTCAAAAGGTTGATCCGGCCACGGGGGAGCCGCTAGAAGAAGAGCAGCGAATTGCGCGGCAGCAGCTGCGGCAAGTGTTGGACTATGCCGAATCGCCGCACTGTCGGCGCACGATTCAGCTAAGCTATTTTGGCGAGCGGTTTGACGGCAACTGCGGCAACTGCGACAACTGCATCAATCCCAAACCGGTGGAAGATTGGACGGTCGAAGCGCAGAAGTTTCTCTCCTGCGTGGCGCGGTGTGAGCAGCGGTTTGGCATGAAGCACATCATCGACGTGCTGCGCGGCTCGAAGGATCGCAAGGTCTTGCAGCGGGGGCATGATCGGCTCTCGACCTATGGCATTGGCAAAGACCGCACGGCGGATGCGTGGCGCACCCTGGGGCGATCGCTCCTGCATCAGGGCCTGCTGGAGGAAACCACCGATGGCTATCCGGTGCTGCGGCTCAATGCCCAAAGCTGGGCCGTGATGAAGGGACAGCAGGCGGTGCAGGTGGCCGTTGTGCCGCAGCAGCAAGATGCGCCTGATCTGATGAGCGATCGCGCCAAAGCCGATGTGCAGATGCTGCTTGATCTGCTGCGATCGCTCCGCAAAACCCTGGCCGATGCCGAGTCGGTGCCGCCCTACGTGATCTTTGCCGACTCTAGCCTGCAGCTCATGGCACGGCAGCAGCCGCAGACCCTTCGAGAGTTCTCGCGCATTTCGGGGGTGGGCACCTATAAGCGCACGAAGTACGGGCCTCGGTTTGTAGACACGATTCGCGCCTTTTGCGAAGAGCAGGGGATTCCGCTGCAAGACGATGGGGACGAAGCCGTTGAGACGAGCAGCCCCACCCCACCCTCGGGAAAAGAATCGGGCGATCGCTCTGCCCTATCCCGCTCCTATTACGCCACGCTAGAACTGCATCAGCAAGCGCTCTCCCCCGAAGAGATTGCGGCGCAGCGCGGCCTCAGCAGCCGCACCATTTATGATCACCTCGAAAAGCTGATCGAAGCTGGAGAGGCGATCGCGCTCGATCAGCTGGTTCCTCCCGAAGACCAAACCGCAATTTGGCAAGCCATTGACGCTGTGGGGGATGGGTCGCTGCGCGTGATTCGCGATCATGTGAAAGAGGCCTATGAGTATGAGCCGATCCGGCTGGTGCGCGCCGCTTGGCGCAACGAGTCGAAAATAGACAAGACCACTGATCCGTTCTAAATTTCTACAGCAACTTGCCTACAGCAACCGCTCCACTAAAGATTGGCAGATCTGGAAGGTTGGGGATAATGAGGGCAATTCATATCTACATTCCGCAACGCCCCGTTGCTTAGCCGCGAGGAGCAATCACCCAGTCGTTCTCGATTTCCGCTATTTGATAAATGCTGGCTCTGATCTGCAAATCTTTCTCTGCAAATCGTTTATCAGGCTAATCCTTGCCACCTCGATAATCTAAAAAATATCGTCTGGTGTAGGGTGGTGGTCGACATGCTGAAACTCTGGCAGTTGCACGATGAAGTTGTAGGGCGGTAGATAATCTTGAACTCAACACCAAGCTCGTTCGCACCGACGCATTGTTTGGCTGTTTGGCAATCACTTACTTTGCATCAGGAAGCGTTTGGGTTTGTCAGCGGACTAGATTTGTGGATTTTAAGTTGTCAAGCAAGAACCTTCAAATGTCTCAGTTGGAATCCCCTGAATAGCCCTCCAGCAGGACTCCTTCTTGCACCATTCTGTAACATTACGACCATCAGGTGGATTTGTGATTACTTGGTGGACTTCTCTCGAAATCATTTGAATTGCTTGTTGAAGCGACGGTGTAAGGCTTTGCTGCTTCCAGATCTTATCTAGATCTACGTCTTGCTGAGTTTTATAGCTCAAGTATGCCAAGGTATAGGTCACAATATTTGCACGATAACCGCCAAACTTCTCACTCTGGACAATCTTCTCTGCACTTTTGAACAAAATAGCTTTGGCGATGAGGCGAGTAAAGTAGGTTTCGTCTGGCTCAGGGCGGCTCTTCTCTGTCAAGCCAACTGTGAACTTGGCAAAGTTTTTTTGGGCACCTAAACTGACGATATGAGGAAGCTGATCCCAAGTGTGTTCAAATTTTGCAAGATCGGTTTTGGTAAATTTTTGAGCATTCGGATGGGTAAGCGTGAAAGCTTTTTGCTTAGCAGGGGTGGATTCACGATTCTTGGCATCAGCGTACTGTCCCCGTGCCCGTTCATAAAACCACCGAGTTTGACGCTGAGTGCCATCAACGGCAGGTGCCCAAATAGTACGCGAGAGTTCTTCAACGCGAATGTGAAATGGGTCGTTGGCGGAGAAATCAGCTTCATTGACCTTATTTTGGTTGTTGGCGTAGCGGGAAATCAGGGGCACGATTTCATCCATACGATCGCGATCCACTACAGTCAACTTGGTTTGGACGTAAATCCCAGAAATATCTGCTTTGTCTTTGCGAACGGCTTGATAGAGAGAAGCTGTAGTCTGACCACCATTCACAATCTGGAAATCACGAATTTCGGCAATCCCTTGTCCACCGTTGGGTAAATCGACAAGTTTCACTGTCTCAGCAGTTGCAGAAATGCCATTGTTGTAGGCAAGGAAACGGTGGGGTTCTTTCAAAATCGTTTGACGAATGCCTTTATTGACATTGCCTTTTGCTTGTAGAAAGGAGCGGACGTTGCGTTCCAGTAGTCTTGAGCCATATTCAGCGTAGATTTTGCAGAGAATTTCACCGGGAATGATGGCAACATAAGCACGGTAATCTGCTTGGGATTCTGGCATGGCAAGGCAGGGAATAACAGAATCGTACTGGGCTTGAAAATTAATTTCGATCGCCTCTCGTTTTTGTCCTGATGTGACACAGCGATAAGTTCGGCGAAGATCCCAGATGTTATAGGAATAGTTGACTCCGTTTACGTCTTGACTTTTCTTGGTTTGTAGTGTGGTTAGTCCGTCGGTGAAGAGGAATAGACGTACATGGCTAAATTGGCTGCGCTGGCTGTGAATTAACTGTGCCATATCAAAGGTCGGAGAGGCTTCTTCGATCGATTGGTGATAGCCTTTGTGGACTTTGCTCAGAAAATTAATCAGTTGCTTAAAAGCACTTTCAACCGCATCCTTACGAACAGTAGTAGGACTAAGATTCTGATTATAAATGGAGATGAATAAATCGAGCCGCCCCTCTTCTTCTTGGAGATTGTAGCCGTTGACTTTAATACCACGGGCACTGTGATAGCAAACGTGTCCATCTTCAAGTTCACCTGCTTCGGTCAAATACTCGATCATGAGGTGGGTAAAAGCTTCCTCTCGAAAGGAACCGCCCTCTTCCTCAGTCTGATTACCCTCCGCATCGAAGATGACTTCCTGATGAAGATTTTCGACAAATCGGCCGAGTTCCAGATCATCATTGCTCATGGCTGATCTCCTATCAGCGCAATAGCTTCTGATTCTGGAATAGAGAAGCGTTTGCACTCAGCAACGCTGATGGTATAACGCACATCTCCTACGCCGTTGCGGAGATCAGATTCAATAATTTTGGGGAAGTCTGCTCCAACTTTGAAATAGTTATGCTCTCGAATGGTGTGGCCGATATTTTCATAGCGAGTCGCATGAATATCTAGATACCCGACTTCAAATAAAAGATTTTCTAATTCGTCTCTAGCGATCGCGTTACCCGAAACAAGCGATCGCACACTCGCAACTATCTCCGGTAGAGTCTCACCTTGGACTTGTCGCACATCTAGCGATATATGGAGCAGCACAATCACCCCTGCGCCAGTATCATCCAGTTGTCGTTCGCTGGCGATTGCTAATTTCTGATGTTGCTTTGCACTGGTCGTTTTGACCTCAACCGCACATCGAGAAAACTGAAAATCCTGCTGAGTTCCTTTTGGACCAGTCCAACATCGGAGTCCATTGAACAAACCCAGATGTGGCAAAATCACCTGCCTCAAAAACCACAGTTCTCCGTAAAGTCCCTGTTGAGCAATCTCACTTAGCCCTTCTGGTTGATTTGCCTTCAGAAATGCTTGCCATCGCCGTAGGCGCACGACAAATTCTTCTAGTCCAGTTTCCTCGGTTGGTTTTTCAGCAACGCCTGTGATCACGTCATCAACTAGCGCAGTAAAAATGTCAGAGTAACGGCTCTGAGTTAAAGCAAGTTGGAGGGTCACATAATCCTGGCCATCGTCCGACAATTGTACTAACTGTATTTGAAAACCTTCAGATTTCGGGTATTCCCGAATAAATTCGGTAACTGTACGTCTTACTCTCAGTAGCAATGCTCGCGTCCCTTGCGGTTCTATTACAGCAATACGCAAATCGCACAGGGAGTTTGGTCTAACTCTTCGAGTTACATAGCCAGATCTATTTTGTTGAATAGTACGCTCAAGCTCACTCCAAAGTTCAGAAATGTTCATTCTTCATCTTCATCCCCAAATTCTTCTGAGTAGTAAACGTTATTTACCCGATACTCCACGCTGCTCGCATTTGTGCTGCTGGGAAAGCTAATTGCAAATCCTAAAATCGGTGGTTCCAGCGACCATCCAGCATCTTCTGGATCAAGAGGATAAATGAGGAGAAGTCCTCTATCAGAAGATCGCTCTCGTCTAAAAGGATTACTTGGCTCACCATCTACAACCTGATTTCGTGATGTACTGTCTTGTCTCGTTTCTTCTCGTATTCGCCGTCTGACCTCTTCTGGTAGATCAATACTTTCATCTGCTGGACTAACTAACCTTTTAATCGAATATCGGTCAGCACTGCTAGCTGTTGATTTAGTGCGCTTATATAAACCGACTCTACACCCATTAATATGTACATATTTTGGGGTTTCATCTGACTTGAAGATTCTTTTAGACTTCAGTACAACTGTCCAACTTCTTAACTCACTTTTCGCAAGTTGAGCACTAATATATTCTGCCAAAAGTCTACTATTAGCTCTTAAAGAGTCGCGATGAGTTTCTATACTTCTTAAAAGTCTTACAATGTCGCTACCAGGTATATCTCTCCAGACATATGCATCCCCCGAAGTTACAGTCGGAGCAACAGCAGGTTCACCACATTCTGTGAAAAATTGTGCAAATTTTTCCAAATTTTTCTGGTTTCTTGTAGGGTCTTTATAAAAGGCAACAGTCTCACTGATTGAGCCAGAATAGGATACTTGTAATGTTTTCCCATCTCTGATCTTGCCCACACTAGAAATAGCAAGTCCTGCAGGATGTGTCCTAACTTTCAATCCAAATTCAGCAGGAGTTTTATCCAACATTGCCATATAGTCAAATTCTTGTCGTAACTCCTCGCTGGCGATAGTAATATGCTCGTACCACTCCACCAATTCACTTGTTGTGTACAATCGGCAAAGATCGAGGTACTTTGGTCGATATCCGAACCATCGTCCCATTTGCATCAGCGTGTCATACATCTTGGAAGCTCGAAGATAATAGCTAACAGTCAAGCCGTTAAGAGTTAGTCCACGAGATAATTTGTTGCCACCAATTGCAATAACATTAAGACCATCAGGATTGTCTATATAATCTAAAAGTTCTTTAGCTTTACCATTGATAACTCTAACCTGAATTTTTTGAGCGGCTGCCTCTAAATAAGCTCTAATTTCCTGCCAATTAACTTTCGGAGTATCAGGGTCGTCAATAGCTTCAGAAGTTGGCACAAAATCATCATTCCAAAGCCTTTCAAATTCCGATAAAAGTTTATCAGAAGCTTCACCATCGCCATAGCGTAGCCGACGTTGTAAGTGCTGCACTTCGCGATTAATCTGCGTTTTAACTTTGTTCTGTACTTCCGTGAAGCGAGTAACATGAATCAACATTGAGTTATGTTCTCGCCCCTGTCCTCTCGCCATTCTTGTGGCACAGGAAATGATAAAAGAGTTAAGGGCTTTTTTTAGAGAAATTGGTAGTGATCCAGGCACGTAGTCCGTCTTATGTTTATCAGCTACCCAATCTTCATAATCTTCGATATAGCGGATTACAGGCAAACTGTCTTGCGCTTCCAGCCCAGCTTCAGGGTCAGCAGCCAGACCAAAAAAGCGTACTGGACCAACATAGTTGTCTGGAGCAGGAAGATTTACAATGAAGTCCCGTGGAAAAAGCTCATCACCATGTTGATCTGTTCTGGTATTTAGATTGATAAAAATATTGGCAAAAGGTGTCGCTGTATAGCCAACGTAAGAACTTTGAGCAAAGCTGTGTAGTAGCTCTCGAATTCTTGCATTGATGGTCGTTGGGTTTGCATCTTCATCTCTTGTGTTGATGGAAGCGTTATCGCATTCATCATCAATTAATAACAAGGGAACATCGTGAATAATTATACGTCCATTTTGTGAATCTCTTTCTCCATATCTTCCAGTTAGCCAACGGTTAAGATTGCTGAGAATTGATCCGTTCTTCTTGACGACCAACAGTAATGGAACAGAACTCAAGTCAATACTAGAGTGTTTTGCGATCGTAAGCTTGAAATCCCCTTTCTCCTCACTATGGGTGAGTGACTGAACAGGATGCAGCTTTTCTCCTTTGAGAGCACCTACTCCAACTCGAAGATTACTCTGATCAAATGTCATCCGATGCCGTGTATTGTAGCCAAGAAAACCTTCATCTAGCCGAATTTGGGTTTGGCTCCGCAAGTCATTGTGCATTCCTGCTAAAACAACGATTAACCGATAGCCTGCATCTGCTGCTTTGCAAATTAAACCAGTATAGTTTGCCGTTTTTCCTGACTGAACTTGACCAGCTACCATACCACGCCGATCCCAACTGCCATTGCGAGTTGGGTTTTCAAGTCTCTCAAGAACTTTATCCGTGAGTTCGTCAACTCGCCGAATAATCCGAGGTGACCAATTTTCTTCTTCAAGTAGATAGCGCTCATATCGTTTCCAGAAGCGCCACTCAATATTGTCACGGCGTTCCGGCAACCAATCTCTACGATCCTTACTTTCCAGGATAGTACCTGTTCCAATCCTGACATTAAATCGGCTTTGGAGATCCCAGACAAGCCCTGCGACATCGATATTTTCAGGATCACCCTGAAGCGCCACCATCTTGATCGCAAGCTCAACTGTTGACCGAATCAGATCGTCGGTAACGTCATCATTGCGCTTCAGCATTGACAGCGCAAAATCAAGTGCCTGCTCGTATTCGTGCGAGTTGCTCATCTGTCCTCCTGCTTTTGGTATTGCTCCAGTACAACAGCAATCAAATCTTGATGATTTTGGAAGGGTTCCATGCTTGACAGACGACTCCTTGCATCTTTGAAGTCCCACCCATTCTTGAGTAAAGTGTCAAGAACCTGAGTAATAACTTTTAATAACTCTTCAGTATTGACTCCTTCAAACGGTTGAGCTTGGGCATAAGGGTGCTCTGAGTTATCCACTATGATTAGCGGCACTGGAACCGTTTCTTCAATTATGCTTAAGAGAGCCTTAAGTGTTGGAGCGAGATCTGCTGATTGACTCAAAACAGCCTCTAACATTGGATGTTTTTGATTAAGACTGTAGAAGGTTTTTCCGTGCTTTACCTTCTGCTCCCAAAGATATGAGTAGTTGGTAGGGGTTTGCCTTGCAACCACCTTTCCTCGGTGTCTATATATTTCTGTAGCTCTCTTACGAGTCAAACCTGCTATGCGTTTCAGATCAGCCTTTAACAATGCGGGTGGACGCGCCCTTGACTTTTTGATATCGATATTCCAATCACTATCCATTGAATTCGGCAGATCTACTTGAATTCGTGCCAGTTTACAGTGTTCATCCTTGCGATATCCCCCCAAGCCCAACCAATCACCAGCAACCAGCAGGCGTTCATTGCGATACACATAAAAACCCTGTTGAGCATTCCAACCATTTAATCCTGCTGCTTTGTTGTAGGTGTCAGGGTCAATTTTGGAATGGTGCGGTAAGACATAAGGCTGAACCCGAACCGTTTCACCCTTAAAAGTAAGGGGTTCCAGAGGCAAAATCTGAGTCGCTTGAGCATCAAGTAGAAATGGATTCCAGGGTTCAATACGGTGATGATTGATCCAGAGTTTGAGGCGATCGCGCTTTTCTAAAAAACGATGAAATACCATTGCCAGGTGGTTTTCTACAACTTCAACCGTTTCAAGAAAATCATCTTGAGCTTTCTGGTCGTCTGTTTTTGCTGTACCTACAATCCGATCCAAGCATTCCCACAGTACAATCGTGCCATAAGGCATAATTTCCAAGTCATTCAATTTCTGGGCTGAACCTTCCGCAGGAGTATGAAGCAGCCTCCACTCGTCAACCTGGTTGACGTAATCTAGATCCCATCGCCTGATAGCAACCGCATGATCTTTTGAGCGCGAGGCGACTGTCAACCGTCGACATTGAGAGAAAGAGGCTGTCTTCAGTCCCAAGCCGAATCGCCCCAAGTCGTCTGGGTCTCTTTCCTCCAAAGGATGCTGGCTACCTGGACGCATTGCACTGATCAGTTGCGCTTCCGTCATGCCATGTCCATCATCCCGAATAGAAATATAGGAGTTAGCACCATCCCAACAAAAGCTCAGCCAGATATTGCGTGCTTTAGCCGTAATACTGTTATCTATAAGATCTGCGATAGCAGTCTGAACATTGTAGCCAAAAGCACGTAGAGACTCTATCATCGCCGAAGCACGAGGTTCAGCAATGTCGTACATAGATTTAGGTATATCGTTGGTGTTTAGACCCATGATTGAAGGCTGGGCTGGCGTTGACCAAATTGTAACTTCACTCTCTACAGAGAGCATAGCTCTTAATTTAGGTTGCCCCAAAACGAGTGAAATCAGCAGATTTTCTGCTCCTTTCGGTAGGATTGGATCAACTGGACTAGAGGCTTAGCAACTGCCTCTGCAAGAAGAGGTGGTACAGAGTTGCCCACCAATTCAAACATCCGGGTCATCGGAGCATAAAAAACAAAATCGTCAGGAAAGCTTTGAAGCCTAGCAGCTTCACGAACAGAGATACTGCGATTTTGTAGAGGATGAATGTATGCCAGACCGTCTTTTCTCATGTGAGCAGTCAAAGTCCAAGCTGGCTCATTCCAAATTAAACGCTTATATTTGTCATCAAAAATATCAACTCGATACCGCATCATCTCTTTAGGTATGTCCCTATATTTTCCACCTTGATCTAACATTTCAAAAATCATAATGTCCTTGTCATTATGAGAACGGCAAAGATGATTCCATACCCCTTCACCTTCCTTCTTACGCTTCCTCATTTTTTTTTGATAAGGCGACTGAGGTGGACATTTGTAAGGGCACTCCGCATCTTTCTGTTTTGGCCCAGAAGATTTGGTCTTGAGGGGCATAACGAAAGGCTGTAGATCAGGAAGATCACAGATCGCCTCACCAACTGATATGGGACTTTGTACTCGCTGGCTAGGAAAAGGCGGATCAATTTCCAGATCAGAACGAATCCCCACTATAAAAAGCCTCATTCTTTTTTGAGGCACACCAAACTTGGAAGAATCTAATACTCGATAATCAACTTTATATCCAGGATAATTCTCTTGCTTGTTACGGCTGAAATCTTGGCAAATTCTCAACAGCTTTTTTTGTCTGTTGGCCAAAAAATCAACATTTTCCATTACAAAGCACAGAGGCTGATAATGAGAAACAAATCTTACAAACTGCTCATACAAAAAATTTCTATGGTCGGATTCTATATCTCTACCAAGCTTTCGCATTTTGCCAATGCCAACCCGTGAGAAAACTTGACAGGGTGGTCCACCCACTAAAATATCTACTTCGCCAGGATTCAATCCCAGCTGATCAAGATTACAAAGACTACAGATATCTTGAGAGGGTAGCTTCAGCTTGGCAGTGGGAAAATTTTGATGATGAGTAGCGATTGCATAATGATTTTGATCAATTCCACCTAATATCTGACACCCAGCATTCTCGAATCCTAAGCTCATCCCCCCTGCCCCGCAAAAAATATCGAGTACAGTAGGTTTAATTTTTCGGCTGGCTCTTTCCTCGGTCGTCTGCATTCGTTTAATTCACCTTGCGGTTTCTTTTGAATGATACACGAGAACTCCCAGGCTTCAGCCTCTGTAGTGGCTTTGCCGAGCAAGGCAGCATACTTGCTACACTAGCCAGATTCCCGGAATGGTATCTAAATTACGACTGTGAAAGAGATAAGTGTTGCCTTAGTTCATTAGTCTTAAAACTACTTTCCTAACAGATAACCCATAGAAGCCTAACAATGGCCATATCCGGTTCTGAATCTGCCAGCGTGATAGGGCTGTTGAAACGCACATCTGCGTTCCCTACCAGCATCGCTTCAAGATACTTTGTGCCGCGTTTTGCCGTGGGTTAGTGAGTCGGGGCTTCTGGAATTAGGTTTGACAATGCAGCCCGCTAGCGATTTCACCGAGCGATTTCATCGAGCGATCGCCCAACACATCGGCTTCTCCCATTCGGTGATAGTCTTCAACAGACCCTGTCGTCACTGTTTTCCTGGCCGCATTGCTTCGTTCTCAAGAGTATTCTCAAGAATCTGACTGAATTCTATGCCAGTTTCACAACCCGCTTGGTGTGCGCTGCTGCGGCGCATGGTGCTCTTGCTCTCGCTGTTGACCAGTGTGCTGGTGCTGGCGAAACCGGCCTGGTGTGCGATCGCCCCACCCGAGCGCACCCCCCTCACCCTAGCGCTGCTGCAACAGCGACTCGAAGCGCCGGTGCAACTTGACGGCAAGCTTACCCTTGATCTGCGCCACCTTGTCATTGACCTGCGTTCAGAGGAGACAGAGTTTGGCGATCAGTTTTATCAGCAGGTGCGAACCCGGCTGCAACGTTCCGACACGCCCTTGGGCATTGACCTCAGCTTTTCGCAGATTCAGGGCACGTTTGAAGCCAGTCGGCTGGGGTTGCGGGTGCCCCTCTATGGCGAGGCCCTGTCGTCTACCTTTACCGAGGCGGAGCAAGATCAACTGCGGCGCGATCGCCGCCGTCTGGCTCAGCTTAGCCAGCTCTCGCGATCGCTGCTGTTGCAACGCCAATCGCTCAACCTCACCATCACGGTGCTGCGGGGGCCACTGCGGCTCGATCAAGCGCGGTTTGAGGGGGTCGCCAACTTCACCAATAGTTTCTTTTTGGATGCGCTCAATGCACAGGGCACTTGCTTTGCCAAAACTGCCGACTTTTCTGACACGCGCATGAGTCAGTCCGCTACCTTTACCGGAGCAGAGTTTCGGGAAGAGGCGCGGTTTCGCAGCACTATTTTTTTCAAGCGGGCGAGCTTTAGTCAGGTGAGTTTTCGCGATGATGTGACGTTTCAGGGCAGCACGCTGAAGGCCACCGCCAATATGAGCAAGGCCACGTTCGCGGCGATCGCCAACTTTACCCGCATTGCCTGGGAGGGCAACGCTGACTTTGCCCAAACCGAATGGCAAGGACTGGCTAAGTTTGATCGCAGCCGCTTTCAGCAGGGGCTATTTTTTACCGATGCGGTGTTTGCCGAGCCTGTCACCATGCGACAGGTGCAGTTTTCTCAACCGGTCAACCTGCGGGGTGCGGCCATTCTGAGTGAGGCGGATTTTGGCGATGCGGTATTTGATTCGGGTGCCTACCTCAATGTGGTCGGGCTCCAGTTCAACCCCGACAATGCCAAACTGCTGGGCTCGCCCGGGGAAATCGGACGCGCCGTTTCGGTGCCGACGCTGCAAGGGAATGAAACGCTGCTCCGCAATTTGATTCGCAACTTTCGCCTGCTGGAGCAAATTGCCGATGCCAATCAAGTTGACTATCTGCGGCAAAGGTTGCGATTGCGGGAACTGGGGCGATCGCTCACTGGGCTTAACTTAAACACGGCTAGTCCGGCTCAGCTGCAGCGGCTGGGGCTATCGTCCCCGCAGATCGATGCTCTGGTGGCGGCTCGTGTGGAACAGCCGTTGCGCAATCCGGGCGATCTGCTCAAAATCGACACATTTGATCTAGCCACTTATATTGATGTGCGCGATCGCACTGTTGCTATTGACTCCCGCCGTCCCTTTGATCGGTTCGGCACTGCCGCCCTCTGGTTGCAAACCGCCGTGCTGCTGCTGCTCACTCGGTCGGGCACCAGCACCGGCCTTATTTTTGGGGTAGGTTTAGTGGCGATCGCCTTCTACTCCATTCTCTTTTGGCTGCTCGACCGCTACCGCCGCCGCCATCCAGAGCCCATCCTGCCCACTCTCGAAGAAGCGCTATGGATCAGTGGCGCTGCTGCCGCCTTTGTCGTGGTGGGGCTATCCATCATTCTGCGTACTAGTGACTACCCCGGCTTTACGCTGCTGTGTTTGGTTATTGTCGCCGTGCCGCTGCCGCTAGGGTGCACGCTGTGGCTCTATCGGCAGGGCCGCTACCACGACTTGATGGAGACCAGCTATTTTGTGGAAGATGGCAGCACCCGTCAACTGCGGATTTTGATTAATAAACTGCCCACAATTCCGCGTTATCCTCTATTTCGCGAGCGCTATAACCCGCTTTTATGGGATCGCCGCTGGAACTGGCTAAATTATATCGACGTTAGCCTCAACAATATCTTGCGGTTTGGCTTTAATGATTTGCGTCTGCGTGATCAAGCGGTGCCTGCTCTGATCACCCTAATTGTTTGGTATCAGTGGGTGCTGGGGCTGCTCTATGTGGGCCTGTTGCTGTGGACGCTGTCGCGCACTATTCCCGGCCTCAATTTGTTGATTTATTTCAAGTAACGCGAGGTCACTACCATGTAGGGATCATGTGGGGTCTGAAGGAAAAGGCTGATCCTATGGTCAAGCCTCTTAGTTTAGGCAGAGGTCATCTTGTAAAAGCACTCCGTCTTTGCGCTGCATGGGGAGCCGCCAAGCAGGACAATCAGGATGGGTATAGGGTGAGATGGCTGGTGCGGGGCTTGGTCTGATGAATAGAACAACGAACGGCAGAACCAAACCTCGGGGGGGCGTCCCCCCGAACCCCCGCTAGGGGACGAAGCCCGTCCCCTAGAACCCCTCTGCAAGGGGTTTGGGTGTGGAGGGCGTCAGACTGGGCGCTGGCAAGACCGCTCGGCTCGGAGCAGATGGGAGACCGGATCGATTTCTGGGATAAGGGCGTACTCAGAAAAACTGGATTTGGGTTGAGGGGTGACCTGTGAGGGTCTACTGTCTTTGATGGCTCTGCGCATTCAGAGTGAGAGCGTATGCCGAAGTTAGGTTCAAATTAGGTAGAACTCACGCAGTTGGCTGACGTTGGGAGAGCTAAGCTTCCCGAACGTCAGCCAACATTGTTAGGATGCGACACCAAGTGCGTTAGTCCTGTTCAGGGCGTCATCTCTGTGCTCACGGTTAATCCAGCACGGCACCATATCGGGCCACTACCATGGTGTCCATGGTGTCTTTGGTTTTGAGCCAGGCCCACAGTTGGTCACCATAGGAGAAATGCCACCACTCGTGGGGGTGGCGGCAGAAGTCGGCGGTGGTCATGGCCCAGTGCAGCAGGGTGCGGTGGCGGTGATAGGTGGCGGCGGTGTGGCAGTAGCGGGGGCTTTTGGGGTTGATGCGATCGCCATAATAGTTAGGGTGCGATCGCTCTGAGAGTTCATCAATATCACCGCCCATTGCCACGGGCTGGCCGCTGGCGTCCACTAAGGTGACATCTACGGCGGCCCCAGTGCTGTGGGGCGGCGGGGTGGTGGGGTCGGGGTTGGGCACGGCCCAAAATTGATAGACTTCGTTCAGCAGCGTTTGATGTTGATGCTGATCTAGTCGGTGCACATCGAGCCCCCTTGCCAGCGCCAGCTCCCTTAGGGTGTAATTCACCATGAAATGCTGCACCGCAACGGGACGATAGCCGTCAAAAATTTGGATCTTCCACCCGGGTTGACGGGCCTGCAATCGGTTTTGGGCGAGCCGCAGCCGCTGCACGACATCTTTTCGCAGCAGGTAGGGCGAGGCGTTGCCGTAGGGTGCCCCAAGGCTGGCATAGGGATGAGCTAGCGGCACTGCGAACTGCTCAAGGGGGATTGAGCATAACGGCTCATTGCACTCAAGGATTGGAACCTGGTGATACGGTTTCATAGGAGTTTACGGAAATGACGAGTTCAGGAATAGCGGTCGAGCATTCTCATTGAGATGGCAAAGCCAAACGCTCTAGCCTCTGACTCGGGATCTCGTCGTAGGCCCATCAGATCTGAATGACAGAACTTGTTGCTTGAGTGAGCTAGGGTGCTCCCATTAAGCATCGGATTCAAGCGATTAAAAATTGCTGTCGATACTGATTAGATTCCTGTCGGATTCCTGTCAGACACTAGCGCGTCGCGCGACCGTTTTTGATCATTCAGCGATCGCTCCGTGTCATCAGGATAATTTCGTAGAGCGATCGCCCTATCGCAAATCACTCGGCGAGACCCCATAGGCGCGCTGGGCTGCATCAATGGCCTGCTGCACCAGCGGCGACATCACCCCATCCAGCGGGCCAGTATAAAAGCCCATGCTGCGAAGCTGCTGTTGCAATTGCAAGACATCGCCTTGCTCCGTGGCAGGGAACTGCGAGCTAGGCTGCGCCGTGGGATAGGACTCGAGGGTGGGCAAGCCCTGCGCCTCGATCGACGGGGAGACCGGCGGCGGCACCGAGACAGTGGGCGCGGGGAAGCCCGTTTCTACTGGGGCGGGTGCAAATGGGGCTGTTTGCACGGTGGCGGCCTGAGCCGAGCTTGAGGGCGCAGCCGTGCTGGGATTGCGGAGTGCTGCCAGGGTGGATGCTCCCGCTAGTCCATCGGGGGCAAGCCCTTGCGCCGCCTGAAACGCAATCACCGCCGCTTCGGTTTGCGGGCCAAATACGCCGTCTGGAGCGCCAGCGTCATAGCCCAGGGCATTGAGCTGGGTTTGCAGCGTTGCCACGGTATCCCCCACGTCGCCCTGTTGCCAGTAGCCGCGCTGCTCGGGCGATAGAGTCTCGTCAGCGCCAGACGGCTGCAATGCAACCCAAGTTTGACCACCCACAATGCCATCGGCCAAGAGTCCTTGGTCTTGCTGAAAGCGCACCACGGCGTCTTCTGTCAGCGTGCCAAAGTAACCCGTCACAGGGCCGTCGAAATAGCCTAAGTCTGCTAACCGCGTTTGCACGTCGGTGACGGCATCGCCGCTATCTTCGAGTTGCAGGGTGGGGGCGTCAACGCGCTGACTGAGCAGCAGCGGCGGCTCGGTGAAGCGGGAAGCCAGAACAGGCGCAGAAACACTGAAGAAGGTCGTGGCGGCGATCGCACCCGTGGCGATCGCCAACCGCACGTCACGTGAGTTAAAAGGTCTAGCCATAATAATTGCCGGGTAACTGCTGAAGGAGTGGCTGCCAAGACCAGCAGCACAACGCGGAACCGTAATGGCTTGACATTTTAGAAGATCTTTTGCCAGAGGTATCACTTATTTTGCTGCTCGGCACAAGATGGGGGGGGATCACCCCCACCCGCCACGCTAGCCGTGGCGCTCTGTCGGCAAGCCTCAACCGCTCTGCGGTAACGGAGTCGGGATCGATAAGCTGAGCCAATTAGTAGAATTGCTTATCGAAACTTTACAAACCCCCCGTAGTGCAGGCGATAATAGAGGAGATGTGAACCCCCTCACACTCAAACGATTCAAATCCTGTATGAATGACACGGAGGTGCGGCCATGGTCGTAGCAGCAGAACGTAAACAAGCTCGACTCACGTTACAAACGTTAGAGGTTGCAGCAGAGACCACCGCCATCCGATCGCTCGATTGGGATCGGGATCGCTTTGACATTGAGTTTCCGCTCGAAAACGGGACGACCTACAACTCATTTTTGATTCGCGGCGAGAAGGTAGCGCTGGTTGATACCGCTCACGAAAAGTTTCGCCACCTCTATCTGGATTGCCTGACTGGGTTGATTGATCCCCAGTCGATCGATTATTTAGTAATCAGCCATACTGAGCCTGACCACAGCGGTTTAGTTAAGGATGTGCTGGAGCTAAATCCTGATATCACGGTTGTGGGCGCAAAGATTGCGCTGCAATTCTTAGACGAATTAGTGCATCGCCCTTATTCGCGCCGGGTGGTGAAGCAGGGCGATCGCCTCGACTTGGGCAAGGGGCACGAGTTAGAGTTTATCTCTGCGCCCAACCTGCACTGGCCCGACACCATCTTTACCTACGACCACGGCACTCAGGTGCTCTACACCTGCGATGCCTTTGGGATGCACTTTTGCGACAACCACAGCTACGACCTGGATCTGCCCGTCATTGAAGCAGACTATCGGATCTACTACGACTGCCTGATGGGGCCTAACGCCCGCTCGGTGCTATCAGCGCTGAAGCGACTGTCGAACCTGCCGCAGATTGATCTAGTTGCCACGGGCCATGGGCCGCTGCTGCGCCACAATATCGAGGAGTTGATGGGGCGCTACCGCGATTGGAGCACCGCCAAGGCCAAAGCAGAAACCCTAGTAGCGCTGTTTTATGCGGCTGACTATGGCAACAGCACGGCGCTGGCGGAGGCGATCGCCCGAGGCATTGCCAAAACCGGAGTGGCGGTGGAAATGGTTGACCTGCTCATTGCCGATCCCCAAGAGGTTCGGGTGCTCGTGGATATTGCAGCGGGCTTGGTCATTGGGATGCCGCCGCAATTCTCTAAAGAAATTCAGGCATTGCTCAGCACCATTCTGGCAACCAGCCATGCCAAGCAGGCGGTGGGCCTGTTCGAGAGCGGAGGTGAGGATGACGAATCGGTCTATCCCCTGCGCAACAAGTTTCAAGAAATCGGTGCGACGGAATCGTTTGCTCCCATTTTGCTGAAGGAAGCGCCCACGGATGCGCTGTACCAACTGTGTGAAGAAGCGGGTACTGACTTGGGCCAATGGCTGACGCGCGATCGCACCGTCAAGCACATGAAGTCCCTGAATACGGATTTGGACAAAGCGCTGGGGCGGCTGAGCGGTGGGCTTTACATTATCACAGCGAAAAAAGGCGATGTGGCTAGCGCCATGTTGGCCTCTTGGGTGTCGCAGGCCAGCATGGAGCCCTTGGGCATTAGCATTGCCGTCGCCAAGGACCGCGCCATTGAGTCGCTGATGCATGTGGGCGATCGCTTCGTTCTCAATGTGTTGGAGGAAGGCAACTATCAAAGCCTGATGCGGCACTTCCTCAAGCGCTTTCCTCCTGGGGCAGACCGCTTTGCGGGCATCAAAACCTACCCCGCCACCCACGGGTCGCCGATTCTGGCCGATGCCCTCGCATATTTGGAATGTGAAGTGGTGAGCCGCATGGAGTGCTCGGATCACTATGTGGTCTATAGCACGGTGGATACGGGGCGCGTCTCTAAGCCCGACTCGCTCACGGCTGTTCACCATCGCAAAGTGGGGAACCATTACTAACCCTTACTGATCGGTGGGGCGATCGCCCCGCTCGACCCGAACTCCGATACACTCCGATCAGAGATAGCGGAGATTCCTCAATACTTGGATCATCAGCATAGCGGGATTATGGATAGAGTTGATGGTGGGCTGTGGCTAGGGCCTGGTTCCGGGGTCGGCTACAGTCTTGCTTAGGGGTTGGCGCATGTTCTAGAGGTTTTCCTGATGACGGTTCTCACCCTCAATCTTGGCAAAGCGCTGAACCTGACCGACGAGCAGTTTGCTCAGTTGGCCGCTGCCAACCCAGAAGTGCGACTAGAACGCGCTGCAAATGGAGCACTCGTATTCATGCCCCCGACCGGTGGCACCAGCGGTCAACGCAATTTAGACCTAGAAGGCCAAATCTGGAGCTGGAACCGCACAGTCCAGCTGGGTGTAGCCTTTGATTCGTCTACCGGATTCAAACTGCCCAACGGCGCAACCCGCTCGCCCGATGTGGCGTGGGTGCGTCTCGATCGGTGGGAGTCGCTCACCCGCGACCAGCGGCGGCGGTTTCCGCCCCTTTGCCCCGACTTTGTGGTAGAACTATGCTCTGAAACGGATGATCTAGACGACCTGCGCCTTAAGATGCAGGAATATGTCGCCAATGGCGTGCAATTAGGTTGGTTGATCGAGCCCAAAACCCAGCTAATTGAGGTTTACTGGGCAAACGGAACTGTAGACGCGGTGCGATCGCCCACCCAGCTTTCGGCTGACCCAGTGCTGCCCGGCTTCGAGCTAGACTTGCAGGTGATTTTTGCGCCCGACTAAATGACGCCGCTGTCGCGCCGTTGCCTTCTGCCCTTCATAGGTGTTTGGTTATGACTCAGACTCACGCTCGCGATGTTCAGGTCGCTGAGATTGGCCCCGATTCTCTGGTGCTGCGATCGCGCACGTTTGATCGGCTCAAGTTTGAGGTAGAGTATGGCAAGCAAAAGGGCACCACGGCCAACGCTTACCTGATTCAGGCAGACGACACGGCGCTGATCGATCCGCCGGGTGAGTCGTTTACCGAATTTTTTATTGAAGAATTGGCCACTCACGTCTATCTGCAAACGATTGACTACGTGATTTTGGGGCATATCAACCCCAATCGCTGCGCCACCCTCAAAGCGCTGCTGAATCCTGAAATCGCCTCACAAATTACCTTTGTCTGCACCCGCGCTGCCGAAGTGGTGCTCACCACGGCCTTTCCCAACTACCCCCTGCGCATTTTGGTGGTGAATGCAGAGGACACGCTGGCTCTGGGGCAGGGCCACACCCTGCAATTTGTGCCCACCCCCACTCCGCGCCACCCCGACGCGCTGTGCACCTATGACCCAGCTAGCCAGATCCTTTACACCGATAAGCTGTTTGGGGCACATATTTGCGACGCGCCAGTGTTTGACGAGCAGTGGCGCGACTTGCAGGGCGATCGCCGCTATTATTTTGATTGCCTGCACGCCGCCCAGGCCAAACAGGTTGAGGCTGCCCTTGATCGCCTCCAGCCGGTGGCCGAGCAGATGCGGATTTTAGCGCCCACCCACGGCCCGCTGGCTCGCTACAGCGCGAGTCGTCTGATGTTTGACTATCGCTGCTGGTGTGAAGAGCAACGCTCCCAAAGCTTTAGCACGACGCTGCTGTTTGCCTCGGCCTATGGCAACACCGCCGCGATGGCAGGGGCGATCGCCCGAGGGCTAACCCAAGCCGGGGTTTCAGTCGCCTCGATCAACTGCGAGTTCACCGACCCCGCAGATATCACCGCTGCCGTGGAAAAGAGTGACGGATTTATCATCGGCTCTCCGACGCTGGCGGGTCATGCGCCCACGCAAATTCAGACGGCGCTGGGGCTGGTGCTCTCTACCGCGCCCAAAACTCAGCTGGCGGGGGTGTTTGGCTCCTACGGCTGGAGTGGCGAAGCGGTGGATATGCTGGAGCGCAAGCTGCAAGACGCAGGCTATACCTTTGGCTTTGACCCGCTGCGGGTGAAGTTTAAGCCCACGGACGAGGTGCTGCATGAGTGCGAGGCAGCCGGAGCCAGCTTTGCCCAAGCGCTCAAAAAAGTCAGCAAAACTCGCACCGCTCGGCAACCTGTGCTCAGTGCCCAAACCGACCGCACTGAGCAGGCCGTCGCGCGCATCTCAGGCTCGCTCTGCATCCTCACCGCCAAAATCGACGGAATGGATATTGGCATCCTCACCTCTTGGGTATCGCAGGCTACCTTCAATCCCCCTGGTCTAACCCTTGCCTTAGCGGCCGACCAAGCCGAGTCGCTCTTGCCGCAAAACGGCGATCGCTTCGTCCTGAATGTGCTCAAAGAAGGGCAAGGTCTGCGCCGCCACTTTCTTAAGCCCATGCAGCCGGGAGAGGATCGCTTTGTGGGCTTGGCGACTCATCCTGCCTCCAACGGGTGCGCTGTGTTGGATGAGGCGCTAGCCGCGTTGGAGTGTCGCATTGAGAACCGCATGAAATGCCACGATCACTGGCTGATCTATGCCACCGTCGATACCGGCAAAGTGTTGCAATCGGTCGGGGTGACTGCGGTGCAACATCGCAAATCCAGCAGCTACTTCTAGCGCTGATTCTCACAAGAGCGGACGAGGTCTGGGTCGTGTTGTAGACATGTGGATGATAATTCTGAATGCCCTAAGCCTTAAGCAGTTTAGCAACCCTGACCACAGGTCTAGAACATCACCCGAGGTCTGCTTGCCGGTGCTAGTTTTTCCAAACTGCAAACACATAGCCAAAATAAAGCGTGTAGGTCACTCCGACCAAGCCGATCATGGCTCGCCCCGCCCACGACTGATACCCCTGAAATAGCACCCAGCAGCTTGCCACTACAGCCAGAATTTCAATCACAGAAAAAATATTGCCGTAGTGGTTTGAGTCCCAGTAAGACACAGGGCTCTCGAACCGCCAGTTCGAGAAGGGGAAAAAATGACGATGTCCATCGTCATGATGAACGGGCAAGTCACCTGCGATATGGAGCACCATGCTTAGGCAGAGCAGAATGCCGAACTGAGACCGCTGCCAGTAGGCGATCGCCAACGCTAGCCCAATTAGCGGCAGTGAGTTAAATACATCAATAAAATTTTGCCAGTGCGGCTGATAATAGCCCACGCGCCAGATCCAGGCTTCGGGCATGTTGCGAATGACTTTCTCGTAAAAGTAAAAGATAAATATCGGTGCATCTGGCAAAATTGCCCCGATCACCACAGGCGACAGCACCACCGCCGTATCCTGTCGTCCAAGGCCAAGCAGATTAATCACAACATGGGCCGGGGTGTTCATAGCAGGAACTCAAGGGAACCGGTAGGGCGATCGCTCTTCATCATACGCCAAGTCAATAGGCCAGGTCGCCGCAGCCTGAAGCGTCTGCGGGTTGCTTGAGGTAATCGCAATTAGCGGTTGCAGTCATCACCTTGCTTAGCGAACTCGCAGCCCAAGGACAAAATTGACGACGCGGTCGGCGTAGATATCAACTGTGTAGTGCCCGTTGCGGTTGGCCTCTACTTGAGAATTATCAATGACACGACCATCCGGTGCCCGCAGCATCATAAACGCATCGCCCTGGATGAGATCGGCAGAGAGCGTTTCACCTTGTCGCAGCCTGACGCGGTAGCGCCGCACCGTAGTAGGGTTCACCTGGTCGCTGACTTCAATCCGCTCTCCCGACCTCACACGCACGTTCTCTTCTCTAAGCGTCAGGTCGTCATCCGAATTTCCTTCAGAATCATCACCAGAATCATCCTCAGAACCATTACCAGAATTCTCGGGACTGGGTTCGGGGATTGGCTCTGGCTCGGGGCTAGGTTCTGGCTCGGGGCGATCGCGCCGGAGTTGCAACGTGTAGTTCACCTGCCCAAACTCATCCAGCGGCCTAACCTGCACCGTATAGGTGCCCGACTGCCGCACCTGACCCTGCCAATCCAACGCGGTATCCGCCAAGCTATCGACCGGACGCTGGTCTGGCCCCAGCACCGACATCACAATGCCATCGCCCTCCAACCGGGCGTTGAGGGTATCGTCGCCATCTAAGGCAAAGCTGTAGTTAATCCACTGATTGCCTTGCAGGTTGCCCCGCAGGTCGGTGGTTGCACCTGCTGCAAGCCCAATGGATTGGTCAAAGATGACGGGTTCACTGGGGGTAGGGGTAGGTGTGGGGCTGGGCGTGGGTGTAGGCGTGGGCGTGGGTGTTACTGTTTCAGTCGGAATTGGGCTGGGCTGAGCTCCAATGTCGGATGATCCTTCATTCATCAGCGCAGTGACCACAGCCCACGAGGCCACACCGGTAATCACCGCAAGCCCCAAGCCCATGCCAATCACCGCCCAGGGGTTCTCCCAGGCGCCCGAGCGAGTGGGAGAGGGAGCCACCACAGGTGTTGTATGGCGGGGACGGTTCTGCGGCTGAGCCGACGATGCCGCCATACCGGTTGGGTTCGTAATCGGACGCCGCCCCACGGCCACCGTTCGCATTTGAGACAGGTTGGTGCCAGGCTGCACAGGTGTGGCCCCTAAGGGCAGCGGTGGCGCAGGCGGCACTCCACTGCCCTTAGGGGAAGCAGTCGGGACGACGGGTGAAGTCGGTGGTGGGGGTAGCGCATTGGTGCCGCCAAACAGCGGTTGTAGCGCTTGCGCCACCTCACTCACGGATTGATAGCGATCGCTCGGGCGATAGCTCAGCAGTTTGTTGATCACCGCCGCTAGGGTCGGATGCACGGTGACATAGCGCTGCCAGAACCAGGTGGTGGTCACGTCGTCATAGAGCTCCTGCGGTTCTCGCCCAGTGAGCAGCACAATAGAGGTGACCGCCAAGGCGTAAAGGTCGCTGTTGGGGTAGGCCCGCCCGGTCTGCATTTGCTCAGGCGGGGCAAAGCCCAGTTTGCCTACGGTAGTAGAGCCGTAGCCCGTTTGCAGTTGCACTTGGGTGGCGATCGCCTTGACCACGCCAAAGTCAATCAGCACCGGGGTTTGATCAGCCTGGCGCAAAATGATGTTATCGGGCGCAATGTCACGGTGAATCAGCCCCTTGGCATGAATATGGGCCAGCACGGGCAGCAGTTGTCGAATCAGCCGCTGCACATCTGGTTCTGAGAACGCCATGCCCGTATGCTTGCGTTCGGTGAGCAGGTCACGGTAGGTTTTGCCTTCCACGTAGTCCTGCACAATAAACAGTCGCTGGCCCTCTTCAAACGTGGCGCGAAACTGCGGAATCTGAGGATGGTTGATTTGGTATAGCGTTTGCGCCTCGCGCTGAAAGAGTTCCCGCGATTTGCCCAGGGCATTGTCGCCCACCTGACTGGGGATAAATTCCTTGACCGCGCAGCGCTCGTTAAAGCGCCCCACGTCTTCGCCTAGGTAGGTGCACCCGAATCCGCCCTGCCCCAAGATGCTAAGCAGACGATAGCGGTTTTGTAAGATCGTTCCCGGTAAAAAAGGTGGTTGCATAGCCCCGTTAAATCATCCTCAGCACAGCACGATGACCCATCTGCGCATAGTCTGCATAATGCACAAACCGCACAACGCACAATAGTACGACTACATCGAGTCGCCTGTCGATTACGGACAGTTGATGAAGTGGGCTAAAACTGGCTGGATTCTGTCGGGTTTTGGTGAAACTAGGAGGCGATCGCCTGTTCCCAAAAAGCTATACCCAAGCCCATACCCAACGCCCACATCTCTATTAAGCTCTATCCAACGATAGCGCGACCCCATCCGCCTATTCATCACAATCTGTATTGCGTTTGTAAGGCTCCAGAGTCCGTCCACCGCAGGGCCGTCAGCCTGAGTCAATCCCCAAAAGGGGTTGCCCAGCATTCTTCTAGATGCCAGTTGGGTGAAGATGTGTCTTACGCAATTGGACAATTTTTGGGAAGCTCAGCCTTCCCAAAATCCTCTTTAGCGTTAAGTTTTGGTGTTTTGAGACGCGTTTCCGTTGCACGGGCTTGGCTCACGCCACGGCATGGCGACTGCTGATTTGCGAATAGTGGGACGGAGTTTTGGGCATGGCGCGGCGTTCTGCTCAAATTTGTGCAGCAAATCAGCCCTGTCTTGTGGATTATCCAGAACCCACGATGGATAATCAAACAGGACTCAACGTGTGGGAGGGTGGTGTGATGCAGTTTCGCCAAGTGGTGCAGGCACTAGGGCAGGTAGAACACAGCAGTTTAGCGATAGAAGCCAATCTTGACCCGCAGTTGCTCGGCATGGCCGCTGTCAACGAAGCCCAGGCCGGCCAACTGGCCTATATCGGAGGGGATAAACACGCCAGCCAAATCACCACAACCCAGGCTAGTGCGTTGATTTTGCCGTTTGATCAGGCGTTGCAAGCCGCCGCGACGGAGCGCGGCATCGCCTGGGTGGCGGTGCCGCATCCCCGTTTGGCTTTCGCCAGGGCGATCGCTCTGTTTTATCAACCGTTTCGGCTGGCTCCGGGCATTCATCCCACTGCAGTGATTGACCCGTCGGTGCAGTTGGGCGAGGGCGTCGCCATTGGGCCGCATGTGGTGATTCAGCCGGGGTGCACAATTGGCGACCACGTCTGCATTCACCCCAATGTAGTGATTTATCCCAAGGTAACGGTGGGCGATCGCACCCTGCTGCATGCCAACTGCGTGCTGCACGAGCGCTGCCAGCTTGGGGCTGATTGTGTGATCCATGCTGGAGCAGTGATTGGCTCTGAAGGCTTTGGCTTTGTGCCCACCGCCGAGGGCTGGCTCAAGATGGAGCAGTCAGGCATCACCGTGCTGGAGGATGGGGTAGAAGTCGGCTGCAATTCCACCATTGACCGTCCTGCAGTAGGCGAAACGCGCATTGGTCGCCAGACCAAGCTCGACAACCTGGTTCACATTGGCCATGGCAGCACGATTGGCGAAGCCTGCGCGCTGGCGGCCCAAACGGGGTTGGCCGGTGGGGTACGGGTGGGCAATCGGGTCATGATGGGTGGGCAAGTGGGGATAGCGAATCAAGTTCATGTGGGCGATCGAGCACAAGTGGGCGCTCAAAGCGGATTGCATCACGATATTCCGGCTGGCGAAGTGGTTTCGGGCACGCCCGCCATCAGCAGCCGTCTCCATTTCAGAATCGCGACTCTGTGGAAACGTCTACCAGAGATGCATCAAACGCTGAAACAGCTTCAGCGCGAAAAATCCTAAGCGGGGTCGGAAGGGGGGGATAGATCAGGTGCGAACTGATGCAGGCGTTGCTGAGGGGCGATCGCCCTCTGAATCCATCTCCTCTGCTCCCGTTTTGGGAGACGCTAGGACTTCCTCCAAAGGCTGCAAAACAGCGTTCAAAGCGCGCATTGAGACGTTGAGGGTTGTGGAATCTACGTGCAGCGCGCAGGTTTTATAACCCAGGTTCATTAACAGACCTACTCTAACCCTCACGCCGAAAGAGCAGCATAGCTAGCGAATGAGCGATAGATCTACCGAGCCAAAGTGCGCGCTCAGCGCCACATTCATATTTTCTAGCGCAATGACTAACCACTCCACCGTATCCCGCGTGTAGCCTTCATAATGACTAAACAAGACAGAAAAGCGCCGCTCTAGCGCAGGCTTGACCTTGCGGCAGAGCAGAATAATTTTTAGCAAAATGCCCGTGGTGAGCACAGGCCCCAAGTTTGTGATCAGATCGACAAAGACATAGTGATTGGGGCGGCTGGGGCTTTCTACCACCAAGAAATTGAGGATCTGGCTACACATCCGCACCAACAAAAAATCATCTAAACGCTGAGAGTTGCTTTCAGGCGACAAGTTTTGCAAATAGTCGTAGAACTGGTTGTTGAACTGGCGCTTGCCATACTCTGGGTCAACTGACGCCGTGATGTATTCGTACAGATCATCCTTAAAGCCCTGAAGCGTTTGACCACAGCTATTGTGGATGAGGAAATTGTGGGCCAAATCTTTGTAGGAGCGGTAGCCGTCAATTCGCCCGGCATAGTGGCTAAGCGCTTGATTTACCTCTTCATCACTGAGCAATGTGGGGTTGCAGACGGGCTGAATCAGCCGGGGGACGGGCCGAACACCAGACTGCACATCGGCTGTGGATTGCGATCGCCGCGCTTGATACGTCACATATTGAGACAGATCTAGCTCAAATTTACGCTGCACGTCGAGCTGAATATGGCGCACTGTTTGCTGCTGCTCATCGGTGCTGTCTTCACTCAGCAAGCAAAATTCATAGAGGTAGGGATATCGACGAATCAGCGTCCCCAAGGGGCGGTTGCCAGCTTGGCCATTGGCTTCGGCTGACTGGCTGACCACCTGAGCCAGCCGATTCAAGGTCAAATATTGTTCTGTTTCTATAAAACGGCGCACCAACTCCCGCTGCCGCCGCAGCGTGCGTGATCGATTCAGATAGCCTGGCGCTGTCGGCGACACCTGCCTAAACATCTCGATCAGTTCTAGAACCGCGGCCTGGTTTACTTTTCTAGACTGCCAGCGGTTGATCAGAATGTGGCAACACCGATTCAGCACAAAGCGAAACTCGGCTAGCGCGACACGCGAATTAACCACATGGTCGAGCGCATGGAGAATTTGCGCATCTGGGTATTGAGTTCCATCAATGAATAGGTCATGGAACCGCTGCAGCATCTCGTCTGGAGAGTCTACCTCAATCCAAAACAGCAGATGGTCGTAAATCATCTGCTCGTGTGGGGTGATGGTTCGGCTAAAAGGGTTAGATGCTGCGATGACCACGTCAGCGCTCCTCAGGTAGGCTCAGGGGATGTTGATAGATGTTGATAACAGATGGTGACGATAGACAGGACGGGATCAGGATTAGGGGGAAGACAGAGGCTGGATGAAACCTAAAATTGCAAAACTCAGACTACAAAACCTGACTTACTGTACCGCTTGAACTCACTTGTTTAAAGCTGTGAGCGCACGATGCCCAAAAGTGAGGGGCCTAATGGGGCGTTATTTAACTGTCGGGAACGGCCTTGGCGTTTATGCCAAGGGTGCTGCTGCTCATCGCTAAAGCAATGCAATTTGAGTGAAGCGGTTTGGGAAAGGGGGGAGGGTGGGGCGCCTTCCATATCAAGTAACGCATGAGTCTCTCTCTGCTGCATCACTGTTTTTCGCGTCTATCCCGACTTGACGCTGGCTTGACCCGCCTAAACGCGCTCGAGCATTCAGCGCTTGCCTGACTTAGCATCTCTCTAAACAGGCTCTAAACAAACCATCGGAAGAGTCAGGGGGCTGGGTGCTAAGCGGCTAGACGAGCTGAGAGATGAGAAAAGTTCCACAACCGGATGCGCAATTGGAGCGCGGCAATCAGCCTGTTTTGGGCCATCAGAAACCCTGCCGCCAGAGCCTTGCTTGAGGCACCAGAACCCGAGAGAACACTACCCGAGAGAACACTGATCTCTCAATCTTTGTACTTTATATTACAGGGCGCCATGCGCGCAGGGTTGTGATTGGAGTCACAGCTACTTAAAGATTTGGTAAATTTACTGAGATTGCCGTCAAATCTTGATGAAGTTTGATTGGACAGCGTTGGGGCTGGTAAAACAAGCGATCGCCCTTTAATGCGCCAATTTGGGCAGACGACAGCAGCTATCTGTGTGCTAACCCGTCTCTGTAAAAACACGGAGAGGTGGCGCAACTGCTTAGTCCTTTCGATATTTCGCTGTAGAGCCTCTATCGCTTCTCTAGGTTCCTCTGTTGTTTCTCTGAGTCAATGCGCGCAGCGAGCGTAGCGCGAAGGGGTATGATGACTGCTGACGCATCGGCGTAACGAATATGGGGTTTGGCATCGAATTGACAACGCTGGCAGAGGTGATTGCCGCAACGGCGGTCATAGGCACGGCACCGCCTCAGCTGCAGGTGCGCCAGATTGTGACGGATACGCGGTTGCTGCAGCCAGGGCAAGTGTTTTTGGCGCTGGTGGGCGATCGCTTTGACGGGCATAAGTTTTTGACTGTGGCGAGGGAGCGAGGGGCGATCGCCGCTATCGTGTCTCGTGTGCCAGAGTCCCGTGTGCCAGAGTCTCTAGTATCAGAAGATGCTGGGGATCTGCCGCTGCTTCTCGTGTCAGATACGCTAGCGGCCTATCAGGCGATCGCCCGCTGGTGGCGGCAGCAGTTTCCGCATCCTGTTGTGGCGGTGACGGGGTCGGTGGGCAAAACCACAACCAAGGAGCTGATTGCGGCAGTGCTGGGCACACAGGGCGCCGTGCTGAAAACCCAGGCCAACTTTAATAACGAAATTGGCGTGCCCAAAACCCTGCTAGAGCTAGACCCCGATCGGCACCAATTTGCTGTGATCGAGATGGGTATGCGGGCCGCAGGTGAGATTGCGCTGTTAACCCAAATCGCGCAGCCGACCATCGGCGTAATCACGAATGTGGGCACGGCGCATATTGGGCGGTTGGGGTCTGAGCAGGCGATCGCCCAAGCCAAATGTGAGCTGCTTCAGGCCATGCCATCGGGAGGAACCGCCATCCTCAATTACGACAACGCGCGGCTGATGGCAACGGCTGCCCAGGTCTGGGAGGGAGAGACGCTAGTCTATGGGCTCACGGGGGGTGATGTGCAGGGCACATTGCTAGATGCCACAACCCTAGTGGTAGACGAGATGTCGTTTGCGCTGCCGTTGCCTGGAGCCCACAACGCGCTGAACTTTTTGGCGGCCCTGGCCGTGGCTCGCGCCGCCGGGGTGGACTGGGGGGCGATCGCCCAGCAGTCGGTGTCTGTGCAGCTTCCTCAGGGGCGGGCGCAGCGCCTCGATCTGCCGGGCGATGTGGTGATTTTAGATGAAACCTACAATGCGGGGCTAGAGTCAATGCTGGCGGCGCTGCGGCTGCTGGCAGACACCCCCGCAACCCGTCGCATTGCGGTGCTGGGCACAATGAAGGAATTGGGCGATCGCGCCCCTGATTTCCACCATCAGGTGGGTGTGTCCGTGCGGCAGATGGGGATCGATCATCTGCTGGTGTTAGCAGACCCCGCAGAGCGCGACGCCTTATTAGCGGGTGCGGCCCCTCTGTCCGCCACCGCCTTTGTCGATCAGGCGAGTCTGGTCGAGCGGCTGCTGGTGCTCGTGCAACCGGGCGATCGCCTCCTGTTTAAGGCGTCGCGGTCAGTTGAGCTGGATCAGGCCGTGCAGCAGTTTAGCCAGCGCTTTAGCCAGCGCTATGGCACGGTGCCTCAGGTATGAGGTCGCCACCAAAGATGGGGAACAGTGCTGCCCTAGTTTTTTTGGGGCCACCAGTGGAATGGGATCGTGATTGATTTTAACGAGGACACCCCCGCCGAATGAAGCTTCTCTGCATCAGCAATGGTCATGGAGAAGATGCGATCGCCCTGCGCATTCTCCAGCAATTGCGGGCGCTGCCCCATGCGCCCGAGCTAGCCGCGATGTCGCTCGTGGGCGAGGGCAGTGCCTACACCCACGCCAACATTCCGCTTATTGGGCCTGCTAAGCGGCTGCCGTCAGGGGGCTTCATTTATATGGATGGGCGGCAACTGGCGCGCGATCTGCAGGGTGGGCTGGTGGCGCTTACCCTTGCGCAACTGCGCACCGTCAAAGCTTGGGCGCAAGAGGGGGGTGCAGTGCTGGCGGTGGGTGACATTGTGCCCCTACTGTTTGCTTGGTATGGCGGCGCGCCCTATGCCTTTGTGGGCACTGCAAAATCGGAGTATTACCTGCGGGATGAAGCCGGGGTGCTGCCGCGCCCCACTTGGTTTGACCGATTAGAGAACCTGTGGGGATCAGTTTATTTGCCGTGGGAGCGCTGGCTAATGGAACATCCTCGCTGCCGAGCGGTGTATCCGCGCGATCGCCTTACTGCGGATACACTGCGCCGTTGGGATCTGCCTGTGTTTGACTTGGGCAACCCCATGATGGATGGGCTAGAACCCACAGGAGACTTGGAACTGCCGCCCCACGGCAATCCGCTAACGCTGCTGCTGCTGCCGGGGTCTCGGCCACCCGAAGTCTATACCAACTGGCAAATTATTTTAGAAGGGGTAGAAAGCCTCTTGGCGCGATCGCCCGCCCCTCTGATGTTTCTGGGAGCGATCGCCCCTAGCCTTGACCCAGACCCCCTGCACCACGCGCTTACAGAACGCGGCTGGCAGCGCCGCGCTAATGGGCGCTACTTTCAGCGCAGTCAGTCTACACTATTGCTGGATCAGGCGCATTTTGGCGACTGTCTGCATCGGGCTGATGTGGCGCTGGCGATGGCAGGCACTGCCACCGAGCAGTTTGTGGGATTAGGCAAACCCGCCTTCATCTATCCAGGCCCCGGCCCCCAATTCACACCCGCCTTTGCCGAAGCTCAAACTCGCCTGCTGGGGCCATCGGCAATTTTGGTTAAGCACCCTCACCACACCGCAGATGCCGTTGATCGACTCATGCATGACCCCGATCGCTTGCAGTTAATTGCGGATAATGGCGATCGCCGCATGGGGCAACCGGGCGCAGCCGCTCGTATTGCCGACTCCGTGATGACTCAGCTTTACAACATATAAATTCAGCCATGCCTATCCCCTTGCATTGCCGCCCTTTTTTTCAAGCAGTTTTCTAGCGGTGACAAAACGGCACCGGCTTTACAGCAACCTTCAAAATCTGAGTTTAGGATAAGCTCAAACCCTGATTAGATGGCTATCTACATTAGCGGTAGCTATATGACCGAGAGGTGATCTGTGGGAGGCAACATTAAATTGTTTTTATGAAAAAATTGTTTGTATGAAAACCAAAGCAGCAGAAATCTCCGTTCATGCCTGGGAATTGGATGGCATCTTACTAGAGCGCTATGCTTACACATCCGGTTCTGTAGAACCGCTTCCCAGACATTCCCACGAAGAGTATCAGTTTGGTTTGAGTTTCAACTGTCAGGGTGAGTATCACTATCGCGGCGCATCCTATTCCATCCCTCCTGGAAGTTTGAGTGTGATTCATTCAGGTGAGATACATGCACCGAGCGATCGCACCTATCTGACCGCACCTGCTCATTTTGCGATGATGCACATCAGACCAACGTGGGTGCACACGATCGCGGCTGAAATGGCTGAGAAGCCTGCTAGCCTCCCTTTCTTCTCAACAGCATGTCTCACTGATTCACAATTGAATCATTTGTTTTTAGCATTGCAGGCAGCGGCAGATCAGAGGACTTCCAAATTGGAGCGAGATATAGCCCTTTGGGACTTTCTCTCTTATCTGATTAAGCGTTATGTCTCAAATAGCCCTTCTGTTCGTTCTTTGAAGTCAACTCGCACGGCTGTCATGCTTGCTTGTGACTATCTTCATGCTCACTACGCTAGTGATATTTCTTTAGACACATTGGCAGCGATCGCCGGATTAAGTCGATTTCATTTTTGCCGTGTCTTTCGCAAAGAGGTCGGCGTGTCTTCTAGTACCTACCAAACTCAACTCCGAATTGCCCAAGCAAAGAAGCTGTTGGTTCAAGGCTTCTCGATTGCGAAGGTTGCTACTGCAACGGGCTTCTACGATCAAAGTCATTTTGGCTGGCACTTCAAACGTCAGGTTGGGGTGACACCAGGAGCCTATGTCAGCAAAACAGCAATAATTTCCTAGATTTATCAACAGCATTTGGCATACCTTCCTTGACTAGATATCGGTTTTTGAGGAAGTCAGGTGAGGAATTATGTCAAAGATTAGTCGCCGTCAAATTCTTACGACTGGAGCGATCGGGACTGCTGCGTTTACAACTGCAATGGCGACTCAAACGGCTCAAGCAAACACTCAAAATCCGTCTGAACCTCAAGCCAGCGTGAATCCTAACGGTCGCTTTACAGGTAAAGTGGTGCTGATCGTCGGAGCCACATCAGGGATTGGAGAAGCCACTGCGCGGGCGTTTGCTGCTGAGGGAGCCAGTGTCCACTTTTGTGGTCGGCGGGAAGCTTTGGGAGAGCAAGTCGCTCAAAGTATTCGGGATGCAGGCGGCAAGGCTACCTATCAACGGGTCGATGTCCGAATTGAGAATGATGTAAAAGCGTTTGTCAATACTTGTGTGGAGCAGTATCAGCGCATCGATATTGCTTTCAACAACGCTGGTATCTTCATGACTCCTGCTGAAATTCAAGATATCCCCTTGGATAATTTCATAGACATCATGATGACGAACACAGTGGGTGAGTTTCTCTGCATGAAGTATGAAATTCCGCAGATGCGGCGCCAAGGTGGCGGCAACATCATCAACATGGCATCAGTGGCTGGACACGTGGGTTTTCGTACCACTGCTCATTACAACGCTAGTAAACATGGAATTATTGGGTTAACGAAAGCGGCTGCCCAAGAAAACACTGACCATAATATTCGCATCAATTCTATTTCCCCCTTAGCGGTTGATACACCTCAACTGCAAGAGTCTTTTGCATTTCAAGGCATCACCTATGAGCAAGCAGTTCAAGGCTTTGTTACAAAGCGAATTATGACCCCCCATGAAATGGCAGAAGCTGTCATGTTTTTAGCGTCTAACCAAGCTACATCAATGACGGGAATGGATCTGGATGTTACAGGCGGTCAGTTGGCTGGTTAGGTACTAACGATTACCCACCCAATTCAACTCCTCTCATGGGCTGTAGACAGGCTTTTAAGATGCAATATACAACCCTCAGGAAGTCGGTTTTGGGTAAGGACAGCTTCTGAAAGTCATCTACAAGTGCGAAAGCTAGCTGAATTGAAATTGGCAGAATAACTTCAAAGTACTGAGACCAGGAGAATGCAAAGCATGAGTTCAATGGCTGGTAAAGTCGCAATTGTGACAGGTGCAAGTTCTGGTATTGGTCGTGCAGCCGCAATTGCATTCGGCAAGGCTGGGGCAAGTGTGGTGGTCGTAGCTCGCCGCGCAGACAAGGGAGAAGAAACCGTTGGACTCATTACAGAAAGTGGTGGCGAAGCGGTATTTGTTCAGGCAGATGTCACGAAAGCCTCTGATATTGAAGCAATGGTCAAGAAGACAGTTGAAACCTACGGCCGGCTCGACTATGCATTTAACAATGCTGGGTCTGGAAGCTCTGGCAAAATTGCTGACCTATCGGAAGCAGATTGGGATTTTGAAATTAATGCAAATCTCAAGTCGGTTTGGTTATCGATGAAGTACGAAATTCCTGTAATGCAGCAGTCAGGAGGAGGTGCGATCGTCAACACTTCGTCCCAAGGCGCACTGCTTGGCGTTGCAAATTATGGAGCTTATGGCGCAGCAAAGGCAGGAGTAATCGCCCTTTCGCGTGCAGCAGCGGCTGAATATTCTGCTGATCGAATTCGGATTAACACGGTGAGCCCTGGTGCTGTGAAAACTGATTTATGGGCAGAAGCTCCCCCTGACATGCTTGATCAAGTCGCTGCTGGAATTCCATTACAGCGTATCGGGGTGCCAGAAGATATTGCTGAGGCAGTAGTTTGGCTTTGTTCAGATGGGGCTGCATTTGTAACTGGGCATAATCTAGTTGTTGATGGCGGATTCACAGCGGTTCAGAAGTAGCTAGCCTCCTAACCAACCGCGCCGCACTGAAACGTTTTTGAAATGTTTCAGATAGTCGGTTTGCTGCAGAGGTTGTCTGCGTCCGGTGAACGCAAATGATGTGCGGCGTTTATCGCAAGGGCAGATCAAAGGCTTTGGGGTATTGCGCGGCGCGTAGTGCCCCAAAAACCCCGTCTTAATTGAAACTTATGGGCCAACTCTTTGGGGTGCCCTGCGACGCAGGGCACCCCAAAGAGTTGTGAATCGCTTGAGTCCAACTAATCAGCGTGTCGCTTACTGCAGCAGTGCAGGAGGTAGGATCACGCGATCGATGACATGAATCACACCATTGGATGCTGCAATATCAGCTTGGGTGACGTTGGCATCGTTAACTGCCACAGTACCTTCGTCTACAGCCACCATCACAGAGCTACCTTCTACGGTGGCAACCTCACCTGACATCAGTTCATCTGAGGTGATGCGACCAGGCACCACATGGTAGGTCAGAATTTGCACCAGCAGGTCGCGGTTCTCAGGCAACAGTAGTTGCTCAACGGTGCCCTCAGGCAGCGCTGCAAACGCTTCATCGGTGGGGGCAAACACGGTGAATGGGCCTTCGCCACTTAGTGTTTCTGCTAAACCCGCTTCTTGAATCGCAGCCACAAGGGTTTGGAAGGAACCATTCTCGGCGGCTAGTTCCACCACGGTGGATTCGGTTGCGACGGGATCGGTTTCGGTAGGCATGGCGTCAACAGTGCCAGGCATCTCCTCGGCAGGCATGGTGTCAACGGTGCCAGGCATTTCCTCGGTAGGCATCATATCGGTTGCATTGGGAACCTCTCCAGGAACCTCAACGGCTCCAGGAACTGCCTCAGCTTCAGGCATAGGAGCGCCATGCATGTCAGCGACAGCGGGTAGCGCCACTGCGCCTAAAGACGCTGTTACCGCCAACGCTACGAAATTTTTGACGAACTTGGAATTCACATTGATAGCCATATATTTTTCCTTTGTAAAGGACGTGTGAAGATTCACAACGATTCAATATGGCATGTTTATCTCGATTTAACTAACGACTTTAGAGGGAGGCGACTTTTGGCTTGTCAGAGGATAGTGTAAGCGCGTTATTTGGCAAGGGTTTCTAGCGACTCTATGCCTTTAGGTGTATTTTCTAATTGACTCTGTTTGGAAGGGCACTTGGGGCAAATTCGGTCGCAAAATAGGGAATTTGCCAGAATGGATGTAGTAAGTGCTGGAAATGCTGGCTTTAAAGTCTGTCTGTAGCCCAGACAACGAGGCAACTGGTACGGCTTGCGCCTTAAATGAAGGTGGTAGCCGCTAGGCCTAATTCCAGGGTTCGCCGACAGAGACTCAAGAGAATCCAGTAATGCGACTGGGCAAGGAGTGGCAGATGTGCTGCTTTTGCCTAGGGCGTGTCATCAATTCTAACCAAACGCCTGATGCTATGAGCGTTGCCACGCCCGACCCAAAAACAGGCTAGGGGCTGTGACTGTTGATTTCTGGGATATCAGAGGCTAATTGATGACAGTCCCTAGAGTCGCAATCCCGATTATTTTCGTTTGTTCGCACTATCGCTAGGTAACACAATGCTAGAGCTATATCAGTTTGAGCTTTCTCACTACTGCGAGAAGATTCGGTTGATTCTCGATTACAAAGGATTGCCCTACCGCAAGATAGAGGTAACGCCTGGCGTTGGTCAGTTAGACGTGTTTCGGCTGTCGGGGCAGCGTCAGGTGCCTGTGCTCAAGGATGGGGATGAAGTGATTGCCGATTCAACGGCGATCGCCGACTATCTCGACAAAACCTATCCCGAGCGCCCAATTATTCCCGATGATCCCAAGCTGCGCGGACTGACTCTGCTGATTGAGCAATGGGCAGATGAATCGATCGCCATCAACGGACGCAAGTGCATGATTGATGCGCTGGGTAAAGATCAGGCATTTCGCCGTTCGTTCTTGCCCATCACTACGCCAGATTTGGTGAAAGACCTTCTGGGTGCTGTGCCAGCAGAGCTATTTGGTGTGCTCGAACTGGGCGTTGGGCTGACGCCGGATGCAATAAAAGCTGCGACAGATGCTGCGAAGCGTGACTTTACGGCGCTTTGTTTCATGCTGATGGAGCAACCGTACCTGGTTTATGACCAACCGACGTTGGCTGACTTTGCTGTGGCAGGTCTGTCGATGTACTTTAAGTTTCCCGCTGGCCCCTACTTGGATATTCCCGAATCTCTAAAGGGGCACGGTGTCCCTGGGATTTCTGATGTAGGAACTTTTGAGCCGTTTTTTGCCTGGCGCGATCGCCTCTATGCCACCTATCGCAAAGCTACTGTGCCTACCGCTACGAGCAGCGGCAGCGGCCCCACGTCTATCAACATCGACTAGCGTCGGGATTGACTAACGTCTGGCTAACCCAACAGACGCGACAGACAGGATTGACGGGATTGAGTCGGGTTGCTATGGGATGCATCGCCATCAATTCATGGGGTATTGTGGCGTCACGCACCTCCCTGCAAGCCGTCGTCCGTTTTCTGAAGCCATTGTGGGCGGTGCAGCCTTCCTTAGGCGAAGGCTGCACTATAAAACCTTAGTCTGAAGGCCGCACCTCATTAATCTCTGATCTCTAAAAATTGATCTCCGGTTACGTTGGTTTTTAATGTTGGTTCAGCCCCACGCCCGGGGCTGAACCAACAGGATCAAACTTACGGTTTATACATTTTAGTTTTATACGTTCCAATTGATATTGATTTGATATCGGTTTGCTGCACGTAGGTTCGCCAGTTAAATGATTCAGCTTGGATCTGCGTTTCTCCAATGCTCGTTTTCTTAGATCCGGGGTCTGTCTGTCGGACTCTTCTAGTGGTAGAACCCTGCGAACGGAGCTACAGAGATTGCGTTAAGGAGTTTCCGCAAGATCTTTCCGCAAGATCTTTAAGTACAATCCTTGCCGAATCTATGGCACTCTGGACGTAGAGCCTTGTTAGGCTTGTATGATGAGCCAGCGTCAGGTCTGAATCAACGCTTGAATAAAGCGCAGGCAAGAAGCGCATCTGCACTCAGCACTACTTTTTTTAACCCCAACCCTGATTACCCCAGCGTATGCAAACGCTTCCCAATCCAGCTCCTGCGGCGGCAACCCCTGCCCCCGCCACTACCGATCCCACCATTGTGCGCCGCAAAACGCGCCCTGTGCCTGTGGGGGATGTCACTATTGGCGGTGGGCATCCGGTAGCCGTGCAGTCGATGATCAACGAAGATACGCTGGATGTGGACGGCTCTGTGGCGGCCATTCAGCGCCTGCATGAGATTGGCTGTGAGATTGTGCGGGTCACGGTGCCCAGCATGTCTCATGCCAAAGCGATGGCCGACATTCGCGATCGCCTCACCCGCACCTACCGCTCAGTGCCGCTGGTGGCCGATGTTCATCACAACGGGCTGAAGATTGCGCTCGAAGCCGCCAAGCATGTCGATAATGTGCGGATCAATCCGGGCCTCTACGTATTTGAAAAACCGAAGAGCGATCGCACCGAATATACTGACGCCGAATTCAACGAAATTGGTGAAAAGATCCGCGACACCCTTAAGCCCCTAGTTCTCAGCCTCAAAGAGCAAGACAAGTCGATGCGCATTGGGGTAAACCACGGCTCTTTGGCAGAGCGCATGCTCTTTACCTATGGCGACACCCCCGAAGGCATGGTGGAGTCGGCGCTAGAGTTTATCCGCATCTGCGAATCTCTCGGTTTTTACCATATCGAACTCTCTCTCAAAGCTTCGCGAGTGCCCGTGATGCTAGCGGCCAATCGCCTCATGGTGCAGCGTATGGATGCTTTAGGCATGGACTACCCCCTACACCTGGGTGTAACGGAAGCTGGCGATGGGGAGTATGGACGAATTAAGTCCACCGCTGGCATTGGCACATTGCTGGCCGAAGGGATTGGTGACACCATTCGGGTTTCGCTCACCGAAGCACCCGAAAAAGAAATTCCCGTCTGCTACGGCATCTTGCAGGCATTGGGATTACGGCGCACAATGGTGGAGTATGTCGCATGCCCTTCCTGCGGGCGCACCCTGTTTAACTTAGAAGACGTGTTGCACAAAGTTCGTGAAGCAACCGTGCATCTCACCGGGTTAAACATTGCTGTGATGGGTTGCATTGTCAACGGCCCCGGCGAAATGGCTGACGCTGACTATGGCTATGTCGGCAAGCAAGCGGGCACCATTGCGCTCTACCGAGGGCGAGAAGAAATCCGCCGAGTCCCCGAAGACCAGGGTGTTAAAGAATTGATAAATCTGATTAAAGCAGATGGTCGCTGGGTAGACCCATAGCCGATGCTTGGAGTCAGTCAATTCTGTAGGAAGGCAGGCGCACCGCTGTTTTGGGGTCGCCTGTGCTAGATTGGGCATACTTCCTCGCACTGTCAAAATCATCCTCATCATTATTGTTATGGCCATTACAAAGCACGGACTTGTCTTGGGCACCACAGCAGTTGCAGTTACGGCTGTAACGTTTACAGGAGCTGGCTTGCACCTGTCTCAAGGCCAAGCGTTTTTCCAGGAAAGTCCAAAGGAATTGATTGATGAGGTATGGCAGCTGATTGATCGCACCTATGTCGATGCCACGTTTAATCAAGTGGATTGGCAAGAGGTTCGGCAAGATTATTTAGGGCGCTCCTATCAAACGCGGGAAGACGCCTATGTGGCTATTCGCGAAATGCTCGAGTCTTTGGAGGATCCCTACACGCGCTTCATGGATCCGCAAGAGTTCCGCGATATGCAGATCGACACCTCTGGGGAGCTAACCGGAGTTGGGATTCAGCTATCTCAGGATGAAGAAACCAATGAACTGGTGGTGATGTCTCCCATTGAGGGCACTCCTGCAGCAGACGCAGGGATTCTTGCCAGAGACGTGATTATTCAAATTGATGGGCAGACGACCGAGGGCATGGATGTCAGCGGAGCTGTGTCGCTGATTCGTGGGCCAGTCGGCAGCAGCGTAACGCTAACTATTCGTCGTGGCAGTCAAGAACTTGAGTTTGATCTAGAGCGCGCCCGCATTGAAATTCATCCCGTACGCTACTCGGTGCAGCAGTCGCCTACGGGGCCGGTGGGCTATGTGCGCCTCAACCAGTTCAGCGCCAACGCTAGCGAAGAAATGGCGCAGGCCATTCGCGATCTGGAAGGTCAGGGCATGAGTGGTTACATTCTCGACTTACGCTCAAATCCTGGTGGGTTGTTAGATTCCAGTATTACTATCGCTCGAATGTGGTTGAATGAGGGTGTGATTGTCTCGACTGTGAGTCGGCAGGGCGTTGAAGAGCAGCAGCGGGCCAACCGCACCGCGCTGACGGACAAGCCTCTGGTGGTATTGGTGGATGGTGGATCTGCTAGCGCTAGCGAAATTGTATCTGGAGCACTGCAAGATAACGACCGGGCAACCCTAGTAGGGACACAGACGTTTGGCAAAGGGCTAGTGCAGTCGGTGCGTGGGCTTGGCGACGGCTCGGGAATTGCTATCACGGTTGCGCGTTATCTGACACCCAGCGGACGCGACATTAATAAGTCTGGAATTGAGCCCGATGTGGTGATTGAGCTAACAGACGAACAGCGCATAGCGCTAAGCCAGAACCTGGATCAAGTTGGTACTCAGGATGATCCGCAATATGTGCGGGCGCTCGAAACGCTAAGCCAATCGATTGCCCAGCAGCAGCGGCCTACCGCAAGTTCTTTGCCGTAGGCGGCGATCGCAGATCAGAGTTTTATTGGTTGAGACTGGCAGCAGGGTTCCTGTCATGAGGGATGAATGAGTTTTAAGCTCATGTCTCAAAATAATGATCCCTGCATTGGGTAAACAACAGTTGACCTGATATTGCGACTGCTTTAATGCAGGTGAACGGGGCGCTAACGATTTAAGCAGGCTTGCACTTACCTGATCGAATCAGACCTACACGCCGGGCGATCGCCTCCGACTGTGATTCAAATGGGCCCCAGCGCTGCAGCGATTCTTCTGCAGATGACGAACTGGGATGGATAGGCTCTACCTCCTGATCAGACAAGTTGTCTTCTGTCAAAATCAGGCAATGCCCATCGGGTTGCTGGTATATGTACCACTGATGCGGCTCGGTCATGGCGATCGCTCCATCTCAAATTGTTTTGGTGTACTGGTGTATAAGATGCTGCCTTACGGTTCAGGGCGTTGCTTAAATGCGGGTTTGGCTCAGCCGTCAACTTAGCCGCAGCCCTGCAAATGAGCGTCTAGATTTTGTCTGCCCATAAGGTCTTGGCTTACGATAGCTTACAGGTCAGAATTCTCAACTGCCATTAGAGGCAGTTGCTGCCACGAGTAACCTTGCCGTATGCCTGCCTCCGATCCTCAATCTTTGGCTCAACGAGATGCTGCTGCCGCTTGGCTGTTTCTGGCTCCAGCTCTGCTGCTGCTGTCTGTCTTTGTGCTATACCCGATCGGCTATCTCTTCTTTCTGAGCTTTACCCAGGGCAGCTTCACGCGGAGTGGCGTGTTTTGGGTGGGGGTGCGGAACTATTGGCGACTGGTGCTCAGCCCCGATTTTTGGCAAGTGCTGGGCAACACCGTTTACTTCACCGTTGCCACTGTGATTCCCAGTCTAGTGCTGCCGCTGGGGTTGGCGGTGCTGCTCAACCACACTGTAGCGCTGCGAGATGTGCTGCGCACGGCCTACTTTATTCCATCGATTACGTCGTTGGTTGCAGTCGGGCTGGGGTTTCGCTGGCTGTTTCAAAACGACGGGCCGGTCAATGGCTTACTGAGTCAGATTGGGGTGGAGCCCATTCCCTGGCTGGGCAGTGCGACCTGGGCGATGCCAGTGCTGATTTTACTCAGCGTTTGGAAGCAAATTGGGTTCAACATGGTGGTGTTTTTGGCGGGGCTGCAAACCATTCCCCAAAGCCGCTACGAAGCGGCTGAACTGGATGGGGCAAATGGTTGGCAACAGTTCTGGCATATTACCCTGCCGGGACTGCGCCCGACGCTGATTTTTGCTGCGGTGACCACGGCGATCTTTACATTGCGCAGCTTTGAGCAGCCCTATGTGATGACTGGTGGCGGCCCGCTCAACAGTACCAACCTCTTGGTGTTTTATATTTATCAAGAAGCCTTTGCGCAGTTTGACTTTGGCTATGCCGCCGCCGCGGCAACGTTGCTATTGGGGATAACGCTGGTGCTGGTTTACGTGCAGCTGCAGTGGATGAGGGATGAGCCATGAGCCAAGCGCTGTATGACGGGGTGCCGCAGTCTGGGCGATCGCCCCTCGATCGAGCAGACGGGATGCTGATTGGGGCGCTGCTGCTGCTGGCGCTGGCCTTGTTGCTGATCAACCTAGGCGAATTGCCCCTGCGGGATTGGGACGAGGGCACCGTGGCCCAGGTGGCAAAAGAAATTGCCCAAGCTCCTGAGGGATCACTGCGGTGGCTGTTTCCGACGTTAGGGGGTGAACCATACCTAAACAAGCCGACGCTCGTGCATGGGCTGATGGCGATCGCCTTTCAGCTTGGCGGCATTCACGAATGGACAGCGCGATTGCCCGGCGCGTTGCTCACGGCGCTGTCGGTTCCGTTGCTCTATCTGGTGGGGCGCGATCTGTTTCTTCAGCGTGCCCCTGCGTTGTTCGCAACATTGGTGTATCTCACGTGGCTGCCTGTGGCTCGATTGGGGCGTCTGGCAATGCTCGATGGGGCAGTCCTTTGCTTTTCCCTGGTGATGATGGTGTGCGTGGTGCGATCGCGCCGAGATGTGCGCTTTGCTCTGGGCATTGGGCTGGGGTTTGGGCTGCTGGCGCTAACCAAAGGGGTGATGCTGGCGCTGCTGCTGGGGGCGATCGCCCTCGTTTTTTTGCGGTGGGATACCCCGCGTCTGCTGACGCAGCCCTATCTGTGGCTGGGGCTCTTGCTGGGCACGCTGCCCGCCGCCGCCTGGTATGGGGCGCAGTGGGTGCAGTATGGCCCTGACTTTTTGGGCAGAAACCTCGTAAACCAGTCCTTTCGGCGAATCTGGGCCTCCGTTGAAAACAATAGTGGCCCGCCTTGGTACTACCTTGTGGAAGTGATAAAGTATAGCGCCCCCTGGCTGCTGTTTTTGCCAGCGGGGCTGCGCCACACTTGGGAGGCTCAAGCCTTGGGCTGGGCCAAGCTGGTGCTGGTGTGGAGCGGGGGGTATTTGTTGGCAATTTCGCTGATGGCGACCAAGCTGCCCTGGTATGCGCTGCCGCTGTATCCACCGTTGGCGCTGGCGGTGGGAGCACAACTGGCGGTGTTGTGGCAGCAGGGTCGTCGCACCGGGGTGCGGCCCTATACCCAAGAGCCGCTGTCGATTCGGTGGAGCTATGCGCTAACGGGGTTGGCGGCTGTGGCCCTAGCCGCTGGCTTCTATCTATTGCTCGGGCAGGCTGATACCAGAGACGCGGCGCAGCTGATCGGCACGCTGGCCATCACGCTGGCGATCGCCGCTCTCCTCGCCGCCCGCCAAAATCCCCAATTTATTTTAGTGCTGGTGTGGGGCACCTATCTGGCGCTGATGCAGCTAATGCTGACGCCGCACTGGGTGTGGGAGCTGGCCGAGGCTTACCCGGTGCGGCCTGTGGCGGCGCTGATTCAACAGGTTGTGCCGCCGGGGGCTACGGTTTACACCTCGTTTCCCTATCAGCGGCCCTCCCTCAATTTTTATAGCGATCGCCCGGTGATACCCGCCTCTCTCCCTGACCTGCGTCGCCATCTGCGCCAAGATTCCCAGCCGTTTTTGCTGCTTGGCCGCGCCCCGCTAGCGCGACTCAGTGCAGATCAACCGCTTGCGGAGCTGGGATCTGCCCAGGGGCTTACTGTGGTAACGACGCCGCCCACTCCTGCACCAGATACAGCGGCAGCAGCGGCTCGCTGAGAAATTGCGAGTAGGCTGAACTGAGAAAGGGTCGATAATCCTCGTCGTCGGTCAAATAGGTGCGAAAGAACGCAAGGTTGAGGGCTTGCAGATAGCGGTGGGCGATCGCCGGATCAGGCCCGATCACTTCCAGCGGCAGCTCCACGGTGACGGCATCCCCCGGGGGCACATCAATGCTGGAAAAGTGGGTTCCGTTTTCTAACACAATCAGATAGCGGGGGTCTGCGGTGAGCTGGGTAAAGGGCTGAATCTGCTCTAGTAAGGCGGGAGTAATCGTGTCTGCACTGCTGGCGGCGATCGCCACAGGTATGGCAATCTGCCTCAGTGATTCATCATCCATGAGCCCGCTAATGAGGGGATTAACGGTAAAAATGGCCTTTACCCGCTCATCGTAGAATTGCACCTCGGGCGGCAGCGCCACCTCTAGCAGGCGGCACTGCACTAGCAGCGACAGATTGAAGGTGTTCTGGTTGCCCTCGCAGCTGGTTGCTAGGTACTCAGACCGGATAGGAGCACCCGCCAGGGCGATCGCCGTGTAGGCCCCAAGCGACTGCCCAAACACCCCCACCCGGCTCACATCAACGCGCCCCTGAAAGCTCGTATCGGACTGGGCACGGCGCTCTAAATCATCCAACAGATAGCTCACATCCAGCGGGCGGTCGATGAACTCTTCGGGATCAATCACCACACTAGCGCGCCCAGACGCCAGCGCCTCGAGCTGCTCGGTGTTGCTGCCCGGATGCTCTGGCACTGCCACCACAAACCCGTATGAGGCCAAATGGGTCGCGAGGTAAGCAAAGGTCTCGCGGTTAGAGCCAAAGCCGTGGGAAATCACGATTGTGGGTGCAGGCGCATCCAGTGGAATGCCGTTGGCGTCGAGCGGTAGATAAATGTCCGCTGGATAAGTGCGGCGGCGAGCCGAATCTCGCAGAATCAGGGTGCGCTTTTGCCAGAGATAGCTACCCCGTTGCTGGAGGTTGGGCAGTTGGTTGAAATCAGTGTGAATGTCGAGGGCGGAGGTGAGGAGGGACTGCTGGGCGATCGCCGTCACCTCATTTTGAGTTTGGTTGATCAACTGTTCCATTTGCGCGGCTAGCCGCGACGCTTGCACCAAGTCAATCCGCACCGTTCGCAGCGGAAACTGCCGCAAAATATTGAGCGGCGTCAGCCCCTCGGGTGCAGCAGCAGCAAACACCATCGCCGCCCGAATGCCCAGCGCCCCCGAGCGAAACGATCGCGTGCGTACCACATCCCCGAACCGCTGCAGCAAAATCTCACCCTGATCGGTATATAAAAACTGCGACACGGCTACCGGCCCTAGCTCCACGCGCGTGGTCAACAATCCCTGAATCTGGCTAAGCTGCTCAGGCGTAAACAGGCGCACATAGGGACGCAACTCTCGGGTGATGGTGCCGTCATGGGCAAAGGCTTCAATCGCTGCGATGGGAATAGAGCGCTCCAGCGGCCCAAAGGAGAGGAACACCTCTTCTGCCGCTGCACCCGGTAACGCCGCCAGCACAACAGGCACCAGGCTCCCTATCGCCGCCTGGCACCCCCGCCGCCACCAGCGGCTATGATGATGCCGATACCGCTTGCCAGACCTGACAGCGTTTAATTTGCAGGCCACCTTGCCCCCCGCATTCGGTTGCGGGCAGGTTGCCTTAGCAGGGCGCTGCAAAAACGACGGCCAGCGAAACCAGACAGAACGGAACAGGGGCATAGGATATGTTGACGGTTTACCCATTGCAGTGGTTAGGCCAACGACCGTGATGGGGTGGGCTACTCCTCAGCATTGGACACGAAATCGAGCAGTTGGGCTTCCGACAGTTGGGTGATTCCTAGGGCGATTGCCTTGTCTAATTTTGATCCTGCGTCGTCGCCCACCAGCAGATAATCGGTTTTCTTGCTAATCGACGTTGTGACTTTTCCACCGGCCTGCTGAATCAGCGCTTTCGCTTCGTCACGAGTCAGGCTGGGCAAGGTTCCAGTAATCACCACGGTTTTGCCACTTAAGTCTGTAGACTGCATGGGGTGGGCAGGCGGTTCCCCCGAGAGCTGCACCCCTGCCTGCCGCAGCCGCTCAATCAGCGCCGCATTGGCCGGCACTCGAAACCAACCAGAAACCGACTGGGCAATTTCGCGGCCAATACCGTAGACCGCCGCGATTTCTTCTACTGTGGCGGCGGCTAGCGCATCAACGTGAGTGAACTGCTCTGCGAGCACCTGAGCATTGACGTTACCCACATGGCGAATCCCCAACCCGTAGAGCACCCGCGACCAAGGCTGTTGGGTGGAGTGGGCGATCGCCCCCACCAAATTCTCTGCCGATTTTTGCCCCATCCGCTCCAACGATTGCAGTTGTTCAACGGTTAGGTCATACAAATCTGCCACGCTCTGCACGAGCCCCCGTTCCACAAACTGCGTCACCCATTTTTCCCCTAGGCCATTGATGTCGAGCGCTGCACGGGAGGCCCAGTGCACCAGCGCCCCCCGCACAATTGCCGGACAAGAGGCATTAATGCAGCGGGTCACCGCTTCATCGTCAGGCTTGACCAGGGGTTGCCCACACTCGGGGCAGTGGGTGGGCATAGCAAACAGCGTTGTGTGAGGAGGCCGCAGCTCTGGCAGCACCCGCACCACCTCAGGAATAATTTCCCCAGCTTTGCGCACAATCACCGTGTCGCCAGTGCGCACATCCCGCTCGGCGACAAAATCGGCATTGTGCAGCGTGGCGCGAGCCACGGTGGTGCCCGCTAGCTGCACCGGGCGCAGCTCGGCCACGGGTGTCACCGCTCCTGTGCGGCCTACGTTGACGCTGATCTGCTGCACCACAGTCGGCGCTTCTTCCGCTGGATATTTGAGGGCGATCGCCCAGCGCGGAAACTTCTGCGTGAACCCCAACTCCTCTTGCAGGGCTAGAGAATTGAGCTTCACCACCAGCCCATCTGTGAGGTAGGGCAAGGCCATGCGCGCCTGTTGCCAGTGGTCGGCAAAGTCTTTTAGCTCTGGCAGAGACGCGCACAGGCACCGATAGGGGTTAACCTTAAAGCCCATCTGCTGCAACAGGTCTAGGCAGTCCCATTGGGTCTTGGGTGCAGAAACGGGGCGATCGCCCGTGCCGTCGCGCAGTGCACTGCCCCCAAGGTGCAGCGTATAGGCAAAAAAGTCGAGCCGCCGCTGCGCCACAATGCGTGAATCGAGCTGCCGCAGGGTGCCCGCGGCGGCGTTGCGGGGGTTAGCAAACAGCGCCTCGCCGTTGGCCTCGCGCTCAGCGTTGATCTGCTCGAACACATCCAGCGGCAAAAACGCCTCGCCGCGCACCTCCACCACGGGCGGCACCGCCCCCGCCAGCCGCAGGGGAATCGCCCGAATGGTGCGCACATTGGGCGTAATGTCTTCTCCCTTGACGCCATCGCCCCGCGTCACCCCGCGCACAAGCACCCCGTGCTCATAGGTCAGCGCCAGGGCTGAGCCGTCAATCTTCAGCTCACCCACATAGTCAAACTGCTCTACCGACATCACCCGCTGCCACCGCGCCTGCCAGGCCTCTAGCTCGTCCGTATTAAAGGCATTTTCTAGGCTGTAGAGCGGAATATTGTGCCGCACCGACGAGAACTGCGCCGATGGGCGATCGCCCACCCGCTGCGTCGGGCTGTCTGATACCACTAGATCGGGATGCTGCGCTTCGATCTCTTGCAGCTCTCGATAAAGCTGGTCATACACTGCGTCCTCTAGGGTCGGTGCATCCAGTACATAGTACTCATAGCTAGCCCGATTTAAGAGCGATCGCAGCTCTGATGCCCGTTCTGCTGCTTCCGGCGTTGCCACACCGTTATCTCCACATGACTCCGTAGGCTAGTGTAGCGGGATTGGGGGTGCGAGGTTGAGACAGGGGCCTGAATCCACTTCGCGCACCCTCTGGATATCTCTGTAACCCTGGAACCAACGTCAGCTTGGCAAGGTTCTAAAACTGCACTGCCCAAATGCTATCGAACCCCTAAGAAATCTGAATTCGGGATAAGCTCAAACCCTCTTAACCCGAGATATTGTTAGAACCTCACGTTTCGCCAAAACGAGGACGATCGGGAGGTTGTCCATTCCCCGGTTCCTCAACATCCTCAAATTCCTCGGTTGGGGTTGGGGAAGATGCGGTATCTTGACAGAGAGCTAGAGTAGTAAGCGCGTTCTGGAGTGTGGGATGCCGCGTTGGCTGTTAAGTTTTGTCGTGCTGTTTGTCGTCTTTTTTGCCGTGGGGGAGTTGGTGCCTTGGGTGAGTGGGGTGGCGTTGCCGTCTCCGGCACTGTGGCTGGCTGGGCTATTGCTGGCGATCGCCTCTAATACCAACAAAACCATTGGGTTAGCCTGGGGTGCAACGAAATTGGGCGTTTCCACAGCGTCGAACAGACCGGGCTTGTCTCACCCATCCGCTAAAACGCCCCAAACCGCCACGGCAGCCGCTGTGCCCGGTGCAGCCAGAACAACAACGGGAGCGCCTATAGGAATGCCAATCTCAGCAACAGTGCAGGCTGCTCCGCCTCCTTCACCAGAAGCCGTTTCTTTCACCATCAAACCCCCGTCATCACCGCGCTCGACTCCACCGTAACGCGCAAAGTAGCGAAGAGGACAGTAGAGCATACCTCTGTATCTAAATGCCCTAATCTAAATGCTCTAACGCCGCATTACTGCTGCACCACTACTTGCCCATATTGCGCTTCAGTTGGTCAATTTCATCGTCCATTTCCCACTTGCGAAACGCCTGCTCGAGTGGGTCAGCGGCGCTGCCAGGCGGATAGGGCTGCTTCCACCCTGCAGAATCCCACTGGCGAGCCGTTGTGTCAAAACTGCGGGGCGAGCGATTGACCTGGGCCTCGCTCAGCTTTACCTGCACTTCTCGCCGCTTGGCTTGGATCTGCTTTTGCAGCTCAACCGTTTGGTATGTGCGCTGCTTCAGCCCTTCCATCTGCCCCCAAAGCTGGTTTCCTTGGCGCAATAGCACCACCTCGCGCTCCTCTGCGGGCTGGGCCAAATCTAGGCGATTGGCACGCTTGGCTTTTTCCACTCGTTCGTGCCAGCGCTGCACCTCTTGAGCCGTCGCCAGAATCTCGTCCTGTAGCTTTTTCTCACGCAGCTTTAGGTCTGCCAGCAGCCGCATCGTTTCATCTTCTTGGTCGCGCAGATTGTCGTCCAGCGCTTGCAGCTCAAGCTGGGGATTGTTCGCCATAAACTCTTCTAGGCGGCCTTCTAGAAAGCTGCTGAGATCTTCAAATACTCCCACGCGGCACCTCTTAATGCGGGTCTTATTATCCTATCAAGGGTCAGCGGTTTTGGAAGGATGCCGCCCACGGTCATACCGGCATAGCTTTGAGGGCACACGCTCTGAGGACACACGCTCTGCGATTTCAGAGAAAAGCCCCAATTCCTGGCTTGCCGGGCTTCTTAAGAAAGCCAATTACCCCTTCCCTGTCATCATTAAGAGTAATTTGTAGCATCGAAACGGGGATGAAAGCGGGGATGCAGTAGCCGTTCGACGGGGCGATCGCCCCGCAGATGCTGCTCGGTAATATCTGTGGCGTCTTCAGGCTTCACCCGGCAATACCAGACATTATCAGGATTCACCTGCACCGTTGGCCCAGCGGCACATTGCCCTAGGCAAGCGCTGGCGCTGATCAGCACCCCCTCTGGTGCAGTCGTCTGCAGTGCTGCCAGCACCGCCTCAGACCCGCCGCCCACACAAGAGCGGTTTTGGCAGACCAGAATGCACCGCCGCTGCACGTTCTCAGACGATGGACGGTTAGACGACGGATGAGAAGACTGTGACACGCGCGGCGATTGGATGAACGATTAGCTTGATTCTAGCCTTCCCTTTTTACGCAGGTTTAAAGACAAACCAATTAGAACGCTGCGTGTATGAAGTGTGTCCATACGATCCAACGCTCTGGGGTCAAACCCTTTGCTGACGCGGCTCTAGCCCGATCTACCGCAGCCAGCGATCGAAAAAGATGTTAACTGAGCGCTTAATTAGCGTCCGGCGTCGCCAAGATTGAAAGGCGCTCTCGTAGCGATCGCCCTTCACAAAAAAGGTATTCCACCCGTCTAGCGCGACAAACAAGCCCCACACAATTGCTAAAAAGCTCACTCCTGACACGATAAATTTGACTGTTACAAGGCTCAACACTGCAAAAAACACGTTGACGATTGCATACCGAGTGAACCGATTATAAAACCGCTGCTGTCGCTGCTTATCAAACTGATTCCGCTGATAGAGGTCGCTGCGCCGCACCGTCCATTCTTGCTCTGCCGACTCTAGCTCGGCCATCGAAATGCCCATTTCGTTCGCAATCTCGACCAGTTGCCCCCGGGTAAACTCGGGCGCGCCAATATGCACCTGACGGGCGATCGCCAGTTCTAAAATTTTGTGGACGTCTTCTTGCGTATAGGATTCAGACGACTGAGACGAATACTGGGGCTCAAAATCCGACATGGGTTTGAGATCGGGCTGAGGTGTGGCAAACATGGCAGCTTGGGTCATTCTTACGATTGTAGCGGTGTAGCTTCATTACCATTTTGAAGACATCCCCTCCAAAGCACTAGCCATTTAAGGTGTGGATTGCCTCCCCCACCCCCCAATCTCCATCTAGCGACCTCTCTCTTTAGACAGAGCCGATGACGACGGCATTGTCTTAACTGCGTCTCTTGGTTTGAGCGATCGGTTGCGAACTCGGCAATCGATGAGTAGGGTGCTACGTTCGACCCTCTGTTCTGTAAAGGAATGGCCTATTCTATGTAAAAACTCGTACGAAATGGCAGAGTTTACCTGTCTTTTGGCTCTGTCATCGGGGAAATTGCTATATAACTATGGGCGTAAACCCAGAAGCCGCTGCACTGTATGCAATTTCTGGAATTACCAACGTAGGGACGTGAAGTAAATTGTGATTGCGAAAAAAGTTTGCATCCTCAGCGATGCAGACATTCATCAGGAGGAGTGTGGGCTCAACTGGGTTGAGCTTGGCAGCGAATCTGGGTTGTTTATCCAAGACATACTATGACTGGGCTCGAACTGATTATCGTCAGCTGGCTAGGGGTTTGCTTTTTGTGGGGCAAAGAGGTGAATCCAGAGAAAAAAAAGGAGGATGACAAAACACCGGAGAAGGAGTTCGCGGCAGCGTTTGAGAAATATCTTTCGAAGGGATTGAAAGTGCGCATCGAAGAAGATCCATAAGGGCGGCTAATTGACCTGCCCCATGGCCTGTCCGGCTAGCCACCCGGTGGTCCATGCGCTTTGAAAGTTAAAGCCGCCCGTGATGCCATCAATATCTAGCAGTTCCCCTGCTAAATATAGCCCGGGGCATAGGCGGCTTTCCATGGTCTTAAAGTTCACCTCTTTGAGGGCAATGCCGCCACAGGTGACGAACTCGTCTTTGAATGTACTTTTGCCGTGGATGCTGAATTCGCTACGGGTGATGGCTTGGCTCAGGGCCTGGAGTTGGCGCTTAGAACAGTCGGCCCAGCGGATATCGGCGGCGATCGCACTGCGGCATTGCACCAGATAGTGCCAGAGGCGGCGTGGCAAACCCAATAGGCTGTGGGTGGCGATCGCCCGTTTGGGCATCTCTGCTTTTGCCGCCAAGAGCGCTTGGCGTACTGCCTCGTCTGACAGAGCTGGCAACCAGTTAACCCGCAGTGTTGCCTGGTAGCCGCAGTCATGCAGCACCCGCGCTCCCCACGCCGACAGTTTGAGAATGGCTGGGCCACTGAGCCCCCAGTGGGTGATCAGCACAGCTCCTGTTTGGGGTCGCATCTGCCCGGTTTTGCCCTGCTCATCCACCAATTGCACCTCTGCCGTCTCGACGGCAACCCCCGCCAGCGCCCGCAGATCGGCATCGGGAATAGTGAATGTAAACAGCGACGGCACCGGATCGGTGAGCGTATGCCCCAAGCGGCGCGCCAACTGATAGCCCTGGGGGCTGCTGCCCGTCGCTAAAAGCAGGCGATCGCCCGTCACGATTTCTCCCGACTTCATCTGGATCTGAAACATCCCGTTGTGGTGCGTGACATCCACCACCGGACTGCGGGGCTTAATCGCCACACCTGCCACCGCTGCCGCCCGCATCAGGCAGGCTACAATCGTCTCCGAATCATCTGTAGTGGGAAACATGCGCCCATCTACTTCGGTTTTCAGCGCGATTCCCTGCTGCTGAAACCAGGCCACCGTATCTTTGGGCTGAAACCGAGTGAACGCACCTCGCAATGCCCGCCCACCTCGAGGATAGTGGTTGACCAGCAGTGCCGGATCAAAGCAGGCATGTGTCACGTTGCAGCGTCCGCCGCCCGAAATCCGAACTTTGCTCAACAGTCGCGGGCTGGCCTCGAGCAGCGTAACCGTGGCGTTAGACCCAGCTTCGGCACTGGCGATCGCCCCAAAAAAACCTGCCGCCCCACCGCCCACCACCACCAGTTGTTTTGCAGATTGTTTTGCAGAACCCATGCACCCTCTCGGCCGTTGTTCTTAAAGCTTGTTTATCTTTAGGGCTGATTAGGGCTGAATCGACAGTCTGCACCATCGTGCAGAGCATCGGAACGAACCGCGGGCGATCGCCCCAGCTAAAATCGCCCCAGCTACAGGAGAGATGAGGGTTCCTCAATAGTTGGGTTAAGAAACCAGAGTTGGGTTAAGAAACCAGCAAAGAAGGGAATGATAACCATGATAAGGTCTGAGTCAAACGCTCTCCCTGCGTTCTCACTCCTGCACACCGCCACAGGTGACCCTGATCGAGTTGCGTATAGTTTTGCATGGGTCTGGCTTCAAGACCATCACCTGATTCGCGTATCCTGGTTTTTTTGAATTTTGTAAAGGAAATCCCGCATGGCTATCGAGACCCTGCAACCCGCTAACCCCCGCGACGTTAACGTGTATGCACCCTACTATCAGGGCCGTAAGCGCAACGCGTTGCCCCTCGCCATTACCCTGTATCAGCGGGGTAGTTTAGAGGGGTCTCGCAAAATCGAAGGCGGCGAGAGTATTCCCTTCGTTGCGACTTGGAATATCTCGTCACTCCCCGCAGACTTGACCCGCTGTCGGATGCAGTTTGACGGCAACGCTGAGCTGAGTTACGAAGTTATGCTGGCAAACTTTGAGTTTGTCGATTTTCTAATCGACGTCATTTTTAACTTCAAAGGGACACGCAATACCGACTTTACCCAATCCTTCTATCGCAAACTGCTACGGCTGGATGAGTAACAGCGCGACAAGGCGATCGCTGGAATCCATCCCAGGTTTGTAAACCAGCCCTTATTCCCCTGTCCCTTTTCCCCAAAGCAAGATACAAGCCAGTTGAGCCTAATGTTCAGTCAATGATTGATAGACGGGTAAAGTCGCTTTAACTTGACCCTGGCATCAGCCGTTGTAAAGCGCCAGTCAATCCAGGTTTCCTGGTGATTGCGGTTGTCCTGCCAAGCGGCAACTTCCCGCTTGAGCGTGTCCATATTAGGAATGCGACGGTCTAGACATTGGCGACTCAAACTACTCAGTTCAATTTCAGCCATGTTCAACCAACTGCCATGCTTAGGGGTATGGCAAAACTCCACACGGCTCAAGATTCGCTGCGCTTCGGTTGGCTCAAAGGCTTTGTAAAGTGAAGCAGGCGAATGGGTGTTGAGATGATCAGCAATGACGATGACGTTGTCCGCTTGGGCATAATCTACATCAACTAAAGTTTTGAGCAAGTGGGCATAATCACGGGCTGTTCGTTGCTTTGTCACCTCCACCCGTCGCCATCCCACCATCGGTTCACTCACCATAAACAAGTTCGCTGTGCCGTTGCGTTCATACTCATAATCGA
>JAHHHI010000105.1 GCA_019359435.1 Kaiparowitsia implicata GSE-PSE-MK54-09C
TCGTAGAACAGCGCCTCCTGCGCCACCGTCCGCTCGCCCATCATCGCACCGCCCCCCGATCCCGAGGACGACTGAATCAGGACTTCAAGCTCGCAGCAACACCGACTTCTTCAACAAAATCGACCCATAGCAGGCTTCCAGGATGTCCGCTTCCTGGCGATCTGATCGGCAGATTGGTAACGCGAGCGACGTTCTCATCGCAGACCTTGGGAATGCCCGCTCAAGGGGCGGGCGGGTGAGCGCTTAGGCTGCAGCGCGTGGCGCAGCCAGACCTGCAAATCGACAAAATCCTTTAGGGACATTTGCCCCTTGAGATCGTGCGCGAAGCGCCTAGCAGGCTCCGAAAAAAACGACGTTGTCAGCACGACCGCGCCGTTGGCCCGCTCATGCTGCGCGACGCCGTGAACGATGCTCACCACCCCGACGCCGACCGATCTGCTCCGCTGCGTAACGCTTACATTCGACAAGGAAAAGAAACGAGCCCAAGCCATCTTTCTTCACGGCGTAGAGGTCCTTGCCGCCATCACGCGTCTCGGATGTCAGCTCGACCTCGTAACCTTGGCGATTAAGCAGTTCAGCCGTGAGCTCCTCGAACTGGCGGCTGGTCAGGCCATACACTTCATCAGGAAACCGGCTCAGATGGTCGATCAGCTCATTGCTGATCAGCCGTACGTCGGTGAAGAGGCGACGACCGTTCGGATGGCCGCTGAGGGGTTGTCCATCAGGACCGATCAGCCCGGTGGCGCGCCAAGGTGCGACTAGGCTTTCGATATCCTCCAACGTGGCTCCGCCGCGTAGTTGGTCGACCAACACCTCCGCGAAGAGCGGTACCCCCCGGCTAGCCTGCAGGAGCCGGTCAATGGTGTCCGAAGGCGCACCATCGCCAATCCGTTCAGCCAGCAATTGAGCGATCGCGTTGCGCGCAAATGGCTGCAAAGTGAGCCGATGGCCAACGTCCTTCGCCATTCGGGTCCCAACCAGCGTGGAGAAACTCCACGGCCCAGTTCCGAGCCGGTTCACGGTTGCAAGGATGTCGCCTGTGTCCAGCTCCTCAGCGCTGTCAATGACGCGCAGGCTCTGGCCGGCCGCGGCGCGAAAGCTGCTGGCTATGAGCTCGATGGCGTCCTGGGGGTTGAAGGCTCGTCCACCATCTATGAACTCGACGACGCCGCCAAACTGCTGTCTGTAGAACTCGGCCGCCATCTTCAGCAGGGCCGTCTTGCCCATGCCGGGGGCGGCGACGACTTCAGCGATACTGCCGGGTGGGCCGATCATCTGCAGAACCGTGGCGAGTTCTGGAGAATGAGCTCCGGACACCGGCAGATCCATCATCGCCCATTGCTGTTCGAGTGCCGATCGAGGCTGTCGCTCGCCGCCGCTGGACGGTGTGCTCATCCCTTCGAACGTCGGCATCAATGACCGGCCAAGGCCGTGCGAACGTGGTCGAGCCACTTGTCGTACCACCACCAGTCGCCGGGGCGTAGTTCGACCCCGAACTTGTGCTGTGGGTTCTTAGCGTTCGCAGCTTTCCATAGGAGCTGGTGGGCATACTGGTTGAAATCGCCATAGCCCTCCTGCTGCATGGCCTCGACAATGTCCTTGGGCTTGTACTTTTTGCGCTCGGATTCCTTGACCAGCACGCTGGCGATCTGCTGCCCTTTAGCCGACTCTGGCCGGATGAACTCGACAACCTGATCCGCCTTGCCCTTCGAATTGACCGACCGTTCGACGTAAGCGACCCGGTACGCGTACTTTGGATCGCGAATGACAGCGTCCGGCAACGCATCCTCGTAAGCGAGGTGCGCGGCTATGAGGTGGGGCGGCAGGTCCGTGTCCTTCAGCAGAAGGTCGCGCTGAGACTTGGCAATGCCGGCGAACTGAAGGGCGATGCCAAGCTCCCGGTTAAGGCCATGTTCCGGGCCGAACATGGACTTGAGTGCTGCATTGAAGTTCAGGCAGCAGGCCTGAACCTTGGCACCGATCATGTCGTCGATCCGGCGCGTCATCTGATGTTCGATCTCGTGGCGAATCTCGATCAAGAACAAGAGGTTGGCCTTGGTGGGATCGTCGATCGGGCAGCCATTATCGCCGAGGCAATACTCCAGCTCCCAGTGCTTATCAGCACCATGGCGTGTTTTTATCACCTCGCCTGTCGCCCTGTTGCGATGGCGATAGTCCACGCCGGCGCGCCTGAAGTGCGCATGCATCAAATAGGTCCAAGCGATCACCGCGGTGACGATGAACACCTCAGATTTGAAGAAAGCTCGCGGGTTGTTGAAGCCTTGGACGGCCTGAAGCATCGCCTCGCGCGCTTTGATCAGAAGCTCATCGCCGATCAAATGTAGTCCGCTGCCGTCCACGTTCGGCCACACTTCGAGGAAATCAGCCAACTCCTGCGCCGTCGCCGCCGTGACCGCCGTGTGGGTCTTGCCGTCGCGGATATCCTTGATCCGGCCGTGATTGATGGATCGCGTCGGCCGCGTGAAATAGGCGAGGATGTCTTGGTCGGTCTTCCGTGGCAGCGTCGCTATCATCGCCTTGATGACCGCCACCTCCCAACGCTCCAACTTGTTGTTCGGATTTCTGGCCATCGCGGCCATCATAAGACAGTAAGGCTAAATTTATCTACCTGCCAATAACGGTGGTACCACGACATGTTCGGCCCAAATCTCACGAAGCTTCAGCTCCATAGCATCGTTGACGGGATGTCCGACTTGGATTTCGCGCGCTTCGTCTGCTCCCAGGAGATGGCCGGTACAGATATGGCGGTCGGCTTGTTCGAAGATATGCTGATCTCGGCGATGCACATGTGTGACCGAGTGAAGCTCAAGAAGGTCCTCGGTTACCGCTCTCTCAGCACCTACTGCTAGAAGGGTTCGTCGTCGCCCCTTTGTACCCCCCTGACGGACCAGGAGATTGCCCTCTACACGCACACCGATTATTGCCAAACGTTTGGCCGTCCGATCACTACGCGGGCCGGGAGCCTCCTCCCGGCCCGGCATTGTCACGTCATGAGTTGAATGACGACCAGAGAGAATCCCGCTCACCTTCCCTACAGATGGATTGCGGGGTTCCCTTTATTTACCCCGCGGACATGGCTAGGGGTAGGCTATGTTCTCGATCCTGCACATTTCAGATCTCCATCGTTCAAGCGACGAACCTGTCGACAACGACAGTCTGGTCGCAGCGCTACTCGCTGATTGCGACCGCTACGCAGGGGAAACTCCACGAGTCCCCTTGCCGGATGCCCTCGTGGTGAGCGGTGACCTTATCCAGGGAGCGCGCATAGGGGCCGCCAATTGGCAGCAGTCCATGAAGGACCAATATGAGGTCGCTAATGGGTTCTTGACTGCCTTGTGCAACCGCTTTCTGAACGGCGATAAGAGCCGGATGGTTCTGATTCCCGGAAACCACGACGTCTGCTGGAACACCTCGCGCAGTGCGATGGAACTCGTCTCTCCGGCTGAATATCCCAAGAATTTGCATTCTGCTCTTGTTGAGCCTGACAGTGCCTTCCGGTGGTCATGGTCTGAGCAGGCGCTTTATCGCATAGGAGACATGGCTGGCTACGCACGACGAATGGATTATTATTGGGATTTCGTCGAGGCTTTTTACAGAAACGTGAAGCTACCCCTTCCGATTAATCGATCGCGCGGTTTTCAGCTCTTTGAACTTTGTGACCAACGCATCATCGTGGCCGCGTTCGACTCAATCGTAGGAAACGATTGCTTCGGCTATTCCGGCGCGATCCCGCGCGGTGCCGTGGGGCAGTGTGCCATTGCATTACGCGATGCTGGAAGGTCGTATGATCTCAGGATGGCAGTATGGCACCACAGCATCCAGGGACCACCAATCCGGGCCGACTACATGGATGCTTCTCAGGTCCAAGAGATGATCGGCCACGGCTTCCAGTTGGGGTTGCATGGTCATCAGCATATTGCAGCCACTCAGACGCAACTCGTCCATCTCGATAAGGGCCGTTCAATGGCAGTCGTCAGCGCAGGATCCCTCTGCGCCGGGGCCAAAGAGCTGCCTCGCGGCGTGAACCGGCAATACAATCTCATCGTGATCGAAGACGATTTCCTACATGGACGGGTGCATGTCCGCGAAATGGGCGATGGGGACCAATTCTCGCGTAAACGAAACGGCGCCTTTCTCGATGGTTTCGTGGAAATTGGCTGGCAACCCAAGACCGATGTCATGGGCCGCGAAGTCGATGCCCATGCCGAAAACGCGCGGCGCGCGGTCATGAGTGCCGAAACGGCACTCCGTGAAAACGATCCGCAGAATGCCGTGCGTGCCCTCCAAAGCGTGGATATCGATGCACCTGGCTATGCACGCAAGCTGATGATTGACGCGCTTCTCGCCATCCCGGACCACACCGGACTTGTGGCCCTGCTTCATACGCCGGCAACAGTTGAGGAGAGCGTCTTTCTAGTTTCAGCGCTCATGGAAACCGGCGATTTGGAAAATGCTCAAAGCAGATTAAATGCAGCCTCCAGGATAGAGGACGGTACGCGTGCGGACCTTCAAGCAATAATTGATATTAAAAAACTTATGAGGACGAAATGAGCGGCGATCTTATTCCATTTCAGATTGAGACGCAGCGAGTCATTCAGCTTCTTGCGAAGCAAATATATCAATCACCTCTCGCTCTTTTGCGCGAAAATACGCAGAACGCGTTCGATGCGGTGCGTCAGAGATTGCATGGAGACCCATCTTTCACGCCGGCGATCGAGATTACACTTGCACCCGATAGGATCGTGATCGCCGACAACGGCATCGGCATGACGCCGGACGACCTCTCCAAGCACTATTGGACGGCGGGGAGCAGCAGTAAGAACAACGATGCCGCACGAGCAGCGGGTGTTGTGGGCACCTTCGGCATCGGAGCAATGGCCAACTTCGGAATCGCCGATCGCCTCACTGTCGAGACCGAAAGTGCGGCAACGGGCGAACACACAATTTGTCGCGCCGACCGTGCAAAACTCGACCTGCAGCAGAACTGCATCGAGCGCGAATTCCTCCCGTCATCCGGCCAACCGGGGACGACCATCACAGCGCATGTCGCTCCCGGCGAGCAAATCAATGTCCAGAAGGCGAGCGACTATATCGCCGACTTCGTCTCCCTCGTTACACTGCCTGTTACAGTCAACGGCGTTATCGTCAGTCAGAAGCCAGTCGAGCATCTCGTCCCCCCGGTCCCAGAAACTTGGCGAATGGCTGAGGGAAAATATAAAATTGGTTCGAGGATGACCGCAGACGTAACTGTCATTTTGTCCAACAATGGGGATCTCTGGCTGAGCCTTACGAACATCATCTGGGATTCGCGCCCTATGCATGGTCGCCTGGTGCTGCGCAACGGCCATTCCAATCTGCGGACGTTCCGTAGCGGGTTTGGTCTTGCGACCGCATCAGTCAATTCCTCGTATCAGTTTGGCGGCGTTGCGGATCTTCTGGCGCTTGAGCCCACGGCAGGACGCGAGGCCATAACCGTTGATGGCCTCCAGCTCTTGCAGTCGATGATGGCGGATATCGACCTCTTCGCGTCAGAACTCCTCGCCAGACGGGACGAAAGCGATGCCAGCACCCCTTTCATGAACTGGGTGATAGGACATGGCCGCTACGACCTCTGCGGAAAACTCCGTATGACGATCAACCCCGGTGACCGCATTTCACTCGAAGACGTGGCAAAGCGGTCGCAAACCAAGTCGATGATGCTTTACGAGGGGTCTGATCAGGGTGTCATAAAGGCTCACGCCAGCGAAGATACGCCACTTCTCATTCTCGCACGGGCCAATCCGCGCCGACGCTGCGAGAGCCACTTTCTAAAGGCCCATGCAATGGTCTCTCCCATTTCGGATGCGCCTGTCGTCAAGAATAGGCGATCATACGGTCAGTTCTCGATGGCGGAGAGTGCATTGGCCTACCGAGTGGAGTCGATCCTCGAAACCGACTATTTCATCAAAGGTATCGTTGATTTCGGCTTGATCAGCCACGGACTGCCCGCCTTGGCACAGAAGGAGTCCGATCGAATCCGGGTCACTCTGAACCCCGAAGGGCAGACGGTTCAATTGCTCCTCGGTCTTTACCAGACCGAGTTCAACGCCTTTGGCAGCATGGCTAAGGATTTCGTACGCACTGTGCTTTTTCCGCGCATTGCAGATTATGTGCCCAGCAGCACCCGGCAGGGTGCAGAAGCGTTTCTGCGAGCCATCCGCAGGCCAAGGGAAGTTTTTGAATACGCCGATGACGACCTCGGTACTCTGCCCAGCATCTGGGAGGACTACAACGAGGGACGGATTCCGCTCGATGAAGCGGTCGCTCGTTCGCGGACAGCCGTTCGATCCAGCGTTCAAGTTGTTGATCTTGCAACGCGCGCGCGGGATGTCGTCCCGGATGTGATTGAGAACGAACAAGCTCTCCATGATGCGGCAGGGCCGTCTCTCAATCTTGATCCCTCGCCCGGGATTACCCGTCTTGAGATGACCTCATCAGCGAAGCTTCTTGTCATCGACGAGCAAGAACCCGCTTTGCGCGGCTATCGCTGCTTTCTCGCGATCACTGACAAGGCGCGAGAGGAAATGGGCGAATTCTTTTTGCAGCCGCACAGCACCTCGATTGTTTGGGGGGGGCAAAAAACGCTGTTCATCTTCATGCATCATTCCGGCCAGTTCGGACTCTATTACGACCTCCAAACCCGAGAAGTTGTCGAAGCCCCCGCCGGAGGCGGGGCTTACCCCACCTGTTCCATCGTCCTCAAAGACCGGCTGTACATCCCCATTCCTGATGAGATCCGCGCCAGTTTTGTTCCTGTAAGTGGGGAACGAAAACGCTTTGAAGTTCGCGCCGATATCCTGAGAACGGAAAGTGCCGGGGCGGCGGCTGCATAATCTTCATAACAATCGTTGGGAAAGTGCGCTTTTTGGCGCTCATCCAACGTCAGCAGTTGGCGGATTGTGTTGAAAAAGTCCGCAGCATTACTTGGGCCGAACTCGCTCGACCCGAGCGTGGAAATTTCATCTTTCTGACGACGGCAATACTGCCAGACATGAGGCCGTTATTCGGAGCAAGAAGAACGTTATTCTCCGTCAGGCGCCATCCGGCTTGAGTTTCAAGCCGGCCCGACTTTTTCAACACAATCGGCGCGAGGTGGTCTCAACGCGCAAGCGACGGGTTGGGCCCGCAGCCAGCCGAGCGAGCAATAGCAGCAACAGGTGAGGCTGACTCAGTGCGAGAACTCTGGCACTGCATGCCGCCAGAGGCCCACTTTGGTGAGGGGAAAGACTTGAGCATGGCCGATATGACAGGCGCTATTGCGCCGCGCGCTCATTTCGGGACGTTTTCCGATCCGGAGGCCATGGCAACCGCGCTCAACGGCATCGATCCCGGCGCGACGGGACCACATCCCAGGGGACGCAAACTCCCGAGCTTCAATGGCATGCTGGCTCGCGCGACGCTTGGCGCGATCAACGCCGGAGCCGGCAAGTTCAGCCGGGGGATTCCCCAAAGCGCGGGTATTCCCAACGCGCACATCTTCATGTTCGCCACCGAGCCCGACCTGTCGCGCCATATCTCGGGTCATGTGCTGGGAGGCTCCCATATCTTCCACTGCCGCCCCAACGACCGCGCCGTCACGCGCTCCCCCGCAGGACAGCCCTGGGCGTTCGGCATCTTGATGGTGCCTTTCGATGTGCTCGCGACCGCCGCTCCGCAGGTGACCGGGCTCGCCAGCGGCATGCCGCTCAACGACGATCGGATGATCCGCGTGCCGGAAACGGCGCTGGCCCGGCTGGTCTCGCTGATGTCCGACCTGTCGCGCCTGGCGCGGGCCACACCCTGGATTCTCGAGGCTCCGGAACCGGCTCGGGCTTTTGCTGGCACGCTTCTGGAGGCGCTGCTCGCTTGCCTCACGCAGGGGCTGGCGAGGCGGGACCGTGCAGCGCTCGGTCGCCATCGCCAGATCGTCGCACGCTTCGAAACGGTGTTGCGGGAGCGGCCCGAGGATACACTGTCGGTGCCCGACCTGTGCGCCGCGGTCGGCGTGGCCGAAAGGACGCTCAACCTCGCCTGCCAGGAGTTCCTTGGGCAGAGCGCGTTCCAATATGCCCGCGAGCGGCGCCTCGATCAGGTCCGCCACACGCTGCTGGCGTCCGATCCCGCCACGACCCAGGTCACAGGCGTTGCGATGCAATACGGCTTCTGGGAACTCGGGCGTTTCGCCCGGGCGTATCGCCTGCGCTTTGGCGAGCGCCCCTCGGATACGCTGCGAAGGGCTGCCGCCTCGGCCGCCCCGGCTATTCATGCCGGAATCGCATAGTCGGCGAAGGGTGCGGGGCTATGTTTGTGACTGATTGCAACTGTCAGGATTCGGGGTCCATGCGACCCTGAAAGCTGCACTCCTGCCAGGCGCGCATATGGCTCGTCGTGCGAAGCGACGGGCCGAGCTGTCGGGGTTCGCCTATTCCTATGTCGCGTGAAACACGTTCCATCAGGCTTTCTCCCCTCCTGCCGGCGCGCTGCTCCTCACCCCTCGTCGCACGCCTGCCGGCGCGCGGTTCGGTTTCGGTCGCAGCGCTTGTGCTCGCACTCGGCGTTGCTGCGGCGCCGATGGCTCAGGCCCAGCAGATAACGCAAGGTGGTGGTGGCGCTGCGGGCGGCATCGCCGGCGGCGGCGGTGGCGCCGGGGGTAGCGGCGAGGGTACTGGCCGTGGGTTTGGCGGCGCGGGCGGCTCCGGAGCAGCAGGACCAGCGGGATTGGCTCTGAATGGTGCCGCAGGGGGCCACGCTACAAGAGGCGGCACAGGCGGGGTGGCAGGGACTCCGAACGATCTTGCGGCAGGTGGCGGTGGTGGCGGCGGCGGCGGCAGCAACAGCTTGTCCGCGGGCGCTGGCGGCGCTGGCGGCGGCGGTGGCAACATCGACTCCACGATCGGCTTCTATTCGCTGGGCGCCGGCTATCTCGGATCCGCCGGCAGCACCGGCCTCGGCGGCCTTGGTGGTGGTGGTGGTGGTGGCGGCGGCAGCGGTGGGCTGGTGCTGACGGGCCCGGTCGTCAATGTGGCGACCAACGGCTTCGATGTGACCGGCGGCGCCGGTGGCGGCAGCGTTGCTGGCGGCGGTATCGCCGGCATCGGCGGCGGCGGCGGCGCGGGGCTGGTGCTGCTCGATGGCGGCTTGGTGACAGTCTCCGGCAGCGTCATTGCCGGCGGGGCCGGCGGCAATGCGGGGGCAACGGGCGGCGGCGGCGGCGCGGGGCTTTTTCTCTACGGCGGCGGCGCGCTGGCCAATCAGGTCGGTGCCATCCGTGGCGGGAATGGCGGCGGCGTTGCCCTGTCGGCCAATTCCGGTGGCGACGGCGGCGTGGGCGTGCTCAGCAATCTCGGGACGATCGGCAACCAGGCGACGATCGCAGGGGGCACTGGAGGCTATGGTGTTACTGGCGGGGGCCGAGGCGGCATAGGCCTGGCCGCCTGGGGCGGCAGCGTCGTAAACGAAGCGTCGGGGTCGATCTCTGGCGGAGAGGGCGGCAGCTTAAGTCAACCAGGCCGCTTCTTTCCGGCGGGCAGCGGTGGCGCGGGTGTGCAGTTCCTCGACGGGCAGGCGGCAAGCCTGTCCAATGCGGGCACGATCGAAGGCGGAGCGGGGGGCGCCACCCCAGCCGGAGACAACCCGGTCGGCGTGGGCGGGGTGGCCATCGTCGGCGCGTTGAGTGGCAACATCTCCATTGTCAACTCCGGAACGACCAACGGCGGCGTTGACAGCAGAGGCGCGGTGCGATCCAACGCCATTTCGCTATTCGGCAGCGGCAACCGCCTGGAATTGCGCGCGGGCTCGACCATCAACGGCGATGTCGTGGTGTCGGGCGGCGCCGGCAACACTCTGGTGCTCGGCGGTGCGACCGATGCCAATTTCGACGCGTCCCAGATCGGCGCGACGCAGCAATATCGCGGCTTTGATACCTACGAGAAGACGGGCGCGAGCACCTGGACGCTGACAGGGACCGGCAATCAGATCTGGTCGGTCGTGACGGGGGCGCTGAAGGCCGACACCAACAGCCTTGCCGGAAGCGTGCGATTCGCCAGCGGTGCGGGCAGCCGCAGCGTTACTTTCGATCAGGCTTTCGACGGGACGTATAGCGGCACGATCTTCGGCACCGGCACGGTGACCAAGACCGGTACGGGCACGGTGACCTTGGCCGGGCTATCGTCGGTCGATTGGACGATTTCGGCCGGCGGGCTGATCACCGCGGCCGAACGCTTCGGCGGCAATACGGCGGTCGCGGCCGGGGCGTCGTTGACCTTCGACCAGGTGGCCGACGCGACCTATGCTGGCGGGTTGTCGGGATCGGGCAGAGTCCGCAAAACCGGCTCGGGCCGGCTGAGCCTGACGGGCGATTCCTCATCCTTCACCGGCGGGACCACTGTCGAGAACGGCACGCTCTCGGTCAATAGCACGCTCGCGCGGTCCGCCGTCACCGTCCAGAGCGGCGCGACGCTTGGCGGCAACGGCACCGTCGGCGCCACCACAATCCAGCCCGGCGCGACCATCGCGCCGGGTAACTCGATCGGCACCTTGAACGTCAACGGCAACCTGTTACTGGCGCCGGGTTCGACCTACGAGGTCGAGATCGCCGGCAACGGCGCCTCCGACCGGATCGCCGCAACGGGGATCGCCACGGTCACCGGCAGCCTGGTCGGGGTCACGGCGCTCGACCCGCAGACCAGCTACATCACTGGCCAGCGCTATACGATCATCACCGCTACCGGCGGGGTCAACGGCACCGTCGCGGGCGCGGTCTCGCGCTCAGCCTTCCTCGATCTGATGGTCGAGCACCGGCCAAACCGGGTCGATCTCGTCATCGCGTTGAAGGACACGCCGCCCGTGACGCCTCCCGGCTCTGGCCCGACTACCCCGCCGGCTATCTTCGGGACGGTGGCGCAGACCCGCAACCAGTTCGCCACCGCAGCCGGCCTGGACACGCTGCCGCAGGCCGGCGGCACGCTGGCGCTCTACAACAGCCTCTTGATGCTCGATGCGCCTTCCGCCCGCCAGGCCTTCGACGCGCTCTCGGGCGAGATCCACGCCTCCGCCAAGAGCGCGCTGGTCGACGAGAGCTGGCTCTTGCGCGCGGCGATTAACGACCGGCTGCGCTCGGCCTTCGGCGCGGTCGGCGCTAGCCCGATGGCGACGCTGAACTACGGCTTCAGCGCCGACCTCGCCCCGAGCGCGACCGGGCCGATGCCCAGGCTCAGGACCGACCGCTTCGCGGTATGGGGCCAGGGCTACGGCTCCTGGGGACGGACCGACAGCGACCACAACGCCGCCAAGCTGACCCGCTCAACCGGCGGTTTCCTGATCGGCGCAGATGTCGCGGTGTTCGACACCATGCGCTTGGGCGTCGTCGCCGGCTACAGCCGGAGCGAATTCGACGCGAACGCGAGGCTCTCCTCGGGCGAGAGCGACAACTACCATCTCGGCCTCTATGGCGGCGGCCAATGGGGCGCGCTCGGCCTGCACGCCGGCGCGAGCTACACCTGGCACGATATCGAGACCCGCCGCACCGTCGCCTTCGCCGGATTCGGCGACAGCCTGAAGAGTGACTACGACGCCGGCACGGCGCAGGTTTTTGGCGAGCTCGGCTATCGCGTCGATCTCGGCCAGACCGTGCTCGGCAAGGTGGCGCTGGAGCCGTTCGCCGGGCTGGCCTATGTCAACCTGCACACGGACGGGCTAAGCGAGACCGGCAGGGCGGCGGCGCTGACGGCCCGCAGCGACGGCACCAGTCTCGGCTACTCGACGCTGGGCCTGCGCGGCTCGACCACGTTCGCACTGCAGGGTATGGACCTGACCCTGCGCGGCGGCCTCGCCTGGCGCCATGCCTTCGGCGATGTCGACCCGAAGGCCACGCTAGCCTTCGCCGGCAGCAACCCGTTCTCGGTCGCCGGCCTGCCGATCGCCAGGGACGCCGCCACCGTCGAGGCCGGGCTAGACCTCGCCATCAGCAAAAGCGCTGCGCTCGGCCTGGCCTATACCGGCCAGCTCGCCAAGGACGCCCAGGACCACGCCTTCAAGGCAAACCTCGCGGTCAGGTTCTGAAAGAGGGCTGGCGAGGCGCGTCTAGGACGCGATCGCCAGAGCGATGGCGATGGCAAGTAACAAAGGACCCATCCACTTGAAGTGGCTGACCAGCGTCGTCACCCAAGGCGGTTGGTTGGCGGCATTGCCGGGCAACGGCAGATAATCGAGGCCGGCGGCCGTCATTCATAGGCCTCCACAAAACACGATGAACTCGTCGATATAGGCTACGATCAACACTGTTGCCTTCTATAAGAGGGTCGTCCCTTACTAGTCGAAGACGTCCAAAGTCCGACTTATGGTGCCTGCTAGGTCCGAAAAAGGTCGCAGTCTGAATCCGGCGCGAGAGTGCGCAACGTCCGCTTCCGGGGCAGGTGCCAACGTCAGCTTGTGGCGCTAAGCGACGAGGTCAGCACCGCATCTATAGAACGGCGATTTTGATCGGTCTTGATGACAGTTTTACCGAAAATCCGCGCCGGAGATTTGCGAATGCAGATGGCACGTCGTCGAAGGCATAAACGCGGTCCATCACCGGCGTGATGCCGTGTGGCTCGATGCTCGAGTTCATGTCCTCGAAAGCCTGCAGACGACCTGCCGGGCGTCAGTCGCGCGATATGGATAGCCCCGCGAGACGCGGAGCGTAGGCGGCGAGCCTGCGGGATATGAACTCGGTGAAGAGCCGCACGCGCGTCGTCTTGCGCGTCTCCCCCTGCGTGAGAAGCCAGAGTGTCCCATGCACGGGCAGGTCGGCGCCCGGCACCCTCACCAACAGAGCGTCGGCATCTCCGACGAAGCACGGTAGTTTCGTCATCCCGATCCCTTGCTGCGCCGCGACGATCTGCGTCTGCGCGTCCGGGGTCCTGAACGGAACTTCCGTGGTTTGAACCTCTCCCTCGCGGGCCCAGTCCGGAAGTCCATGATCGTCGATGACGATCCACCGGATGGGATCAGGCGCGCCTGCACGCCACGCGGCCAGTCGATCGCGAGACATGTAGACGCCGCTGAACAGCTCCGGCCCCTTCAGGCCGTGAAGGTTGAGCGGCAGGGTCTTTCGGTTGGCGACGATGCGGATCGCGACGTCTGCCTCCCGGTTGGTCAAATTCGCCACCTCGCCGGTCGGCAAGATTTCCATCTCGATGTCCGGATGCAGACGCGCGAAGTCGGCCAGATCCGGCATGAGCAGGTGTGTGGCGAGGAACGGCGGCAACGTCACCCGCAAAAGCCCGCGCGCGCTCTGGTCACGACCGAAGACGCGCGTCTCCAGCAAATGCGACGACGCTTCCATCTGGTGCGCGAGTTCGAGGACTTCCTCGCCCGCAGCCGTCAGGCGGTAGCCCGAAGGCAGCTTTTCGAACATATGCGCCCCGAGGCCTCCCTCGAGTTGAGCGATGCGTCGCAGCACGGTCGAGTGATTCACCCCAAGGTGCTTGGCGGCAGCCCGCACTGAGCCTCCGCGTGCGACGGCAAGAAAGTAGCGAACGTCATCCCAGTCGATCATGGTGCAATCCGGCACCGCGTGCCGCTTCCAAAGCTTATCTCTAACACATCGAGCAGCACTACGGCTTGGCGTCACAGCCGATATAGACGAGCGCAGCCCAGTTCCGACGGCATGCAACGATCGTCGCGGATCGCGTCAGTCGCCCAGGTGGATAGCTTTCGCACCACCAATATGCGCGCTTCCGCACTCAACGCCCGACGCCTGCAGACCCATCTCGATGTCCTCGGGACAGATACGCTGTCCGACACAACGAAGAGAGACGTCATGGGAAAGCTAGAGGGTAAGGTTGCTGTCATCACTGGCGGCGCCACCGGCATCGGCCGCGCCGCAGCAAAGCGCTTCATCGAGGAGGGCGCCTTCGTATTCATTTTCGGCCGTCGACAGGACGCGCTCGACGCCGCTGTTGCCGAGCTTGGGCCCAACGCCCGCGCGGTGAACGGCTCGGTCTCGGATGAGGCCGACCTCGACAAGCTCTACGCGGCGGTGAAGGCCGAGCGCGGAACCCTCGACATCATCTTCGCCAACGCCGGGGTGGGAAGCCTGCTTCCGCTCGGCAAGCTCACCGCCGAGCACATTGATGAAACCTTCGACACCAATGTGAAGGGTACGATCTTCACGGTCCAGAAGGCGCTGCCGCTGATGGGCCAGGGCGGTTCGATTATCCTGACGGGATCGAGCGCCGGCACCACGGGCGCCCCGGCATTCAGCGTCTATAGCGCGAGCAAGGCGGCAGTGCGCAACCTCGCGCGGACCTGGGCGGAGGATCTGAAAGGCACCGGCATCCGGGTAAACGTGCTGTCACCCGGGCCGACGGCGACCGAACTCGCGAAGGCAGCGATAGGCGAGGAGGGCTTGAAGGTCTTCGCCTCGATGAATCCGCTCCAGCGCATGGCCGATCCGGCGGAGATCGGGGCGGCGGCTGCCTTTCTCGCGTCGCCTGACAGCAGCTTCATGACCGCCAGCGAACTCGCCGTGGACGGGGGGCTGGCGCAAATCTGACGCGTCGCGCCCGCCTGGTCACGCCAGTTATCCGAAAATGCCCACATCAAAGGAAGAATGAAATGAACCAATCTCTCAAAGGGAAAACCGCCCTTGTTACCGGCGCATCGCGGGGCATTGGTCGCGCCATCGCCGAACGTCTTGCGAAGGATGGCGCGACCGTTGCGCTGACCTACAACGCCAGCAAATCCGGCGCAGACGAGGCGGTCGCGGCCATCGAGAAAGCGGGAGGGACAGCGTTCGCGATCCAGGCGGACCTCGTCGACCCGGCGACCGTCCCGGCCTTGTTCGAGGGACTGGATGACGAGTTCACCAAGCGGAGCGGAAGCAAGGCCCTCGACATTCTCGTCAACAACGCTGGCAATGCCGGCTGGGTTGGCCTCACCGACGCAACGCCGGACAGTTGGGACACCCTGATCGCGGTCTACGCCCGTGCGCCCTTCTTCATCGTTCAGGCCGCGCTGAGTCGTCTCGCCGATGGCGGACGCATCATCAACATCTCGTCCGCCGCCGCCACGAAGCCCGTGACAGCCGCGCCGATTTACTCGATGGCCAAAGCGGCCATCAACAACCTGACCCATGCGCTCGCGTCCGAGCTGGGACCGCGCGGAATTACCGCGAACGCCGTAGCGCCAGGCTTCACGCGAACCGACGCAAACGCGGCCTTCCGGGAGGATCCCGGACTCGTAAAGGCAGTCGAGGCCCAAATCGCACTGGGACGCTTTGGCGAGCCTGCGGAAATCGCCGCGGTCGTGGCGTTCCTGGCCTCCGATGAGGGGCACTGGGTGACCGGCCAGACGATCGAGGCGAGCGGCGGCTACAGGCTCTGACTGCGCCGAACAACCAAAGGAGAACAATATGAGCTACGCAATCATCGGCTTCGGCGAGATCGGCCAGGCCCTCGCCAAGGCGTTTGCTCGCAAGGGCATCGCCGTATCCGTCGCAACGACGCGCGACCCGGAAAGCTTTGCATCGGCCGCGGCCGCGATCGGACCCGGGATCGCCCCCACAACACTTGCGGAGGCGGTCACGGCGGACGTCATCTTTTTGGCTGTCCGTTTCCAATCGCACGCGGATGTCGCGAAGGCGCTGCCGAGCTGGCTGGGCAAGATCATCGTCGATGTGACCAATGCCTACGGCGTGTCCGCTGAGGACCTGGGTGGACGGCCTTCGGCCAAGGTCGTCGAGGAAGCCTTCGCGGGCGGCAGGCTGGTCAAGGGCTTCAACCATCTTGTCGCTGCCGTCCTGGACCAGGATCCGGCCGTGCATGGCGGCAGGCGAGTCGTGTTCCTGACGAGCGACGATGACGATGCCGCGACGCAGATCGGCGCGCTCGCGGAAAATCTGGGCTTTGCACCGATCAAGCTTGGCGCGCTGTCAGAAGGTGGGCTGCTCGTGCAGGCGCACGGCAAGAGCTGGGGCCGCCTGATCTTCAAGGACCTGGTCAAGTTTGACTGATGGACGCCACGACCGAAAAATGAAGAATGCCATGAGTACCGAGAAGAATGTCCAGACCGTAAAGGACTTCTTCGCCGCGATCGATCGCGGTGACAGGGAGGGTCTGCTAGCGCTGGTCGCTGAGGATATAGAGTGGATTATCCCGGGCGAAGACTGGCCGGAACGTACCGCGGGCACGCCGGGCTGGCGGATTTGCTGGAGACGCATCCGGGTCGATAGAAACGCCCACGCAACCCCGGAAGTTCGTGGCGCAGGGAGACCGGGTCCTCGTCGTCGGCTTCGCGAGTGGAAAGATCAAAGCCACGAACAACATTCGAGGACGACTGGATCTTCGCAGGGTTGGGCGGCTGCCGGAGATCGAGGGCGACAAGGAGCCAAAGAAGCGGTTCAAGTCCTACCCGATCGGCTTCTTCCATATTGACATCGCCGAGCTTCAGACGGCGCAAGGCAAGCTCTATCTGTTCGTGGCCATAATACGACCCTGACCGACAACGGCATCCAGTTCCGATACGCGCCACGCTACGCCGCCGGCCCGACGGCCCGCTACATGACCCACATGTTCGCGATGCGCTGCCGCGAGAACGGCATCGAGCAGGATGATTGATCTTTGTGAAGCGATGTGGACGAACGGACAGGTCGAGCGGATGAACCGCACGATCAAGGAGGCCACCGTCAAGCGCTACCACTACGACAGCCACGATCAGCTCGAACGCCACCTCGACGACTTCGTCGGCGCCTACAATTTCGGCCGACGATTGAAGACCCTCAAGGGCCTCACCCCCTACGAGTTCATCTGCAAGCGATGGACTTCAGAACCAAACCGATTCATCCTCAATCCAATCCATCAAAGCCCGGACTGAACACCTAGACTCGGAGATTCCGCAGCTGGCCCATTCCAGACTCTCTGAGCGTCCGCTTTTGGGTATGCTTATCGTAGCGGCGGCCCTTGGGCACGCCGGGCCAATAGCCGACCTTCTAAATGCAGATTTCCAGGCGGTGGAAACTTGCGATGATTTGACAAGGTAAAATCATTGAGAGAGCGAACTGATCCTATTCCTGATCGTCCTGACAAGACTTAACGCCGCCATGTCGGATGATTTCGGGTTGCTGGCGAGTGGGCGGTTCTCGATAGCAATGTTCAGGCGGCCGAAAGCGCCCCGCACACTCAAGCGATGGCAATTTGCGGCGATGCCAGGATCGGCGACGAGCTCGATGCGGGTTCTGTCGAGGCCGATGCCGGCAAGCGCCGAGATCACCGCGACGTTGGCGTTTTGAGGAAAACGAACCGCCGCCTCGTGTGCAGAGCCGGTGAAAAAGGCAGTCGGCGCGCGGACTTCGTCGAGCACGATTATATCTTCCGCGGGCGTGCCGCGCCAGGCTGCAGGCGGCTTGACAATGCTGTGGACGACCTCGTCGAGCGGCAGCGTCGACGCCGCTGCGATAGCATCGATCCCGGCGAGAGCGCCTGGGGGAATAATAAGTTGGCTGCCGCAAGCCTCGGCAGTCGCCAGGAGGCGCTCAAGCAGCGAGGCATCGGTCAGCGCGCTGGCCGATGCAATCGCGAAGGCGGGCGCAGACCGCAGGGCAGCCTCGCCCCAGACCCCCACCGCATCCCGGCCGGCTGCCTCCACCACAAGGTCGAGATCCAGCCCGGCAAGCTGTGCCGGAGCGGTGACAAGGACCGCGCTGGCGGGAATGTCGTGTGCTCGCGCGCTCGAACGGGCTCCGACAGCAGCGATGGCGATATCGCCAGCGTCTCGAGCGCCCGAAAGCAGCTCGGCGACGCGCCGGTTGATCGCACCCCAGCCGATGAGCGCGATGCGGAGCGGCTTACGCTTGCGGTTCGTCATCAGTTCTTGGCCGTCTGTACGACGAGATCGAACAATGCGCCGCCATTCAACCCGTCGAGCATGCTGAAGTGGTGCCCCGGGCAGATCATTGGCTCGGGCGCCTGCCAGGCCGCGGCCAGCATTGTCGATTGCCGCTTGAACGTCTCGCTCTCGCCCTCGCCGACCGCAAAAGCGAGGCGAGTGCTGGTCGGGCGTGGCCGCCCGAGCGGGCCGAGCCGCGCCGCTCGGTCGATATCATCGAGGCCGAGCAGACGCCCGATCGGCAAGTGGCCGAGTGGTCGCAGATCATAGAGGCCGGAAAGTAGCAGGGCCGAGGCAATCAGCGGAGCTGCAGGTTCGCACAGCGCCATCGCCGCGAGGTGGGCCCCGGCGGAATGGCCGCATAGATGCAGTTGCGCCGGATCGAGGCCGAGCGCGTCTGCCTCGCGAACGAGGAAACCCAGGGCAGCCACGGTTTGCGCGATGCTCGCTTCGACTGGCGTGTCTGGCGCCAGCCCGTAATTCGGCATGGCGACCGCGAAGCCGGCATTGAGCAGACCCTGCGCGAATTGTGCATGCTGGACCTTGTCGGAGGCCTGCCAATAGCCGCCATGGACGAAGACCCAGACCGGAGCGCGCTGTGCGCCGACCGGGCGATAGAGATCGAGTGTCTCGAAGCGGCCCGGGCCATACGCGAGATCGAGACCGGCACGGTCGGCGCGGAAGGCCGCGCCATCGCGGCTCCACCGCCGGAACAGAGCCGTCATGTCGGCCTGGAGGCGCGGGCTGTACTGTCGCGCGAGTTCACGCAGCGTGTAGCCTTCGACTTCGATGTCCGGCAGTGGCTGGGGCGGACCGAAACGGGCACGGATCGTCAGGCCGGGCTCCGTTCCGGGCTGCAGCCGGATTGCCGGCCGGAAGCCGGCGAAGACCTCGCGATAGGCCAGTTCAATCGCATGGCGTGAGAGGTGGAAAGCAGAGGGATCGGCAGCCTCCCAGTCCATGCCGGTAAGGTGATGCGGGCCGGAACCGGCTGCGATCAGACCGACGAGTACCTCGCTCAGGGTCTCGCGCACGGCTTCGACGGGATCGGCCTCGGCGCTATGCGCGACGATCTCCGTGGTCCGGATGTCAGACACCGACATAACGATGCACCATCTCCGCCTGCGCTCCGAGCTCGGCGCTGGAGCCGGACCAGACCGTACGTCCCTTCTCGATGATGTAGTGGCGATCGGCGAGGCGCTTGAGCACGGCGATGTTCTTGTCGATCAGCAGGATCGACTGCCCCTGCGCCTTGAGCGCTTCGAGGCAGCGCCAGATCTCGGCCCGGATCACCGGCGCCAGCCCCTCGGTCGCCTCATCGAGGATGAGGAGCTTCGGATTGGTCATCAGCGCCCGGCCGACCGCGAGCATCTGCTGCTCACCGCCGGAGAGTGTACGGGCGGATTGGCAGGCGCGCTCCTCGAGGCGCGGGAACAGGGCATAGACCCGCTCCAGCGTCCACGGCGAGGCGCGCCCGAGCCGGTTTGCTGCGGTTGCAACGAGATTCTCCCGCACACTCAGGGTCGGGAAGATCTGCCTGCCTTCCGGGACCAAGCCGATGCCGCAGCGCGCGATTACCTCCGGCGCGCTGCCCTGGAGCATGCAACCATCGAAGCGGATCTCGCCGCCCTTCGGCACGAGCAACCCCATCAGCGAGCGCACCGTCGTGGTTTTGCCCATTCCGTTGCGCCCGAGCAGGGTCACGACCTCGCCTTCGCCGATATCGAGCCCGACATCGAACAGCACCTGGCTCGCCCCGTATGCCGACTGCAGGTTGCGCACGCTCAGCATCAGGCGTCTCCCTCGCCGAGATAGGCGATGCGAACCTCTTGGTTCTCTCGGATCTCCTCCGCCGTTCCAGTCGCGATGACTCGGCCATAGACCAGCACCGAGATCCGGTCGGCGAGCGCGAAGACGGCATCCATATCGTGCTCGACCAGCAGCATGGTTATGCGACCTTTCAGGTTCGCAAGCATCGCGACCATCTGCTCGCTTTCGGCATGGCCGAGGCCGGCCATCGGCTCGTCGAGCAGCAGCAGGCGCGGCTCGCAGGCGAGCGCGATGACGAATTCCAGCTGCTTCTGTTCGCCATGGGAGAGGTTGGCGACCTTGATCTCGGCCCGATGGGCGAGGCCGGCAGCGCCCAGATACTCGCGGGCACGCTGGCGCAAGCTCTTGTCGCCGCGGGCAGCGGCAAAGAAGCGGAAGCTGTGTCCCTCTCGCGCCTGTACCGCGAGCGCGACATTGTCGAGCATGGTGAAGTCGGGCAGCAACTGGTTGATCTGAAATGTGCGGGCGAGGCCACGGTGGACGCGCTGCGGCGTTGCTAGAGAGTCGATCGCTTCGCCATCCAGCCTGATCTCGCCGGCGTCATGACTAAGCTCGCCGAAGAGCTGGGTCAGCAGCGTGGTCTTGCCGGCGCCGTTGGGACCGATCAGCGCATGGATCTCGCCCTCGACGACATCAAGATCGACGCCGTCAGTGGCGATGAGCCCGCCGAAGCGCTTGCGTAGCCCCCGAACTGAGAGGAGCGGCTGGCTCATCGCTCGCTCCTGCCAATTCCGAGCCGGTCGAACAGCCCGGTGAGCCCGCCTTGCGTGAATAGGACCACGAACAGCAGGATCGGGCCGAGGATGAGTTGCCAATGCTCGGTCCAAGAGGTCAGCACCGTCTCAAGGATAACGAGGGCAGCGGCGCCGAAGAGCGGGCCGAGCAAGGTTCCGACGCCGCCGAGGATGACCATGATCATCAGCTCGCCCGACTTGGTCCAGTGCAGCATGTCAGGGCTGACGAAGCGCAGATAGTTCGCCATCAGCGCGCCGGCGAGACCGGTGCCCATGCCGGAGATCACGAAAGCTCCCAGCTTGTAGCGATAGGGCGCGATGCCGATCGCCGCCATACGCCGCTCATTCTGGCGGATGCCGGCGAGCACCATGCCGAAGCGCGAGCCGACGATACGCCAGAGAGCCAAGAAGACCAGCGCCGCGACGGCGAGGCAGATGAAATAGAAGGTGACGTCATCCCGGGTGTTGAGGCCGAACAGCTCGTTGCGGCGGCGGATCGTCATGCCGTCGTCGCCACCATAAGCCTTGAGCGAGACGAACAGGAAGAACAGCATCTGCGCGAAGGCGAGCGTGATCATGATGAACTGCACGCCGCTGGTGCGCAGGCAGAGCGCGCCGATCAGGCAGGCAAGCAGCCCGCCGACCAGGATAGCAGCCGGCAATGTGACCAGAAGCTGGGTCGTCCCCGGGATCAAACCGAGGAAGAGGCCGTCGTCGACATAGGTTCGGTAGAAAATGCCGACGACATAGCCGCCGACCCCGAAGAAGGCTGCGTGCCCAAACGAGACCATGCCGCCAACTCCCAGAGCCAAATTTAGGCTGGCCGCGGCGATCGCATAGATGAGCACGCGGGTCGCCAGCGGCACCAGCGCCGGCTGGCCGACCGCCTGGACGAGAAAGGGCAGCGCGACGAGGCCGAGAGCCAGCGCGAGTAGCGCTAAGGCGCGACCGGCATTCTGCCCAGAGGGATTAGCGCGAGTGATGGCGTCCTCAGACATTGGCGGGGAACAGTCCCTTGGGCCGCACCAGAAGCACGACGGCCATCAGCATGTAGATGCCCATGGAGGCGAGCCCGGCGCCAAGCGCATCGGCTTCCGAGCCGGTCATGACCTGGCGCAGCAGGCCGGGCAGGAATGCGCGTAACGATGTGTCGACGAGGCCGACGAGCAGGGCGCCGAAGAAGGCTCCGCGGATCGAGCCGACACCGCCGATCACCACCACGACGAAGGTCATGATCAGGATCTGCTCGCCCATGCCGACCTGCACAGCCAGGATAGGGCCGGCCATCAACCCGGCAAGGCCGGCGAGCAGGGCCCCTAACCCGAAGACCGCAGTGTAGAGCAGGCGAATGTCGACGCCGAGCGCCCGGACCATCTCGCGATGCGTCGCGCCGGCTCTGACCAGCATGCCGATGCGCGTGCGGTTGATCAGTAGATAGAGCCCGAGCGCAACGGCGAGGCCGGCGGCGATGATGATCAGCCGGTAGACCGGATAGGTGAGGCCGGGCAGCAGTTCGACCGAGCCGTTGAGAGCGGGTGGCACGGAGACGAAGAGCGGCTGCCGCCCGAACACGATCGTCACGCTCTGGTTGAAGATCAGGATCAGCGCGAAGGTGGCCAGCACCTGGTCGAGATGGTCGCGTGCATAGAGCCGGCGCAGCACGAAGACTTCCATCGCCATCCCGAGCAGGGCCGCTGCCGCCAGGCCTGCCAGGACGGCGAGCAGGACCGAGTTGGTCTGCGCCGCGGCGAAGGCGGCCGCATAGGCGCCGACCATGTAGAGCGAGCCATGGGCGAGGTTGATCACGCCCATGATTCCAAAGATCAGCGTCAGCCCGGCGGCGAGCAGGAACAGCATCACGCCGAACTGCAGGCCATTGAGCAGTTGTTCGAGAATGAGGGTCATCGCTGGTCACGTCCGGCTGGCGACGGGATGGGCCGGCGGCCTATCCCGTCGATGCGGGAGCTTATCGTTTCAAAGCTTACACTGCGCCGCATAGGCGTCGCCGTGATTGCTCAGCACCTTGCCCGCCGTCGTGAGCACCGGCGTTCCGTCCGCGCCCTTCTCGACCTTGAGGGCGTACCAGTCCTGGATCGGATGCTGGTTGGTGCCGAACTTGAAGGCGCCTCGCACCGACTGGAAATCGGCCTTAGAGAGCGCTTTGCGCAGCGCCGGCACATCGGTCTTTCCACCGGTCGCCTTCAGCGCCGAGGCGATGGCGAGCGCTGTGTCGTAACCCTGGCTGGCATAGTAAGTGGGCACGCGATTGTAGGCCTTGGTCCAGGCTTCGACGAAAGCCTTGTTGGAAGCGTTGTCGAAGTCGGTGTTCCAGTGCGAGGTCACGCTGAGCCCGAGCGCGGCATCGCCTACAGCTTTGAGCGTGGTCGCGTCGAGCGAAGGCTCGGCCAGCACCATCGGCACTTTGCCGAGCAGGCCCGCCTGCTGGTACTGGCGCAGGAAGGCGATGCCGAGCCCGCCCGGGTGGAACTGGAAGACCACGTCCGGATTGGCCGAGCGGATCTGCGCCATTTCCGCCGCGAAATCGGTCTGGTCGAGTCTGGTATAGACCTCGCCGACAACCTCGCCCTTGAACAGGCGCTTGAAGCCGGAGAGCGCGTCCTTGCCGGCCTGGTAGTTCGGGGCAAGGATGAAGGCCTTCTTGTAGCCGAGATTGGTAGCGTGCTGGCCGGCGCTTTCATGCAGGCTATCGTTCTGCCAGGAGACGACGAAATAGTTTTCGTTACACTCCTTGCCGGCGAAGTTGGACGGCGCAGCGTTGGGACTGACATAGAGCGCGCCCGCATCGACGATGTCGGGCACAGTTGCTCCGGCAACGTTAGAGAAGACGATGCCGGTCATGATCTTGATGCCGTCGGTCTTCAGCATCTTCTCGGCGATCTGCTTGCCCTGGCCCGGTTTCAATGCGTCATCCTCGACGACGAGTTCGACCGGCACGCCGCCGAGCTTGCCGCCCCCCATCTCGATCGCAAGCTTGAACGCGTCGCGAATATCCTGGCCGAGATAGCCGCCCGGCCCCGAAAGGGTAGTGATCATCCCGATCTTGACCGGCTGCTGGGCGAGAGCGGTCGTCGCGGCCAAGGCGGCCGCGATGCCGAATAGCAATCCTCGCAATTTCATCTTGAACTCCCGCTGTTTTGGTTTGCCTCTGAGATCATTTGACGCGGCGTTTCTGCGCCGCCGCGCTCAGGCTCGTTCAGTTCTTACGGCACCGCCGAGGGGCGGCGTCATGAGTTTCAGAGAGCAACCCAACCGGCCGGCGGCTTCCTGCCGGGATGGAGGGTGCCGCAATGCTTGCAGGTGCGGGCTTTCTCGTCGGAGAAGAAGGCTTCGTAGAGCGGCGGAAGATCCTTGACGAGATCCTTCAC
>JAHHHI010000108.1 GCA_019359435.1 Kaiparowitsia implicata GSE-PSE-MK54-09C
CCATTGCAGTTGAAGCAATACCATTCGAAGCCATCGACCTGGTCCGGATGGCGGGCCGGCTCGACAACGAGCCCGATCGAGCCATCTTGAGGGCGCTGCGGCGAGTGGCGAACATGCGGCGGCAGCAGGAAGACGTCACCCTCGCGGATCGTCACGTCGTAGTGCTTTCCGTTGTCGACGAGCTTCAGCATCATGTCACCCTTGAGCTGGTAGAAGAACTCCTCCACCGGGTCGTCATGGAAGTCGGCGCGCTGGTTCGGCCCGCCTACCACCATCACCGTCATCTGGCCATCGTCGAACACCTTCTTGTTGCCGACCGGCGGCTTGAGCAGATGTTCGTGCTCCTCGATCCACTTCTTGAAGTTGAAGGCCTTAAGCCGTCCTTCGGTCGCCATCGTTTCACCTCTCCCGTTTGTCGGTCCAACCTGCGTTTCAGCCAGCCTTCGCCAAGGGCCGGCCTGCCGCGAGCGCAAGCCCGCAGCTCTCGAAGGCGGCGCGTGTCGCCGCCTTCTCAGTCTCCGTCAATTCGAGCAGCGGCGAGCGTACGTGCCCGCCGACCTGGCCGAGCAGCTCCTGCCAGTATTTCTGGTGCGCATGCGGCTTCTCGGCCGGGCGCGTCGTGCTCAGTGCCTCGCGCACCGGCGCGAGGCTGTCGCGCACGGCCTGTGCCTTCTCGCCCTCGCCGGCGAAGGCGAGATCGGTGTATTTGCGCATGCGCAGATCGTTGCCCGTCTGGATCAGATATGGAGGCGAGGAACAGAGATAGACCTGCCAGCCGAGCTCGACGATGTTGTCGAGCCATTCCTCCTCCGAGGCGGTGCTGATGAGGATGCGGTCGCCGGCGAGCCGGGTCAGCTCGGCATACATGGCGCGCGGCACGCTGTACTTGATCGCGACGACATTCTCGATGTCGGCGAGGCGGTTGCAGAGCTGCGGGCTCATCAGATAGCCGCTGTCGGGATGGCTCCAAAGCGCGATGCCGATGTCCACCTGCGCGGCGATGGTGCGATAGTACTCGTAGAGCGTCTCGTCCTGCGCCTTGAAGAAGTGCAGGAGCGGCGCATGCACGACGATATAATCGGCGCCGACCTTCTGAGCGTGCTTCGCAAGGTCGATGACCACGTCCATGTTCTGATCGGAGCAGGACATGATCGTCTGGCTACGCCCGGCGCTCGCCTCGACCGCGAGCTCGAAGCTGCGCTTGCGCTCCTCGACCGACATCGAGAAGAACTCGCCCTGCTTGCCGGCGATGAACAGGCCGTCGATCTTCAGATCGCCAGTCCAGTGCCGGATGTTCTCGCGAAATCCGTCCTCGTCGATGGCGAGCGATCGGGTGAAAGGCGTCAACGCTGCCGCCCAGATGCCCTTCATGTTGGCGCGGGTGTAGGCCTTCGCGTCCTTCTTGGCGTATTTCATGCGGCTACCTCCCTTCGACCACCGGCTAGATCGCCATGCGGTGCGAGACGTTCTTAATGATTGTGTAGTGCGAAAGCCCCTCGGCACCGCCCTCGCGGCCATAGCCGCTATCCTTGACGCCCCCGAAAGGCGTCTCGGCCACCGAGGCCTCAAGCGTATTGATCGAGACATTGCCGGCCTCGATTTCGTCGGCCAGGCGATCAGCGTTGCTGGCAGAGTGGGTGAAGGCGTAGGCCGCGAGGCCGAAGGGCAAGGAATTTGCCTTCGCGATCGCCTCGTCGAGCGACGAAACCGGGCTGATCAAAGCGAGTGGCCCAAACGGCTCCTCGCGCATGGCGCGGGCATCGTCCGGCACGTCGGCAAGGACGGTTACGGGAAAGAAATAGCCGCTATTACCGATGCGCTCGCCGCCGGCCAGCACCCGCGCACCCTTGGCGCGGGCGTCGGCCACCAGCATCTCCATCGCCTCGATGCGGCGATAGTTGGCAAGTGGTCCCATTTGTGTTGCGCTGTCGAGGCCGTTACCAACGACCACAGACCGCGCCTTCTCGGCGAAGGTCCTGGCGAAGGCCTCGTAGATTGGCTTCTGTACGAAGAACCGCGTCGGCGAGGTGCAGACCTGGCCGGTATTGCGCGCCTTGCGGGTCGCCGAGACCAGCGCTGCCGCCACCGGGTCGACATCATCGCAGACGATCACCGGCGCGTGGCCACCGAGCTCCATCAGCACCGGCTTCATGTGGTCGGCGGCGATCCTGGTCAGGTGCTTGCCGACCGCGGTAGAGCCGGTGAAGGCGATGAGCCGGGTCTGCTCCTGCGGGATCAGATATTGGGAGATCTCGGCTGGGATGCCGAATACCAGATTGAAGACGCCGGGCGGCAAGCCGGCATCATGCAGCGCGTGGGCGATGTGCATCGCTCCGGCCGGGGTCTCCTCGGCCGCTTTCAGGATGATCGAGCAGCCGGCCGCAAGCGCGCCGGCTATCTTGCGCGCCGGCTGACTCATCGGGAAGTTCCAGGGTGAGAACGCCGCGACCATGCCGATCGGCTGGTGCATCACGACATATTTGATACCCGGCTCGCTCGGAATGACGCGGCCATAGGTGCGCTGGCCCTCGGCTGCGTCCCATTCAAAGAATTCACAACCGCGGATCACTTCAAGTTGAGCCTGGGCGAGCGGCTTGCCATGCTCCAGCGTGATCGAATAGGCGATTTCTTCTACCCGTTCGCGCATAAGCGCCGCAGCCTTGACCATCACCTCGGCTCGCCGGCGCGGCGAGGTCCGGCTCCAGATCCTAAAGCCGTCGGCGGCCGCCGCCAGCGCCTCATCGAGATCTGCCCGAGTCGCGACCGGGACTGTGCCGATCACGCTCTCATCGGCAGGGTTCAGCACTGGCAATCCCGCAGAAGCTTTCTTCCAGGAACCGCCGATATAGAGTTGGAGATCGGGGTAGCGGGTCATGAACACCTCGGCGGGGACAGGCGGACGCAAGCAGACGAAGCATAGCTTTGGGTATGGCAGCGGCGAGAGCGGCTATCGTTCCCCTAGCGTGGCGTCCTGGTCGGCGATCAGGACAAGGCCATAATGACCGCAAGCGGCGGTCATACGGAATTCACCTTATTTGTATGAATTCAGTTCGAATCCTTATAATTTACGGTTCATGGCAATCACGCTCCGTCAGATCCAGGCATTTCTCGCCGTTGCCGAGCACGGCACTTTCACCAAAGCAGGCGAACGCATGCATATGGCGCAGCCGGCGCTGTCGCAGCTCGTGCGCGAACTTGAGCAGGAGCTGGGACTACGTCTTTTCGATCGAACGACGCGGCGCGTCGAATTGACCGAAGGCGGGAGGGAGTTTCGGGGTGCAGCGGCGAAGATCGTGGAGGATCTCGAAATCGCTGTCAGCAGTGCCAGTGATCTGGCCGAACGCAAGCGCGGCCGCATCGTCGTCGCCGCTCCGCCCCTGCTTGCGGCGGTGATCCTTCCCGAGGCGATCGCCGAGATGCGCGAGCGCTATCCAGGCATTCAGATCTCCGTCGTCGATGCAAAAACAGATACGATCGTCGAGGCAGTGCGCGTCGGCCGGGCTGATTGCGGCCTTGGGACCTTTGCCGCAGAAGAGGACGGCATCGAACGCGTTCCGATGGCGCGCGACAGCCTGATGCTGTTCTGCGACCATAGCAGCCGCTTCGCGGCAACCAGCACATGGGCTTGGGGCGACCTTAGGGACGAGCCGCTGATCACCTTGACACGCGACAGCGGCATCAGGCTGCTTGTCGAGGTTGGGTATGAAACCGCAGGTGTCCCGCTGACGCCGGCCTACGAAGTTTCCCAGATCACCACGGCGCTGGCATTGGTAGAGGCTCGCCTGGGCATCGCGGTCCTGCCGACCTATGCGCGCGCCGCCGCCCCGCATCGCAGGGTCATCGCCAAGCAGCTAGCGGAGCCGACGATTGCGCGGGATATCGTGATGATCAAGCGTAGCGATCGCTCGACGTCTCCGGCCCTTGCCGCGTTTGAAGGCGTCCTCCGGCGTTATGCTCGGCGCCTCGCGCCTCACGATATCGACTGATCATGTGGCTCGCAGGTTCTAACAAGTGCGAATGGATCGTGCCGCCTTATGCGGGTCCGATACCAGGCTACCGTCCTGAGAAGTTCATCCTCGAGGCCTTGATCTCGGAGAGCAAGGCCTGAGCCGCCGGCGACAAAATTGCGTCGCGACGTCGAGAAGCGTCGATCGGACTGACCAATGGAAGCAAGGTTATCGGTAGGCAGACGAGCGCACCGTACTGAGATAGTCGTCAATAACCTGTTCCGGCATGTCCACATCCTGAGATTGATCACGACCAGAGGCGGGTTTCCCCATTCTCAAACGGTCTCTTAGGACGTTGCCATGCTCCACTACCGCCACGATCAGATGGCCTGCTTAAATAATGTGAGCAAGACGAACGCCCGACAGCCGAAGTGGCGATAACCAATCGGCCAATCACTGCCGATGTTTGGCCCCTGGAGGATCTGCCGATTAGTCTGGAGGCGATGCTGGAGATTGCGCTGCGCTCTTGAAACCTATGGACGAGCCCGAGCGCCGCTGACATTATCTGGCCCGGTCACGAGCGCGGAGCTCGCGCGCCGAGTTACTCGCCTCGCGCATGACGGACGTGACATCCACCGAGGTGAGCTGGCCGTTCCGGACGAGCACCCGGCCGTCGACGATGACGGTGTCAACATTGGCCGGCTGTGCGGCGAACACGATCATGTAGGCCGGATCGTCACCCATGGGCGTCATGTTGACGTCGGCTGTGCGCAGCAGGATTACGTCGGCGCGCTTGCCGGGCGTCAACGAGCCGACCCGCTCGGCCATATTCAAAGCGCGCGCGCCATCCAACGTTGCCAGTTCGAGCAATCGGCGCGGCGACAATGGCTTCTTGTCGCCGAACCTCTGTCCGTGCGCCGAAATAAGCGCGCGCATGACGGCGAAGAAATCCGCCTTCCCGGCCGCAGCAACCGTGTCAACGGAAAGGCTCTGTTGGACGCCTGCTTCGAGAAGCTCGGCAAATTGAATTTCCCCACGGGTTGACTGCGAATAGAGCATCTCGATGATCGGCGAGGCAGAAACGTTCACTTTCCGCGCAGCGATGATTGCGATCTCGTCAAGGGTCAGGGCTTGGGGATGGACGAGCTGTACATCCGGGCCCAGTAGGCCATGACGTTCCAGCGTCGCAACCGAGCTTTGCCTGGTGTGCATCGTGATAGGCAGCCCTAGAGACCGGGCGCCGTTCCAGTCCTGCTTCAGCACATCGATGTCCACGGCGCCGCGCTGATAGGCGACCGGCGTCCGCATTGCCACGCCAAGCTGCAGGAGGTCGCTGTTCGCGAACCACTGCCGCTGAATACGCGCAATGTCGGCCATGTCCATGGGGCGGTCGACAGGAAGATCCTGTCCCCAGCCATAGGAGAATCGGCCACGAATACCGAATTCCTGCAGTGCACGGACTTCAGCGTCGGCGTGCGCAGGCGTGAGGACATTGTGCGACCAGTTATGCAGGGTGGTGATGCCGGTCAGCAGTGCCTCGAGCAGTCCAAGTCGCACTGCTCGGTAGCTGTCCTCAGGTGTGCAAAGTTTACCGAGCCGCAAAGTCAACGGAAAGTAGCTGTCCCTTGGGTCATTGAGCTTGATCAAAGCCCGAAAGGTGCTGCTCCATAGGTGCCAATGCGTGTCGACGAAACCTGGCATCAGGATCATGCCGGAAGCATCGATGGTCTCGGCTTCCGGAACCGCGAGGCTTGGCCCGACGGCAACGATCTCACCATTGCGCACATGTAGATCGCCGCGAGGTAAATCGCCCACCGTCGGATCCATCGAGATGACATGGGCGCCCCGGATCACGAACTCGCCCCGCTCGGGCAGCGGCCCCGAAGCATGAGTCGTCGTCGGAGCCTGGGCCCAGGCACATTCATTGGCATGGCTCGCGACCGCGGCGGCTGACGTCGCGATCGCATTCAAGATCACTCGTCTCGTGAATATCTTTTTGCCTTGCATCGCCAAGCCTTTGCTAACCGGGGCAGACACCTGTTGCCAGAACCTCAGGGCCGGGGGAGGCAGGGCGCCGTCTTGGAACACGTGTCTCCAATGACAGCGACGGCCTGAATCTCAATTTGCATGCCGGGTACGGCGAGGTTCGAGACGGTGATTTGCGCGCTCGCCGGGAAATTCTTGTCGGGAAACATTTCCGAGCGGACCTTGGCAAAGGTCGCTCCATTGCGTGGGTCCGTCAGAAAGACGGTCATCGAAACAACGTCTTTGAGGCTGCCGCCGGCGCGCTTCAAAGTTTGATCAATGAGGGCGAAAACAGTGCGCGTCTGGGCCTCGAAGTCGCCCTTGATGTCCTTTCCATCCAGATCGGTCAGTGTGGTCTCGCCTGCCAGCCACACCGTGCGCCCCCCCTGGGTCACGACGGCAGGTGAGTAGGAACGTCCTCGAATGCGCTCCGATTGCTCCATGTATTCCGCCGCTTTCGGGCCAGAGCCCGCAAAAAGCAACGCGGCGCAGGCTACGGCGATGGAAAGTTTGGTCATTGTAATGGCTCCTGGTTTGGGATTTCAGTTCACCATGGGCGCGGCCAGCTCCCCGAACCGCGCCCAGGCTGGTGACTATTTCGCCGCCATGCCGAGCACGGGCGCTCCGAGAAGCGGGCTCGAGACCGCGTACAGGCCGTGATTGGTGATCACCCAGACCAAGTTGCGGTCCCATTCGATGAACACGCTGTGAGTAGGGTCGGAGTAGTCAAGATTGATCTTTGGCTCGACCATCTTTGGCACGAAATACGCTGCAATCTTCGGGTTGGCCGGGTCGCTGACGTCGAACATCTGCATGCCGGCATTGTAAAAGGCGTAGATCAGATACTTATCGCTCGGCGTTCCGGGATTGGTCCAATAACCGGTCCGCTTCGGGCCAAAGCTGCCGCGCCTTTGGCAGTAGTCGGTGAAGGGGGCCTCTTTGGGCGGGGTCGGCCGCGGCAGTGTGGCGATTACCTTGGGATTGGCCGGATCCTTCACGTCGATGGCGTAGACGTCCTTGTATGGCTCATAGCAATCATCGTTCAGCGGGTAGCCGCTGAAGTAAACCACTCCGGTCTTTTCGGCCTTGGTGACGTCGACGTTATCGCCCTCGGTCCCGCCGATGCTGACGGGGGTCTCGACCTTGCCGACGCTGCGGAGTCTGGCGGGGTCCGAGATGTCGATCACATGCATGCCGAGCCCGCCCATCGGCGCATAGCCGTATTTTCCACCCTCTTCCGGGGGCTTCGGGATCGCGGTCGGCATGCGGGCGCCCAGCCAGGACGCGCGATTGCCGTAGCGTGGATTCTTGGCGTATTCCGCCTCCTCGCCGAGGCGCTGTCCCGGCACCCACCATGTCGAGAGCTTTTTGGGCTTCGCCGGGTCCGAGATGTCGTAAGCTAGCTGAGCGCCCGACCACAGAACGCTTGTGTATTCGGTATTCGCGAAACTGTCGTCCGGAGCACCCGCCACGAACAGGTGCTTTTCGTTGAAGTACGGGACGTCGATGCAGCCGGAACCTTGTTGGGGCTGCTGTTTGGCGTCTTTCTCCGGATCCAGAGTGGTCTCGGACAGCAACTTCCATTGATCGAATTGCGGGCTTGTCACCTCATAGATCGCGAAGCCCCGAAGCATCGGCATCTCGCGAACGGTCTTGACCTTCTCCGGCTCGAGATACTTGTTGTTGATCAGCCCGAAACGGGGAACCTCGTAGCATTGAACGGCAATCAACTTGTTCAATGAATTACTGAAGCGTACGGCCATCGGACCGAAGGCTCGATCACCAGCGCGAGTATTCAACTTCTTGTCCGCCACGACCTTCAGATCACGCGGGTCGGTGATATCGTAGATCTTATAAGCTGTCCGATAATAATGATACATGTATCGGCGATCATCAAAATCGAAAATCGTCTGCCACGAATGATTAGTGGTAACGACGTGAGGATGATACGCTTCGGCCTTGGTGTTGAGCGCGTACTGGTTCTGGTCGAGGAAATCCAGGCTTCCCGAGGATGGATACGGGCCCGGTACGAAGGGCGTGGCCGCCGGATGGCGCCAGGCGCCGGTTTTCACGTCATAGCCCCAGGTGTTGGTGTCAGGGTGCGTCGGCTCACCAGGCGCCCGCTGGACAAATCGATCGGTTGAGGCTGCGGCGCCTGATGACGGGACAGGAACTTTCAAGTCGCTCAGAACCGTCTGCGCCATGGCCGCTCCGGACCAGAGGGCAATGGGCGCCAGCGCACATATCGCACGCGCCGTGGCACGGGCATTAAATCTCGTCATTGTGTCCCCTCCGTTTTTCGTCCTGAGACGAAGCTTTTTTCCTTCGCCAGGCGACGCAGAGATCCGCTCTCGGCCCAGCATCGTGAATTAAAACACCGCGGCCTTCGACTGATATCAATATGGTTTCCTGCTATCTATGCATAAGAAATACCTATAAATCGGGGAGAACATTACGTGCGGGTTCGACAACACCAGCCAAAGTTGCCGATGTTATTTATCTCCTGCTGTGGCGTTGCCCGAAGCCTGTCTTCCCCTCCGATCTCCGAACACGGCTTCCGACGAGCCGAGGTTGCGCCCGCCCCTACCTTGTCAAGCACGCGTTCAAGCCCGGAGATGTCGATGTAGCGCGCTGGGTCCGGCAGCTCCTTCTTGGGCTGCGAATAGGTCGAGCTCAGGCGGAGGACCGTGAGCAGGCAGTCCCGGCCGATGCCCAGGTCACGACATTTGCCGTCGGTGGGATAGCTCGCGCCGCTTGCCGCGCTGACCACGCCGTCGGCGCTCGGCTCGCTCGGGTTGCGTTCGAGCAGCGCATGGGCCGTCATCAGGATGCCGGCCGCGCAGTAGCCGAACTGGCGGCCTAGTTGGCGATGAGGGCCTGCGCGGCGGGCTGGGCTAAGCTCCGCGCCCCTTGAGTGCCGGCACCTTGCGCCGGCCACGGCCTCGAAAGGCCGCACGCAGGCCCGCGTCGGCTCGCGGTCGAGCAGGATCGTGCAGGCGTTCCACTGCGCCTGGCCGGAGCCGAATTTCCGTAAATTGACGGCGAACTCGTCGCGCAGGGCCTGCAGCAGGGTCAGCCCCTGGGCGAACGAGACGCACTGGCTTGCTCGTTGATGACGAAGTCCATGGCTCCCTCCTGCAGGGTGAGGGTCGGCCGACGATTACCGCCTGGCCAGCGCCTCGGGAAGTATCGTCGCATCGATGTAGCGAGACGGATCATCGAGTGTCCGGCCGGCCGCAGCATAGGTCGAGCGCAGCCGCAGCACCGTGCGCAGGCCCTCGATGTCGATCGCCGCATCGCGCTTGATGCCGCGCTCCGGGTCGGTGAGGCGGGCGTGGATCTTCTGTGCCAGTTCGGGCGAGGTGCCTTGGACGCGCTCGCGCAGAATCGCGATCGCCTCGTCCTTGTTAGCCGGGTCGGTGAGCCAAGCGACCGAGGCATGGAAGGCGCGCACGAAAGCCTTGGCCGTGTCGCGGTTCTCAGTGAGCCAGGTCCGGCGCGCCATGCCGGAAATGCCTTGATAGGGACCGATCAGCGCGCGCATCTCGGCCAGGCGCACCGAGCCGGCATTCTCCGCGATCAGGTCGAGCGGGGAGTTGAGCAGGGTCGCGGTCTGTTTCTGCTCGCGCAAGGCGGCCAGACGCTGCGCGCCACCGCCCACGGCGACGATCTTGACCTCGACGGGCTTGATGTTGGACTTCGCCAGCGCCTCCCGCAGCACGAAGGCAAAGCCTGTCGTCATCGCATCGACCGAGAGCTCCTTGCCCTTGAGGTCGTTGACCGACGCCGTGCCGGGCACCGCCATCAGCGAGAGCATGCCGTCATCGACGCCCATGAAGGCGATGAAATCGGCCGGGCCGGGCAATTGCGCCTCGCCCTGGCCCTCGACATAGGCGACGACATTGTCGATCGAGGTCAGCGCGATGTCGAACTTAGCCCCGAAAACATCCGACGCCATCTGGCGCGAGTTCGGCGTGATTTCGAGCGTGGCGTCGAGCTTCTCCTTGGCGAAAAAGCCCTTCTGCTGGCCGATCCAGACCGGCCAGTTCGAGGCGCCGGCGAAGGCGACGAGCTTTAGCGCTTTGACATCCTGCGCCAGCGCGCCGGCGCAGCCAAGCATCAGCGCGCATGCCGCGAGCGCCGAGCGCCTTGTGAGGCTCCATTCCCTGGTCATCTGCGTTCTCCCTGTCCATTTTGCTTTTGTTTTTGTTTGTGGATCTGCTTCAGCGCGTCATCAACTCGCTGGCCTGGCGTTGCAGGTCGCTCGCAGCCTTTGCGATGTCGCGCCCGATGAAGCGCCCATCGCGCTTGATCGGCTCGCCATCGACCAGCACGGTGTCGACGAGGCCGACTTGGCCCTGCATCACCACCGCCGCGACCCGATCATGGATCGGCGTGTTGGCGAGGCCGCGCCCCTTCAGCACGACGATGTCGGCGCGCTTGCCGGCCCTGAGCGATCCGGTCTCGGACTCGATCCCGAGCAGGCGCGCCCCGTCGATGGTGGCGGCGCTGAGCACCTGCCGCGTCGTCAGCGTCACCGCCTTCAGCGGCTCCTTCTTCTGCTGGGCCGCGAGATTGTCGGCCAGCCGCTGCGCGCTGAGCGCCGCGCGCATCTGCGTGAACATGTCGCCGCCAATGCCGGTGACGACATCGACGCCAAGGCCCGGCCGGCCGCCATTGCGCAGCACGCGCCCGGTCGCGGGTTGGCCATGGCCCATCAGCATCTCGACCTCCGGCGTCACCACGATCTTGGCGCCGGCGTCCGACGCGATGCGGTACTCGTCCTCGTCGAGATCGTTGGCGTGAACCAGGATCGACTTCGCAGTCAGCAGCCTGTCGGCGTTGAGCTGCGCGACCGCACGCGGCCGGCGCGCCGCGTAAAGCCAGGCGCCGATATGGAACTGGTGCAGGAGGTCGAGCTCGCGCGCGAGCGTGAAGTCGGCAAGGGTATCCTCCGGCGATGACGAATCGGGACCGCGAATGCCCAGCGCCAGACGGACGCGTCCTTCTCGGCTGGCGAGCGGACCTGCCAGCACGCGGCGGATGTCGGCCTTGACCGCCTCGCCGCCCTGCGCCGCGCCGGGGATCGCGTAGCCCAGAAAGGCGCGGATGCCGGAGCGGCGCATGGCGTCGATGGCCGCGTCCGCATGGGCCGGCGTCAGCACCTCGCGGCTCCAGTCGAAGATCGTGGTGACGCCGGCCTCGAGCTGTTCGAGCGCGCCGGCGTAGTCGCTGGCGGCGAGATCCTGCGCGCTCAGCTTCGGGCTGTAGCGGCCGACCACGACCTGGAAATACTGGCCGAGCGTATGGTCCGCGGACAGGCCGCGAATGATCGCCTGGCCGAGATGGATGTGGCTGTTGATCAGGCCCGGAATCAGGATGTTGCCCTGCGCCTCGACGATTTCGGCGTCGCCCGCCTCCAGCCGCTCGCCGATCGCGGCGATGCGACCCTCGCGCACCATCAGGTCACCGGTGCGGACGCCGCCATCGTCGGCTTCCATCGTGACGAGCGTGGCGCTGCGGAACAGCAGCGCTCGGTCGCTCCGCGCCTGCGCATGAACCGTGGGCATGGGCGCGGCGGCCACGGCGAGCGCGGCGGCGGCGCCCAGCAGCAGGTCGCGGCGGTCAGGTCCTGGTTGGCTCACGACATATCGCTCCTCGGGAATTGCTCGGGTTTGGCCCGCCTGTCGTTCGCTGGCGCAAGGCCGCGAATTTCGGCTCAGCCGCCGCCGACGACGAGCTTGCCGTAGCGATCGGCGTCGTTGCGCAGCTCGGCGTCGAAGTCCTCCGGGGTCGAGGTGGTGATCTCGACGCCTTGAGCGGCGAACCGTCTGGCGAGGTCGGGATCGGCCATCGCCTCGCGGATGTCCTGGCTCAGCTGCGCGACAATGGGCTTTGGCGTCGCTGCCGGCGCCATCAGGCCGAACCAGCTATCGTAGACGAAGGCCGGCAGCCCGGCTTCCGCGAAGGTCGGCACGTCGGGGAGTTGCGGCAGCCGTGCCGTGCCGGTGACGGCGAGCGCTTTCAGCTTGCCGGCCTGGATCAGATCGCCGCCGACGCTGAAGAAGGTGAAGGCCATGGCCGTGTCGCCCCGGATGACGCTGACCTGCGATTCCGGCAGGCCGCGATGCGGCACCAGCACCATCTGCGTCCCGGTCAGTTGCTTGAACAGCTCAGCGGCGATGCCCGTCGAACTGCCGATGCCGGCCGAGCCGTAGCTCAAGGCGTCAGGCTTGGCCTTTGCCGCGGCGATGAACTCGGCCAGCGTCCGGAAAGGGGCGTCGGGCGGCACGATCAGCAGCGACGCCGTGGTCGCGACGCGGCTGATGCCGGCGAAGTCCTTCACGGGATCGAAGCCCAGCGTCTTGTTCACGACGCCGATCACGGTATGGCCGTTCGAGGTGAGCATCAGTTGCGAACCGTCCGTGGGACCCCTGACGACGCTGCTGACGCCGGCGATGCCGGGCCGGTTCTCGACGATGACCTGCTGTTTCCATTTGGCCGCTAGCTTCTCGGCCACCGAGCGTGCGACGATATCGGTCAGGCTGCCGGCCGAGAACGGCACGACGAGCCTGACGAGCTGGTTCGGATAGGCTTGTGCGAAGGGGGGGCCCGCGCCCAGTGCCGCGCCTGCGGCGAGGCCCGAGCCGATCATGAATTGGCGGCGATCCATAGGGCGTTCCTCCTGACGAAAAAGCCGGGCTTTCAGCCTCTGGCGGTGTTGGGCAGCGGCATGACGAGCAGCACCGTGGCCGGCCGTTTGGTCTCGTTGCGCAAGGCGCGGGTTTCGTTGGGGGCGATGCGGCAGGAATCCCAGACGCCGAGCGTGACGACGCCCTCTGGCGTCTCGAAGGTCGCCTCGCCCTCGAGCACGAGATAGAACTTCTCCTCGGGCGAGGCGGACGCGGCGATGCCGCCGCCCGGCAGAAGCTGGCTCATCCCCATCCACATGACGTCGGCGGGACCGGCCTCGCGGCCCTGCAGGCGGAACATCCGCATGTCGGCATGGCCGGGGGCCTCGTAGCGGGGAGCATCGTTCAGGCGCACGACATGCATGGCGGTCATCCGTTCGGGAGAAACACGACGCGGTCGCGCGAGGAGCCGAGCACCGCGACATAGGCCTCGCGGGCGCGCTCCAGCGGATAGATGGCGCCGGGATTGATCGGGAAGGGCTTGAGCGCGCCCGAGGCGAAGCCGGGCACGAGATCGCGCAGCACATCGGCCGTCGCGACCGACGAGAGCGAGAGCGTGTCGATGCCCACATAAGTGTGCCGGCCGCGATAGAAGACGAAGATGTCGAAGGGGATCGTCTGCTTCAGCGCGGCGATGAAGATCTGCCGGCCCAGGATGGCGAGCGACCTGGTGCCGGCCTCGTAATAGGGCTCGCCGACCGTGTTGTAGACGATGTCCGCGCCCTTGCCGCCGGTGAGGTCGCGCACGCGGGCGGCAACGTCCTCGCGGCTCGAATCGATCACTGTCACCTCGCTCTGGGCATGCCCGACATAATGTTCGTCCTTGCGCACCACTCCGATGACGCGCGCCCCCTGCCAGGCGGCGATCTGGGCCGCAGCCTGCCCGACCTTGCCGTTGAGCCCGAGGATCAGCACAGTTTCGCCCGCCTTAGGCATGCCCGAGCGGCGAAAGCCCTCCTGCGCCGTGACAAAGGGCACCCCGATCCCGGCCGCTTCCGCCAGCGTCAGGTTTGCGGGCTTGTCGACAAGCGCATCGGCCTCGACGACGAGATGCGTGCCATGGCTGCCGTCGCGCCGGATGCCGAGATCGCCCGACGAGCCGAAGACCTCCCTGCCGACCAGCCCGGCCGGCCCCTCGACGACCACGCCGGCGAAGTCTCGCCCCGGCGTGCGCGGGAAGATGGCATAGGGCATCATCCCGATCGCGGCCTTGGCGTCAGACGGGTTCACCGCCGCCGCCCTGACCTCGACGATGACGTCGCCCTCGCCGCCGCGCGTCAGCGGATGCCGGGCGATCGCCGGCGAGACGGCCTCGATCGTCTCGGCCTTGGCGCTCAGCCGCAGCATCGTCGCCATGATGGAGGTGATCTTCGCCGGTGCGTTCATGCCGGTTGTCTCTTGCGCTGGGGTGTCATGCGGCGCTCCGCCCTGGCTCGGAACCGGCGGAGGGCAGGTTGAACAGCGCGCGCGCCTGCGCTGGCGTCGCGACCTGAGCCCCCAGATCCTCGATGATGCGCCGCGCCTTCTCGACCATCGCGGCGTTGGAGGGCGCAAGCACTCCCCGGTCGAGATAGACCGCGTCTTCGAGCCCGGTGCGGGCATGGCCGCCGGCCAGGACAGACTGCGCCACCATCGGGAAGGTCGAGCGGCCGATGCCGATCGCTGTGAAATGCGCACCCGCCGGCAGCAGGCCGCGCGCATAGAGCACGGTCTCGGGCGAGGGCTGGAAGCCATATTTCACGCCCATCACGAAGGAGGTCAGGGCAGGGCCGGCCAGCGTCCCGTCCGCCAGCAGATCATGCAGCAAAGCGATGTCGCCGGAATCGAACAGCTCGATCTCCGGCATCACTCCGGCCTCTCTGATCACCTTCGCCATGCGCCGGACGTTGCCCGGCGTGTTGATCACCACCTGCCCGCCGGAGTTCATCGTGTTGAGGTCGAGTGTGCAGATGTCGGGCTTCAGCGCCGCGATATGAGCCACGCGCTCCTCCGGGTTCATCAGCGTCGTGCCGGCGGCGGCGACCTTTGGGTCGTCGTCGCCCGGCACGAAACGTCCGCCCGGACCGGTCGTGATGTTGAGGATGAGCGTGCGGTTGCGGGCACGGATGCGGGCGACCACGTCCTGATAGTAGTCGAGCTTCATCGAGGGCGCGCCGGAGCCGGGCTCGCGCACATGGATGTGCGCTATGGCCGCGCCGGCCTCGGCCGCGCCGAGACAGGCGTCGGCGATCTCCTCGGGCGTGATGGGGAGATGGGGCGTCTGGTCAGGCCGGGTCAGGTTGCCGGTGACCGCGCAGGTGATGACGACCCTGTCGAGCATGGCGCGCATCACAAGGCCCGACCGCCATCGACGATCAGGATCGATCCGGTCGAATAGGTCAGATGCGTCGCGCAGGCTGCGATAGCGCGGGCGACATCCTGCGCGGTTGCTACGCGCTTCAGCGGAATCGTCGGCGCGACTTTCTCCAGCGCGGCGGCGTCCCGGCCCGGGACGAAATCCGTCGCGACGACGCCGGGCGACACCGACATCACCCGGATCGCGGGAGCAAGCGCCCGTGCCAGCGATTTCGTCATCGTGTCGATACCGGACTTGATCGCGGCATAGGCGAGGTTGGAGCCGACGCCGTTGAGCCCGGCGATCGAGGAGACATTGACGACGAGCCCGTCCCCAGACGCTTCCAGCAGCGGCGCGAAGGCGCGGATGGCAGCGAACTGGCCACGCCAGTTGACCTTGAACATGTCATCGATGAACTCGTCGGTCAGCGCGTCGAGATCGGCGATCGGGATCGGCCTGGTGTAGCCGGCGCTGTTGACGAGAATGTCGCAGCGCCCGAGCGAGCATTCGACATCGGCCGCGAGCGCGACCAGCGTGGCGCTGTCTTCGACGGTGGCAGGCTGCGCGAGATGGCCAGAACCCGGCAGCGCGGCGATCACGGCGTTCGCCGCCGCCTCGTCGCTGCGCCAGGTCACGACGACCGTGGCGCCTTCTGCTGCCAGCGCCATGGCCGCAGCCGCGCCGATGCCGCCGGAGCCGCCGATCACCACCGCGACCTTGTTTTCGAGGATTTGCGTCATGGTCCTGGCTCACTTGATCGGAGGCTGCGGAAGCACGGCGTCGCCGGGCTCCATGACAAAAGTATAGGCGAGGCTGAACCACTCGCCCGCGACATCGGCCGCCGGCGCGGGCCCCTCGCCCCTGCGGAAATCGCCAATCAGGGCGCGCGTCACCCCGAAGACGACATCGCTTTCGAGATGCGCGTCGTCATCGACGAAGACCTGGGTGATCAGCGTCTTGAAGCCGGGCTTGAAGGCCAACACATGCAGATGGGCCGGGCGGAAAGGGTGGCGCTGCTGCGCGCGCAGCATCTCGCCGGTCGGCCCATGCGTCGGCACGGGGTAGCCGGCTGGCTTCACCGAGCGGAAAGCGATGCGCCCGTCGGAATCGGTCTCGAAGACGCCGCGCAGGTTCATCTCGGCCTGGGCCTCGTCCTGGTTCTCGTACATCCCCTCGGGCGAGGCCTGCCAGACATCGACGCGCACGCCAGCTAGCGGTTGGCCGGAAGCATCCCGAATCCGGCAATCGACGAAAAGCGGCGCGCCGGGCGTGGCCGAACGCACGATCGACCCGCCATTCTCCGTGCGGGGCGCATTGGCGCGCCAGAACGGCCCGAGCAGCGCGGCAGCCGTCTCGGTCGCGCCGTCCTGGCCGTTGTTCAGCAGGCAGACCAGCGTCGAAAGGCCCACCGCGTCGCTGAAGAGTACGCCCTCATTGTGGCTGTCATGGCTGGCCTGGCCGATCCGATTGAGAAAATCGATCGCGTATTCGAACTCGGCCTCGGTCAGACTGACCTCGCGCGCGAACTCATGCAGATGACGCACGAAAGCGGCCATGACGACGCGAAGGCGGTCGCCCGGCGCGCCTGCCATCGCTGCAAGTACGGCGTCGGTCACGTCCTGCTGACGCGCAATGATCATCGAACCTCCCTCGCCGGCAGATCGGTCGCCGAACCGGACCCGACGACCCGCTTAGGGTCGTCCGTCACGCTATGTCATAAGGCGTGCGCAATCGATTGCACAAACGCTAGGACAATCGATTGCGCAGGTCAAGCGCGGCGGCTACAACCGGGTCATGGCGGGGCTGGCGACGATCAAGGATGTAGCGCGCGAGGTGGGCGTGCACCCCTCGACCGTGTCGCGCGCGCTCGATCCGTCGCAGCGCGACCGGCTCGGCGAGCCGATCGTCGCGCGCGTTCTGGAAGCGGCGGAGCGTCTCGGCTACCGCCCGGATGCAGCGGCGGCCAGCCTGCGCAGCGGGCGCTCCCGGCTGATCGGGATCATCGTGCCCGACATTGCCAATCCGGTGTTCTCGCCGATCATCAGCGGGCTCGAACGCACCCTCTCGGCGCGCGGCTATGCGCTGATCGTGGCCGACCAGCCGCCCGACCGCCCCGAGCAGCCGGACATTCTGGAGATGCTGGTGGCGCGCCGGGTCGATGGGCTCGTGCTGGCCAATGTCTCGCTCAAAGACGACGCGGTCGAGCGCTGCTTGCGCTGGCAGGTGCCGGTCGTCCTCGTCAACCGGGCCGAGACCGCCGGGCGCGTGCCCTCTGTCGTTTCGGACGATGTCGCCGGCATGCGGCTTGCCGTCGAGCATCTGGTCGGGCTCGGTCACCGCGCCATTGTCCATGTTGCCGGCCCGCAATCGCTGTCGACAGGCTCGCTGCGCCGTCGTGGTTTCATCGAGGCCATGGTCGCAGCGGGCTTGAGCGTCGTCGACGATGACATCGCGGAAGCTGCCGCATTCACGCGCGAGGCAGGCCTGCCCGCAGCGCGCCTGCTTCTGGCGCAGAGACCCGATGCGACCGCCGTCGTCGCCGCCAACGATCTGCTGGCGCTCGGCGTCTACGAGGCCTTGCGCGAACAGGGCCGGCGTTGCCCGGACGATGTCTCGGTGATCGGCCACAACGACATGCCGCTCGTCGACATGGTCAGCCCCGCCCTCTCGACGATCCGGATCAGCCATCGCGAAATGGGCGAGCGTACCGGCGAACTGCTCTTGGACATGATCGGCGGCGTCTGCGCGGCGACGCCTCAGATCGTGACGCAGCCGCTGCTGATCGTCCGCGGCTCGACCGCCCCGCCCCCCCAGGGATCCTGATGACACAGATCCGACGACGATTCCATTCTCGACGTCGCCGAATATGGCGAGGGAAAGCCGATGCTGCTGCTTCACTCGCTACTCGCCGACCGTTCGGTCTTCGACAGGGTCGCCCGTGCTCGCCCGAAGCCGCCGCGTCATCGTGCCGGATCTGCCGGGCTTCGGAGGCTCCTCCTCGGCAGGCTCAACCATCGCCGGATCGCCGCGACAGGCTCGCTAGTCTGTTCGACGCCATGGCGCTGGGAAGCGACACAGATGTGCTCGGCAACGGGCTCGGCGGCTTCGTCGCCACCACGTTGGCGATCCGGCACGGCACCAGGTTCGACCGGCTCGTGCTGGCGGGCACCGGCGTCGGTTTCACCGATCAGGGCCGCGCCTCATTCCATGTCATGGCCGAACGCGTGCGCGGCCACGGCATGGAAGGAGTCGTCGACATCGCGATGAAGCGGCTGTTCCCCGAAGCGTTCCGGGCCGCCAATCCCGCGATCCTGGCGGAGCGACGCGCTGGCCTCCTAAATCAATCCCGTCTATTTCGCGCAAGCCTGCGCGGCGCTGGCGGGGCTCGACCTGCGCGACCAGATGCGCGCGATCGACAACTCGAATCTGGGCGTCGTCGGCGAACTCGATGCGGCGACGCCACCCGCGATGGCCCATGAACTCGTCACCGCGATTTCAGGTGCGACGCTGGTCGAGCTGCCGGGCATCGGCCACGCTCCGATGGCGCAGTCGCCTGAAGCATTTATCTCCGTGATCTCGGGCTTCCTTGGCCTCGCCAAAAACTGAGGTCGTCGAGACCGCCTTTGACCTTCGTGAGCGGCCGCGTCGCGACGCCGGGTTAATAGACAGGCGCGCGTTCATGGTCTGCTTTTCGGTGCGGACTAAACTTCTGCTTCTGGCGCTACGGTCGCACAGGCATCGATTCAACCGCTCCTTGTCCGAGCTTGGCTAAGTTTCCCAAAAAGTTGCCGTTCGACGTCAGAACCATTTTGCCGCCAGATATCGGCCAATACGGGTAACACTGACGATGCCTCCAAGCCACGCCGCGCGCCCGTCGATCTGTGCAAAAGGGCCGTCCGATTCAGGTAGAAGACGATCGATAGGCATACGACTTGCTAGCAAGCGCCCTTTCTTGTCGCTTTGCAGTTAAATGTAAGAATGGCCGCTTCCGAACTGGGTTGAGCATTTAATCATAAGATTGGGCGGGTGCTCATTCTCAAATGACCTGCTTCTGTGACTGAGCGCGCACGCTGACCCATTGAGTGATCGCTTCTGCTGCGAAGGCATCGAACAGTTCGCGTCGGACGCCGATGGCGTGATCAGCCAGATGGATCGACATGTTTCTTGGATGATCGGCCGCGGCCGAACACTGGCAGCTGTCGCGCTGGAGGCATCACCGTTGTAGGATATCGGTCGCCTGATGAGCCGCCGAGACTCGGCCGATGAAGAGGATGAGCCCGACAGAGTTGCGGGCTCGCAAGGGCTGGATCGCCCGATAGGCTTCTGATGCGTACCAGGCGCGGGCAGAACCACCGTCCGGGAACTCGATCATGATCAGGTCGCCAAACCACGTACCTTCCAGCACCTCAGGCTGATCTCCGTGGATGATGAAACGGCCCTGGTACGGTGCAAGGGTGGCATCGATTCCTTCCAAATAGCGGACAATGTCAGGCCCCATGAGACTTCGGTCAAATGAGCGATGGCGTAGGTCGTCATTTTGATCTCCGTTCTGATGGATCGAACCTCGCTCCTCTTCTAGATGAAGTCGATACCTGACGGGTTGCACACTCCCTACGAGTCATTTCCGGGTGCTCTTTGACCAGGAGCCAGCGTCAGAGACGTGCCCGTGATGCGCTCCTTGGCCCACTCCCTGATGGTTTGCACGATGACGTAGAGCAGTGGGATGGCCAGCAGGCCGAGGACCGTCCCGAGCACCAGTCCACCGAACAGCGTCATGCCGATCGACCGGCGGCTACCCGCTCCGGCCCCGGTGGCGAGCACGAGGGGGAGGACACCGAGGATCGAGGCGAGCGCCGTCATCAGGACTGGGCGGAACCGTTGGCGTGTTCCCGCCAACGCTGCCTCGCCGATGCTCATGCCACTCTCGCGGCGCTCCTTGGCGAACTCCACGATCAGGATGGCGTTCTTGGCCGCGAGACCAATCAGCAGGACGAGGCCAATCTGAGCGTAGATGTCGATCGGAATGCCGGCGACCGCCAGGCTTCCGAGAGCCCCCAGGATCGCGACCGAGACCGACAGCATCACTGCGATCGGCACGCTCCAGCTCTCATACTGGGCGACGAGGAAGAGGTACGTGAAGACGATGCCCAGTATGAGAATGATCAGGGTCTGATTGCCCGCCAATCGCTCCTGCATGGCGAGACCGGTCCATTCAAATCCGAACCCGTCGGGCAGGGTCTGTCGCGCGACCGTCTCCATCGTGACGAGCGCCTGGCCGGAGCTCGTCCCCGGCGCTGCCTGCCCGTTCACGGATGCGGCGGGAAAGAGGTTGTAGCGGCTGATCGTGTTGGGACCGAAGGAGGTCGACGTCGTCACGATCGATTGCAGTGGCACGAGTTCCCCGTTCGCGCTTCTCACATGAAGCCGCTGGATATCGCCGACCTGCCCCCGAAACCCTGCCTCGTCCTGGATGCGAACCTGGTAGACGCGCGACAGGATGTTGAAATCATCGACATAGGCGGACCCCAGATGGGCCTGGAGGGTGCTGAAGATCGCAGCGGGAGACACTCCCAGCAGCTCGGCCCGCTTGCGGTCGATGTCGAGATAGACCTGCGGTACATCGGCGGTGAAGGTCCCGAAGACTCCCGCCAGCCCGGCTGTCTGGTTGGCCTTGATCATGAGGGCGCGCATCACCTCCGCGAGTTCTTCCGCGCTTTGGCCGCTGCGCGCCTGAAGCCGCAGGTCGAAGCCTCCGGTCGAACCGAGTCCCGGGATCGCGGGCGGGCTGAACGCGGAGATGTTGGCAGTGGGGATTTCCGCGAACTTGCCCCTCAGGTGGGTGAGGATGCCGTTGATGCTCTCGGGGGCCGTCCTGCGCTCGCTCCATGGCTTGAGCGACGCGATCACCATCCCCGCTTCCGATCCGCCGCCGCCGATCATGCTGCTGCCCGAGATGCTGATACTGTTGGCGACACCGGGCGTCTCGCGCAGGATCCGGACGACATCGCCGAGGGTGGCTTCCGTACGCTCCAGAGAAGCTGCGTTCGGCAGTTGCACGTTCACGAAGAGATAGCCGAGATCCTCGGCCGGAATAAAGCCGGTCGGCAAGGCTCGGAAGAGAGCGAAGGTGCCGCCCAGCACGGCGACGAGCATCACCATCACGAGCATCAGGCGCCGCCCCATCCGTTTCAGCATCCCGAGATACCAACCCCGAGAGCTGTCCAGCGTGCCGTTGAAGGCGCTGAACACGCGTCCGGGCTTGTCAGCCGGCGGTCGCAGGATCTTCGCGCAGAGGGCCGGGCTCAGCGTCAGGGCATTGATCGTGGAGAACACGATCGTGACGAGGATGGTGACCGCGAACTGCTGATAGAGCTGGCCGGTGATCCCGGCCATGAAGCCGATCGGTACGAAGAGGGCCGCGAGCACCAGGGTCGTGGCGACGATCGGTCCGGTGACCTGGTCCATCGTGCGGCGCGTGGCGTCGGCCACCGTGGAGCCGTTCTCTTTCATCAGGCGCTGAACGTTTTCGACCACAATGATCGCATCGTCGACCACGAGGCTGATCGCCAATACGACCGCGAACAATGTGATCGTGTTGGCGGAGAACCCGAGCAGGTAGAGCACCGCGAACCCGCCGACGAGAGAGACCGGGATCGTCAGGGTCGGGATGAGCGTCGCTCGCCAGTCCTGAAGGAAGGCGTAGGTGACCAGGACCACGAGCAGAAAGGTGATCGCCAACGTGACGATGATTTCGCGGATCGTCTCGGTCACGAAGGAGGTGGTGTCGAACACCACGGTATAGGCGAGGTCCTCCGGGAACCGCTCCGCGATACGCTTGAGTTCCGCATTGACGGCATCTGCTACCGACAGGGCATTGGCGTTGGGCGCCTGGTAGACGAGGACCGTCGCGCTCGGCTGGCCGTCGAACCTTGAGGAGGAATCGTAGGACTGGGCGCCCAGCTCCACCCGAGACACGTCGCGCAGCCGCACGATCGCTCCATCCGGGTTCGTGCGGACCACGATGTCGCCGAACTCGTCGGCACTGACGAGGCGGCCGCGCGCCATGATCGTCATCTGCAACTGCTGGCCGGACCTGGCCGGCGCGGAGCCGATCAGCCCCGCGGAGGCCTGGGCATTCTGCGCCTGGATGGCGGAGGTCAGATCCGAGGCCGTGATACCTAGCGCCTGCATGCGATCCGGGTTCATCCAGACACGCATGCTGTAGACGGGTCCGAAAATCCCCGCCTCGCCGACGCCAGGAATGCGAGCGAGCACCTCGCGCACATTGATGGAGGCATAGTTGCTGATGAAGATGTCGGCGTGCGTTCCCTTTGGCGAGTAGACTGCCACACCCATCAGCATGCTGGTCGAGCGGGTGCGGACGGCAACGCCGGTCTGGGTGACGACGGGCGGAAGCCGCGGCGTCGCAAGCGCGACCCGGTTCTGGACATTGACCTGCGCGATCGCGGGATCCGTCCCGACGGCGAAGGTGACCGTCAGCGAGTAGCCGCCGTTGTTCGTGCTGGACGAGGACATGTACATCATGTCCTCGACGCCGTTCACCTGGTCCTCGATCGGGGCGCCGATGCTGTCCATGACGACCTGCGCATTGGCGCCGGGATAGGTCGCGCTGACCTGCACTTCCGGAGGCGTGATCGGCGGGAACTGCGCGACTGGGATCTGCGTCAGCGCCAGAAGGCCTGAGAGCGTCATCACGACCGCGATCACCATCGCGAAGCGGGGGCGATCGATGAACATGGCGGAGATCATTTCGAACGCTCCGTAGCGGGGGCGCCAGCGGACGGGATGACCCGGACGACGCTGCCCGGTCTGGCGTTCTGGGCGCCCTGAACGATCAGGCTCTCGCCACCGATCAGCCCCTCCTCGACGGTCCAGTTCTGCCCGATCTGGCTGCCCGTGCGAATGCGGCGCAGGATGACCTTGTTGTCCCCGTCGAGGAGCAATACGAAGCGCCCCTCGCGGTCGAGTTGGACGGCTCCGAGCGGAACGACTGGGCGGCGTTGCCCCTCCACCGGGCGCACGACGACGGTGACGAACTGCCCCGGTATCAGGACGGCGTCCGGGTTGGCAAAACGTGCTCGGACCGGCAGTGTACCCGTCCTGGCGTCCAGCTCATTGCCCGCGAACTCGATCTCTCCCTTGAGCGCGTATTCACTGCCGTTGGAAAGCCGAAGCGTCGGGCGGTACTCCCTCGCGAGTTCGTCTTTGCTGGCGTTGCCGGCTGCGGCTCGCAGATCGAGGATGGTCCGGTCGCTGACCGAGAAGACGACCCGGACGGGGTCGATCTGGACGATGCGGGCCAGCGCTCCCGACGAGGGACCTACGAGACTGCCCACAGAGAACGCCGCCACCCCGATCCGTCCCGAGAAAGGGGCTTTGATCGTGGTGTAGCCCAGGTTGAGCTCGGCCTGTCGGGCCGCGGCCTCCGCAACGCCCACGGCCGCCCGGGCCGTGTCGCGGTTCGCCTGTGCCTCGTCGAGCGCCGCCTGGGAGGCTGCCTGGGTCCGCCGCAGCTCCTGATTGCGTTGAAGACGTCCTTCCGCATCGAGAAGCGTCGCTTGCGCTCCCTCGAGGCTGGCTCGCGCCGATGACAGGGCCGCCTCGTAGGTCGCCTTCTCAATCAGGAACAGTTCCTGCCCTTCAATGACCAGCCGACCTTCGTCGAAAGGGCGGTCCGCAACAAACCCCTCGATGCGAGCGCGGATATCGACGGCATTAACCGGCTCGACTCGGCCGACGAATTCTGCGCCCGGGGCAACGTCTTGCACGAGCACCGGCTTGACAACCACGACGGGGCCCGCAGCCTGCGCTCGAGCTTCACTGGCACCGAAGCACAGCATCGCTGCAAAAAGGCCAGCGACGAAAGGCCATCCTGGCTTGCGACGTTCAACATTACTCGAGATTGTGCCGGCGAGGTCTGCAGGTAGCGCTGTGATTGGGGGAGAAATCTTGGCGCCGCTCGTTCCAACTTGCCCGGGCATTCCCAACCTCCGCTGCAAGCGCCAGTTTGGCAGTTGCAAGGGGTCACGTCGATGGGGGCGATGATGAGCAGGTCCTGACATGGCGCGGCCAAGCCGTGATTTGCAGATTCTCAATGCTGTTAACGTCGCCGGGGTTGCGGAAAGCGCCTGATCCTGCCTGGATGTCACACTTTCTCGATATCTGCCCGATTGATTGTCATGGCGGGAACGTTTCGATGAAGATGTGCCGCACGCCGACGACCATGCACCTTTCCAACATTGCATCGATCAGTGGCCCCGCAGCTACGCTTTTGGCTGGCCTGGTCATACCGTACGCTGCGATGGCGCAGCAGGTGTTCGCGGATGGCACCAGCCAGGTCGCAAGCGGTACGATCAACACCGGTGTGTTGCCGCCCCCGGCAGGGTACGGGCTCTACGCCCTTAACAACGGAATCATAACAAGCTTCAGCCCCCTCAGCGTGTTCACGGGTGGGGTAGCCTCCGACGCCGCCCATGCGCAGAGCGGCGGTAGCATTACGCTGTTTGGAGGTTCATCGGTATCGACGACAGGCAACATTGCTGTCGGGCTCCTCGCGACGGGCTCCAACTCCGTCGTGAATGCGACCGACACTGGCGTTCTCACGCTGGGTAACAACAGCCCGGGTGTCGAAGCGATAGAGGGCGGCACCGTCAACATCACCGGAGGTTCGGTCACGACAAGCGGGAGCATGTCCTACGGGCTGTTTGCCTCCCAGGCGAACTCGACGGTAAGAGCCACCAACGTGACCATCAGCACCACCGGAGGCGCTGGTTACGGAGCGCGGGCAAACCCATCCGGGCATATTCTCCTCAACGGAGGCTCAATCAGAACTACCGGTAACGGTGCCGATGGCCTGATCACGATCGATGCCACCGCCGCGATCGACGCGAGCAACGTCGTCATTCACACAAGTGGGGCAACCGCCAGCGGCGCCAACGCCTTCTTCGGTAGAATCTCACTGGACAATGCCGCCGTCACGACGATTGGCGACGGCTCTCACGGCGCCCGGGTCGACAATGCCGGTTCGATGGCAGTCACAGGCGGCTCGTTCCTCACCAGCGGACCGTCGTCGTTTGGCCTGCTCGCGGCGGCGGGAAGTACGCTGACCTCAACCAATGCCAGGGTGGCGACAAGTGGAGCCAGTGGAATCGGTGCAAGCGCCCAATTTGGTAGCCAGCTCACCCTGAACGGTGGGGAGATCACGACCAGTGGCGCATCGGCAGCGGGGCTTTTTGCAGTCGGGCTGGGTCCGGCTTTCTTCGCCACACCGGTCCTGCTCGACGACACTGCAACGCCAACTGCGGGGACAGGCGCGTCCATCACTGCAAACGGCGTGAGCGTCAGCACATCCGGATCCGGGTCCCATGGTGCGAGCGTTCGTGGCGGAAGCAGCGTCGCGTTGAACAACAGCACACTGGCCGTCTTTGGGGTGGGCGGTGCCGCCTTGTACTCCTCGGCCTACGATGTCGGAACCAGTATTGCGCTGATCTCCGGCAGCACGCTCAGTTCAGCGCAGGGCCCAGGTATCCGGACCTCGGGCACGACGCTTAACGCAACATTTCTGGGCTCATCTGTCACCGGCAATCCGAATTTTTTTGAAGTTGTGGCCAACGGAAGCCTCAACCTGCTTGCATTGTCGTCGACCTTTAGCGGCGCAGCGGTGACCGACGCCGGAAGCACGTCGAATGTGATATTGCAGAATGCCACGACGTGGAAATTGACCGGCAACTCGAATGTTTCCACGCTCATCAACGACACGAGCCTGATCGAATTCTCGCCGCCAAACTCGCCGCTGCCGACGGGTTTTACGACGCTGACGGCGGTCAACTATGTCGGGCAGCAAGGCACGGTCGGTCTGAATACCTATCTCGGCGCAGATGCCTCGCCGTCTGATCGACTGGTGATCAACGGTGGCACCGCTGCGGGCAATTCGATGCTGCGGGTGGCGAACACGACAGGCCTTGGGGCGCTTACGACCGGCAATGGAATTCTCGTTGTCGATGCGACGAATGGGGGTGCCACAACAGCGGGCGCATTCTCGCTCAATGGCCCAGTTGTCGCCGGTCCCTATGAGTACTCGCTTTACCGGGGGAGCCGCGACGGCAGCAGTGCCCAAAGCTGGTATCTGCGCTCCGACTTTGTGCCGGTCCCGCCGACACCACCCCCGCCGGACGGAGGAGGCGGAGCGATCCTACCGCCATCTCCTCCAGCTCCACCAGCCATTGCCATTCCCGACTACCGCCGCGAAACGTCACTTTATGCAGCCTTGCCTGCCATGGGGTTGATCTACGGACGCACCATCATCGACAGTCTGCACGAACGTGTGGGCAGTCAATATTCAGACGCGACGATGCCCAACGGAATGCGCTCGTCGGCTGGCCTGGGATGGGCCCGGATCATCGGTGTTCACGGAAATCAGGATGGCGGTCGGGGCGGGATTTTCCGGGGCGGCCCGAATTTCGACTACGATATTTACGCCCTGCAGGCCGGGCTTGATCTCTACCGCGGTGAGAATGCCGATGGCAGTCGCGATCATGCTGGCCTGTACGCCGCGATCGGCCGCATCCAGGGCGACGTGAGGCACTTTCGGATGAAGGCCGGTACGAACACCATCGATGGGTATACGCTGGGTGCGTACTGGACCCATTTTGGCGCGTCGGGCTGGTATCTCGACAGCGTTGTCCAGGGCACCTGGTTCGAAGCCGAGGCCGATTCCAAGCGCCTGATCAAGCTCCAGCGTGATGGGTTTGGTTTTGGCGCGTCACTGGAAGGCGGCTACCCATTTGACCTTGGCCAGGGGTGGACGATCGAGCCGCAGGCCCAGCTGGTCTACCAAACGCTTGTAAACAGCTCCGGCACCGATGGCGCGGCACTTGTCCGGTTTTCGGATGTAGACTCTATCGCCGGTCGGGTTGGCGCCCGCATTGCCAAGCGTTGGGCCCTCGACGAGGGAAGTAGCCCCCGCATGGTGACGATCTCACTCAAGGCCAGTCTCTGGAATGAGTTTCTTGGCAATCCAAAGACATCCTTCTCTTCGGAGACAGGCAAGATCGCATTTCGCTCCGATCTCGGGGGCACATGGTTGGAGGCGACGGCTGGGGTAGACGCATCGATAACGCGCAACGCCGCATTGTACGCCTCCGCCGGCTACTCGGTCGGCATCGACGGACGCTCTCATGCTTACAACGGCAAAGTCGGCCTGCGAGTGTCGTGGTAGCCCAGTCGCTCCCGAGGCGGCCCGGCGGGCTCAGTGGTTTGGCAAGTCGACCGGAGCGGTGGCGCAATTTGAAACACGTCTGGCGCTACCATGATCCGCAGCGAGATATTCGCAAAATGAGGGAAGCCGATGAATCCGGTAAGCTTCACGACCTGTGACCTTCCTCGGAACGATCAGCTTGGTGCGTTACGCGCGTGGTACAGCGGCCTTTTCGACGTCGATCCTGGCGGCCGCGGGGCAGGGTGCCCATGCTCAACCGCTGTCTGGTCCCTCCCGGAATTTGGCATATCCACCGTCAAAGCGCCTCGTCTCACCATGAAGAGAGAGGCAGGTCTTCTCCGGTCGAATCCAATTGACCACTGGGTCGTCACGATCGGAGGGCGTCGCACGAGAGGTTCCGTCGGCGGGGCAACACTTGATGTGGCGCCTCACGTTCCGTTCGTGGTTTCGCTGGGCCGCTCGCTGGTAAGTCAGAGGTCTGCCGATGAACGCACGCATCTGTTTCTTCCTCGCGACGGCTTTCGCGATCTCGCCTCGCTCTTGGACGCGGCGGAGGCGCAACCGTTAAATTCCCCGCTCGGCCGTTTTCTGGGCGATTATGTGCTCTTGCTCCGGGACAACCTTCCCGACCTGACCTTGTCCGACATGTCCCGCTTCACCGGTGCAGTCCGGTCGATGGTATTTGCATGCTTGGCCCCGACATCCGACAGCCTGGAAGAAGCGGGCCCGCAAATCAATCTCACCAGGCGCGAGCAGGTCCGTCAGTTCATTGATCAGAATCTTCGCAATCCGGGCCTGAACGCGCGCTTGCTCTGCCGGGAGCTCGGCCTCTCGCGTACCCAGCTTTATCGCCTTTTCGCGCAAGATCACGGGGTCGCGCACTACGTCCGTTACAGACGTCTACTGAGTTGTTACGTCTTGCTGTCTGACCCTTCAAATGCCCTCGCTATCAACGTGATTGCGGACACGCACTGCTTTGAGGACGCATCGAGCTTCAGCCGCGCGTTCAAGCAAGAATTTGGTCACAACCCTCGCGACGTGCGCGCCGCTGCCGTTTCGGGTCAACACATCGCCGACAAGCGAGATGAGCCGTTCGGCGAGCCTCGCACGCTGAATGAGTATTTGAAGGGGCTGTAGATTGCGCTCGGGAGCGGATGTTGACGGTACCTCGTAGAGCGGCGATCAGCTCGCCGGGGCTGTAGGTATGGGGGACGATACGGCCGAAGAGGTCCGGCAACCCGAAGGCGGCGATGGGCTGTACATCCCCGGTGACGGCTGCGAACAGGTCGATGTCGTCGCGTCCGACGATGCGCGAGCGAGGCGCTTTAGCCGATGGCCAGCTCTTCGAAGGTGCTGTTCTTGAGGATGCTTTGGTCTATCGGACCCCACGTCAATTCTTCATGGCGCGGCATTGAAAAACAGGCTGGAGCAGTGATATGTCGGAGTTTGCCGAGTTCCATGTCGGAGGAATAGGGCAATTGGAAGAACACGAGCGCTTTGTACAGTCCCAACTTAAACGTTATGCTTGGCATATGTCGACGTCGCATGGAATTGTGTTCTTTGCTCTTGAAGCAGACCGCTATTTGCTGCTGCCAAAATCGGAAAGCGCGATCCCCATCGGGCAGGCTGAGCTTCAGAAATGGCTTGATGAAAACGGGCTCTCCGCCCGGTTCGAGGCAAGCACAGCCTACGCCGTGACCCCGACATTTTCGCGTATGGTGCTTTGGTTGCTTAAAGCACTTCCCGTCGCTCGTATCCCGGCAGCATGTGCATTTGTCGATTATGCTCTGTACAGATACGGCTTACGTGCCGTTGTGGGAGTTTTGGAAACGGACGAGATCAATATTACAGGAGATGTAGTGCTGGCGGGATCGATAATCGAGCAGTTCAATCGGTATCGAGCATTGTATCCGAAATCCAAAAGATGTCTCCTGGATGCTTTAGCGATAGCATGTGTTGCAAGAGCATTTCATGTTCGATTTGACGTTGTGTTTGCCGTCGACAAAGATACATTAGGATTTCACGGTTGGATAAGTAGTAGAGGAGTCGCACTTAATGAGGACGATCAAATACTTCGACAGTATTCTCCCATTGTCGCTCTTCCACTCAGGGAGCCGCGCGGTGTTGTTTATGCTACCGCATAAGTCTCCCCTCAGGGACGGCGAAATCGATCAATTAGGAGCAATGCAGGCGCCCGCCGCACTTCAGAGTATTGAACAAACAGTGGAGCTATGAAGGTGGGATCGCAGCTGACCCTAATTCTGGGACTAACATTTGTCATTCATCTGATCGGCACTTTGGCCTATGCGTTTAGGATAGCGGGTGTGCGTTCAGGGCACATTGCAATCGCGGTCTCTCTTTTTAATATACTCGTGTTAGTATCGCGGTTATCGAATTCGTTTCAGGGCCCTTTTTTGGCTAAACGCGTGGAAGTCGCAATCAGCGAGGGGAGTACCAATACACTCGAATTTGAGTTCGCGCTCATCATTGCGACCTCATCTATTGCGACCTTGATAGGAGGCCTACTGATTCCCACATTTCAGAGATATGCAATTATAGGAGTTGCAAGTTTCTCGCGCCACCGATCAATGCCCCGGCTCATGCTCCGCGCTATTTCATATCGTGGCCTCCTGTTGCTTAGCCAATCGTTCGTGCTGCCGAGCTATAAGAACGTTGGTGCATTTGCGCTGCCCGCAAGGATTCCACTGAGCATAATATTAATGAATTTTGCTGCTAGCGCTCTTTGGACAGTGGGCGTACTTGCCGCGATATACGCCGGGTCGATAGATCCGCAGATACGGGTCACTTCAAGTACGCTGTCATCGATTATAAATGGCCTTGCGACAATCATGTTATTTATTTTCGTGGATCCATATCTGGCGGGACTTACGGATGATTCAGCAAAAAGTAGCGCTTCGGCCGCGCATTTTCGTAGCGTCGTGATTTGGATGATCGCAGGTCGTTTCGCTGGAACTGTTGCTGCTCAATTTCTGTTGGTCCCAGCTGCGAATCTAATCGCATTTGCGGCCAGCTTGATCTAGGTGTTTCATCCCGGCATTTGGTGGGTTGGATCGAAGGTGAATCGTTCCGGCTCTGGAGTTGGCCTGCCCCCTGAAAAGTGGCCCTCCCTGAAGTAGGCTTTTGAGCCTTGGAGGATGCCGATTATGCCGCAGAAGAAGCACAAGCCTGAAGAGATCGTCGCGAAGCTGCGCCAGGTCGACGTGCTGTTGTCCCAGGGCGCCCGGTCGCGGAAGCGATCCGGGCCATCAGCGTGACGGCGTTCACCTATTACCGCTGGCGCAAAGAGTTTGGCGGGCTGAAATCCGATCAGGTGAAGCGACTGAAGGATCTGGAGAAGGAAAACGAGCGGCTGCGCAAAGCCATCTCAGATCTGACGCTGGAGAAGCTCATTCTCAAGGAAGCTGCATC
>JAHHHI010000098.1 GCA_019359435.1 Kaiparowitsia implicata GSE-PSE-MK54-09C
TCCTCGTCAATCTGGTCTCAGGCCTGATCGCCTACGCTTACCACCCCGATAAGCCCTCGTTAGGTATTCCGAATGATGAGCTTCAAGCCCTGCCACAAGCCGCTTTTTAACTGTCGAACTCACGTTCGCAAAAACAAATCGTCCAACCGTTTCAGGACAGCTCACCACGTGACCCGTCTCGGCCTGCTTAGCCCAATCGGCTGGGACGCCAGCATCCCCGTGTTACCCCAGCAGATCAACCCGAGGATTAAACGTCTCTACCTGGCGCAGCTTCTCGTAAAGTTCACGCTCTGGTGGGGTAATTTCCTTCGGCACTAGCACCAGCACTTCTACAATCTGGTCGCCCCGTTTGCCGTCGAGCGTATAGCCTTTGTTCGCCATCCGCAGCTTTTGCCCCGTGCGCACTCCAGCAGGCACCATCATCTTCACCATGCCGTCTAGAGTCGGCACTTCAATCGCGCCACCCAGTACCGCTTCTACGGGTGTAACCGGAATCTGACAGTACACATCTGCCGCGTCTACCCGAAACAACGGATGGGGTGCAATCTCAATTTTGAGAAACAGGTCGCCGCCGTTGACGCCCTGCCCTTTCAACCGAATTCGCTGCCCCGTTTGCAGCCCTGGCGGCATGTTAACTTCGAGCGATCGCCCATCTTCTAAGCGAATGCGCTCCCGTCCGCCGTTGTAGGCCTTCTCTAGCGGCACGGTGAGCCGAGCTTCGGCATTTTTTGGGGCGGGGCGGGGCACCGTATAGGCTGTCTTGGTTGTGCCCGGGCGAAACGGATCGCGGCTGACCGGATCATCAGCAACTTCGTCTCGCCGATTTAGCAGCTGATCAACAAAGGTATTAAAATCGCGGAACTGGCTGAAATCAACCTCTTCTGGCGGTTTTCGCGTGCCAGCCCAGGGTCGCGTGCGGGTCGCTGCACCAAAACCGCTCTGTTTCCAAAACCGACTGTATTGGTCGTACTGAGCTCGCCTGCTTGCATCAGACAGCACTTCGTAGGCTTCGCCAATATCTTTAAACTTCTCCTCAGCGGTATTGTTTCCCGGGTTCATATCGGGATGATACTGCCGCGCTAACCGCCGATAGGCTCGCTTCAGCTCCTCTGGAGTTGCTTCTTTGGCAACACCCAATATCTGGTAATAGTTCCGAAAGTTTTGCATTCCGCCGACAACGGTAAGAGGAAACGAGACATGGGCGACCGATCGCCCCACTTAGATTCTATGAATCTTCAACGCTATGAATCTTCTGTAAATTTTTAGCCTCCAAACCTCAGTCAATTTAGAGCCTGAAGCAAGGAGCCTGATTTACGAGGTTCCAGAGTACATCCCTAGCGCGGCATGGGGCAAGGGATGACTAGGGGCGATCGCCCTAAAAACATGCCGCTGCTTAAGCACCCTACAGCCAATCATCGTCGTCGTCATCCCACTCGCCTCGGACTCTGCCATAGCGGTTTGGATCGTCAGCCGTTGATCGGCGGCGTGAGTCAGAGCGAGGCGGGGTGCGATAGGGATCGTTAGCTGAGCGGGGTGGGACGTCATCACGCAGGGGATCAATGCCTCGATCGGGGCGATCGCGACTTCCCCGGCTATCGGCTGGGTCATCCCAACTATCGCGGCGGCGTGGGGGTGGCGCAGTATCCCAACTATCAGGCTGGGGCGATCGCCCTGGAGCAGGGGACGAAGGCCTCATATCTCGCCGATCATACTCATCCCGGGGCGGAATGTCACGAGGCGGAATATCACGAGGCGGAGCATTGCGAGGCGCCGCGTCGCGAGGAGGGATATCTCGCCGAGCAGGCGCATCCCACGAATCTGCTGGCTCATTCCAGCTCTCTTGACGGGCGGCGGGGCGGCGGTTGTCATAAGGATCTGCGGTATAGCTATCGCGTCCATAGCTATCTTGCCGATAGCCGTCCCGCCCATACCTATCGCGCTCATAGCCATCGCCCTGTCCGTAGCTGTCGCGTCCGTAGCTATCACGACGAGGCGGCTGATCCCAGCTATCGCGTGCCGCAGGTCGATCCCAACTATCGCGACGGGCCTGGCCGCTATTCCACGGATCTCGATCATCCCACCGATCGCGCGGGTTTTCATAGGCGAGGAAGTCATCATCCTCGTCTCCAAACAGCGTCCGCTTGATGGAACCAAAGAACCCTTCTTCCTCCTCTTCTTCGCGGTTAATTTCGTAGACTTCTCGCTGCAACTCGTAGAGAGCATCCCGAAGGTCTGACTCGGCCACATCAATCCCGCGCTCATCATCCTTCTTCAGCGCATCGCGTAATTCTTGAATCAGGTTTTCGATGCGGCGACGATAGCCGCTGGCAAACTGCATCCCAAAATCAAGCGCTACTTCTCGCAGTTGGCGCTCTGCCTGATATGTCATGGCCTCCGCTCGGGTTCGCTTTTCCACCTTTTCGCGACGTTCGCGATCGGCTTGGGCATTGCGATCCGCATCCAAAATCATCCGCTGAATTTCGCCCTCGCTCAGGGTAGAAGCACCCTGAATGGTAATGCCCTGCTCTCGGCCCGTCGTGCGATCTACCGCTGTAACCTGCAGAATGCCATTGGCGTCAATGTCGAAGGAGACCTGCACCTGAGGCACACCGCGCGGAGCAGGGGGAATCCCCATCAGCTTGAACCGGCCCAGCGACTTGTTGTCTGAGGCCATCTCGCGCTCGCCCTGCACGACATGCACTTCCACCATGGTCTGGTTGTTTTCAGAGGTTGAAAAGACGTCTGAGCGCCGCACGGGAATTGTCGTATTACGAGGAATCAGCTTCTTCATCACGCCGCCAATGGTCTCTAACCCCACGGAGAGCGGCGTCACGTCTAGCAGCAAGATGTCCCGCATTCCCACTTCTTGGGTTAGAATCCCTGCCTGGATAGCGGCCCCAATAGCCACAGCTTCGTCAGGGTTAACGTTTTCACTGGGTTCTCGATCGATAAAGGCGCGAACCAGTTGCTTCACCATGGGCATGCGTGAGCCGCCACCCACTAGCACCACTTCGTCAATTTCGTCCGGCATAAACCCGGTGTCTCGCAGCGCTTGCCGCACAGGGCCACGCAGTCGGCTCAGCAGATCGGTACACATGCCTTCAAACTGCGATCGCGTCAGCCGTGTTTCTAAATGCTTGGGGCCATCCGCCGTTGCGGTAATGAAGGGGAGGTTGATGTCGGTGACGCTTACCCCCGATAGTTCAATTTTGGCCTTTTCTGCTGCTTCTGTTAACCGCTGCAACGATTGGCGATTTCGGCGTAGGTCAATGCCTTCTGCTTCTAGAAATTGCTCTGCTAGCCAGTCTACGATTTTTTTATCAAAATCATTGCCGCCTAGCTGAGTGTCGCCAGCGGTGGCTTTGACTTCAAAGACGCCATCGCCCACTTCCAAAATGGAGACGTCGAAGGTGCCACCCCCTAGGTCAAAGACAAGAATGATTTGGTTGTCACGTCGATCTAGTCCATAGGCCAGAGAGGCAGCTGTGGGTTCGTTAATGATGCGCAGCACGTCTAGCCCAGCAATGCGCCCCGCATCTCGCGTCGCTTGCCGCTGGGAATCGTTGAAGTAGGCTGGAACTGTAATCACGGCTCCGGTGACCGTCTGCCCTAGATAGCGGCTGGCTTCATCTGCTAGCTTTCGTAGCACCATGGCCGCTACTTCTTCAGGGGCAAACTCTTTTTCCAGTCGGGGACACTTAATTCGAACGCCGCCATCGTCATCTTTGCGAATCGTGTAGGGCACTCGCTTTGACTCTGCGCTGAGTTCGCTAAAGCGACGGCCAATGTATCGCTTGACGCCGAAAAAGGTATTTTGGGGGTTCAGCACCGACTGCCGCCGTGCCATTTGCCCCACTAGCATTTCTTCTTCTTTGCTAAAGGCGACAACCGACGGTGTGGTTCGCATTCCTTCTGCATTGGCAATCACGACGGGTTTGCCACCTTCCATTACGGCAACCACTGAGTTGGTCGTGCCCAAGTCAATGCCTACAACCTTGCCCATGCGTTGCGAAACTCCTCGCGCTTTTATACCAAATGTTGCGAACTGCCAATCTATTCTATCTCGTTGCGTCTGGCTAAACGGACGATATCGTAGCGTTGGCCTTGAGTCTGTTCAAGCTTTACCCAATCTGCCTTGTGCGGCCTGGTATTGTCCAAATCATTACAAACCCTCATTTTCTGGCAAGTTGAGATTCCCCCCCTTGCCGAACTCCGGGGGGGAATGGCTACAATGAAGCAAGTTCTACTGCGGCGTTGGTGACTGCCAATAATGTTTTATGATCTATGCCTTTTGAACACGGGAGCCAAGCTGTTCCGGTGGCAGTAAACCAGGTTCGACCTGGAAACTTTAAACCGGGGCCAGGATTCCCACCTGGATTTGTCCAGGTCAAAAACTGAGGTAAGACGGCGCTGTGGGGAACCCCTAATTTTTTGAAGATCCTCTGCTCTCAAAGCGGAGGATTTTTCATAAGGGGGCGATCGCTCTCTAAACGTTGCGATTCACCTTCCAGAGCAGTTAGCAGAATTAGCCAGCGTTTTGAATGGTGCTAGATAACAGCGTTGTGACGGCACTATAGAAGGACATTAAGAGAAGGGCATTAAGCAGCGCTGAGCCCGCTTCGAGCGCAGCCTATTCAGACCTTAGGGACTTGTACTAGGACTGCGAATCCGATACGGAATCAACCGGAGCGATCGCCCCCTCTTTACTTTTTTAGAAAAGTTACGTTATGCTAAGTTAAGCGTAGTCGTTATGAGTTTATATAGAAGCCATGGCAACCCCAACGGTTGAGAATGTAGTCATTATCGGATCTGGTCCTGCTGGATACACTGCTGCAATTTATGCAGCGCGTGCAAACCTAAAGCCTTTCATGTTTGAAGGGTTTCAAGCGGGTGGTTTACCCGGTGGGCAGCTGATGACCACAACCGAAGTAGAGAACTTTCCTGGCTTTCCCGATGGTATCACTGGGCCTGAGCTAATGAGCAACATGAAGGCTCAGGCAGTGCGTTGGGGAGCAGAATTGGTGACTGAAGACGTGACGTTCGCTGATTTTAGCCAGCGCCCCTTCGTCATTCGCTCAGAAGAGCGAGAAGTTCACGCTCATAGTGTAATTATTGCAACCGGAGCTACAGCAAAGCGCTTGGGTCTACCTAGCGAGCATGACTATTGGAGCAAGGGGATCTCAGCCTGCGCAATTTGTGATGGAGCTACGCCGATTTTCCGCAATTCAGACTTGGCAGTGGTCGGGGGTGGAGATTCTGCTGCGGAGGAGGCTGTATATCTGACCAAATATGGGTCACATGTGCATTTATTAGTGCGAGGCGACAAGATGCGCGCTAGTAAAGCCATGCAGGATAGAGTGCTACGAAACCCCAAAGTCACCGTGCATTGGAACACATCTCCTAAGGATGTGTATGGCGAAAACGGACTGCTGTCAGGCCTTAAGCTGCACAACAATAAGACAGGGGAACTGTCTGATTTGCCAGTCAAGGGATTGTTCTACGCCATCGGGCACAAACCCAACACCGGTCTATTCCGCGATCAGATTGACTTGGATGACGTGGGCTATATCGTTACCCACAATGATGTAGAAACAAGTGTAGTAGGCGTCTACGCGGCAGGTGATGTACAGGATCATGAATACCGTCAGGCGATTTCGGCAGCGGGCACGGGCTGCATGGCGGCTCTGCTAGCAGAGCGTTATCTCTCTGCTAATGACCTGCTGCAAGAGTTCCACCAAACCGAAGCCTCTGAAAAGAGCGATAAGGATAGTGGACACAAGTCAGAGTATCAAGAGACTGCAGAGTTTGATATTTCGCGGACGCGCCATTTGGGCGGCTATGCGTTGAGAAAGATTTACCATGAGAGCGATCGCCTCATCATGGTGAAATACGCCTCGCCGACCTGCGGCCCTTGCCACACCCTCAAACCCATGCTCGAAAAAGTGGTGAACGAGTTTGAAGGCAAGATCCACTACATTGAAATAGACATTGAGCAAGATCCTGACATTGCAGAATCTGCTAGTATCACAGGCACCCCAACGGTTCAGTTCTTTAAGGACAAAGCCATGGTGGGTCAGATGATTGGAGTAAAGCAAAAGAGCGAATATCGGAAGATGATTGAAGAGCATGCAGGCATGGCAGTTGCACAATAATGGGCAATGCTGGAGCACTATAAACGGTGTTCTGCTCGGCTTGGCTCTTTCTTACATCAATACCGCGATTTCAGGCAATTGAAAATTGCCACTATTAAGTCACTCACAAGTCACTACAGTTTGGGGTGGGATCTAGTAAAGCCCACCCCAAACTGTTTTATGTCTAACCATTGCAACGGTAGCATCCTCATAAAGCCTATCCAGAGTAGGCTGATCTTGCGCCAGTTACTCAAAACTGACCCGTGTTTAAGTTTGACGCCCGAGTTAGTCTTAATTCTTTGCTATGCATCGTTAGCGCCTACAACAAGCTGAGTTACATCCTTTGACGGGTCGTCGATTTGACTAATCACGGCTTGTAGTCGTTCGGCTCCCTCTACAATTGGCAGTGCCATTTCTACCGTGGTGCCCAGATCTAGCCCTTCGCTAAAGAGTTGAATATCGCCGTCCATACGGTTGATCAGATTACGAGAAATGGCCAATCCTAGCCCTGTGCCCTCTTTCTTGCGCGTGGTAGAGCCATCTGCCATCGCAAAGGGCCGAAATAGGCTGCCCTGCTGATCAGGAGCAATGCCAATCCCTGTATCTTTGACCGACACCACAACCCAAGGCAACGCGTGCAGCGGTTCTTCCATATCACTGACAGGGGCTGTGCCATTTTGCGATCCATTCGCTCCATTCAGCATCGGCGCATGGCGATATTCGAGTCGCAGGTGGATGTAGATGCCGCCTTCATCGGTAAATTTCACGGCATTGGATACGACGTTGAGCATCACTTGGCGCAGCTTAGAGGCGTCGACTTTTACCATGACTGGCACTGACATTTCTGGTGCAATCAGCACTAAGTTTTTGCGCTGAATTTCGACTGCTTGCAACCCAATGACCTCTCGAATGGTTTGGCACAAGTCGTGTTTTTCAATAAACAGCCGCATCTTATCTTCTTCAATGCTGCGAATGTCGAGGAGCAGGTTGATGATGTCGAGCAAATGCTTTGCGGCTTTGTTGGCTTGGTAGAGCAGGTCTAGCTCTTCTTCTCGGCTGTCGCAATAGCCATCTTGCACCAGTTGAATGCAGCCAATAATTGCATTGAGGGGAGTGCGCAGTTCGTGAGAGGTGGTGGTTAAAAAGTCACTTTTTAGCTTGTTGGCGGCTTCGGCCTCTTGCCAAGCACTTTCAAGTTCGTCTGCTCTCTGTTCTAAACTGAGCACCATGCCATGCAGCACGTTTGACAGTTGGTTGATTTCGCGAACGCGGAAATCTTTGGGTGTGTGGGCTTCGTGGTTGAAGACACTTTGCTGTAAATCACGGGCATATACACCCAGCTTCTCAATGGGCCGTGCTAGGTCGCGGGCGGTGTAGAGCATCGCCAGCACGTGTGCTGCAATCAACCCGCCTGTGGTGATGAGCAGTGTAAAGGTAATGTCTTGCAGCCCCTGGAGTGCCATGTCTAGATCGGTGACGGCGAGCACAGTCCAGGTTTGCTGCTCATCGGGGAAGGTGGTGATGGTTGAGGGGCTAAACCCAGCTAGCCATTCAGTGCGATCGCCCGTAAAGTCAAAAAGATGCCGCACATCCCGTACGCCTCGCTCGGTGTTTCGCAGAATATCGTCAAAGCGATCGCTGTCTCCTTCTAGGGCGATGCTGCGCCCTACCCGGTCGGGTATGGGATGCGCGAGAAATGTCCCATTCTGGTCAATCACCACGGTGAACCCAGTAAGCGACCACGGATCAGACACTTCCATCTGCTGCACTAGCGCCTGAAGGCTGAGGCTATAGCGCAGGCGACCCTCTAGGTCATAGACCGGGGTGCTAATCACCAAGTCGAGATGGCTGTAGTTTTTGATGAGCGGGAGGCGCCGCGTTGGCTCTGGGTTGACCACGAAGCGATTGAATAAGTCGCGCTTAATGGGTGACAGCTGATCAGGCCAGGGAAATTCTTCACTAGAAGTAATGGGCTGAGTGCCGCAGGTGCTAGCGATCACCTGGTTGGAGCTAGGCTCTGACAATTGGAGGCATTTGGCTCCTGACAATCGCTCTTGCAGTTGAGTTAAAAAGGCTTGGGAAGATTCGAGTTCTGCGACCTGAAGGGCCTGAGTTTGAGCGGCGATCGCCAAATCAGTTTGCAGCGAGTTTACGGAATCTTCAATTAGGCTCGCTTTGCGGACTGCACTCTCAGTTAAATTTTGCCGTGCGGTTTCCAGCAGACTGGAGCGAGCCTTGCGAAATGTGACCGCAACCCCCAGCAGCAAAATTGGAATGCTAAACACCAGAATTCGCGTTAGCAGGAGACGACGAAAGGAAGTCTGGCCTGACATAGGACACGTGTGTGCGGATGCGCGAGTCAGTTCTTAGGATACAAGTCTTGGAAGCGATGCTGACTCGAAGTCCATCATGGCTCACCTTACTCTATTTTTGCATCCGTGCAGCAAACAAACTGTATAAAGTCGATGAAGCAGGATGTGTGATGGCCTTGTGCTAGTGTTCTGATGCCCGTGATAGACCTTTCCTTATGGCTTCCCCGTTTCCCCATGTCACGGTGGTGTTGGCGATGAGTGCCGACGGCAAAATTGCAGATGTGGCGCGATCGCCCGCACGGTTTGGGTCTGCCGCCGACAACGCCCATTTAGAAGCGCAGTTGGCGCTAGCCGATGGAGCCCTATTTGGAGCCAATACGCTGCGCGCCTATGGCACGACGCTGCCGCTCACCAACCCTGATCTGATTCGGCAGCGGCAGCAGCGACACCAGCCTGACCAGCCGATCCACATTGTTTGTTCTACCACTGGGCAGCTTGATCGTCAGTGGCGGTTTTTTCGGCAGCCTGTGCCGCGGGGGCTGATCACAACAGCCACAGGTGCGACCGCCTGGGAGACGAACGGTCTATTTCACCACATTTGGCAAGATCCCGCCTTACCTCAGACCACCTGGCAGGAGACGCTGCCCGCGCTCTACGAGTTTGGCCTGCAACGACTGGTGGTAATGGGGGGCGGGGCGCTGGTGGCATCACTGATGGCGCATCAGCGCGTGCATGAGCTGTGGCTCACGGTTTGCCCGTTGGTGTTGGGAGGGCGCGAGGCCCCTACGCCGGTAGAAGGGGCGGGCTGGGCGGCGGCGATCGCCCCTCCGCTCCACCTCATCTCAGCAGAAACCGTTGACCAGGAGGTGTTTCTCCACTATCGGGTGCTGCCCTAGCCCAGATCGGCTGCACAAAATCCAGAACAGCGCTAAATTCTGAACAGTGCCAATCCTTACTCCTGCCCCGTTTGCCTACGCATGGTTAACCAAATTCAGACGCGCTATGTAGCCCAGTGGATCAATGCAGTCTCCGACATTCCCCAGGATGATTGGGATGCGCTGGCGCTTCCCCTGACTACCCCATTTTTTGAATGGGAGTGGCTGCACAATTTAGAGGAGTCTGGCAGCGCCACGGCCAAGTCGGGCTGGTTGCCCAATCATCTGGTGCTATGGCGTGAGGATGATTCTGCCCAATTGGGCGCGGGGGCACCTAAGGCGCGACGGCGGCTGGTGGCGATCGCCCCGCTTTATCTCAAAGGCCATAGCTATGGGGAGTTTGTGTTTGACTACCAATGGGCAGATCTGGCAGAGCGGCTAGGCGTGCGCTATTATCCCAAGCTGTTGGGCATGTCGCCTGTGACCCCGGCAGAGGGGTATCGCTTTTTGATTGCGCCAGAGGAAGACGAAGACGAGCTGACCGCCATGATGGTGCAGGTTATCGACCAGTTTTGCTTAGAGAATGGCATTTCTGGCTGCAATTTTTTGTATGTGGCGCCCGAATGGCGATCGCGCATGGAGAAACTTGGCTTTATGAGCTGGCTGCACCACAGTTTTGTGTGGCGTAACCAGGGCTTTCAGGGCTTTGACGACTATTTGGGATCATTCAATGCCAATCAGCGGCGCAACATCAAGCGCGAACGCAAGGCGGTCACCAACGCGGGGTTAACCCTGCGCTCCGTGACGGGTGACGAAATTTCTACTGATTTGCTGCTGCAAATGTATGACTTTTACTGCGATACCTGCGATAAGTTTGGCTGGTGGGGCAGCAAATACTTGACGCGGCGGTTCTTTGAGCAACTGCAGCCGGCCTTCTGCCACCGGACGGTGCTGTTTGCCGCCTACGACGACGCCAGCTCTCCGCGTCCTATTGGTATGTCGATGTGCTTTACCAAGGGCGATCGCCTCTACGGACGCTATTGGGGATCAACGAACGACATCGAAAACTTGCACTTCGATGCCTGTTATTACAGCCCGGTGGAGTGGGCGATCGCCCAAGGCATTCAAATTTTTGACCCTGGAGCGGGGGGCCGCCACAAAAAGCGGCGTGGCTTTCCGGCAACTCCCAATCATTCGCTCCATCGCTTTTATGATCCCCGCTTAGCAAAAATTCTGCGTAGCTACATTGGAGAGGTCAACGCCCAAGAGCAGCAAGAAATTGACGACATCAATCAGGATTTACCATTCAAGCCCGCAGATTAAGGAAAGAAAGCGCAAACACGGGCGATCGACAGGAGCCTGAATCGAGGCTCTGCACCGTCAATTGACCCCCAATCGTGTTAAGATACCTCTCAATTCTGAGATTTGTGTTGGAGAGATAACTGATGGACGCCGCGCTGTTACTCGCAAAATTGCCCGAAGCTTATGCAATCTTTGATCCTCTGGTAGATGTTCTGCCAGTCATCCCTCTCTTTTTCTTTTTGCTGGCGTTTGTTTGGCAAGCAGCCGTGGGGTTTAAATAGACTGCTAGACAGCCTGCCAGACGGTTCGGGCAGCCATCCGTCTACTCTTTAGCGTTAGAACAAAAACAGCACTATGGCGTCCGGGCTTTGCTCAGACGCCATAGTGCTGTTTGATGAGGAGAGGCGTCTAAGGCGATCGCCTCATCAGATTCAACCGATCGGCGACAGCCCTTTAGCCTGTTTTTTGGTCGGGCGTGGCAACGCTAATGAAATAAGGCTTTTAGCTAGGATTGACGACACGCCCTAGAACGATGGGATTGAGGGGACGATGAGGCTTGTATTTTTTGGTACGCCGGAGTTTGCGGTACCCAGTTTAGAACGCTTGCTGCAACAGCCTGAGATGGCTGTGGTAGCGGTGGTGACTCAGCCCGACAAGCGCCGCGGGCGCGGTGGGGATCTAAGCCCGTCTCCGATCAAGGCAGTGGCGATCGCACACGATAGTCCAGTTTGGCAGCCGCGCAGTGTTAAGAAGCATGCCGAGACTCTAGAAAACCTCAAGGCTGCCGAGGCCGATGCATTTGTAGTGGTCGCCTATGGGCAGATTCTATCGCCTGAAATTCTGGCGATGCCGCGGTTGGGCTGCGTCAATGCCCATGGGTCGCTGTTGCCGCAGTATCGTGGAGCTGCACCGATTCAGTGGTGTCTGTATCACGGTGAAGCGGAAACGGGCATTACCACCATGTTGATGGATGCGGGTATGGATACCGGCGCGATGCTGTTGAAAACCCAGTTGCCCATTGGTCTGATGGACCATGCAGGGGATGTGGCGCGATCGCTGGCCCACCAAGCGGCGGATCTGCTGGTGGAAACGCTGGCAGGTTTAGATCAGGGAGCGATCGCTCCCTTTCCCCAAGACGAGGCTGCTGCCACCTACGCGCCGCTGATCCAAAAAGCTGACTACGCGCTGGATTGGGAGAACGGGGCGATCGCCCTGCATAACCACGTGCGCGGGTTCTATCCCAACTGCGTGACGACCTTTCGAGGCAGCAGCCTCAAGATTTTGATGACGGTGCCGTTAACCGGTGAGACTCTGGCGCAACTCCCCGCAGAGGTGCAGGCTGCCGCCTCGGATTGGACGCCGCTCCTCAATCGGGCTGACCCACCGGGAACCATCATTGGGCTCGTGAAACCTTTGGGGGCGATCGCCACCACCCGAGACGGCTTGCTGCTGCTGCATACCGTTAAGCCTGCGGGCAAACGGACTCAATCAGGCTGGGATTTTGTCAACGGCAGCCACCTAGAGATGGGCGAACGTCTGGGCTAGCGCGACTCTGACCCCACCCCTGCAGAGTTTGCCTCGATCAACCGTTGGATTATGAGAGCTTCGCAGTGCACTCCAAAATGAGCCGTTGATTCATGACGGCGTGGGGCTGAAGCTCTAGCGCCCGCTGAAACGCCTGAATCGCCGCCACATACTCCCCTAGTGCGGCATGGCACAAGCCCTTGCCGTGCAGCGCCCCAAAGTGAATGGAGTTTAGCTCGAGTACCTGGTCACAATCGGCTAGCGATTGGCGATAGCGTTTTTGAATAAAGTAGAGCACCGCACGCCGATTCCAGGCTTCGGCAAAGTCGGGCTGGTCTGCAATCACTTGGCCTAGCAACGTTTCAGCCTGCTGAAATTCACCCACATCAATATAGGCCTGGCTGCGCTCTAATAACTCCAGCCCTACCATGCCTTTTTGGGTAAACCATCGCCGCCATAATTCTGTTGTGGCGCGATCGCGCACCGCCTCATCCTCATGCTTCAAATCCTTCAAAATCTGGTCAATAGAGTCATCATCCATGGGCTATTATCTCCCTCAACGCGGCTCAAAAAAGCGGCAGCCTTTGCAGGGCCCCAAGGGTGCCACCGCACAGCGCAGCACCTCAGATTGAGCGTTAAATCGACAGTCTGCATCGCCGATGACCCATCGCCCAGCCACCCAACTGCGCTCATGGGTGCAGGGTGCCCGCTGCACATACAGCGCTATGCGCTCAAGCTGGTAGCGCCCACCCCGCAGTTGATAGCGGTGACGCCGCTCTAAAACTGCATAGGTTTCACCATCCAAATCTAGATAGGCACCGGGCTGGGGCATCCAGTCTAGATGCACATGGCCCAGCGTTTGGCGCGGATGGTTGAGGATAACCTCTGTAGGCAGAACCTTTTCCTCCATTAAATCAGCGGATGTAGAGGGTTTAGGCTAGTATCGCATGGCGGCAGCGCTGGTTTAGTCCTCTCGGGGAGTGGTCTTCAGGTTTCTCCAGGTGATTGGGGGTGTATCGCAGTGGAAATCGGAAGAGCTATCGCCCCGACCAACTGCCCCGATTAACTGCCTAGATCAATTGCCTAGATCAACTGCCCAAATCATTCGTCCAATCTTCCGCCCTGCGTAGGTTCACGAGCGAGGGGTAAGCCTCCCTGTAAGCCCACCCCTGTGCTGCCCTATGGTATGGAAGACCCTAAGTAATTCTGAATGCGCTGTTTCGTATGAGCAAGCTACAACCGATCCACATCGACGAACATACCGTCATCTACATTGAAGCCGAGGATGGGCTGGATTTAGTGGGCAGCAATGGCAGCCTTTATCACGGCACTGCGGGCAATGATGCTAGAAGCAATGGTGCTCTGGGCAATGGTGGTGTAGAAGGGGAACAGACCCGCACCTCTAAGGGGTTGCTTAACCGCCCCTCTCAAACCGAGCAAATGACGGCTCGAGTGCAAACTTTAGAAAACACCATTCGCTACTACACCACGTATATGCTGAATGCGTTTCGCAGCGTGGCGATCGCCGAAGTCAAAAAAGTCACCCTAGAATTTGGCGTGAACATGAGCGGGGTGAGCGGTATTCCCTACATCGCCTCTGGCACGGCAGGCTGCAATGTGCGCGTCCAGGTCGAGTGCGCCTTCGACGACCCTCTAGCAGAGTAATGCTGTTGGGTTACCTTATTTTTTTTGCGAGTCCCTTAGCAGTAAGGGTGCAGGGTAAACCCCACCTCATTCGACCTTCTAAACAGAGTCGCCCTCACATTCCCTCGGGAGATGTACATACAAAACTTAATTAAAAATGCTAACGTTGACGCACTTAAGCAGTATTGGAGCGTATCAGCGTGCGTCGAATCGTGAGTCCTGTTGTGAAAGAGCGATTGGTGATTGGGGCGATTTGCGCTGCGTCGATGGCAGGCACGTTGAGCCTGTTTGGCAGTGTGCCTCTGGTAGAGCGGATGGTGATTGCGCTGCAAGAGGCGTTGCCTTACCGAGCATCCTCGTCAAATACAACCCCTACGCCTCGTGAATTTTGATCGCGATGTTCTGGTTATGGTTGTGGGGCACTAGATCTGAGCTCAGCGCTATGTAACCCTGAACCGTCTGAGACGACGTGAATTTCAATGCAGGGCTGGTTTGGGGCTGAGAGTTCAACCCGTGACCAGGAAACGCCTGTGCTTCAAACCTGTGGTCTATCCATAGCCTACTGTGGCACCCCTTTCCGGTAGGATGACGTGGGCGAATCGACGGTAACAGTGTGGATGGATTTCTGAATTTGAATAAGCCCTTGGGGTTAACCTCCCACGACTGTGTGGCACGGCTGCGTCGGCTGCTGCGGATTAAGCGGGTGGGGCATGCGGGCACCCTTGACCCAGCGGCGACGGGCGTGCTGCCTATTGCGGTGGGACGTGCAACTCGGCTATTACAATTTTTGCCGACCGATAAGGCTTATCATGCGGTGGTGCGGTTTGGTGTGCAAACTGATACGGATGATTTGGACGGTGAGGTGCTGCGGCAGCAGCCTGCACTGGCTTTATCGCTAGAGGCCGTGGAATCAGCGCTGCCTCAGTTTGTGGGCATGATTCAGCAGGTGCCGCCCCGCTACAGCGCCATTCAGGTTGGCGGCAAGCGGCTGTATGAACTGGCACGGGCGGGGCTAGTGGTGGATGTGCCAATCCGTACGGTTACGATTCATCAGATTGAGGTGCAAGGCTGGCGGTCAGGAGACTTTCCAGAAATGGATTTGGCGATCGCCTGTGGATCAGGCACCTATATCCGCGCCATTGCCCGCGATTTGGGGGATGTGCTGGGCACCGGAGCTACCCTTGCTGCGCTTGAACGCACTGTCAGCAGCGGGTTTGCCCTGGCCCATAGCCACACGCTAGAGGCGCTAGAGACGCTAACTCAGGATGATGCGCTCCGTCTGATTCAGCCGCAAGCAGTGCTGGCACACCTCGCGGCTCTAACGTTGTCGCCCCAGTTGGCTCAGCGCTGGTGTCAGGGGCAGCGCCTTCCCTTGGTAGAGATTCAAGACACGACTTCCCTCACGACGGGCTCTCGGGACGTTGATCCCCCCCGCGCTGATTCTTCAAATGATGAGCCGCAGAGCGATCGCCCCTATTGTGTCAACCACGCCAATGGTGATTTCCTCGGTGTTGGTCGCCTCATAGAAGCCCAATCTGTCCTCTCGCCTTGGGTGGTCTGGAATTGATCTGGAACTGATCTAGGGTTGTGCGTGAGAAGGCTTTCTTATACTTTTATGTAGCAACTCTGTGTAGCACCCAACGGCAAGCCCCATGCCCGATATCCGCCTGATCGCCACCGACATGGATGGCACCCTGACCCGCCAGGGCAAGTTTTCCACCACATTGCTGCGTGCGTTAGAGCTACTTGCTGCTGCGCCGATACCCGTCTTGATTGTGACGGGCCGATCTGCAGGGTGGGTAGAGGCGATCGCCCATTATCTTCCTGTTGCAGGGGCGATCGCAGAGAACGGTGGCGTGTTTTATAGTGCTGATGCCGCTACTCAAGAATTATTAGTGCCTGTGTCGGCCATTGCGGCGCATCGTCAGCAGTTGGCCGCAGCGTTTATCCAATTACAGCAGCACTTTCCCCATCTAGAAGAATCGAGCGATAACCGCTCTCGGCTCACAGATTGGACGTTTGACGTGGCTGGGCTAGACAGAGCGGCGTTGCAATGGATGAGCGATCGCTGCCGCCAAGCTGGGCTGGGGTTTACCTATAGCACGGTGCAATGCCATATCAAATTGCCCGAGCAAGACAAGGCGATCGCCCTAGGCCAAGTTCTTCAGCGCTACTATCCCGACATCACTGGGGATCAGGTTTTGACAGTGGGAGATAGCCCCAACGACGAAAGCCTGTTTAACCCGACGCTGTTTCCCCATTCGGTTGGGGTGGCGAATGTGCGCCATTACCTAGAGCAGTTGCAGCATCAGCCTGCCGCGATTACCACCGCATCTGAAGTCGATGGGTTTTGGGAAGGGGTGCAGCCCTGGCTTAACGTCAGTTCGGGTTAAGGGGGTTTGAGCTTATTCCGAACTCAGGTTGGCTTAATCGGTTGGCCTGAGCCGCTCTTACTGAACCGGCAGCAGTATCCTCTTGGGGGATAATGAGGGCGATCTTTCTATCTCTGCTGTCGTGCAGATCCTCTCACCTATGCAAGTGCTGTCTCTGGATGATCAGCTATTCTATTCCAGCGCGGTGCTGGAGTTTATTGTGCCCGTGAGTCTGCAGGTAGCGTTTTGTGAATGGCATGAGGAGCTGACTCAGGCGACCAGCGGCCACGATGGGTTTTTGCGAATTGACCGCTGCGACCCGTTGCGGTGTGCTGACGGGGTCGACAAATGGTATACCATCGTTCACTTTGATACGCCCAATCATTTAAATGACTGGATTGAGTCAGGAGAGTGCGATCGCCTGTTGCAGCAAGGGCAGCACTTATTTGAGCACCACAAGTTCAAATCCTTTACGACTGGGCTTGAGGGGTGGTTTTCGCCGGTCTCGGGCAGTCATCGCAGCTTGGGGTTGCCGCCGTGGAAGCAAGTGCTTTCGGTGGTGCTGGGGCTATATCCCACGATCGCCCTGCAATCGCTACTATTTGAACGGCTGGGGCTGTTTCAAGCCTGGCCCACCTCCGCGTCTCTGCTGGTCAGCATTCTCATTTCATCGACGCTGCTGACCTGGCTCGTGATGCCGCTGGTGGTGCGGTTGTTGAGGTTTTGGCTGCGACCTGCCTTTCGGCGATCGCCCCGGCGGCTTAACCTGATTGGCATTGGTCTGATTGTGACGGCACTGGGGCTGATGATGCTGTTGTTTCAGGCGATCGCCCAATGATTTTAGCAAACAGGGGCAGAGAAGGTTGGCAGTGTCCTTAATCACAGAATTCTGGCGTCTTACGCCGGATGAGGCTGCGGTTGTTATGCAGGCTAAGTGTGGCGATCGCCCAACTGGCACGAGATTCGCCACTCTAGGCTGCTAAATCAGAAACAATAGTAATTCTTAACAAGGCACCCCTGAGGTTTTTTCACTAAAAACAATCCCGCATTAATCAGCGGTCATCTCGCAATGGCGAATGGCGGCTATCCCAGTGCAGGGATGATCTAGATGATTTAGTAGAGAAGTGGCCTGAGATCTTAGAACTTTTGGGATTTATATCGCACCCCATCAAAAGCCATCGCATTAAGCCCACGATTTAAGCCCACGATGTTGATCGGATACATGTTTAGTAGATTGCCAGGTGAATGATAAACCCAACCATTGCGTTGATTTCGATGGTGACGCAGCAGGCCAAACGCCGCTTCGTCCAAAAGACCCACCACGTGGATCAGTCCCAAACCGCATTCTTGCAAACGCTGCTGCACCACCAGCGTTCTACCCAGCTAGCGCAAGCCTTGGGAAGTGACACAATCCGCTCCGTAGATCAGTTCCGCGATTGCGTTCCTGTGGCGCCCTACGATACGTATCAGCCTTACTTTGAACGGGTTGCTGCGGGTGACCTCGGCGTGGTGACGCCAGACCCAGTGACTTACATCAACATGACGAGCGGCTCGACAGGTAAGCAAAAGCTGATTCCTGTGACGAAGCAGTCGCGCCGATTGGTGGCCAAGGCCAACATGGCCGCGATGGGGTTTGGCATTGCGGCGGCTCAGCAGCGGGGGCTGCCCTTGGGCAAGTTGCTACCCACTGGCTCGGCACGCACCTTTGGGCATACGGCTGGGGGCATTCCCTTTGGCCCCGTCAGTGCGGGCGATTTGCGGATGGGCAATCTGCTGTATCGACAGGTGTTTGCCCACCCCTTTGATGTCTTGCAGATTCCCGATAGCGGGGCGCGGCAGTATGTGGCGCTGCTCCATGCTTTGCGCGATCCAAACTTGCGGGTGATCGGGGCTAACTTTCCGATTTTTGCGATCAAGTTGGGACAGCAGCTTGAAACCTATGCTGAGTCTTTGCTGGATGATCTAGAACGGGGGGCGATCGCCGACTGGCTCCCGCTTGATCCGATGCTGCGGCGCAGACTGGATCGCCAGCTGGTGGCTGATCCGGTGCGGGCCCGCGAGTTGCGCTTGCGGCTTGCGTCTGCGGGGCGGCTCACGCCTAAACTGGCTTGGCCAGCGTTGTCCTTCATCATCACGGCACGGGGAGGCACGTCTAGCTTTTACTTTGAGCAGTTTCCTGACTATTTTGGAGATGTTTCCGTGTTCGGCGGGGTCTATGCCTCTGCCGAGGCCACCTTTGGGGTTTACCATACCCTCGATCAGGATGGTGCAGTGCTGGCGCTCGACAGCGGTTTTTTTGAGTTTGTGCCACAGGCAGCAGGGTCGGCAGCTCAGACCCAAACCTTGCTGCCTACTGAAGTAACTGTGGGCGATCGCTACCGCATTTTAGTTACTAACTATAACGGCCTTTACCGCTATGACAATGGGGATGTGGTGGAAGTGCTGGGCTTCTATAATCAAGCCCCGATTATCACCTTTTGCCATCGCCGGGGCGGGCTGCTGTCTTCTACGACAGAAAAAACAACAGAGTACCATACCACTCAGGTGATGCAGCAGCTTCAGCGCGAGTTTGACCTGCACTTGGTGAATTACTGCATCACCCTGGCTGAGCGAGAGGTGCCGCCGCCCTACGTGTTAAATATTGAACTGTTGGGCGATCGCACACTCCAAAATCCTCAGCGCTTCTTGGCACGGTTTGACGCGATTCTCTCAGACGTGAATGCGTCTTACCATTACAAACGGCAGGATGCGGTGCCGCCGCCTCGCCTGCGGATCTTGGCCTCGGGCAGCTTTGCCGCACTGCAGCAGCGTCTCGTCAATCAGGGAATGACCGAGGTGCAGTTGAAGCAGCCGCATATCAGCGAAGATCGCCAGTTTCTTGCTGGGCTAGAGGTGCTACAAGAGGTGCAGCTAGAGCCGTGCGTGCCACCTACCCTAGCCTGTCCATAACCGGCTGAATTAATGTGAAATCCATAGCGTTAATCCAGATCTGCACTGTAAGTCTAAAACGAGTCTAAAAAGCCCTAGACCGTGCTGCTTCCATCGCGGGCAGCACGGTCTAGGGCTTTGCTGAACTGACATTATACAGATAGGGATAGGGCATCGCACCACGTGCGATGCCCTATCCCGGAGGGTTCACTGTTGGATTGACCGTGCACAACAGCATTGTTGATGATGGGTCTGCGCTGAGCCCAATCCGTATGACTTACGCTTGCACGGATACGCCGAAGCTGCACCGATGGCTACCGTTTGCTCGTGCGAAACTGGGTCAAGCTGATGGCCATGGCCGCTAGGGCGATCGCCGTTGCCGCCCCAAACACGACCGTGAGTCCCGCATATTTCCACAGCGGGCCTAACAGCAACGGACTGGCAAACTGCCCCAGGGAATTGAACCCCGTGCCCAACCCCAGCACGGACGCGCGCAGATGGCTGGGCGACACTTCCGCAAGCTGACTGTAGATGTTGGGGGTAATGATGCCAAACCCAATGCCAAATACCACAGCAGCAGGGACAATCCAAACCAGCTGCGTTAAAAACGGGATGCTAAACACGGTGGCCGCCATCAGCGCAAACCCTAGGGCGATCGCTCGCTTTACCCCTAAGTGTTTAGCTAGCCAACTAGCCGCCAGCGCTGAGGTAATGGCAGCACCCACAGCCCGAATCGCTAGCACCATACCATTTAGCTCTGGGTCTGCACCCAGCACTTCCTTTAAATAGAGCGGTGTGTAAATCACAATGGCATACACGACGGTGGCTGCCGCCGCGATTAAGACATAGGAACAAATGACATCTCGCTGCCGCAGCACCTGCCCTAGTTCGCCCTTTGCACCTGTTTCAATCAGCGTTGAAGCCGAGCGCCGCGAGTTTCGAAACGCCACCAGGCAGACCACCGCCACCGGCAATGATGCCGCATACAAGTAATAGGAAAAGCGCCAGTTCTCGTTTCCCACCCATCCACCCACCAGCGGGAACATAATAGCTGCAGTGGTCATCGCGCTAGTGGCAAATCCCAGAATGCGCGATCGCGCCTCTCCTTCATACATACTGCCTAAAAAGCCAATAGTGGCGGCCGCCACGCCCCCACTCACAATCCCCAACAGCCCCCGCGATGCCAGCAGCGCCGGAAAGTCTGTGAAGAGCGTTGTTGACACGCCAAATACTGCGTAGAGCACTAAGCACGGCAGCAAAACCTTTAGCTTGCCAATGCGATCGGCCAGCAGACCAAATAGCGGCGTCGCCACAGCACTCGTTAAGGCATGGGTGCTGAGCAGCATTCCGGCCCAGCGTTCATCAAGCTGCAACTCTTGCACCATTTCTGGAAACACAGGTGCAACGATGCCGCCAGTCATGGTGGTCAAGCATCCTGCAATTAGCAGCAGCAAAAACTGCAGGCGGCGCTGCTGCAGGTGGTAGGTCTGTCTAGGTTGACTTGGTTTACTAATTACACTCACAATCCATCGCCCAGCACGGTCTCGTCCCTTCCACCATAGGAGACATAGCCGTTGGTCTGGCTTAGCGATAGACATGCAGCCCAACTGTCCTACGCTAATTCAACTGTCTCACGCCAGTTCTTGAGCTAATACCAGATGGCGCAAGTTCAGCGGCCTAGCAATAGGGACTCAAGACGGGTTCTATCCAAGAGGCTTATTTTCCTCTAACGTTTTGTAACCTCGTTAACTCAGCTACAATCGGGAACTTTAAACTCCCAAACAATGAGAGTGTAAACAGATGTAAACGCCGCAACACGGGTGAGACTCATGGCTAAAAAGCCCCGAATTATTGTCTGTGGGTTAGGGCGTGCAGGGCATAAGGTGTTTTGCCTGCTGAAGCAGCAGGGGGCGGTGGTCGTAGGCATTAACGATCGCCCCTTGCCTCAGCTAGAAGAGGACGTGATCATTGGGGATTTGCGCCAGGCCTCAACCTTGATCAAAGCGGGGATCAGAGAGGCTGATACTCTGGTGCTTGCGAGCAGCGATGATGCGCTGAATTTGGCGGTGCTGACCCAGGCGCGGGTGCTCAACCCCGATGTGCGGATTATTAATCGACTGTTTAATACCAGCTTGGGCGATCGCCTCGACAATACACTGCCCAACCATGTCAGCTTTAGCGTGGCTGAACTAGCAGCCTCGGTGTTTGCGTTCACCGCATTGGGCAATCGGGCCATTGGGCAGCTCAAGCTCTTTGACCAAACCTGGCCGATTCGCGAAGAAGTGATCGATGCTGACCATCCTTGGCTGGGCCGCCCGCTCAATAGCCTTTGGGAAGATCGCAACCGCATGTTAATCTACTACCTGCCAGCCGATAGCAGCACTGATCTGATCTCTGCGGTTCTGCATCAGCAGGTATTGCAGCAGGGCGATCGCCTCATTCTGGCTACGATTCCTCTGGTAAGGAGCGATCGCCGGTCGTCGCGAGAGCGATTGTCGCGGGTTTCAATTTGGCTGAAACAAATATGGCAGTCTATTGGCTCAACGTTCAGCGTCTTAATATTGCTGATGGTGCTGATCGGGGGGACTACATTTATCTATACCAGCGTTGATTTTCGCCATACCTTTGTGGATGCGCTGTACTTTGCAGTGGGCATGATCACCGGGGCTGGCGGCAATGAACAAGTGGTTGAAGATTCGCCCGACTCAATTAAGGTGTTTACGGTGGTCATGATGCTGTTGGGCACCGGCATCATTGGCATTTGCTATGCATTATTGAATGATCTGGTGCTGGGTACGCGGCTGAAGCAGTTGTGGCAGGTGGTGCCGCCGCCCCGCCGCAATCATTACATTGTCTGTGGGTTGGGTGGGGTGGGTATTCAAACGGTGCGGCAGTTGCACCACAGCGGCTGCGATGTGGTGGTGATTGAGCAAGATCCCAACAACCGCTTTTTGAATGCGCTGCGATCGCTCAAAGTGTCCATCATCCATGGCGATGCCAGCCTGCCATCGACGCTGCAAGAGGCGCACATCCGAGAGGCCAAGGGGTTGCTTGCCATCACCAGCAACGATGTGATTAATCTAGAAATTGCGCTCACTGCAAAAGGCCTCGTGCCCAAGCTGCCCGTCGTTGTCCGCAATCAAGATCCTCAGTTTGCGCCCTTGGCGCAGCGAGTCTTTGATTTTGAGGCGGTGCTCAGCCCCGCAGAGTTGGCCGCGCCATCCTTTGCCGCTGCTGCGTTGGGCGGACGCATTTTGGGCAACGGCATGGCGGGAACCAGCTTGTGGGTGGCGATCGCCACCTTGATCACCTCCGGGCATCCCTTCTTTGGCAAAACGGTTAAAGATGCGGCGATGGATACTGACTTTGCGCCGCTGTATCTCGAAACAAAATACCGTGCCGTCCACGGTTGGGAACTGCTAGACAAAGAACTGGTAGCTGGCGATGTGCTCTACCTCACCATGCCCGCCTCTCGGCTCGAACTCCTCTGGCGCGAAGACTTAGCCAAGGCCGCTGCCCAGCAAGACAGCAGCCTGCTCGACTTCCGCCTGTGGACGATGGATGGATAGAGGCGCAGGATCAAGGCAAGCAGTTGGCTTTTGATTGGATTTTAATTTCGATTGAACTTTAAATAGGGCGCTGACTGAACCCTCACGGATGAACCCTTACGGATGCTGCGTTGCTGCTGTCACGAACTCCCCTTTGCAAACGGCTCCTTCACCCACCCTTTACTATTAAAGAGTCCTCTGCTTGGCTCTGCTGATGCTTCGTCCTGTGTTGTGGGTGGCGATCGCCCTGATTAGCTTGCTCTCCCTATCTAGCTGCACACCCGTAAGTGCCGAAGATCGGCTATTTGCGCCGATGAGCCTAGAGTTTTTGGGCGAGTATACGCTGCCGCCCCAGACGGTAGACGGTATCCCTGTGGGAGGCTTATCGGCGATCGCCTATGACCGGGCGCGCGATCGCTACTACGCCCTGTCAGACGACAGTTCCCGCGCAGCAGCTCGCTTCTATACGCTAAGAATTGACCTCGCATCTGAAGACACCACTCCCAGCATTGCCAACGTGGTCATCGAGAGTGTGACGCGCCTCACCAGTGAGGCCATTCAGGAATACACCACCGACAGCCTTGATCCCGAAGGCATTGCGATCACACCGCGCCAAACACTCTACATTGCGACCGAAGGCAGCGCCAGCCAGTCTATTCCGCCTGCAATTGATGAATTTGATCGGGCGACAGGGCAGCACCAGCGCCGATTGCCCATTCCCCAGCGCTTGGTGCCCCAGACCATTGATGAGCGGTCTTCTGGCGTAGGAGACAACCTCGGGTTTGAGTCTCTAACGTTGCTTTCGAGCGGCTCAACTGTGGGCAATGGTTCAGGAGATGGCTATGTAGAACCGTTTCGAGTGTTTGCAGCGATAGAAGCCCCGCTCCAGCAAGATTTACCAGCCGCAAATGCAGACGGCGAGGTGCCGGTGCCCCTGCGGCTGCTGCATTACCTCGTGGCAGACGATCGCTCGACCCTGTTGGCTGAGCATCGCTATGATCTCGACCCTGCACCCGATCTCGCCATCGGCAATGGCTTAACGGAGATTTTGGTCTTGGATCAGGCGGGGCATTTTCTTAGTCTGGAGCGTGCCTATGGGCTATTTGGCTTTAGTGCCACGCTTTTTCAGTTTGTGATTGCCGACGCGACTGATATTTCTGGCATTCCCCGGCTGATTGGCGATATCAGCACGATTCAGCCTGTGCGTAAGCAGTTGGCGTTTGCGCTGTCTGACTTGGTGGATCAGGGCATTCGTCTCGACAATCTGGAAGGCATGACCCTGGGTGCCCGTTTGCCAGATGGAAGTCAAAGCCTGTTGCTGGTGAGCGACGACAACTTTCGGCCCGAGCAGAGTACGCAGTTTTTGCTATTTCGCCTACGGATGTAGGGCGATCGAAAAACTCGACAATCTCTCGACATTCTCAGGGCACTGGCGAGTTGAGAGGTCTTGCACCAGTGGGGGCAATTAGGATTTAGAATAACCTGAGTCCGGGATAAGCTCAAACCCTTAATGTGCTGTGCGCGACGCGCACAGCACATTAAGGGTTTTGGGGCATCGCGCGTCGCGCGATGCCCCAAAACCCTCTTAACCCGAACTGACGTTAGAATAGCTGCTTCGTCAAACCCCTGCCGTGCAGGAGTTTGACAAAAAGGAAGTTCAAGCCAGCGCTTCACGCACTGGATTTGATGAGGGGCGATCGCCCGTTTACACTGCGCCTCTCAACAGCCGCAATTCATCCACCCATCCACCCATCCACTCATCCACTCATCCACTCATCCACTCATCCACTCATCCACCCATCTTGGTCGCACTATCGCGCAAAATGATGACTGAACCCTTTCTTGCCTCTTGCCGCCTATGCGCCGTCTTGCTCACCCTCTACCCGGCTGAGCAAGGCCACGCTTTCTACATGAGTCGTTTGAGGAAAGAAATCCGCTGGCTGCACTCGCACGAGCCGATAGGTGCCTGCCGCGCACAGCAGCTTTAGATCCCGCGCTAGGGTAGAAGAATTGCAGCTCATATAGGCAATGCGGGCGGGGTTGAGCTGCAGCAGCGCTTCGAGCACAGCGGGATCGCAGCCTTTGCGGGGGGGGTCAAGCAGCACGACATCCGGCGGTTCAAAGTCAGATTGCTGGGCGAGGGCGGGCAGCAATGTTTCGACTGCACCCGTGTGGAAGTCCACATTGTGAATGCCGTTGATCTCCGCGTTGATCTGCGCTTGGGCCGTTGCCTGGGGCTGCACTTCGAGGGCGATCGCCCGCTTCACTTGGCGGGCCAAGGGCAACGTGAGCGTGCCGATGCCGCTATAGGCATCCAGCAAGATTTGGTCTGGGGTGAGCCGCAGCGCCTCTTGCATCACTCCGAGTAGGGCTTCGGCCTGTTCAGTATTGACTTGGAAAAAGGTGGTGGAATGGATGCGGAAGGTGAGTCCGGCGAAGAGCTCTTCTAAGTAATCGCGTCCGGCGATCGCCCGCGATTCATCGCCAAAAATCGCGTTTGTGCGCGCCGGATTGAGATTGAGCACCACGCCTACCAGGTTGGGGTAGCGACTCATCCATTCCGCCACTTGGTCTTCTAGTTCTGGTAGCCCCTCACTGGTAGAAACCAGCGTAATCAGCAGTTCCCCCGTGCGCCGCCCAATGCGCAGGCCCAGATGCCGCAGCTTGCCCCGATGCCGCTGCTCGTTATAAATGCTCCAGCCCCGCTGCTGAATGTCTTGCTTGATGTCGGCCAGTAGAGGATTCAGCCGCTCGTCTTGAATGGGGCACTGATTCAGGTTGATGAGATGGTGGCTGCCCTGCTGAAAATAGCCTGCCTGCACTTGTCCCTGGGGCGATCGCCCTAGGGGGTAGGTGGCTTTGTTTCGATAGCCTAGGGGATTGACGGCTCCCAGCATGGGATCAACCGGCGGCACGTTCCAGCCGCCAATCCGCACCAAATCCTGTTGAAGTTGCTCATTCTTTGCATTGAGCTGAGTTTGGTAGCTCACCTGCTGCCACTGACAGCCCCCACATTTGTCCGCCACAATGCAGCGTGGGCGAATTCGATGAGGCGATGGCTGCACAATGTCTAACAGGCGGGCGTGGGCATAGCTAGGCTTGACCCGCATCAATCGCACGCGCAGGCGATCGCCCACCACCGCACCGGGCACAAACACGACTCGGTCTTGCCAGCGCCCCACCCCATCGCCATTGTGGTTAAAACTGGCGATCGCCAGCTCCATCACCGCGCCTTGCTGCCACTGGGCAGGTTGTTCATCCCCTTTTGCCATGCTGTTCCCACTTCGTTAGAAGTGACCTGTAAACTGCCATCATATCGAACCGTAGAGGGCTCCAACCCAAAAGGGAGTAAGCATCGTGCTGACGAATCAATGACCCTAGAGTCGCAGCGAAGCCGATTCCGGCGCTTAAAGCGCTGATTGATGGCGATCGCCTGGGTTTGATCCTTATTGTGACCCTGAGGCTGCGAAACGATTGCGATGAGAGAGCTTCACGATACTTTTTGGTTGAATGCCCTCGACAGGTGCGATCAAGGCTGTAACGTATTAACGACCGCTCTCGCCGGGTGCGCCCGCCTGAATCACACGACCGTGTCAGAGTTGAGACAGCACAATTCACTGATTAAATTCACTGGTTAAATTCACGGTATAACAGAGTAGCACGCTTGCTCCCTCCGCTAGAGCATGACGAACAATCGGATAAATGACGGCTATGGCTGAGCTCCCCCCGCTGAACCACGACACCATTTGGGCCATTCTTAGGGATGAAGTGACGGACGATATCGTTAACCATTTGGTATGGCAGAGTCTTGGCTATCGTTACGACCCCCAAACAGAGCAGTGGGATGCAGCTGCCGTACCGGCAGACTGGCGTGACACCTATCCTGAACCGCCTAACTTTATCGAGAGCCGCCCCGCTACAGTCAAGCTCACGCGCGCTATCCCCTCGGAACACAAGCAGCTTTTGAAACAATCCTTGGGGTTTGCAGGCTATAAAGTAGGGGAACTGGTGCCCCGGCTAACGCGCCGTGCCACCATGGCGAACTGGCTGTTAAGCAAGATGGCAGGCTCGTCGGTGGCGACCTCAGAAAATGAGCCCTCACGCTAATCCTGCTCTGGGTAATGCTCCTGAGTATGGGCCTGACGGACAATACCCTTCAATACGCGTTCACGTTAACGCACCATTTTTTAACAGAGGCAGGTAAGCAATGGACTGGTGGCAAAAGCTGAAACGGAATGGGCCGGCTAAGTTTGGGGCCATATTGTTGTTGGTGTTTTACCTCATGGTGCTGCTGGCAGATGTTGTGGCGCCCTATAGCCCCTATGCCTCGCAGCCCGATGGGTCACTGCTGCCGCCGACGCAAGTTTATTGGCGATCGCCCCAAGGCCAATTTCTCGGCCCCCATGTGTATCCCACGACTCAGGGCGCGGTTGATTTAGACACAGGCGATCGCCCCATCAATGTTGATTTCAGCCAGCCATCGCCGATTCGCCTGTTTGCACGGGGGGATCAGTATCGTCTATTTCGGCTGAGCTTACCGCTGCCGACGCGGGCCTCATTCAGCGATCCACAGTTTCAAGAAGTCACGGTGTTCCCTGGCATTGAGGGCGATCGCCATTTGTTTGGAGCCGTCGGCGAAGGCCAGTGGAACCTGCTGGGCACCGACGAGCAAGCGCGGGATCAGTTCAGCCGTCTAGTGCATGGCGGGCGCATCAGCCTCAGCGTTGGGCTCGTTGGCATCCTCATCTCGTTTCCGCTAGGGCTTTTGGTGGGCGGCATTTCGGGCTATTTTGGCGGCATGACCGATGCAATCCTGATGCGTCTAGTCGAAGTGCTGATGACGATCCCCAGCATCTATCTGCTTGTGGCCTTGGCCGCGGTTCTGCCCACCGAGCTCACCAGCACCCAACGGTTTCTGCTGATTGTGCTCATCACCTCGTTTGTGGGCTGGGCTGGGATTGCCCGCGTCATTCGAGGCGAGGTGCTGTCGCTGCGAGAGCGAGAATATGTGCAGGCAGCACGGGCCATGGGGGGGCGATCGCTCTACATCATCCTGCGGCATGTGCTGCCCCAAACCGCCTCCTATGTCATTATTTCCGCCACGCTTTCGGTTCCCGGCTTTATTCTGGCAGAAGCCGTGCTAAGCCTGATTGGGTTGGGCATTCAGCAGCCTGACCCCTCTTGGGGCAATATGCTGTCTTTAGCAACCAACGCGTCTATCCTGACGCTGCAACCCTGGTTGGTGTGGTCGCCTGCGATTTTGATCGTGCTGACGGTGCTGTCCTTCAATTTATTGGGAGATGGCCTGCGCGACGCACTCGATCCCCGCAATCTGCGTCCGAACAGCGAGATTGCCGAAGAGATTTAGGTCACCGTGTGGCTTAGAACGAATGCGAACCAGGGTAATGAGGGGTCGACAGCTAACGTTACGACTCTCCGGCAGCACTGTCTGGATGTGAGGGGAGCGCGGCATCTAGAGAGCTCTCGGCATCTGCGTCTCCCTCTACGTCTACTAACTGCACCACGTAGGGTAAGTCAGCACCTGACAGCCCTTTCTGGATGCGCTGAGGCGTCTCAGGAAATAACACAAAAAGCGGGCGCGTTTGCTCTGCCACATCGTTAAGAATGTGGCGATGACGGTGGGGCATAATCCACTCATACTCCTGATGCAGCAAGACCTGCGTGCGCCGCCAGCGGCTCAGCAAGTCTGAAAAATCTTCATGGGGGCGATGGATGAAGACAAACAACTCAACCCCGGTCTTGATTTTCCACTCTGGGTCGCACATTAAAATAGCGACATCGCACGGAAAGGGAACCGTTTCAGTGATGACAGAGTTTTTTATTAAGTTCGTTGTTGCTCCCGCATCCTGATAGGATGCGGACTTTCGCACCCGCACCACTGGCAGCGGAATGGTGATGACGCTGTCGTCAGGGCGGCGCATGCTAGGCACCATCTCCAGATAAGGACGATAGCGCTTGAGTAGGGCGATCGCCCCCGCGTGATTGCTAAACTCCGCTAGCAGTTCTTCATAATGGACTTGTTTAATGCTCATGACTCTAGTCCGGCAGAAATGGCCAGCGGCTTCTAAACTCTAAAGCGAACAACATTAGGGACATCGGACAAATACAACATCGGGCGTAGAGGCTCAAGGGTCTTGCGATACGACTAAACACATCGTTCTACCAAAATGCCTTCAATCACCAATCGCTGATCCCCCTTAGCCTGCTCGCCGCTGTCGGTAATTTGCAATGCCAGACAAGGAAAGTGAGCGTTGAACAGGCTAAAAGTAAAAGCGGTATCCTGCAAAAACTACAAGCCTGACTCATGAATGGGTCTTCCGGTCGTAGGGCGTTTCGAGGATGAATGAGGGTTAGCGAATATTATCCATCACGGCAAACATGGGCAGGTACATCGCGACAAGAATTGCCCCGACCATGCCACCCAAAAACACAATCATGATCGGTTCCATAATGCTGGTCAGCGCTTTAACTGCCTGCTCCACCTCATCCTCGTAGAAATCGGCCACCTTCATCAGCATCTGGTCGATTTCGCCGGTTTCTTCTCCAATGCTGATCATCTGGATGGCCATCACCGGAAAGACCTGCTCGCGCTGCAGTGCGAGGCTAATCATGCCGCCAGACTGCACTTCTCGACGAGCTTCATCCACGGCTCGGGCAATGACGGCATTGCCTGCTGTGTCGCGCACAATTTCCAGAGATGTGAGAATCGGTACCCCAGAGCGAGAGAGCGCCCCAAAGGTACGGCAGAAGCGAGCCGTTGAGCTTTTTTGCACCAAATCACCAAACAAGGGCAGTTTGAGCATCAATCGATCAAGATTGAAGCGACCGTTTGGGGTCTTGTAGTACTGGCGCACCGCAAACACAAAGAGCACAATGACAATCGCAAACCCAATCATGTAGATAGGTGTGCGCAGAAAGTCGCTGATATTCATCATGAACTGGGTAAAGGCAGGCAGTTCCGCATCCAGTTCATCAAAAATACCCGCAAAAATCGGCAGCAAAAAAATGGTCATGCCTAAGAAAACCAGAATAGCGATCGCCCCCACCGTTACCGGATAAGCCATAGCTGACTTAATTTGGTTTTGCAGACGGGCAATGTCTTCTAGCAGCTTAGAGAGTCGATTTAGCACGTCGTCTAGCACGCCTCCCACCTCGCCTGCCTCGACCATGCTGGTATACAGCCCATCAAAACAGTGGGGATGTTTCCGCATCGCATCCGACAAGTTTGTGCCTTGCTGCACATCCGAGCTAATCGCCTGCAACGCCTTCTTCAGTTTCGGATTAGGGCACTGGTCGGCCAACACGCCTAGGCCACGCACCAGCGCCACTCCAGCATTGACCAGTGCAGCAAACTGCCGTGAAAAAATGGCCTTATCTTTAACGGTTACTCCGACAAACAGGTTGCCGATTTCTTTAGTATCGGTCTCCTTCAGCTTGTCAAGCAAGCTACGGTCTTCCTTCAACTCTTGAACAAACAGCCCCTCAGTCCGCAGAGTCGTGCGGGCTTCAACGGGGGTGTCAGCGCTGACCTTGCGCCTCACCGAATTGCCCTTCAAGTCCCGTGCTTTAACAACATAGGTCGGCATACGCTTACCTTTGGCTTCCTGTCCTAATGCTAACTCTACTTACCCTGCTTCCAATTGCACTGCCGTAAACCAAACACTGCCCAAGCATTGCTCAGTTAACTTGAGTTTTCAACCGTAGATCACCACTAACACTCAATCATAATGAGTTCGTTCAAAAATGAGCCCGCCTTCCTCTTTTTCTGTTAGCGCGGCTTAGATGTTGTCGCAATGATGAGTAGAGACGGCTTTTGACCTCGCATTTACTCATCGAGTACATCCCAGTTCTGCAAGATAGCTCACCCTGCGGGAAGAGCAGATCTCTACATCCCCTAACACCTTCTCCCCAAAGTAAGGAGAAGGGTAGCCGGATTCAAAGTCCCTTTTCCCCTATAGGACGGGGAGCTAGGGTGTGGACACAGAGCGGCTTCTTTGTGAAGGACGACAAACAGACGACTTCGAAGTCTAGCGAGCAGGCATTGATGCTTTAGCTCCAGGGGCTCCAACACTTCCGCTGATTAAACGTTGCAACTCGTCGGGCCGAGAAGTCTTAGACATAGCGGCTTCAAAAGATACAGTGCCTGCCTGGTAAAGATTCGCCAGCACTTTCTCTAGCGTTACCATGCCTAGCTTGCCGCCAGTCTGAATGGCGGAGTAAATCTGTGCTGTTTTACCCTCACGAATCAGGTTCGAGATCGCCGGAGTCACAACCATAATTTCCTGCGCCATCACCCGACCAAACTCGCCGGGCTTAACATTTTTTCGGGTGACTAAGGTCTGGCTAAATACCGCCACTAGTGAGTTAGACAGCTGAACCCGCACCTGCTGCTGCTTATCTGATGAGAACACGTCTACAATCCGGTCTACGGTTTGGGAGGCGGAGCTAGTGTGCAACGTCCCCATGACCAAGTGGCCTGTTTCTGCAGCAGTAATAGCAAGCTGAATGGTTTCCAAGTCTCGCATCTCTCCCACCAAAATAATGTCGGGATCTTCTCGTAGCGAGGCTTTTAGAGCATTCGCAAAGCTTTTTGTGTCTTCTCCTAACTGACGCTGGTGGATTAAGCTTTTAATTGGCTCGTAAACAAATTCAATCGGATCTTCAACGGTAAGAATATGCTCAGCACGAGTCCGATTAATCAAGTCAATCATGGCGGCTAGGGTGGTGGTCTTCCCAGACCCCGTTGGACCGGTAACTAGAATCAACCCCCGGGGTTTTTCTGCCATTTCGCGCACTATATCAGGCAGCCCTAGCTGATCAAAGCTGGGGATTTTAGAGCTAAGCGCTCGCAAACAGGCGGCGTAGGTTCCTCGATCTTTGTATACGTTGACTCGGAATCGAGCTAGCCCTTTCACACCATAGGAACAGTCCAGCTCCCAGTTTTGCTCTAAGTTTTTTCGCTGGGTGTTGTTCAACATGCTGAAGATCAGGCGTTGGCACTGGTCTGCTGTCAGCGGCTCGTCGCCGATAGGAGTTAGCCGACCGTTGATCCGAAAGTAGGGCGGCAACCCAGCAGACAAGTGCAGGTCGGAGCCTCCCATTTCAATCAACTGCTCCATCAGATCTTCAATCATTAGTTCCATGTCAGCGTTCCTCGTTTAGGTCAGGGTGCGATGGCAAAAGTCACGGGTCGGCAAGCCTCTACTGCGGCCTCTTAGGCTTACGGCCTCTCAGAAAAGAGGTCGCAGCATTGAATCTAATCTTGGAATCGGGGAGTGGTGCAATAGGGACAGTCTAGCCACTCCTGCTTTAGATCTGCGGAGCAGTTACGACAGGTGAGTGAGCTCTTGCGCTTGGCTTTAAGCTCTGCTTCTAGCCCCGTATCTGTAAACGTAACCCGCTCTACTTCCTCTAGCGTGGTGACACCTTGGCGTACAAGATCAAGGCTGTAGGATAGCAACGTTTTCATCCCTTCTTCTACCGCCACTTCTTTAATGCGCTCGGTGGGAGCGCCTTCAGTAATCAGCGTTTGCAAGCGTTCGGTTACACGCATTACCTCGTAAACCCCACAGCGCCCTGTGTAACCGACGCCATTGCAAGTGGAGCAAATGCTATTACTGCTACGTGCTTGTAGAATTTCTTCTGCATGGAGCGCCGTAGCCTTGTAAAAGCTGATGCCGACCTCTCGAGAGGCTGATAGGCCATAGCGTGCTAACTCTTCTGAGGAGGGCTGGTAGGCGACACGGCAGTCGGGACACACGCGTCGCATCAGCCGCTGGGCTAGCACTGCAATTAGCGAACTTGACACCATGAAGGACTCAACGCCCATTTCTTCGAGTCGGGCGATCGCACTAGCGGCATCATTCGTGTGCAGCGTGGTCAGCACGAGGTGGCCCGTCAAGGCGGCCTCAATAGCCGTCTTTGCCGTTTCCTTGTCTCGGGTCTCACCCACCAGAATCACATCGGGATCCTGCCGCAAAAACGCTCGCAGAATCGAGGCAAAATCCATCCCTTTCTCACGAATCACCTGCACCTGAGTAATGCCAGGCAAAGAATATTCGATTGGATCTTCTGCCGTGCTGATATTAACGCCCGGGCTGTTGCGCTCTGCCAACGCGGAATAGAGCGTTGTAGTTTTACCAGACCCAGTAGGCCCCGTCACCAAAATCAATCCATAGGGGCGAGACACCGCCTCTTGCACAATGTTCAGCGTCTCAGGATCGGTAATCAGCTTATTGAGTCCAAGTTGAGTCACATCGTTGTTCAAAATCCGCAGCACGACCTTCTCGCCATAGCGACTGGGCAGCGTGCTGACCCGGAAGTCCACCTTGTGCCCATCAAAAATCCGGCGAATCCGACCATCCTGGGGCATGCGTCGCTCTGCAATATCCAGACTGGCAATGATTTTGAAACGCGCTGTGACGGAGGGAATAATTTTTTTAGGAAAGGGAGGAAATGCTTCACTCAATACTCCATCCCGACGGAATCGAATACGGAGTGATTCTTCCTGCGGCTCTACGTGAATGTCAGAGACTCCATCTTGAAGGGCTTTCACCAGAATTTTGTTGACCAGCGCAATTACTGGTGCAGCGGCGGCATCTTCGAGAGCCGTATCCAGATTTGCTTCAATGTCTTCCGGTGCATCTTCTAGATTGAGGTACTCTAGACCCTCCAAATCTTGCTGCACATTAACTTTGGCTTCTTGCTCGATTTGGCGCTGGCGCTCGACTTGCTCATCCAAATACTGAGAAATGATGCGCTGGTAATCTTCGTTGGTAATCACCATGCGCTGTAGCCCCAATCCCTGAGGCCGTAAGATGCGATTGAGATCATCCTGTGCTGCTAGATCGTCGGGATCGACCATTGCAATGAGCACGGAAGGCGGGGTGGCATCATCATAGCGACTCAATGGCACCAGCTTATAGCGCCGACACAAGTCAACAGGGATCAGGACATCAATCAGCTGCCCTACAAAAGTTGTGGAGATCTGGTTGATTTCTGGATCGAGCGATTCAACCCCATAGAGAATCTTCAGCTCAAAGAGCTGTTGCTTTTTGTACTGCCGCAGTAGATCGGGCGGCAGTTGCTGCCCCGTCATCAGCTCTAAAATGTCGGTCAGCGGTCGCCCTGTTTTGCGGCTTTCTACGAGAGCCTGCTGCATTTGCTCCGAGTTTACGAATCCGGATTGCACCAGTTTGTTGCTGAAGGGCGAAAAGTTGTGCTGGACAACTAAGGCGCGTCGCTGAGAGGAGGGGTTGGCCATAGCGGATAAAGAAGTTCTCTTGTAGCTGTGCTGAGTATTCCCGGAAATGAAGATTCAGATAAACACAATCTTGATATTTGCTTGATATTTGTAGGTTAAGTTGAGCGCGGTTGATGGGTAAAGGCGGCTGTAACGCCCACTGGGATGGAACCTGAAACCTGCTAAAGCCGCTTTCTCATTGGCTTCTGCGCCTAAGCCTCTAACCTATTCTAGATGAGCTTTAATTTGAGTAATGATGACTATTATCAGTCCCAGCACTGGATTCAGTATCTACATACTGGGTTTCTTGTCTAAATTTGGCATGGGTCTGAGCCTCAAAAAACAAGACTCGATAAAATATATCTTGAAATGTCTAGGAGAATAGGGTCATAAAAATGCGCTCTAATGGGAATCCTGTGCAGATTGAGCGGTATCCCGTTTAAGATCTCAAACTAATCTCAAATCGTTCTGGCGTAAACAATTTTTGAGCTTGCATTAAGAGTGAACCATGGTTAATCGATGCTGACACAGGGTAGCCTGACAGAAGCATGAATTGCAGGACACTGTAGGTTTACGGCTACGTGCAAGATCAAAGTACAACCTAGGGACTCTAAATCTTGGCCTTTTGGGCGATGGATTGGGAGCTAAAAACAGTGAAATTGTTTTGTCGCTAGGGTTTGCTGGCGAGTGTGTAAGTAAGTAAGTGGACTGAGTTAACAATGGTCAACGAGGACAAACAGGTGGACGGTATTCAGGATCAAGCATCTAATGCACCCGAACCAACAACTAGCCCAGAGGTTGGGGATGCAGCACAGACCGATGTCGCTGCCGATGGAGTAAACCCTGAGGTAGATGCTCAAGTGGTGGGCGATCGCCCCTCTGATGCAGCCCCGGCAGGTGCTCCTGCGAACGCAGGCGCGGTCGAGGAATTGAATCAGCAGTTGACGGCACTAAAGGCGCAACTGGAGGATCGCAATAGCCAGTTCATGCGAATGGCGGCAGATTTTGACAACTTCCGCAAGCGGACTCAGAAGGAAAAAGAAGATCTAGAACTTCAGATCAAATGCTCTACGGTTGTGGAGATTCTGCCCGTCGTCGATAATTTTGAACGGGCGCGATCGCAGCTTAAGCCACAAAGTGAAGAGGCGATCGCCATTCATAAAAGCTACCAGGGTGTGTACAAAGATTTGGTAGATCGCCTTAAGCGTATTGGGGTTGCCCAAATGCGTTCTGAGGGCAAGGAATTCGACCCCACCATGCACGAAGCAGTGATGCGTGAGGCGTCCGCAGAGTTCCCCGAGGGCGCGGTGATAGAGGAACTGGTGCGGGGCTATATGCTAGGGGAGCGGGTTCTACGTCACGCGATGGTTAAGGTCGCATCGGCCCCCGAAGAGTCTCTAGATCTTGCAGACGATCAAAACTCTGCCGAGCCTGAAGCGTAATTCGAGCTGCAATCCTCAGTAACTCCAGTGCTTTGACGGATTGCGCGAAGAAACTTTATGCAATTTGATGGGATTCCCGAGCAATTGCGGAATACTCCCTAAAGATGGCTCCAACTTGGGAGAATCATCCTCACTTACTTGACCTTAACTATTGAGCCGCTGAACATGGGAAAAGTCATTGGCATTGACCTAGGAACAACCAACAGCTGCGTCGCCGTCTTAGAAGGTGGCCAACCCGTTGTCATCTCCAATGCTGAAGGAGGTCGCACGACGCCTAGCATTGTTGGCTTCGGCAAAGCGGCAGAGCGCCTTGTCGGTCAGTTGGCCAAGCGTCAGGCCGTGACCAATGCTGAAAACACAATTTTCAGCATCAAGCGTTTCATTGGACGGCGGTGGGATGATACTGCGGACGAGCGATCGCGCGTCCCCTATAACTGCACTCGCGGCAAAGATGACACCGTTGATGTCCAAGTGCGGGGGCGTTCCTACACGCCCCAAGAAATTTCGGCAATGGTGCTGCAAAAGCTAAAACAAGATGCAGAAAGCTACTTGGGCGAAGACGTTACCCAGGCTGTGATCACCGTTCCGGCTTACTTTACCGATGCCCAACGGCAAGCCACCAAAGATGCTGGCACCATCGCCGGGTTAGAAGTGCTGCGGATCATCAACGAACCGACAGCGGCTGCGCTCTCCTACGGCCTCGATAAGCAAGACCAAGAGCAAATTGTGCTGGTGTTTGACTTGGGTGGCGGCACCTTTGATGTCTCCGTGTTGCAGTTGGGCGACGGCGTATTCGAAGTAAAAGCGACCTCTGGCAACAACCACTTGGGTGGCGACGACTTTGACAACGCCCTAGTCCAATGGTTGATTTCAGCCTTTCTAGAAGCCGAAGGTATTGACCTAGCCAGCGATAAAATGGCGCTACAGCGGCTGCGAGAAGCCGCAGAAAAAGCCAAAATTGAGCTGTCTAATATGCTCACCACCTCCATCAACCTGCCGTTCATCACGGCTGATGAAACAGGCCCAAAACACCTAGAGATGGAGCTAACCCGCGCTAAGTTCGAAGAATTAGTCACCCCCTTGGTCGAAAGCACCATGGAACCCGTGGCTCAGTCCCTTAAAGACAGCGATCTGACAGCGGCTGATATCGATCGCATTATCTTGGTGGGCGGCTCCACGCGCATTCCTGCCGTGCAAGAAGCGATCAAAGCGTTTTTTGATGGCAAGATGCCCGACCGCTCCGTCAATCCTGATGAAGCGGTGGCGCTGGGTGCTGCGATTCAAGCTGGTGTGCTTGGTGGCGAAGTCAAAGACTTGCTGCTACTGGATGTGACGCCGCTCTCTTTGGGCATCGAAACCCTGGGTGAGGTGTTCACCAAGATCATCGAGCGAAATACCACTATCCCCACCAGTAAGACTCAGGTCTTTTCCACTGCGACGGATGGGCAAACCTCTGTAGAAATCCACGTGCTGCAGGGCGAACGCGCGATGGCCAAAGACAACAAAAGTTTAGGCAAGTTCCAGCTCACGGGGATTCCGCCAGCGCCGCGGGGCGTCCCTCAAATTGAAGTCTCGTTTGAGATCGATGCCAACGGAATTATGCAGGTGGCGGCCCGCGATAAAGGCACCGGGCGTGAGCAGAGTGTACGGATTACCAACACTGGCGGCTTAAGCGATGCTGAAGTAGAACGCATGCGGCAAGAGGCCGAGTTCTACGCGGAGGACGATGATCGGCGAAAGCAGTTGGTAGAACTCCGCAACCAGGCCGATGTGTTGTTTGCTAACTATGAAAGCACCCTGCGAGACAACGGGGATCTAATTCCTGAAAGCCAGAAAATGCAAGCGGCAGAGTATGTTGCCGACCTGCGTGCTAGCATTGCCGACCGCGCCATTAGCGTAGAGGCCATGAAGGAAAAAATTGATGGGCTACAGCAGGCTCTCTTTGCGATTGGTGCTGCCGTCTACCAGCAGGCAAACCAGGGCGATGAGGCTGAGTTTGAAGACGACTTGCTTGAGCATCGCAACGAAGAAGAGACCGCAATTTGGGAAAATGGGCACCTAGATTCGGATTTCCCTCCCCACAGTGACTTTGAAGACGATTACAATTTTGAAAATGATGAGACTGTCACTGCTGACTATGAAGCGGTAGATTAGTTGAGTCTGGTTTAAGTCACTACTCCCGAGAGCAGCGCTCTATGCCCCGCGATTATTACGAACTGCTTGGCGTTTCGCGTGACGTCGATAAAGAAGAAATCAAACGCTCCTATCGACGGCTGGCGCGCAAATATCACCCTGATGTCAACAAAGAGGAGGGAGCCGAAGAACGCCTGAAGGAAATTAATCAGGCCTATGAAGTTCTATCGGATCCAGAATTGCGAGCCCGCTATGACCGATTTGGTGAAGCGGGCGTTGGGGCTGGCATGGGGGCTGGCTACCAAGACTTTGGGGATTTTGGTGGCTTTGCTGATATTTTTGAAAGCTTCTTTAGCGGGTTTTCGGGTACTGCGCAATCTTCTCGTCGCCGTACTGGGCCTGTTCGGGGAGATGACCTGCGGCTCGATCTAAAGCTAGATTTTCGAGATGCTGTATTTGGTGGCGAGAAAGAGATTCGCATTAGCCATCTAGAAACCTGTGCCGCGTGTAGCGGCAGTGGCGCGAAGCCAGGGACACGGCCCAAAACCTGCCAAACTTGTGCAGGTTCGGGACAGGTGCGGCGCGCAACTCGCACTCCGTTTGGGAGTTTTACTCAGGTGTCTGCTTGCCCCACCTGTGGCGGGAGTGGGCAGGTAATTGAAGATAAATGTGATGCCTGTGGCGGAAAAGGGCTGAAGCAGGAAGCGAAAAAGCTAAAAATTACGATTCCTGCCGGAGTTGACAACGGCACTCGGCTGCGTGTATCAGCTGAGGGTGATACGGGGCTGCGGAATGGGCCTGCAGGCGACTTGTATGTGTATCTGTTCGTGAATGATGATGCCGAATTTCAGCGGGATGGCATCAATATTCTGTCACAGTTGCGGATCAGCTATTTGCAAGCAATTTTGGGCTGCAAGCTTGAGGTGAATACGGTCGATGGGCCTGTGGAGACGACGATCCCTGCGGGAACCCAACCCGGAACTGTGCTGACGTTAGAGAACTATGGTGTACCTCGACTAGGCAACCCCACTAGCCGTGGCGATCATTTGATCACGATTGTGGTGGAGATTCCCAATCGGGTTTCAACAGAAGAGCGGGAATTGCTGGAGAAGCTGGCCAAGATTCGGGGCGATCGCACGGGAAAAGGCGGCGTCGGTTTTTTGGGGGGGCTGTTTCAGTCATGAGTGCGTCGTCGTCCACATTGGGAGCCCCCGATGCCCAACTTGATTTGAGGGGTACTCCCTGTCCCATTAATTTTGTGCGCACTAAGCTCAAACTAGAGGCAATGGCATCGGGGCAACTCTTGGAAGTGTGGCTTGACCCGGGTGAACCAATTGAGCAGGTTCCCGACAGTTTGCGGATGGCTGGCTATGGAATTGAGGCACTAGAGGATCAAGACGGCTACTTTGCCCTTTGGGTGAGGCAATCAGCCGATGAAGCTGCCTAGATTACGTGAATTTGGAATACGCTATCTACCCGCTTTGCCCTGAGCTGAGCTGAGGGTACTCTAGGGGCTGTCATCAAGTGACTGCGCCTGACCCAAAAATCAGAGACTACAGCCCCTAGCCTGTTTGTTAGTCGGGCGTGACAACGCTGATGAGATAAGGCTTTTAGTCAGAATAGATGACACGCCCTAGCAATTGGTACAAAGCAGGCTCTAGCACTATCTGCCAAAGCCTATTCTTGTGAGACTTGACTAGGATTAACCTGACCTCGGAATACGCTCAAACGCTATCGAACTCACGTTAGGATTGGAAAATTAAGGCTGTTGCAACAGTTGAGCTATTTAGCATAGCTGCTGTTGTAGAACCTTTAAGCAGCGTGGGTTTCACAACACTCAATGCATCAATCCGCGCTGTAGGCACGATAGGAAACCATAATCCTGCTAAAGGGCTGAGAGGATGAGGCGGATGAATGGGGCTTGAAACCAACCAGACGGTGTCAGAGCTGCAATCGAACCTGCTGACAGGTATAGTGCTGGCGGTGCAAGCCAACTTTTACCAAGTGCAGCTTGATAGTGCTGAGACAGATAGTGCTGTGCAGGATAGTGCTGTGCCAGGGGCTGAGGCCGCGCCATCGTTGCTGTGCACCCGGCGATCGCGCCTAAAAAAAGTTGGGCAAACGGTGATGGTGGGCGATCGCGTTGTGGTGGAGGAACCCGATTGGGCTGGGAATCGGGGTGCGATCGCCCATGTGTTTCCCCGTCAGAGCGAGATGGATCGTCCGGCGATCGCCAACATCAATCATCTGCTGCTGGTGTTTGCGCTGGCAGACCCGCCCCTTGAGCCGCTGCAACTCAGCCGGTTTTTGGTCAAGGCAGAATCCACTGGCCTAGATGTGACCCTGTGCCTCAACAAACGAGATTTGTTGTCTGCTGAAGACCAGGCCTATTGGTGCGATCGCCTGAATGCTTGGGGCTATGAGCCAGTGCTGGTCAGCGTTCAGCAGGAGGAGGGGATGGAGGCAGTGTATAGAGCGCTCCACAATCGGATGACGCTTGTATCGGGGCCGTCAGGCGTGGGCAAATCGAGCCTGCTTAATGGACTCCTGCCCGCCCTAGACCTACGGGTGGGGGATTTGTCGGGCAAGCTGCGCCATGGCCGTCACACCACGCGCCATGTGGAGCTGTTTGAGCTGCCCAGCGGCGGTTTTTTAGCCGATAGCCCAGGCTTCAATCAGCCCGATCTCGCCTGCGCCCCTGGTGACTTAGCGCACTACTTCCCAGAAGCTCGCCAGCGCATGCAGCACGGCTCCTGCCAGTTTAATGACTGCCTGCATCATGAGGAACCGGACTGCGCCGTGCGGGGCGACTGGGAGCGCTATGGGGATTACTTGCTGTTTCTAGACGAGGCGATCGCCCACCAAACCGTTTTAGACCGCAGCCCCGACGCCGAAACCACGACCAAGCGAAAAAGCGGCAGCGATGGACAGCAGGCCGATGAACCCAAGCTCAGTCCTCAAAAATATCGCCGCACCTCTCGCCGCAGTCAAAAGCAAGCACTGCAAGATTTGCTAGATGAGAGTGAGTTAGATTAGGAGTCCTCTGATCAAGAACGAATGGGCTAGTTGCCCTAGCGTTGAATCTCTTAGTCTGGCGCTGGCGGCCCTGCTGCGGGTGATAGCGCGCGCCATAGCGGCGGTTTTGGCGCAATGACTCTAGGAGAGGACAGGGACGCAAATCCTTAATTTTGGTTTTAACCTATTCAAAACTTGCTATGCCTGTACTAGAACGGGTATAGGAGCAACTAGGATAGGGACTGACTTGAAGGGAGAACCTGCTGTGCGAGTTGCGGAGGTGGTCAGCCACAACCTGAAGCGACAGTCGTGGCCACTTTGCGCCCGGCTAGGCAGATTGACGCTGGCATGGCAGCAGGTATAGCAGTTGGGAAGGCGTGAGATGGATCGGCTGAGTCACATTCGAGTAGTGTTGGTGGAGCCTGCAGGGCCGCTGAATGTGGGGTCAGTTGCGCGGGTGATGAAGAACCTGGGGCTGAAGCAGTTGGTGCTGGTCAACCCGCAGTGCAACCCAGTGGGCGGCGCGGCGCGACTGATGGCAGTGCGGGGAGTAGATCTCTTGCAGGCGGCGCAGGTGGTGCCGTCGCTGGCAGAAGCCTTGCAGGATTGTCGGCGGGTAGTGGCGACGACGGGGCGCGATCGCACGGCCCTTTCTACCCCCTTAGAGCCACCTCGACGGGCGCTGCCCTGGCTGGTGCCCCCCACAGGGGGCGCTGCCGCCATTGTGTTTGGGCGAGAAGATTCTGGCTTGAGCAACGACGAACTCAACCTGGCGCAGCGCTGGCTGCACATCCCCAGTAGTGACGACTATGCCTCGCTAAATCTGGCGCAGGCCGTTGCCATTTGCTGCTATGAGCTAAGTCTGGCGGCAATCGATGATGAGCGTCATCGTGATCCTCCCGCAGCGCTGGAGGCGGCACCGCCGTCCCTGAGTGCTACTTCGCTTGCGGCCTCACTGAGCGAGCCCCTCGCCCCGCGCCAGCAGCTTGAGCAATACTTTGCCGATTTGCAAAATCTGCTGCTGCACACGGGCTACCTGCAGCCCCACACTGCCCACAGCCGCATGGAAAAGCTGCGGCAGTTGGTCAATCGCGCTTATCCGACCGAGTCGGAGATGGCCCTACTGCGGGGCATGGTTCGCCAAGGCCGCTGGGCACTCCATCAACACCCTGACGCCCTGCCTCGGGTCAACGCCGCCCCACCAGGGCCCACTCCAGACAACCCGCCTGCCCAGCTCAGCGCTGATCTGGATGACCCATGAAGCGTGTAAACCCATGTAACGCTGCTCGTAACTCTGGGTCGCAAAACGAGAGATTTCCTGGAAGGAGGGAAATCTCGTTGCCGTGCGCCTGTTTCGGTGATCCCCCGTGGGTGGCAGCATCGTTCCAAACCTGTGCGACACAGACGTTAGCCAGAGCTTTGTGGTAATTGAGTGGTAGTTAAAAGGCAGTCAGGAGCATTCTCCTAAAGAATGCCCTCGCCTTGAGCGAACAAGCCGGTTGCTCCCACAACAGAACGGCTGATGGATGTGGGATTTTCTCTGTCAGAAATCTCCTGGGGGTTGCCGTGAGATAGCTCAGTTCATGACTGCGGGCAATCGGGCTGGGTGTCTGTTGTGATGAAATGTGAAGCGGTGGGCGATCGCCCACTGACTAGGCTTGAAGAATTGGCAGAATTTCGCGATAAGTTTGGGAATTTCGGATTATCTTTGACAGAGAGACCCGCATACCCAAAACGCAAGGGTGACAAGTATTGTGCAGGGGGCGCTGGAGGGCGAATTGATGTTTGGATCACGAAAACCATCGAGAGGGGCGCAGCGACGGGCTGGGCGTCGCTCTGCTGCCGCGCGTTCTCGGGTGGCACCGCTGCGACGAGAGCAACCGCCCGGTAGCCTAGTGCGCTGGGAGGCGCGATCGCCCACCGAGTCCTATCCTGCCTATCGGCGAGATGCCGCCTATGGCGATAGACCCGAGAGAGAGCGGCCTCTGCGCTATGCCCATCCGCCGGAGGGTCAAGGCTCAGCCCTGGCACACCGCAGCATGCAAGATGCCCGAGGGCAGCACGACGCTGACTCTCGCTTTAACCTGCGGCGGTTGGTGGCTGATCCCCCTGGGCGGCGGCGAGATGAGCGCAGCGCCCGGCGATCGCGCCGAGATATTGACTTAGTGCCCATGCAGCCTCGTTCTAACAGCGCGAGGCTGAGTCCTGTGCGTCCAGGAACCGGGGCGATCGCCCGCAGCAGCCGAGGGGGGACGCTTCAGCCAATGCCCGGGCGCAGTCGTTCGGCTCAGCATCCGGCGGTGCAGTTGGCTCCTGTGCCGCGTCGCCGCCCCCGCCGCCGTCCCCAGAAGCCGCCCTCAGGCTGGGTGTATGCGACGCGGCTGCTGATTTTGGGCGTGGGTGTGGGGGCGATTGCTGGCACGATCCTTTCGATTTGGAATCCCAAAGGGCTGGCTCCCACCGCCGCCAGTTCTGCGGATGAGGTCTCGGCCGATTTAGCACAGGCCAACCCCACCGCAGACCTCATGAATCGGCTGACCGCATCCACGATGGCCGTGCAACTGGGGCAGCCGTTGGTGTCGGCTGCTACGCCGCTGCAATCGCTGCTGTCTCAAGCACCTGACCTCAACGCAGGCATCTTTCTCGTCGATCTGGATACTAGCCACTTTGTAGACGTGAATGGGGCTACAGCGGTGGCCGCTGCCAGTACCATCAAAATCCCGATTCTGGTCGCATTCTTACAGGATGTGGATGCAGGCAAAATTCGGCTAGATGAGCAACTCACCATGCAGCAAGCTGAGGTGGCTGTGGGTTCGGGAGACTTTCAGGACTTGCCGGTTGGGACGCAGTTTTCTGCATTGGAAACCGCGACCAAGATGATCACCATTAGCGACAATACTGCCACCAACATGATCATGACGCGGCTGGGTGGGGCAGAGGATCTAAACCAGCGGTTTCGCGCTTGGGGCATGACCAGCACGGTCATCCGGAATCCCCTAGCCGATCTAGAAGGCACCAACACCACCAGTGCCCGTGACCTGTCGGTGCTGCTGGCCGCAGTGCATCAGGGCGATTTGCTGTCGCTGCGATCGCGCGATCGCCTGTTCGATATTATGCGCGGCACGGTGAGCAGCAGCATGTTACCTGCGGGCATCAGTCCTGAGGCGCAGATTGCCCACAAAACCGGCACCATCAGCGGCATGGTAGGCGATGCTGGCATTGTGGATTTGCCCAATGGCAAACGGTATGCCATTACAGTGCTAGTCGAGCGACCCGCTGGCGATGGGCGTGGGCAAGAGCTGGTGCGCCAGGTATCGAGCATGGTCTATGACTTCTTTGACCAACCTAACAGCCCAATGCTAGTTCCTGCCCGCGAACTCCCGGCAACAGAAGCGCTGGCACCTAGCGCGCCCGTCCTAGAGTCTGAAGTCAGAGTGCCCGAGGGGCGATCGCCCGATATGTAATCCAGGCAACCATAAGTCATCTAAAACACCTAAGTTCGAGATAAGCTCAACCCCCAACAGCGTGCGCATTGCGTTCGGTACAGTAAGGGCTTTGGGGCACCGCGCTGCTGGGCTGAAACAACGTTAAGCCATACGGCTCGCGTCGCAGTCTGCACGGTTTTAGGCATTTGTCGGACAGACGTTAATTTATATCAATTCTCTAAATAAGAACGACAGATTGTTTGAGGAGGGGGGTGGGGAACTGCGTTCCCCACAAGGGGGCTTTGCCCCCTTGCCCCCCATTTGCAGCCCGAATTTTTGGAATTGATATTAGACGTTAATTTGCAGGGAATCTGACCGAATCAACCAGAAAATCGACACCAGCCCTTGCCCTCATAATCAAACTGAAACTGGGCTGGATGAATGATTTCTGCCAGCATTTCGAGTGAATCAACGAGCCGTGGCCCCGGACGATTAAAGTATTGATTGCCATCGGTGAGGTAAACGCGCCCCGTCTTGACTGCCGTTAAGGTGCGCCATTGGGGATGTTGACTCAACGCCTCCGCATCTTGCCGAGTGCGCGCTAGGTCAAAGCCGCAGGGCATGATGACAAGAATGTCGGGATCGGCATCCAGCAGTGCCTCCCAAGTCAGCCAAGGCGAGTGCTTGCCGACCTGGGCAAGGCGCGATCGCCCACCAGCAAGCTCCACCAATTCCGGTACCCAGTTTCCTGCTGCCATCAGCGGTTCGGCCCACTCAATGCAGACAACTGTAGGGCGATCGCCCGTCGGGATCACCTGGGTCTCTGTCGCGCAATCGTTGACCCGCTGCTGCAGCGGGGCGAGGTCTGCAGTCACGCCTAGCGCTGCCGCGACCCGCTCCACATCCTCCCATACATCTCGAAGGGTGAGGGGTTGCAGAGAAATAACCCGGGGTTGCATCGTGGTCAGGGTGGCGATCGCCACTTCAACATCAGCCAAATTCACTGCACAGACCTCGCACTGCGCCTGGGTTAGAATATGCGTCGGCGAGAGCGCTTCCAATACCTCGGTCTTCACCCGATAGACACTGAGTGCGGATTGCAGCAGCATTGTCACACGGTCGTGAATGTCGCGACTACTGCCCACCGGGTCAAACTTGGGCTCGGTGCACACAGGCAAAGCCTGCACAGATATAGGGGAATCGCATTCGTGCGATCGCCCGACCAGTGCGTCCGCCAGCCCCAAATAATCCACAATCTCAGTTGCACTGGGAATCAGCGACACAATACGAGGCGATGTTGTCATGGAAGTTACAGCCTATTGATGACGGTGTGGGCGTAGAACACAGAAAAGCTATTCAACCGGCAGTTCGGGTTAGGCCAGGTTTGGGGCGCGCCGTGCAGTGTCCCAAACGCTGCCCCCAACGCTAAATGTGACCTGCGTGTTGCATATGCCCCTTTCAGCGTTTGAGCCGATCCCAAACGCAGGTTCTTCACGAAACTGTGTGGAATTCACTGGCGGCAAGGGAATGCGAATTCGCGATAAAATGAATGTAATAAACTGTGTCGTTAAACACTACCTTCTCCTTTCCTCGGCACTGTCACCCTCGCCCAACCGGCCTTTTTTACAGCTTGTTCTACTTCCTAACGGGATGCCGTTTGTTGCTAAATCCTGGCACAAACGGCACCCCCTTGGGGCTGGTTTACATGGCTTAAACTGTGACGGTTGGACTGTTAGGGCTTAATGTGGGCGCACACGTTCATTTGCGTTCCTACATAACTAAGTGACCGTTGCGTCCTGCTGGGGTTAGGCATCTCCTCTTTGGGTATACCATTCATGACCGCATCAATCGTAAGCTGGCAGCATCGCTTCATCGAGACCAACCGCATTCGCTTACATTATGTGACGCAGGGAGATGGCGATTTAATCGTGCTGTTGCACGGGTTTCCTGAATTTTGGTATTCCTGGCGGCATCAAATTCCCGCGTTGGCTCGGCATTTTAAGGTGGTAGTACCCGACCTGCGCGGCTATAACGATTCCGACAAACCCACCAGTGGCTATGACCTCGATACCCTCAGTGCCGATATTCGGGGGCTGATTCAGGGCCTGGGCTATAGCAAAGCCCATATCGTTGGGCATGACTGGGGCGGGGCGATCGCCTGGCATCTAGCACAGCGGTTCCCGCAACAAGTGGATCGGCTGGCTGTATTAAATGCGCCACATCCTCAGCGCTTTGCGCAAGAAATGCTCGGAAACCTGGATCAACTTCGGCGCTGCTGGTACTTTCTCGCGTTTCAGGTGCCTGCATTACCCGAGTGGTTAATTCAGCAAAACCTACGCTCGTTTGTGCAAAACGTTTTGCAAGGGTTGGCGATTCGCAAAGGCGCATTTTCTGCAAAAGATGCAGAAATTTTTCAGGCCGCGCTGGCGAAACCGGGCGTGCTTACGGCGGCGCTAAGCTATTACCGCCAGTTGCTATCGCCCCAAGCACTGATGAAGTGGGTTGGGCGATCGCCCCAGCCAGTTACCATGCCCACCATGATCCTCTGGGGAGAAGATGATGCCATCTTGAGTCAGCGGTTAATTCACCGCATTCAAGAACTCATTGATGCACCGTTTCAATGCACCATCATTCCCGAATGTGGCCATTGGATTCAGCAAGAAGTTCCTCAAACCGTCAATCGCGAACTGCTGCGCTTTTTCCGTAGCACCCCCGATCTCATTCCGTTTCGCACCTCCGCCTAACGCCGAGATCAAGAGCGCGTCGATCCATCGCTAAAGACTTGAACAAGCGATAGAGGGCGGGTTCAACAATTCTGGAACCAGATTACATCTCACGCCATGTCAGTCGGGATGAAGACGATAAACCAGTCAAGATTGTGAACGGCATGACCTTCGTTCTGATCGCTCAAAATCTTGACTTTGATAAGGTTCGTCCAACAAATGCATAAGGCCGTTCTACCCGCGACGCGGGTAGAACGGCCTTATGTTGTTTTAGCCATAGCACGGGACTGAAACAACATCATCGAACTCATGTTGACTTTAACTTAATGTATATGAAAACCTGTGTTTAGAGTAGAAGCCTTGGCTGGCAATGCTTTCGCCGTAAACTATGGCACGAACAAATAACTATTTTGATATAGCTGAACGCCCATTGTTCGGTGTCGTGTTCGCTAAAGTGAATGCTTTGTTAACTTTGGTACGACTTCACCCTGAGTTTGCTCAACAGGTTGTTTAAAGCTGTGCCTCAATGCCGTGATTCTTCGGTTCTCACGCTAGGCTAAATTCTCTACGCTAGAGGTGAAACAGCTATGTCTGACTAAGGTTGGCGGTTGCAAACAGGTTGTTTTGCGCCATTCGAGGCAGATCATCTTTTTTGCGAATCCTATCACACCTGTATCGCCATTTCTGTAGGGCCAAGCCTTTGCGGCAGAGACCTTGAAAGCCCCTACAGCGTAGGAATTTGCCATACAAGCCTGGTTTTTTCTTCGTGACTGAGCTGCGTGTCGAACTGCACTGCTTGCCTCTTCTTCTTAACATCCGCCATGCTGAATCTGAACCCTTTCTCTAGCGTCTCATCAGCTCCCTCTCCTGTGCCTCAAGATGTAGAGCTTCAACAGCGATTGGGGCTCTATCAGGCATTCCTCAAACTATACGAGCACAATCGGGAATTGTTGGATGAAATCCTCAGCTTGGAAACGACTGCCTCGAAAGCGTTGGCGAATGTCAGCTTGCCTTATATTCAGGGAATGTTGCTAGGCAATAGCGTTTATCTGACAACCAACCTGCTGGATGGATGCTCTCAGGTGTTGACCCAGCCTCAGCACATCTGGACCATTGGCCGAGATCGGTGCCAGGCCAGTATTGCCGTTGCTGATCAGCGGCTATCGCGTCGCCATGCGGCGATTCGATTTCAGTCAGATGGGTTTGATCTCATTGATCTTGATAGCAGCAACGGCTCTTTTGTGAATGGGGAGCGGGTACGCCGAATGACCCGACTCAAAGATGGCGATCGCATTCGCTTGGGTAGCCTCACGGTGACATTTTTTGTGGGCGATCGCCTGCAACGGCTCTGCAATATTCCGCCGCATATTCTGGCAGAACTAACCGAAGAAGACGTGAGGGTAACCCGCGCGTCCGTATCCCCTGTTCTCGATTCTTCTTCGAAGGATGAACCCATCACGATCATGATGCCGTCTGGCATATTCGATACCGTATTAGAGGCAGACCCTGCCACTGCCACAACAGTTGACCCCGATGCGTCCTACCCTCCCAATGAGACACTGAGCTTTCTGCGGAATAGTGATTAAGCCAGCGAATTTTTATTCCACTGGAAGATGTAAGTTTGCTTTAGTTAGCGCCAGTTCGGCAAACGTCTAGAACCGTGCTTTTGCAATTCGATCTTCTTTCTAATCTTGTTCCAACTTGACAAACTGTTGCTGGATTAACCGCATGGGCGGTTGCGATGGGTCTTGATTTAATGGTTGAGTAGGAAAGCAAAATTAGAATAGCAATCCCTAGACACCTATGGCATTTCATCGACTTGGCGGTCTGCCTCAGCGAATGCGCCGTACCTGGATGATGGCAGCAGGGCTCGGATGCCTGATTTCACTGACTGGCGCTAGGCCCGGATGGAGTGCTGAAGAGGTGCGATTTTCTGCGGGGCTGCTTCAGTTTACGCTACCTGTGGAATCGTTGGAAACTTTTGCCGAAACTGGAGTAGCGGATTCTAGGATTCGTTTTTTGGGGCGCTTCATAGATGATTTAGATCAGTTTCGATCGTTCTTGCAGATTAGCGTTCCGTTTAACCCGGTCTATGTCAACCAGTTTAGCTATACCCACTTAGGCGAAACCTTTTTAACCGACTTGGGCGAGGGCATTCAAACGGGGTCGGGGCAGAATGGCATGCGGGCAATGCGTGCCGCGTTGACTCTGGCGGCCCAAGATCCCGAGGGGGTGAGCCTCATCGGTATTTTGCAGCAGTTCCCAACGCAAGAAGTGCAGATCGATCTGGGGCAGTTGAATCAATGGCAGCGAACCTTTGCCCGCAATTTGGCTGAGCGCGATCGGGCGATCGCCACAATTCGCCAGCAGTCTCAGCTAGACCAGTCGGCCCAACCCACTACCGACTTTGCCCAACAGCCCGATTTGCGTCAGCCAGGCGCTGTTTTCTTTGAGCGGCAAACCCTGAGCCTGAGTCGCGTAGGGGTAGTACCTGGGCCATTGGGCGAACCCCTGCGGCAGTTTTTGGTGGATTTGTATCTGCCGACTACGAGTCTGCCTGCGCCTCTGGTGGTGCTTTCTCACGGGCTAGGCTCTAAACGGCAGGATCTAGACTTTTTGGCAGAACATCTGGCGTCTCATGGCTTTGCGGTAGCCGTGCCTGATCATGTGGGCAGCGATGAGCGCTATCAACGGGGGTTGGGGGCCGCGCAGCACTACGCCCGCTCTAATCCTGCTGAGTTTATTGAACGTCCGCGCGACATCAGTCAGATTTTGGATGAGCTGGAGTCTCGGGTCGCGACAGATGCGGCCTGGCGCGATCGCCTGGATCTCACTCGAGTGGGGGTGGCGGGGCAATCCTACGGCGGCTACACCACGCTGGCCACGGCGGGGGCCACTCTAGATATCGCGCAACTGCAGGCGACCTGTGCGGGCGATCGCCCCTTTGCGGGCTTTGCGGCATTGCTCCAATGTGATGCAGCCGATTTACCTGAGCCTCACTATCGCTTGGGCGATCCGCGCATTCGCGCCGCTGTGGCGCTGAACCCCGTCGCCAGCTCCATTTTCGGAGCCGATGGGCTAAGCGCCATTACCATTCCGACCCTGATGCTTACGGCCACCGATGACGTGCTTGCGCCCATGATGCCCGAGCAGGTGCAGCCGTTTGCCAATCTCACAACCCCTGAACGCTATCTAGCAGTTATGGAAAATGGCAACCACGCCACTGTTTATCCTCAATTGGCGGTGCCGGGGGCTACCACTAGTCCTATCCTGTTGCTCACAAAAGGCCCTGACCCAGCCTTGGGCGGTGACTATGCTAGGGCGCTGACCTTAGCAATGATGCAAGTCTATGTGGCGGAAGATGAAGCAGCGCGTTCTTACCTGAGTGCGGCCTATGCCGACTACCTCAGCCGCGAGCCAATGCCCCTGAGTTTGGTGCGATCGCTCTCACCCACGCCGCAATCCACATCGCAATCCACATCACAAGCTACGCCAGAGTAAAGGCTAACTCCAGCGCTCGTGTAGCATTCATATCTCGTAAAACCTTTACCAGGCTAGAGTGTTGCAATAGAAGACAGTCTGACCTAGGGCTTACGACGACACCAAGCCATTCGTGGGGATTTTGGGATGGAGTTTTTCACAATTTTGCTGTCCGCTCTATTGGGGTTAGCTTCTCCCGTAGGGATTGTGGCTGATCGCCTGGTTGAAAGCGCTGTTCGCCGCCAGTTTCAATCGGTCGATTCACTCACAGTTCGGATCGACAACACGCCCAGCTATCAGGTGGTGCGAGGTCGAGTAGACCGGGTGCGCCTGGCAGGGCGAGGACTGGTTCCGATAGACGGGGTGCGGTTAGAGGTTCTAGAAGTGGAAACAGATGCGATCGCCCTCAACCCCAGCCGCATTCGGTCGGGGAATGTGGAGCTGGCCGAGCCCCTACAAGCCGGGGTGCGGTTGGTGCTAACCGAAGCCGATCTGCAGCAGACCCTTCAATCAGAGCAAGTGCGATCGCAGCTTCAACAGATCCGCCTGCAACTGCCAGGGGCCAGCGGGGCTCAGCGCTATACACTAACCAATCCGCAAATCGAACTCTTGCCAAATGCGCGTCTTCGTCTACAGGTCACCCTGCAAGATCCGCGCGCCCAGCAGGCAATCACCACTGCGATTGAGTCCGGGCTGGCGATTCACCAGGGAAGCCACCTTCAGCTAGTTGATCCCGCGCTGCAGGTCGATGGGCAGGCAGTGCCCCAAGAACTCGTGCCCCTAGTGACCCAAGCGGTAGAACCCTTATTAAATCTACAAACCCTAGAACGCTCTGGAATTACAGCGCGTCTTCTAGAATTGAACGTAGAGGAGGATTACCTTGAACTAGCCGCCTTTATTCGCCTTGATCCCGCCACATTTTCCGGACTGTGACCCTCTAGGCCTGTAATTAACTTGACTGGTATGGGTAAAGGCTTTCGCGGCATCTTCTAGAAACTTGTGCGTTCTCCCATCAGTCTATACAGCTATAGGCAGATTCGAGTCCAGTTTCCCCATTCCTCATCAGGGTTTGCGCCGTTGAACCATGTTTGTCAACACCGCTGACAAAAAATCGTCTAAAATTCTCAGGACGCTGCATGACGTTAACTCCGTGGATGGAAGTCGGGATGTGCGTGATCTAAGTGGCGCTTGTGCGCCCCTAGAAACGCTCATAGCAACTCGTCTAAAGGGTTTGACAGAGCCTGCGTAATTCCTGAGATGTTTAATTCTGACGAATTGAATCAGGGTCTCCTCGCATTTGCTCTACCTGCTCATTTTGCTCATTAGAGGAGCCACTATGCATAATTCAGAGCTTCACCACTCCCCAGAGAACTCCCCTGTTGATCGACCGATCTTACCGGTAGAGGCCCATTCGCCTCACACCCCATCTGTCCGCAAATTGGCTGGCATTCCTCTGAGTATTGCTACGGCGCTATCGGCAGTTGTGTTGGTGGCAAGCAGCGCCACGGCCTGGTGGACATGGCAGACCATCACCGCTCAGCGGATTGAAGACGCTACTGCCGAGACAGAAGTCGTCATCCCAACCCAGCCTGCGGCTCCGCCGATCATCCAAGAACCCGTCGTTGAGGCTGCTCCACAAACACCTAGCGATGCGACAGTAGTACCACAAGAAACCTCGGTTCAGGTCTATTGGTTAAAGGACACTGGAACCGGGTTTGAGCTGTCTACAGAGGCGATTTCTGTAGCGGCAAGTGAGGACCCTGAGATGTTGTTAGAAGGCGCGTTCCGCCAACTGTTGGCAGGGCCTAGCAGCACGGATGAGGTTGCTTCCACGATTCCCAATACGACCGCCTTGGGCAGTGTAGAAGTCAAGCCTGACGGCGTTCATGTTGATTTGTCGGGTGAGTTTACCCTCGGCGGCGGCAGCGCCTCTATGATGGGGCGTTTGGGCCAGGTGGTGTATACCGCAACGACGCTCGATGCCTCTGCCCCTGTGTGGATCACGATTGATGGGGAGCCGCTAGAGTATTTGGGTGGTGAAGGAATTATCGTGAACCAACCCATGACCCGCGCTGAGTTTGACCAAGACTTTAGCCTATAGCTCGTCACGGTGGAGCAATCTCCATTCAAGGTAGGCTTCGAGGCTCTGTGTAATGGCTGGCGTTCTGTGTGTGTGTGTGTGGGCTCGGCTTGTGCCATTACCCTCACTTTGAGACAGCAAAATTTGGAAGCACCCCACGACGTGGGGTGCTTCCAAATTTTTAATGAGCCTAGTGTAACGTCAGTTCGGGTTAAGAGGGTTTTGGGGCATCGCGCGACGCGCGATGCCCCAAAACCCTTAATGTGCCGTGCGCGTCGCGCACGGCACATTAAGGGTTCGAGCTTATCCCGAACTCAGGTTAACGTGAGTTCGACA
>JAHHHI010000099.1 GCA_019359435.1 Kaiparowitsia implicata GSE-PSE-MK54-09C
ATGACCGTTGGGCATCTTGCCATGCTTATGAGCTTTGCTGTGACCGCACAGAGGGCATTCCATCACTTTGTTTCCAGCCGAGGTTCCTCTCTACTCTACCAATCCCACATTAACCTGACGCATCACCAAAACCCCTTGATATGTCCTGCGCAATGTACACAACAGATCAAGGGGTTTGGGCTAGTTTTTGAACGCAACATGAGTTCTGTAGCGATGTCTCAGCTCAGCAGCGCGGGGCTACAACAACGAAAGACCGTGCTGTCTGCAACGCGGGCAGTACGCTCTTATGCATTTGCTGAACTAACGCTAAACTTAGGCTTAGTCAAGACAGAACAAACATCTGCTTGGCACAGGTAAGCGCTAGGGCCACCTGCTGCACTGAGAGTTGAAGCAGGGTTAGCTCATCCTCATACAGCGTACGGGGCTCTTTCCATTGAATGGAGAGCAGCGCAAGCACCTGTTCCTGAAATACGGCAGGAAAGATTAAGTTGGCCTGCAGATCTGGGTTGATCGGGTGGGCTGGGGTTGACTGCCCATTGTCGCTGATGTTGTAGGGCACAAGCTGCGGTTTCTGAGTGGCGATCGCCTCTTTTGCTGCAGTTTCCTGAGGCAGGAGGGTTACCATCTCGTTCCCTGCTCCAAACAACCCAATAGCACCAGTTAAGCCGCTGCCTTCTACTAACTGCAGCAGCGATACATCTGCCCCAAAGGTCTTACCACAGGCCGCTGCGATATCGTTCAGCATCGATTCTAGGCTGGCGGGCTGACGCGTAATTTTGACAATAGTGCCCAGCAGTTGGGTTTGTGACTGAGCACGGCGCAAGTCTTCTGTCCGCTGCTTCATGAGGTCGTAAGTTTCAGCAGCACGCTGCACGACGCCTTTGAGTTCATTGGGGTCCCAAGGCTTGGTGATGTACTTGTATACTTGACCGGAGTTGATGGCTTCCACAAGGTCTTCTACGTCGGTAAACCCTGTGAGAATAATCCGCATCGTGTCGGGAAATTCCGGCACTGTTTTGCTTAAAAATTCAGTTCCCTTCATTTCTGGCATTCGCTGATCAGAAATGATGACGGCCACTTCGCCTTCCTCAGCCAAGATTTTTAGCGCAAGCAAGCCACTCTCAGCCCGCAGCACGTTGAAATCTCGCCGGAATGTGCGATACAGCAAATCCAGATTGTCTGGTTCATCGTCTACGACTAGCATCTTAGGCTTGCGCGGGCGCTCCAGGCTCATCAGCTGGCGGCTGATGCTATCTAGCTCTGGAATTCCAGTATCCATGACCTTAATCTCCTTGCAATTCTGGATAAGCGTGGGTTGAGGGGGCGATCGATCGCCCAAGTTAGCAATGCTCAACGCCAATAAGTCGTGTGTGAATGTTGTCCTCTGCTTTATAGTCTTGACAGTTTTGCCAAAGTTCTAACGCTGAGCTGTGAAGATTTTGCGATTGACCTATCGCTAGAGCCTAGCGACCATTAAACTCACGTCGTTTCAACACACGTCGCTGGCACTAAAAAACATGCGCCAGTTCAAAGGAAGCATTGAGCTGCTACCCATGAATTGCCGCATGGACTTACCTGCTGAACTGTGAGATCGACTTAGAAATTATTTAGCCGGGGTTCAACACTGTCACTGTCAGACTGCGCTACAGACACAGCATCCATCCAGCTCACCCGAGCAGCCTGAGCATTGCTGCTATCAAACGATGTATCTGCTGTCACGTCTCCTACCAGCTCTGCAGGAAAGACAAACTCAGTGGATTCATAATAGCGATCGCTCATTTCAGCGCGCAACGCCATCTGATCCATATAGCCCACAAAGTGACCCATCAAAAAATACACAGCAACCAGCCCAGCAGCAGCCACAGAAACCAAGCAGCCAGCTAGCATCAAGGAAAATTCCTTACGATCCATCGCCTGCTCCATCAGATGGAGAGCCCATGCCACGAGGGCAATTACAATGAACAAAATAAGGAACATTATTAAAGCGGGTGTAACGTTTATTAATATTTCTCAATTGTAACAGTTCCTCAGATCAAAGGGAAAGGGGATTAAGTGAGTTGTGTCGATGGAATGCATGCAGCTAACGCCGCACCTGGATGTGATGATCTGTAAGATGCTGCTTGATATCGGGGATAGTAAGTTGCCCATAATGCAGCAGCGACGCCAGCAGTGCTGCCTCGGCTTGGCCCTCGGTAAGCGCTGCGTGGATGTGTTGGCAGGTGCCTGCACCCCCAGACGCAATGACGGGAATAGAAACCTGACTGGCGATCGCCCGTGTCAGCTCTAAGTCATACCCCGCCTGAGTTCCATCGGCATCCATACTAGTCACCAGTAGCTCACCGGCTCCGCGTTCTGCTACCTCTACGGCCCAGCTCAGCGCATCTTTTCCAGTGTTCTCGCGCCCCCCGCGCACATATACATCCCAACCCGGATTGGCAGGATCAGTCCGGCGACGCGCATCAATCGCCACCACAATGCACTGTGCCCCAAAGCGATCGCTCGCCCGATTAATCAAGTCTGGATCTCGCACAGCTGCCGAGTTAACACTGATTTTGTCGGCTCCAGCTCGTAACAATTTCTTAATGGTTTCTAAGGAACTGATCCCTCCGCCCACCGTGAGTGGAATAAACACCTGCTCTGCCGTGCGATACACCACGTCATAGATAATGTCACGGTCTTCATGGGTCGCGGTGATGTCTAAAAACACCAACTCGTCCGCTCCAGCATCGTTGTAGATCTGCGCCATTTCTACCGGATCGCCCGCATCTTTGAGGTTCACAAAGTTGACGCCTTTGACGACGCGCCCAGCTTTGACATCGAGACAGGGAAGGATGCGTTTGGCAAGCATGGTTGGAATTTGTAGTTGGAAGTTGGATATGAAGGATCGGAATTGAACGATAGGTCGTTGAGCATTGGTGAGCGTTAGAAGGATTGTCGCGGAATAGAGCGTCCCGACCAAATGCTCCATGGCTGGACACAGCACCCCCAAGCCAAGAGGTTTACTGTATGGGGATTAGACGGCAAGATGAACAACGCTTTGTCCATCCTCATTACACTACAAGACTGACCTAGCCTGTGAGGGCTCTGCTTCGTCAGAAAATCGCAGAAACAGGTGCAATACGCTGATACACTGGCATATTGTTTGTCTGAATCCTGGGAGTGGAGATGGATATTGGTCAACGGGTGAGGGTTCGTCGGTTGCGCGATCGGGCACCGGCTGATGTGGTTCAGCGTTTAGGGAAAATGGGTGTCATTAAAGGGTTTAAGATGACCGATGGCAGTGGCGTCGGCGCGGTAGTAGAGTTTGATGATAAGTTTGTGTCTTGGTTCTTTGAAGATGAGCTAGAAGTTGCCTAACTTGCGGATTTGTTGGGGGTGCCATCTTTGCCATCTCATCTGTGCTCTCTGTATATCCTCTGTATATGTCATCCATATAAGAGAAAGAGCGCATAGGACTGCCGCTAAACGCATAGTGCAGGGTGGAACTCACGCGGAGCGAGGGTTCCACCTTGTGATTTCTACCGTAGGGGTTTAGCTGTATCGCCAGAGCGGTTGCTATAGTTCTAGGGGAATGCAGAGGAGCGATCGCCCCTTTTGGCATCTCGTTAAGACCAAGACCTGCGAGCGCAATAGTTCAGCGTAAACCACAATCATCATGAGCCAAATTCTGACATTTCTGGGAAAGGGCGGCACAGGACGCACAACTGTGGCGATCGCCGCTGCAAAAAAGCTGGCGGCACAGGGGCAGCGAGTGCTGTTTGCCACTCAGGATGCTAGCCCCGCCACGGGTCTGATGCTGGGCCTAACGCTGAGTGCTGACCCCCAATCGATCGCCCCTAATCTGACGGGGGTACAGTTTCAAAGTACGGTGCTGATGGAGCGCGCCTGGAATGAGCTAAAAACGCAAGAGGCTAAGTACTTGCGCAGTCCCTTTTTGAAGGGCGTATATGGTCAAGAGCTGGGCATTTTGCCGGGCATGGATACGGCTCTGGCGCTCAACACGCTGCGAGAGTACGACGCCAGCGGTCAGTATGACACTATTATTTACGATGGGGATGGCAGCCAAACCACGCTGCGAATGCTAGGAATGCCGGAGATCGCAAGCTGGTATGCACGGCGGTTCCGCACAGTATTTACGGATTCTGATTTTTATCGCGCGGTGTCGCCGTTTATTCAGCCTGTGGCGGCGGCAGTGCTCAATGTGAACTGGTCGGGCGATCTATTCAGTCAGCCAGAGGCGCAAGAAGCAACAGGACTGCTGGAGCAAGGGAAAGCCGCAGTCGCTAACCCTCAACGGGTGCGAGCCTATTTGGTGACAACCGGAGATGAAGGGGCGATCGCCACTGCCAAATATCTGTGGGGCAGTGCTCAGCAGGTGAACCTCACCATTACCGGCGTGATCGCCAACCAAGTGCAAGATTCTAGCCCGATCGCAGCGGCCTTTGCGCCCCTCGATGTTAGCCCTATCCCTAACTACAGTGGGCAAGACTGGCAACCCCTCATCGACGCACTGCCCGACCTCGGCGCTCCGCCCGTCGCCCCACGCCCCATGTCCGTTAATGTCGCTGAGAAAAAAGTGGCCCTGTTTTTGCCAGGGTTTGATAAATCCCAAGTCACACTCACCCAATATGGCCCTGAGGTGACGGTAGAGGTGGGCGATCAGCGGCATAATTTGGCCCTGCCTACAGCATTAAAAGGCAAGCAAATCACAGGCGCAAAATTTCAGGATGGCTACTTGATCATTTCGTTTTAAAGAGTCCGTTGAGGACTTGGGTCGGCAGCCGGATAGAGCAGGATCTTAAAGGTGTCTGCGGTGGGCGAGGTGGCCTGATTGACGGCTTGCGCTAAGTCTCGTAGCGGCAGGCGATCGCTCACCAGTGCATCCACATCAATACGGCGGTTAAACACAATATCAGCCGCGAGGGCTTGCAGCTTATAGGACGAGCTGTAGCTGCCAAGCAGATCAATTTCTCGGCGATAGAGCGTATTGGGGTTCAGCGGAATCTCGACCTCATCGGGAAACTCGGCAAAAAACAAAATCTTGCCTCCTCGGCGGGTGCAATCGAGTGCTTGGAAAAACGCCTTATCGCTGGGCACTGCCAGAATGGTTGTATCTACCCCCATGCCGTTTGTCAGCGCCTGAATCTGCTGCGGCAGATGGCGATCGCGCGCATCAAACGCGGCTTCTGCCCCCAACTGGCGGGCTTTGTCAAGGCGAGCAGGAATTAAATCAGTGGCGATCGCCCGCGCCCCAAAATGTTTGATCAACATCACAAACATCAGCCCGATGGGGCCAGCCCCCGTCACCAGCACGGTTTGTCCGGGCTGCACCTGGGCTTTTTTTACGGCCTTTAGGCAACAGTTAGTCGGCTCTACAAAGCTAGCCTGCTCAAAGGTCACCTGATCGGGAATTTCGATGAGCCCGCCATGCTGCACAATATGCCCCGGAACTTTCACATACTCGGCAAAACCGCCGCCACTCGGGCCAAACCCCGCTGTCGTCGAAATGGTTTTATAGACCTCGCACATGGAATAGTTTTCATTGAGGCAGTACGCGCAGTGCATACAGGGAATGTGGTGTAGCACCACGACCCGCTGCCCCACATGCCAATGTTGGGTGCGATCGCCCACCGCCACAATCACCCCCGCCATCTCATGCCCAAAGATACGCGGCGGTTCATACAACGGGTAGAGAATCTTTTTAACATCCGACTGGCATAGCCCCACTACCTGCACCTGCACCAACACCTCGTCGGCCTCTAGTTGTGGCACGGGCACCTCTTCATAGCTCAACTGGTTAACGCCCCGAAACACCTGCGCCTTCATATGGTTCTCCCTGAGTGACTGTGCAGTCATGGTTTGGCATAGTTCTTAGGCGCAGTAGCAAAATTACTGCGCACCCAAATCATCACATGCCTAAAGCTAAGCATGTCACCTGAATTTAGGGCCTAATCCATATTGCGATCGTGACCTATAGGGAGATGTCCTAGAGCTGCACGTTTCAAAGAGATAAAATCCGATCACTGGATACGCTATTTTCTTGCGCGTCCCTTATCGATTTCGGCTGCTTACGGCGATCGCATCACGCTGCAATCTCCGCTTGAACTCTTGCTGGATTTCAATTGTATAAGATTGAGGTTCTTGCGTATTTGAGACTCTGGCCGCTCGGTTTTGGTAGGCCGCTGGCAAGCCATACCATGGAAGAAAAGGGTACTCATGGTGCTCCCAATGGTAGCCAAAGTGGTAGCAAGTCAAAAATGAAAGAGCAAGCGGATAATTGCTGCTTGTTGCATGATGACGGTTTTCAGGGTTCTCTAGGCGATGGGGTAAGTAGGTGCCAAATAGGAATAATTGCATCGAACTCAGCACAATGGGCAGAATCCAAAATAAAAATAAATTAGAAACAGATACATGGAATCCAAATTGAAGAATTAAATATATGGCTCCTATCCCAAAAAAAAGTATAGTCTTTTGCCTCGAATCTAGGTACCCTTGCATGAACTTGAGATACCAAGCAAACAGGTTTCGATGCACACCATCGTGAAAATCTGGATCACCGATTTTCCCAGGAGATTGATGATGCTGCCAATGATTTTGGGAGAGCTTTTGATAAGGAAGAAGAGCATACAGCGTCGTGACTATTCGCCCTACCCAATGATTCAAGCGAAGATTGCCCGGAAATACAACGCCATGGATTGCATCATGAGCCACAATAAATAACCCAGTTTGGAAAAAGGTTCGTACCAACACAGCAGGAACAATCCAAAAAGGCATTAAGTAAGCACTATCAATAGGCAAAAGAACCACCAAACTGGTGATCCATAAAATCACAATAGCTGTAGCGATCAAAAGCCCTAGAAACGGCTTCGATTTTAGTTCATGTTGCATGCCAACCTGCTGGGGGAGTTAGAAGTCTGCGGCTGTCTCGTCATAGTCTGCAAGCCTCAGCTCCATAATCAAGAAAAGATATTCAACCTAAAATCAAAAACTCAAGCTAGAGCCTTACTTCTTGACTCTATATTTGCACACTGTACTGTAAACCAAGCCATGCTGCCTAAATCTTGAACTCTAGGCAGATCTACCAGTTTTCAATTGCTTAGATCTAATCACGTTAAGTGGCTGATTCAAACAAAAGATGCTACTGAAAGCGACCCTCTATGTTGTTCTAGTCCGCCGTTAGAGGTCGTTATAAGGTGTATCTGAGCATGATTAAGCCTGGTTTACGCTGTTGGTAGGGCGATCGCCCAATGCTTGCTCATAGCCAGGGTCTTGAGTGCCAAGGATTTTATCCCAAAAGGTGAAATAAAGCCCATAATGCTTGGTGTAATTAATATGGTGAATGGAATGATGGGCTGGACCAATCACCCACCTGCCGAGCCAATGATGAGGGAATAGGGTGGGTAGGCGATCGAGCCCTAGATGGGTGATCACAGCCCAAACTGTCATGGTTGTCAGTATCGCAATCATTGTGATGAAATGCAGCGGAAGAATAAACACAATACCCACTAAAAATATGGATTGCACAATGGCTTCTTGAGGATCGAAAGCAAACGAAGTCCACGGGGTTGGATGCCGCGATCGATGATGCCCTTGGTGCAACCAGCGAAAGAGCGCAGGGTGATGAAAAAGACGATGCGTGAAGTAGATATATGTGTCTTGTAAAACTAACACCACACCATAGCTCACACCTAAGTACCACAGCCCATATTGATAGGGATCACTATACAGACGGGTAATGTGTTCTCCATAACCAGAGAGAATAAACGACGACGCCAGCGCAAACACACCAGTCGATAAAATAGAGAGATTGATATCACGTCGAATTGCACGCCAAGTTGGAGGCCGACACAGTTCTTTCTGATCGACAAAAGATTGGCTCAACGGCGAATAAAATACTAGATAGGTTCCTCCTGCAACTAAGAAGTAGCGGAGCAATATAATTCCAAAGAAAGCAATGCTATAAAACCCAAATGAGTGGTCTGTCAAATTAGTCTCCATGCCATTTCCAGGAGCTTCAAATGTAGGTTAATGGCAAATAGTAGTAATAGGTTCTTGAATAAGTGAATGAAAAATAACATCTGTTTAAAGTTATCTCTACTTTTATTATACTGAATCAAAGATAATAAAAATAAAACTACTTCGACTGATCTGCCTTAATGTATATCATTTATTCATTTATTGATGAAGGCACTGGACAATAGAAAGGAACTGACTTGAGGATATAGTTTGTCATTAAGTGCTAGTGGGAATGTCCGCTGAACTCTGAAAGCAGAGGAATTTGGCTTAGAGACTTCTTAAAGTTAAACTTTGAGAGGCGATCGCACAGTATGTTCAGCATGCATCCCAACCGCTAGACTAATTGGATTGATCACTTTTGCATATCCCTGCTGCAATCAGAGTTATACAAAATAAAATTTCAAACCAATGCTCTGAATGCGATATGAGCAGCCTGATTTCATAACAAGCTATATTCTGTATTTACCGGGCCTATCTTGCGTAGCATAAAGTCTACAGCGTAAGAGCCATGAAGAATTCAAAGCTTTTACAGCTTTATTCCTGCATGCCATGCCGACCTATGCAATTAATCGAGCTATTCGTTTGTGCAATTTTCGTGCAGTTTAGACCTGTTCTCGATGGGGTCGCATTGGGCGATCGCACATCGAACACTCACTTATCATATCCGGAGAGTCCGTCCCAAGCGTCTCTCCAAAGTCTGTAATTGTGTGTCCACATCAACAGAAACCATAGCAGTGCTAGCTGTCACTCGTCATGGCCGCATCAGTCTACAAATCTGGCTGCGAATCTGGAGAGGCAGTCTTTAACGGTTCAATCGATAGCGTATAGGTTAAGTCGGACTGCGCGCCAACGCCCGTTTTGAGCTGCCCACTGAAGGGAGATGCGGCGCGAGAACTAGGCGCTGCAACCAGGGCAATGTAGCGATCGCCCACTGCCAATGCCTGAGTTGGGTCATAGCCCCGCCAGCCAGCCCCCGGCAAATAGACTTCTACCCAAGCATGAAGATGCCGCTCATCCCAGTCGGGGTCGCCTTCTTGGTAGCCACTGACAAAACGAGCCGCTAGTCCCACCGCCCGACACACCTCCATAAATAGAATCGCAAAATCGCGACAAGAGCCGCTGCGTTCGGTCCAGGTTATGCCCGGGGGCAGCGGCTCCCCCGTGTCTCTCACCCCATACTTACAAGATGAGTGAATTAATTCATTTAGATTCCACAAAAAAGGAATGGGATTGCCATTAGCTTCAAGCCAGAGCTGCCGAGATAAGGTAACCGCCACCGGATCTAGCGAAGGAAAGTTGCCCGCAACCCCACCGAGATAGGGCTGCAGCTGCGCTGCCAACGCTGCGGGGTAGTCAAAGGGGAGTTGACTAGCCCAAGGGTCAAGCAAAAAGTCAAACGGGTTAGTGCGAAGCGTTTCAACAGTGGAACAAACCGTGATTTGTAGCGTATCTAGCGGCTGAGTGCCAAAATGCAGCTGAACGCGATCGTTGCCGTCTAGGTCAATCAAATCGGTTAGACGCTCGGGTGGAGGATCAACCTCCAGAGAAAAGTGTTGCAGGGTTTGAGCTAGGTCGCAGCGGGGTCGTAACCCCAATACATGTGGCGCTAGCGTGACCGGGCGATCATAGATATACGTCAGATGATGGCGAATGGCATATTTCATACATGCACGGGCTCAAGCGTAAAAAAGGTTTCAAAAATTCGTTCGCCTACTGAGTTCAGAGATATCTCGGTTTGATCTAAAAACTCATGCAGCCCGATTTTCGTAATCTCTTCAATCGTGAGATAGTCTAACTCTGATCGCAGCTTGCCCAACTCGCGTTCTACCGGGTTTTGCCAAACGCCCTGACTGCCGCCCGTAATGCAGTGGAGCGATCGCTCTGTTTGCAACAAACAAAATTGAATTGACCGCGGAAACTCCCGCTCCAAAATCAAAAAAGATGCTACCTCCTGAGGTGAAATGCGATGCTGCCGTTTGCGATACATCTCGTAGCCGCTTACCGATTTCAGCAGCGCAATCCATTGCAAATCGTCTAAGGGAGTCCCCACATCTCGCGGCGACGGCAGCAAAATGTAATACTTCACATCCAAAATGCGAGCAGTTTTATCAGCCCGCTCAATCATCCGCCCCATCTCCCCAAAATGCCAGCCCTCATTGTGAGACATGGTGGCATTCATCACCCCTGCAAACAGGTGACTTGCCATCTTCACTTCATTAAAAAACGGCGAGTATTCAGAGATAGAGGTGACACTGGCATCTTTGACCATCATGTAAAAGTCATTAACCTGCTCCCACATTTCCGATGAGATGATCTCGCGCACGCTGCGAGCATTTTCGCGTGCTAGCTTTAGGCACGACAGAATAGAGTTGCGATAGCGGGTGTCAAACGTCAGAAACTGAATCACCGTCTCTACGTTGGCCTCACCATAGTGCTCTTTAAAGAAGCTCTGATCTCCACTGGTGTTAACCAAGGGTGACCATTGTTGATCGACACCTAAGGGAGAGTCCAACGACAGATTGAGATTGACATCAATGAATCGAGCAATGTTTTCCGCCCGCTCTACATAACGATTCAGCCAGAAGATAGATTCTGCAACGCGACTCAGCATGGTTCTAGATCAAAGATAGGAAAGGGACAGGAAATAGTAACGATATCGATAGAGAGACAGGGCCAGATCAATTAGAAACAACCATCACGGCATATTCTGAGCAGAGCCTCAAACCAGGTTTTACGCGCATGCTTGACATATGGTGACGATTCTTGGAGAAGCGTGGCAGAACAGATGGATGGCTCTCACTCCTATAACGCTCCTATAACGCTAGGATTGCGACTGCTGTTGTGAGGGCGATTGCGATGGATTCGCGATTACCCAGGTATCTTTACCGCCACCGCCCTGGGACGAGTTCACCACTAGCGATCCTTTCCGCAGAGCCACCCGAGTAAACCCTCCCGGACTGACGTATATCTCTTTCCCATAGAGGATATAGGGGCGCAAATCGACATGACAGCCTTCGAAGCGATCGCCCACCAGCGTAGGCACCCGCGACAGCGTCAGCGTTGGTTGCGCAATATAGTTGCGTGGCTGGGCGCTGATCTTTTCGGCAAAGGCAGCGCGCTCTTCCTCAGTGGCATGGGGGCCAATCAACATGCCATAGCCGCCCGACTCATTCGCGGCTTTCACCACCAGCTCATCCAGGTGATCTAGCACATAGGCTTGATCCGCCGGTTCCCAGCAAAGATAGGTGGGCACATTGGGGATGATTTGCTCCTCATTCAAGTAATACTCCACCATCTTGGGGACATAGGCGTATATGACCTTGTCGTCTGCGACTCCGGTGCCGGGGGCATTTGCCAGCGCCACCCGGCCTTGCCGATAGACCTCCATCAGGCCAGGCACCCCCAGCATGGAATCGGAACGAAACGCCTGCGGATCCAAAAAGTCATCATCAATCCGCCGATACACAACATCCACTCGCTGCAAGCCTTTTGTCGTCCGCATTTGCAGGTAACCATCCGCCACCACCAGATCGCGCCCTTCCACCAGCTCAATTCCCATTTGCTGTGCTAAAAACGAATGCTCAAAATAGGCAGAGTTATAGGTGCCAGGTGTCATCACCACTACCGTCGGGTCGGGCAGGCCCGAGGGGGCAAGGTTCAGCAGCGTTTCCAGGAGCTGACTGGGATAGTCATCTACTGGCATGATGGGGAGTTGATTAAACACCAGCGGAAAGGTGGTCTTCATCACTCGCCGGTTTTCGAGCACATAGGACACGCCAGAGGGGCAGCGCAAATTGTCTTCCAGGACATACCATTGCCCGTCGCGATCGCGCACCAGATCAGTTCCGGTGATATGGCACCAGATGCCATGAGGCGGTGAGAAGCCTTTGCAGGGTTCTAAAAATCCCTTTGAGGATTGGATGATTTCAGCGGGAATCACGCCATCCTTCAGAATGTTCTGGTCATTGTAAATGTCATCTAAAAATAAATTAAGGGCTCGAATGCGCTGCTTCAACCCCCGCTCCAGCCACTCCCAATCGGGTGCTGAGACCACGCGGGGAATAATGTCGAATGGCAGAATGCGCTCGGTGCCCTGGTTATCGCTATAGACGTTGAATGTAGCCCCCAGCTTGAACAGTGCGCTCTGTGCGGCAGCCTGACGCTGTTGCAGCTCGTCAATACTGAGAGATTTGATTCGATTGATCAGCGGCGCGGCTTGGGAGCGCGGGGTGCCCACACCTTCAAATAATTCATCATAAAAGTCGCCAGGATCGTAAGTATCGATTTGCACGGTTCTCGGATGCAGGATGGAGTGGACAAGGGAGTGGAACAAGCAAAGCCGCAACAGAGCGATGCACTCCTAAACACGGCTAGGCTCAAGTTCCCCCTTACACTACCGGAAAAGGGGAGGGGTCTATCAGTGATGAAAGATACCAGATGGAGTTGAACTCGCCCCATTCAGCCGGGAACCAATCTGTAATCAATCTTCAGGAATAGGGCCGAGCGCATGACATTTTGTAAAAGAATTTGAATGGGGTTGTGGCTGAGATTTGTGTGAAAGTTTGAAGAAACGCTGCTGGTTGTTACGACGCAGGTGGGATGTCTAATAACGCCAACTGTTGCAGCAACAAGGGTTTCGGCTGTTCCAGTAGAAAATGGGCGATCGCCCCTGCATTAAATCTTCTTGCAACATCTCGAGTGTTCCTGCAAAGTGCGCTTGAATGAAGGCGTGCAAGGGAGAAACACGATGAAACGGCATACCCTCCGCACACGGCGCCAATGTAACGAAGCTTAACGAGCCTAGTGTTTAACACTCGGCACAGGGCCTCCAGAACTATCGCTGTAATTCATTGCTGCATTAAGGACAGTGGAACCATGAACTGGTTTGGGCAACTCACAAAACTCATCTTGGATTATTACCGGGAAGACGCGGCACAGTGGCAACAGCTTCAAGAACTGCGCCGATGTCGGGTGTCGCGGCGGTGGGGCACCCTGCGAATTGACTGCCGCGATCGCCCAACCGCAGAACAACTGGCCGCCGCCGGATTGTTGTTGCGAGAGCCTGTTGCAGCGCTCAGGTTAGCGCACCATATCAATATTTTGGTGCGGGGTAGATTGATCGCGTCAGTGCCGGTAGATGGCGTCAAGCAGCCCAGTTGGGAGATTCATCAATAGCGTGCTCATCTCCTTACGGTTTGACGTAGGTTTCTCAGGAGGTGTGAAGCTTGATCCTCAGATGCGCCTCATCACAGGGGCAACGTTGCTTAACGCCATTGATGCCTGCGCTCAGCACCTCTTGCACCAGCCTGCAACATGGAGCAACGTCCATTGCAGAGGGGCAACAGCGCGTGAAATCTCTACAGAGTCAGACTCTCACGACCCCTCCAACGTTTTATCGCAGGAATACCTGACATAAAAAGCACCCTATGGCGTCATAGAGTGCACGATTGAGAGAGCTATATCGAGAACAGGTTGAACTTGTTTAGACAATGATTGCGCAGAGTGGAAACGCACTCTGCGCAATCATTGTCTAGATACTATTACCAAGAAAACACTGGGAAAATCCTTAGAACTCTTGTAGTGCTTTGATGAAGCAAGTGATCGTAGCGAATTAGCTAAGTTAGATTAAGGGCGATCGCTCAAGCAGCCTTCGACAGTTCAGCTTGCTTCTCAACTGGGGCTTTAGACTCGCCAGGTAGCGCTGCGCTCAACCAACCTGCCAGCAAAGAGTCCACAGAGAACAAACCGGCACCATTTGCTAAGAAGAACAGGAACACGGTCGCGTAGAGCGCCGATAGCTCCAGATAAGGAATGCTAAAACCGGCAACCTTAACATGGTGGTAGATCGCAACCAGCATTGTGAAACAGAGTCCCAACGCTGCAGGCCGCGTCAAAAAGCCGAGCGCCAACAGCGGAGCGGCAATCAACTCCGTATAGCCCGCCACGTAGCTAAAGAAGATGGGGAATGGTAGACCAATCACCTTCACATAGGCCTCAGCAAAGCTTTCGATGTTCCCAAGTTTGTCCAAACCGTTGTGAACCATAACAACGCCAGCTACCACGCGCAGAACCGTCCAGGCAATCTGAGAGGGGTAGTTGGGCACGAAATTCGGTCTGAGTGCAGTTAAGGCAAGAGACGAGAGTCGCTGTTTGAGGGTCATGGCGGTGTAGTTATGAAGGAGTGCATCAATATGTAAACTAATATAACAAAAATTTAGGGGTTTCCCCTGATTTTGCAATGCTTTTGGCGCGGTTGACTCAGATTTTCCTAGGGTTTATGAGAGGCTACGGGATGCAGCCGGAAGCTTAGACAGCATAATTTATGGCTAAAACTCTTGCTGCCAAATGATTTTAAGGCCGAAGCGATGGAAGTTTCTAGGGCTAGCCTACTCTTTAGGGTTGCTCATAATTATGTTTTTGATGTTAGGTGCGCGTTAGTTCTCTCTGGCTGAATCGTTCAACCCATGAAGGGCATGGCCGTTGGCATCGCGGTTGGAACCCTCAACGGCCCGTAAGCAATTGCGCTGGACAAGGCTAAACCAAGGTAACGATAGAAGCTAGAACTGGGCTAAGATTGGGCGTGGCTGATAGGGCAGATTTGTAGTTTTTGGTTTAGAGTGCGCGATGCCAAGATGCAACTGGCAACTGTGTGGGCGATCGCTCGCCTTGCTGAGCAGCGTTAGTTTGCTGGCGATAAGCTCTTATATGCATCGGCAGCCGGGACGCGAAGCGCCAGCCCTGGCTATGCCAACTGAGGCAACCTCTTCTGTAACAGATAGCGCTGTAACAGATAGGAATGGGGCGATCGCCCCGGTTCTAGACTCTGCATCCATTACCTATCAAATGCATGTGTTTGAGCACTACACCGTGCATGTGGCGCACATTCCGATCAGCCAAGGGTGGGCGATTGTGCCCGCTGTATCAGAGTCTTTACAACCGCTGCCCCAGTTTGTGCAGGCCGAAGTAGGGTCAACTATGCAGCCTGTCGCAGCAATCAATGCCGGATTTTTCGACCCGCAAAATCAGCTCACCACGTCTCATATCGTGGTGGGCGGAGAATCGGTGGCTGATCCACAAGACAATGAGCGGCTGATGCAAAACCCCGATCTCACCGTTCACCTGCCGCAGATTTTGAATCGCTCAGAATTTCGTCGCTATCGCTGCCCGACGGGCGATCGCTACGCCATTGCTCAGCATTTAGAACTCGCTCCGCCCGATTGCGTTCTAATCGATGCTGTGGGTGCAGGGCCGCGCATCTTACCGGATCTGGCGCTTGCCGCTGAAGCTTTTTTAACGGTGGATGAGGGGGGCACCATGCGGGATGCTCTGGGCAGCAGTGGGCGGAATGCGCGCAGTGCGATCGCCCTATTGCCCAATGGCGATGTGTTGCTGGCAATGGCAGCACAGCAGTCAGAAGCACCCACTCAGTCAGGAATTTCTTTAGAAGAAATGGCGACGTTTCTGGCCTCTTTAGGGGCTGCCGACGCACTCAATCTGGATGGCGGTAGTTCTGCTGGGCTGTGGATTGAGGGACAAGCCATCTATGGACGAGTCAATGGAGCAGGCGATCGCATCGAACGGCCAATTAAATCTGTTCTATTAGTAGTACCAGCAGAGTTGGAGCATTGATAGGGCAAGAACTCCACGCACCTCAAAGCAATATTTGTTGGGCAAATGCGTTCGGCAAATGCCTAAAACCGTGCTGTTTCTGCTCCACGCTGCAGAGCTGAAACAACGCGCTCGCACCCACGTTTTGTTAGCTGACAGAGCATGACCAGACGCCCCAAGTCCCTTGCAAACCTGAATTCGACAAGAACCAAAGCTTGAAAGCCTTTCAGAATAAAGAGTCTGGAAGTTGAAGTTTTGGCCTCCTGTCAACAATAGCTGCTTGTTGAGAAAACTATTCAACTCTCAATCGCGAGCCCTATTGACATAAGGTCGATTGGGTAACGATTCCTAAAACCCTTGTCCTGTAGAAGATTCAGCGATTAAACTCTATCGAGCTTAAGTCATAGAAGAACTCCTCTGGGTTATCTTTACAGAAAGGTATGGAGTCTGACGCTACTTTTAATCTTTGGCGTTCACTCGAATGTAGCGAGACAAATGATACGCCACCAGCTTTACATCCTCTGCCGGAATGCGCCGGGGTTCGTTTTCTAGAAATGTTGGCAGCGCCTTGGGGTTGAGCACCCACACTGGGGATGTCTTAGCCCCAGCTGTTTTTTCAATAAACCAGCCGGGGAAAACCACCACGGGCTTCACTGGGAGATCTCGGCCTGTGGTTTCTTGGAGCAAATCGTGGAGCCATTTAGCCTGGGCTTTGGCCTGCTGAAGGGCGTCCTTTTGTAGGGGTTTGCCATAAAAGGTAATTTGCTCGCCGTCAAATACCAGGGTGGATTGTCCCGATGAGGGCTTGCTGTAGGTTTTGGTTTCGACGGTGAAGATGCCGCGATCGCTCACAATCACATGGTCGATATTGAAGTTTTTACCGATCACATCGTGGTAAACCCGGTGCCCCTGCTCCCGCAGATCCGATAGGTATTGCCCAACAGCTTTTTCGCCATCCCGCGCCATTTTGAGCCGTCGAATCGTCTTTCTAGTACCGTAGAGCTGAAATACTGCATATCCCGCCATGATCAGGCAAGGCACTGTAGCCAGAATTGGGTGAGGGTTATAGTCCGTTAGCCAGCGAAACCACTCATAGGCCGGCCAAAATAATCCCAATAAGAGAAGGATGACCCAAGTAGGGGTGTCCTCATCGAGGATACGACTAATCTCTTCGTCGAGGGACTGACCTGGGTTGCGGAGGGGATTGTCGGTAAGGGGGGAAATTCTGGCAGGTGGACGTTTATTGAACATGTGCCGGGAAGTAGGGGACAGGATCTACCGCTAGGGTGCCCGGGAAGGCGATCGTACCCCTACAATCGTTGAATCTATTTGTACAGATGTGGCAACCGTCAAAGTAAGTGCCGTAAGATTTTCTTGTTTTCTTGATCTATTTAGGGAGTGGTCTTACGGTTCTACGTTTTCTGCGATCGCCCTTTTACGGAGCAGTATCATAATCCTGTGATCTGTGTCACAGAAGCGCTTGAATTGTGTCACTACCTGTGTCTATTTCCATCACACACTTTCATCAGATAAATCACGCGCGAAGCCTGGATTCAATCACCCAGAAAATCTAGCAGACAGGGGATTATGAGAATAACGAATGCGTCGTTGAAACGCGAGTTCCTGAAATCGTTTTTCCCTCCTCAGCCATGATGCCAATGCAGCTCAACTTAATTCCTGGGGCGATCGCTGAACTGTTTGCTCACGCTAGCTACACTGGGGAGCTGACTCTAGCCGACCGCTATGCTCTGATGGCCGCTATCTTGACAGACTGTTTATCAGACGACGAACGTCGCGCTGTTGACCGGCTGTTGCGGGCGGTGTGTCGCGGGCAATTGCGTGCAGTGGATACGCTATCGACAGTCTTGTAGGGCGACGCGCTTGAGTTGATCTCAAAATGCAGACCCTAATTGATCCACATATAAACCACATATAAACCACATGCAAAAAAGATATGGGGCATTGTGTAACATGCAATGCCCCATATCTTTTATCGCTACATAGCTACTCGTGTGGGTCGCCACAATCCTCTATCAGCAGGTAGTACTAAATTAGCGACCATTTAGTGCGACCGAGAAAGCCCCATGTCGAAAGTGAATTGGAGGACGGTGCGATCGCCGGCTGCTTCCTACATGCCGTTATAAAAGTTGTTCTGACCTTTGCCTTGCCCAACGCCTAGGGCGTCGTACGTTTTCCTCGGCCTCGAGTGGAGGAGGTTGCCGTGGTCTTTTTAGCAACGCTGCGAGTTGCAGTCGCCTTAGGCTTTGCTGCTGACCTAGCTTTAGAGGATGCGGCTGAGCGAGTAGTGCGTTTCGACTCAGTTGCGGCCTCGTCTGTATCTGCAGGGTCAGCCGTAGAGAGTGTAAGGTCGTCTGCTTCAGCCGCTGTGAGAGCCTCAGCCTTTGAACGAGTGCTCCGTTTGCGCTTAGGCGAGTCTCCGGCAGCGCGGTTTCGGCTCGTGGCGGCTAGATAAGACTTGAGTGACGAGGGGCTAATGCGGATTCCCTTCTGGGTCAGCATTTCAGAAACTTCTTCGTGGGTATATCCACGATCTAGTGCAGCCTTGATTGAGTCTTGCAACTGTTCAATCGCTTCTCGCAGCGACCAAGAGTCTTTTGGTTTTTCGGGTAGATCTTTGAGAAAGTCTGCCGCATTCTCAATGGCGTCTTTGGTTACAGCCGTAGCACCGGGCGATCGTCTTCTACCAGCCGTCATCACTTATTTCTCCATCTCAAGTGTCTACAGTTCAACAGGAGTTAGCCATAATCTGTCTAAAAAATCTCTAGAAGACTCAGCTATACGGTCAGAATTCCCAATCATGTACTACTTATATCCTAAATCAAAAAAACTAACGCTAATTCACTCCAAAATCGTTCTAGCTATCTTCTTTTTTTCATGGAGATATCCGTCTCGACTACTAAGCCTATATTTCTGTTCCCATCCATCGCTATGTTGATGAGTTCATTCTTGATGTTGATTGACTCTGTGCTGCTCTGGCACGATTTGGACTGATTGGAATTTTGCTGTCAGCAGATTTGAGACCATTAGACAGACTGCTTATAGAGGAAGGTTCTATCAACCCAATGTTCATATAGAACTGTGGGTTCAGCTCATGTTCTTGAGGGGTGTGGCGTTGCAATACTTCTATGCAGCGTCGTGTAGGAATGCGAACTAAATGTGAACTATTCGGTGCAATTAAGCTGGCTTGGCGTACCTACAGCGATTCTAAGTGCATAGCGAGGAGGACGGGATGCACCCATTCTGCCTGTTACAATCCGGCGTATCTACCAGTTGTCGAGGATAGCTGCAACGACGATGCAAGGGGACGAAGCAGTTCATAAAGCAACTTATGTCGCAGTGCAAGAGAATATGACTCACTGGATAGATGCTGACTGATGACAGGTAACGTATTGTCTGATTGATCGTTGGGTTGATTAGATGGTTTAAGCTGATTCGTGATTGTTGCTAAAGCGTGGCAATATGACAGCACTCGTAGCAGCACTGTAAAATACCTCGTGGGGCAGTCTAAGGATGTTAACTTGCTAGAATGTGAAGCTGCGAACCATTGGGGGAATGTTGCAGCAGGCGAAATCCTTGTGCGGGGTTCCTGGCGATGTTGAGGCGATCGCCCAAGACATGACTGATTGTTTTCTAGTGGCGATCAATGCTTGGTTTGACTCAGTGTGGTTGTTTTGATTTTTGTGAGGTGCGGTCTATGTTGGATAAACGCTCAAGTGCATCAGCCCAATCTCTGGGGCAGTCTCAGCCGCAATCAGCCGCCGCACACTCATCAATGCGAAATGATGCACCGACTCGGCAGGCGATCGCCCTCATTTCTGATGATGCCGATCCGGCCATTGACACGAACCGACAAGAAGCTGGTGAGCGCAATATCTACGTACGGCGCGTCGGAGAAGCCTTAGCCAAGGTGGGCTGGCGTGTAGACATGTTTACCCGTAGAACCGACCCGGACGCTCCTACCGTGGTGCAGCATTCACCCCACTGCCGCACGATCCGCCTTGATGCTGGCCCTGCTGCGTTGATCCCACGCGATCAGCGGTTTGACGTGCTGCCAGAATTTTTGGAAGACTTTCTCAAGTATCAAAGTAAAGAACACTATCCTCTAGTGCACACCAGCTATTGGACTGCAGGATGGGTGGGGTTGCAGCTTAAGCAGCAGCATAATTTGCAACTGGTGCATACCTATCATTCGCTAGGCGTGCTGAAATATCAGCCGGGTGTGGCCCGGTCGGCGATCGCCGACCGGCGCATTGACATTGAGCAGCAAGTGCTCGAGTTGGCCGACTGCATCATTGCCACTAGCCCTCAAGAAAAAGATACGTTGCATCAGCTCATGTCGGCCCAGGGCACAGTCGAAATTGTCCCAGCCGGAACTGACCTTGATACCTTCCACACGATGCCCCAGACAGAGGCACGACAGCGCTTAGGGCTTTCCTCTCAAGAGCCTATGGTGCTCTATGTGGGCCGGTTTGATGCGCGCAAGGGCATTGAAACGCTGGTGCGAGCCTTTGCCCAACTGCCAGACTCACTTCACAAGGCGCGCTTGGTGATTGTTGGGGGTGATGATCCGGCTCAAGACAACCGTCAAGAGCGACAGCGGATTGAACGCATTGTTCGCGAGTTGCAGTTGGGCGATCGCATTGATTTTGTCGGACAGGTGGGACATGAGCGATTGCCGACCTACTATACCGCTGCCGATGTTTGCGTTATTCCTAGTCAATACGAACCCTTTGGGCTGGTGGCTCTAGAGGCCATGGCCTGCGGGACTCCGGTTGTCGCCTCAAATACCGGTGGGCTAAGGTTTACAGTAGTTCCTGAAGAAACAGGATTGCTCGTGCCGCCAGAGGATGTGGCTGGGTTTGCCAAAGCCATTGAGCGCGTCCTGACTGACCAGATTTGGGCGCAAAAGCTCAAATCTCAAGCCCCTGCTCGTGTCCAACAAAACTTTAGTTGGACAGGGGTTGCAGTTCGGCTCAGCGATGTTTATCGCCGCATCATGGCACAGTCGATTAGCCACGAGCAGTTGTGGTGCCCCATCAACCCTGCTGAGCCCGCTGTTGCGTCAGCCTCGGCATCTGCTGTGGCCCCTGATCAGCCCGAGAGTTCAACGATCCAAACGGTTTCTTAAGCTGGGGCGATCGCCCACCCTAAACAGTCTGGCTAGAATTGACAAGCTTATGCCTACGGGATCTCCTAACCCTAGATTTGCACCTGATAGCGATGCAGCAGCGTTCTGATCAAGAAACGAAACGCCTGAGAAGAATGAATATCAGCCGCTGATGCTTGAGTGTCTGCCTCGCCCCTTCCTGCAAGCCCCGTTGAATCTCTTGGGAGGGCCGCTTTTTCCATTCCAGAGGCTTAATCCGCCTCGCCCCTTCTTGCAAGCCCCGTTGAATCGCCTAAAGACATCCCTCTCCCGATCAAGTGATCTTCTTGTCTAGTAAGAATAAAGCAGTGGTAAATTTGAGTACTGTCAAGGCCAATTAATTCTTTATTGATTTTCTGGAACTTACCTCGCCTAGAATAATTCAAAATAATCGGATAGCTTCAATATCTAAATCCAGTTCTATAACTTCTATAGGCGCGTTCAAGATTGCCATGATTCAGTTGTCTCAGGTTTACAAACGTTCAATCCAGCCCGTGGCGCTGCACTTGCTTACTGTGGGAGCCATCTCTGCATCGACTGTGCTGTTGGGGCTTGTTCCCGATCTCGCCGCCGCTTCAGGTTCATCGGGTTTTAGCTCTGCGGCGATGGCGCAGGCAGTGTCAGATGCCGAAATTCGAGGCTACGCCCAATCGGTGCTAGAAATCGAAGATCTGCGCCGCAATGCCTATCAAGAGATCCAGAGCCAGATGCCCTCTGGTCAGCAACTCCCGAATATTTCCTGTCATCAGCGCGACAGCATCAATGGTCTCAATCGGCAGGCGCGGCAGGTTGCAATCAGCTACTGCAATGCCTCAGTACAGGTGGTTGAGCGGTTCAATCTTTCGATCGAAGACTTTAACCGTATTCATGCAGCTCAGCAGAGCGATCGAGCCCTGGCAGATAAGGTTCGGCGTGAGTTGATACGCCTGCGCTCAAATTAGTAGAATAAGCTGATGCCATTGACGTATCCAGCCTGACTCAGCTTAACGGGGCACAGGGTCTTGCGCCCCTACTGAAAACCGTACTATGTCAGGTGTCCTTCAGGTCGGGATGTTCTTTCGTGCCCATCCCTTAGTCCCCATCTTTGAGCCTATGCCGCGCTTTAATCCATTTAGTTTGCAGGCGCAAATCTCTCGCATGTTTGTGGAGGGACAATCATTTTTTGCCACCACTCGGGTTCAGGATTGGCTGCGGGAGCATCAACAAGATCCTAGCGAGTACGATATTCTCTTTCGCGAAGAACCTGCGCCACCCGGATCAGGCTTGGTGAAGCAGGTTCGGGTCGAACTGCAGCGCAAAGATGGGCATTCCATTGCTGAGTGGCTGCAATTAGAGCTAGATCAGCTGTCATAGAGACTGTAGAACGCCACCACAGTAGAGGGCGGCTGAACCATACACAATGGCGTTATTCATACAACCCTCAGTTCGATGTCAGTTTGGTAAATGCTCAAAACCTTACTGCTCGCAACGCAGACAGCAAGGTTTAGCAGTGTTTCTGCTCCATGCTGCGGGGCTGAAACACTGCAATCGAAGGCGCTCTCGTAGCGCGCATTGATAGCAGTACTCAATTCATTGTCATCACCCGCGTTAGACACTGCCGCGATACATATCAGTAGGCCACTCCAGCATTAATTCAACGTCAGTTCGGGTTAAGAGGCTTTTGGGGCATCGCGCGACGCGCGATGCCCCAAAAGCCTTAATGTGCCGTGCGCGTCGCGCACGGCACATTAAGGCTTTGAGCTTATCCCGAACTCAGGTTAATTCACTGTCCGTTGTTGTTTTTCAATACCTACATCTGCCTTAGATGGTGGAGGCTGAAGAGCTGCTGCTTATCTACCCACACCTGTACAGGATGGAATCCGGCCTCCATCGCTAGCAGTTGAAACTCGTCGATGGTGTATTTGTAGGAGTGCTCGGTGCGCAGGGTTTCGCCCTTGCAGAAGGGGATCTCGGCATCGCTCAGGTGGACGGTTTGGTCGCAGAGGCTGGCGATCGCCATCTCGATCCGCCCTTGGGCTTCGTTATAGTGCGCCCGATACTCAAACTGGCTCAGGTCAAAGTCGGCCTCCAGTTCCCGGTTGATTCTTGTCAGCACATTCAGCGCAAAAGCGGCAGAAACCCCTTGGGCATCGTCGTAGGCGGGTTCGAGAATAATCGGAGATTTCTTTAGATCTACCCCAACGATTAAATCGCCCAGCACCGCCACGGTTTTGAGAAAGCTGATCACCTCGGCAGGCTCCAGATTGCCAATCGAAGAGCCGGGGAAAAAGCCGATGGTGGGGTGATTTTGTAGCTCTGGGATGGCAGCGATGGGCAGGGGCTGGGTGTAGTCGGCACAGACTGCGATCGCATCCAACCTTTCAAAATCGGCCATCAGCGCTGCGCAGGCCTCTTGCAGGTGCTGCCGCGAAATATCGACCCCCACGTAGGTCGTTACCTGGAGCGCAGCCTTGAGCAAAATGCGAATCTTCTGGCTGCTGCCGCTGCCCAGTTCCACCAGGGCACTATGATCCAACGCCGCCGCAACCTCCCCAGCATTGTCCTGAAGAATCTGCATCTCGGTGCGGGTGAGGTAATACTCCGGCAGCTGGCAAATAGCGTCAAACAGCTCAGACCCCCGCTTGTCGTAGAGAAACTGAGGCGACAGCATCTTCTGCGGCAGGCTCAGCCCCCGCAGCACCGCGCTGCGGAAGTCTTCTATCGGCGGGTGAAAGTCGTAGAGCTTAACGGGGGAGGGTTTGGTTTGTGAGGGCATAGGGATAGATGGGAAAATGGGGATATGGGGAAAGTTTTGAGTTTTGAGTTTTGAATTGCATGTCCTAATTCAAAACTCAAAACTCTCTAGCTAAACGCAGGCCGCTAAACTGCCACCGGGCGCTGGGCGGAAAGAAATTGCGGTAGCTGGGGCGAATATGACCCGGTGGGGTGACGCAGGAGCCGCCGCGCAACACCATTTGGTTGCACATGAACTTGCCGTTGTACTCGCCGACGGCACCGGGGGCGGGGCGAAAGCCGGGGTAGGGCAGATAGGCGCTTTGAGTCCACTCCCAGGTGTCGCCGTAGAGCTGTTGGAGTTTCTGGTTGCCAGATGTGGGCTGGGGGTGCAGGTGGTCGGCAGCCAGAAGGTTGCCTTGGATGGATACCCCTGAGGCGGCGACTTCCCATTCGGCTTCGGTGGGCAGGCGATCGCCCCGCCAGGTGGCAAAGGCATCGGCCTCGAAGTAGCTCAGGTGGCACACGGGTTCGGCTGGGTTGACGGGCTGCATGCCGACCAGGGTAAACGCCCACCAGTCGCCATCGCGCTGCTCCCAGTAGAGGGGAGCCTGCCAGGCTTCGCTCTGCACCGTGGCCCAGCCCTCGGCTAGCCAGTGGGCGGCGGTCTGGTAGCCCTTGTCGGCGATGAATTCTAAATATTCGCCGTTGGTGACAGGACGGTTGGCTAGGGCAAAGTCTTGCAGGTAGACCCGGTGGGCCGGGCCTTCGTTGTCGAAGGCAAACCCAGGGGCCTGGTGGCCCAGGTCGTACAGCCCGCCGGGGAATTCTACAAACTCCAGCGGCGTTGGGGATATGGATTTTGCCAGGGCGATATCCGGGCGGTAGGCGGGGCGCAGGGGGTTGAGCGCCAGGTTGTATTTGAGGTCGGTGAGCAATAGTTCCTGATGCTGCTGTTCGTGATGCAGTCCGAGAGTGGTTAGCTCTGCCACGGCGGGATGGTCGACCTGCTGCAAAAGCTGCTCCATGGCCCTATCCACATAGGCGCGGTACTGGTAGACCTCAGCTACCGTGGGCCGCGACAGCAGGCCGCGCTGGGGGCGGGGGTGGCGATCGCCCACTGCCTCATAGTAGGAGTTAAATAAATACCCGTAGCCGGGATGAAATTCTCCATAGCCCTCTAGATAGGGGCGCAGCAAAAAGGTTTCAAAAAACCAGGTGGTGTGTGCCAGATGCCACTTGGGCGGGCTGACATCGGCCATGGCCTGCACGCCGTAGTCTTCAATTTCGAGGGATTGGCAGAGGACTGCGCTGAGGTGGCGTACGGTCTGATACTGGCCGATTAGATCTGTATTCGCCAGATCGACCGCTAAAACCAGAGCAGCTGGGGAAGAAAGGGTCATTTTGGGGATTTTAGGGAGATTGTTGGCAATTATGGCAGAAAGGGCTCACCGCAAGATGATGACTACCTTAAGCTGCCTGAGCCCTGGCTGAGAGGGTTCCACCAAGTTCAGATCGAGATCCATACCTGCCTGTAGGAACTTGGAGGAGTTGCCTGCGGGCAAAATTTCACTTTTGAGCTTGGCCTAATACTCAGCTTGCGGGCTAATCTCAGTGCCAACATCTATCCATAGAACAGCATCTAGATCAATTTAGCGGAACAAAACTCCTCCTCAAACAGCTATCCATTAGGCAAAAGTCTGTAGAACGATTGCTGGCTGGTGGCTTGAGGCAAAACTTGTAGGCTAAGGGCTGTCATCAATTGACCGCTGATGACCCAAAAATCAGCAGTTGCAGCCTCTAGCCTGTTTTTGGGTCGGGCGTGGCAACGCTGATGAAATGATGAAAAGGATTTTAGCCAGAGTTGATGACACGCTCTAGTGCAGCATCAGCGCTAAGAATTAGGGTTGGTATTCCCCGAAAGTCTTCTCCGGCAGGCCTCCCAGAAGGTGGCAACCCTAAAATTAAGTGTTGACGCTGTGCTGCGGAATTAAACCTTTTGTTTCTGTGCACCTTTCTGCCCCCCGGCATTGGAAACTCGGGTGATTCACTCTTAACGCAGGGGCACAAATCCCGCGTCAGTGAGAAGAGTTTGCCCCTCGTCGGTGAGCAAAAGATTGGCATAGGCTTCGCCAGCGCGTTGCTCTTGCTGCCCGTTCTGCTTCACGATCACATACAGTGGGCGAGTAATGGGATAGTCACCTGTTCTAAAGGCCTCGGTATTCAGCTGATTGCGTGCGGCGGGGCACTGGCTAGCAGGCACCAGCGGTTCCACATAAGGCGCAACAAAATTGCCGCTCTGCCGCCCCAAAGGTAAGGGTTTGGTGGTGCATTGACCCACCACTTCGGGTGCAGAGGCATAATAGATGCCGCCAAGGTCACTGGCAACGGCTCGCAGCGCCAAGGTCGTGTTGTCCATATATTGCACATTGCTCCCAAAGCGAGAGCCACCCATTACACTGGTGACAAAAAACTCAACTGTGCCCCCCACATCCTGTCGAGAGTAGGGCGTGATCGGGAGATTTGGGCCACCGACCTCGCTCCAGTTGGTGATCTGCCCGGTGTAGATCTGCACGAGCTGTTCGGTGGTGATGCCTGGGACGTTGAGCGTAGGGTGGACGGCGATCGCAATTCCCTCTAACGCTACTGGAATTTGCTGAAGGGTGAACCCGCGCTGCTGGGCTTGCTGATAGTCTTGATCGCGCAGGGATGAAGACGATTGAGAGAATGCCAATTGCCCGTCTAGCACCATTTGAATGCCAATAGTAGACCCCGGTGGGCGGTTGATGGGGTCAGCATAGCGCAGTTGGAACTGGGGAAACGCTTGACGCAGCACCGGGTCAACCTCGCCGCGAATGGGTGCCCAGGTGGTGCTGCCACCGTAGTTAAACAGTCCGCTAGGCACATCGGCCACCTCTGCCAATGTCTGCCCCGTCGAGGTCTGAGGCTGCACGTTCACCGGCTCAGCCGCTGCGTTGGAGGAGCCTTCAGGGGAGGCGTCTGGCGACGGAACGGAGGTGTTGGACGTATCGTCCGTGAGACCAGAGATCAGATTGGTTCGAGTCATTACCCACCATCCGCCGCCCACAAGCAACCCAGTGGTGAGCAGCAGAGACAGCGCCAACGGAAGCATGTCATTCTGTTTAGCCATAGCGCATTGGGGTTAACTACCGTGAGAAGCGTCACATTCACAGGATGCTTAATTCTATTGCATTCTGTATCTTTCGTAGGAGGGTGGATCAGAGCCCGTTTACCCTTTTAAGTCGAGATGAACGTTCGTTCTGATAACGTTCGTTCTGATTCGAAGAGATTTAGGTCTAATCTCAAGCTACGGGATGTTAAGCCAAATTATCTAAGTGCTATTACAAAAGATATTAATCCGATTCCGCATGTGAGCCGAAGTCGGCAGCAGGTGAGAGGAATTTTCTAGAAGGTTATTCGATTGATTTGACCTGATCGCCGATCCGCAGCACTTTTCCCGTTTGATCCGAGGCTACGCGAGTATTCAAGGTGAGCTTATAGAAGTGGTTGAACCGAGTGGGTGGGGCATTGGCGGGCAGTGTGGCGCGGCGCTGAGCTATGAAGTGAGCCTGAAACTGTGGCGTGCGATCGCCCGTTTGAGAATCGCGAGTTGGCACAATGCAGCGCTGACAGGGGTTGCTGCTCATCAGCCTCACGTCACCGACGTGCAGCGGTAGTGGATCGCCCATAGCGGTAAACTGCTCATCCTCCCAGAATGCGGGTGCATCCTCTAGCTCTAGATTGGTGCGAAAGCGCTGGCGGGCTTCAGTCAGCGTCATCGGCGGAAACCAGGTGGCCACCGTGGTGAGTGTGGCCACACTCACCAGCGTTGGGCCAGAGGCCTCGCAGTCATCGGGGAATCCCTGGTGTGTGTTTTGGGCCAACTGCACCGGGTAGCCAAAGTAGTCGCTAAACCAGGCCTCGAGGTCAGCCCGTTGCTGATCAAGGTGAAAGGTTTGGGGGGCGATCGCCCGAGTCCATAGCTGAACCTGTCGTGCCGCTCGATCAAACTGGGCGCGAATGGCGTGGATGGCTTCAGTGCGCTTGCCATTGACGAATTTCCCCTCACGATCCACCAAGGCAAACTCGCGATCGCCCTGCAGTGCCCCTCCGGGCAGCACCGCCGCCGCGTCCACTGCTACACCATCCAGCGATTTGATGGGATAGAGCATGATCTTTGACAGAGTTGGCATAACACCTTGGTGTATGGATAGGACTTACGCAGTTGGGCGATTGTGGAGAGGCTAAGCCTCTCCACAAAATCGTTTAAGATTCCCAGAACGCGGCACAACGTGTGCCCATCCTGATGGAATCAGATTAATGGAATCAGCTTGATGGGATTAGGTTAATGGAATCAGGACGGAATCATCAAGAGGGCAAACACAGCTAAGCTGACTAAAATTGCATTGTAAACCGCGTGGTCAGCCGTACTGGCGGTGACGCCCGCTTCTTGCGCTTGCCAGAGGTCGCCCGTTTGGCGAAACGTGCGATCGCGCACCGTCTTATAGCGGCAGGCAAAGAGAAACCCCGGCAGAATTAGCACCAACCCCCCCAAGATGGGAATGCCTGCCACCAGGTGAATCAGCCCAAACTGAGTAGAGCGCACGGCAATCTGTCGCCAGGTATCGCCGCCGCGCCGAAAGATGCGCTCCTCTAGCCGCGCCCAGAGCGGAATGCCCAGCAGCATCAGTCCCCAAAACAGCAAAATAAACACCTTGGCCCAGTCGAGGCTCCAGCCAGCGGCCTCTCCCCCAACAGGCGCGTCCTCTGCGAGAGAGGCTGCCGCCATGCTCAAGGGTTGAAATATCACGTTTCCCGGCTGCCCAAACACCAGGTTGCCCCAGCCCCATAGCAAGAACCGGGGGGCGATAGATTCAGCCACGGTATACGTCACCAGCGTTAGCACCACTGTGCCCAGCGCTCGCAGGTAGGTGAGCCACGAGTTGCCGATATAGGTGCGCCATACGAGGCGCAGCCGGCTGCGGTGAACCCACAAATCTAGCCCGACGAGCCCCACGATCCCAGCCGAGAGTAGTAGGGGCAGCCAATCGCGCACCGTTTGTGCCCAGGCGCCTTGCCCCAGCGTAATCAGCAGCACCACTCCCCCCAACACCAGCAGCCGCAGTTTAAGAAAATTGAGGATTGTGCCGCTATCCCGTCGCAGCCGTTGACGCTCGGCAGGTTGGCGCAGGTGCGTCACCAGTTGGCCGCTGAGGGCAATGCAAGCCAGGCGATAGAGCGTGGCCGTATAGGAACGCGGCTGAAGCTGTAAGGCGCGCTCAAGCGGGGCGATCGCCCGCTGAAACTCTCCTTGTCGCAGGTGAGCATAGCCTAGGTTCGTCCAAGCAAAGGCGTGCCATGCCGCGAGGGAATGCGCCGTGAGCGATCGCTCCAAACTCTCGATAGCCTCGGGATAGCGCTCTAGCCGAACCAGCGCAGTGCCCCGGTTGCACCAAGTGCGATCAATCTTGGGATCTAGGGCGATCGCCTGGTCAAAGCAGCCCAATGCTGCCTCTAGCCGATTTAACACCAGCAGCGCTACGCCTTTACTATTCCAGGCGTCTGCAAGATCTGGCTGTAATGCAAGGGCACGCTCGCAGATGGCTAGAGCGGGCTTAGGCTGACCCGTTACCGCCAGCAGTGACCCCTGAGCGCTGAGCCACGTGGCATGGTTGGGCTGCAGCGTCAGCGCTTGGGTATAGCAGGCGATCGCCCCTTTATACTGGCCCATGTTCCGCAATGCTTCGCCCCGCTTGCCCCACAGCAGCGCCGCAGGCTGAAATGCGTGGGCGATCGCCCGATTAAAGTCCTTAGCAGCGCCTGACCACTGCCCCAGCGCCATCAGTGCCAACCCCCGCACACCATAGGCCTGAGATGCATCCGGCTGAAGCTGGAGGGCGGCATCACAGTGGGCGATCGCCTCAATGGGCTGATCTCCCTGCAGCCGCAGCTGTGCGAGCTGGATCAGGAGGGGCGATCGCTCTACCGGGGTCAGCCATTGGTTTTTCAACTGCCGTTCACAGTCCGATACCGTCAGCCCTGGCAACGGGCCACCCCACTCCTCAGCATCCACCGTATGCGTCATGCCTTACCCAACTTTCAGTGTGACTCGCAGGCGCTCAAGGGCGTCCCCTCAAAATGATAGCCTGTACAGTTGGGGCTGTTGCCTACGCGAGCGTTCACGGTTTGGTTCTGTTGGCGTGGCCGTCCCAGAGAGGCCAAGAGAATCGCCCTTTGCACTTGCACTCCAGACTATCTATCTACAGGAGAGAAAATTATGCCAGCAGAGACTGATCCCACTAAGTTAATGAAACAGCAAGTCGGCAAAGCTGCCGCCGACCGAGTCGTGTCAGGGTCGATTGTGGGCCTGGGAACAGGCTCTACTGCCGCCTACATGATCGAGTTTTTAGGCGAAAAGCTCAAGTCGGGGGAGCTGAAAGACATTAAGGGCATTCCCACCTCGTTTCAGGGCACGGTGCTGGCTAAGCAGTACGGCATTCCCCTCACAACGTTAGACGAAGCCGACCGGATTGACATCGCCATCGACGGGGCCGATGAAGTTGATCCCCAAAAGAACCTGATTAAGGGTGGCGGCGCCGCTCACACCCAAGAAAAGATTGTAGACTGCCTAGCAGAAACCTTTATCGTGGTGGTCGACAGCTCCAAACTAGTAGACAAGCTGGGCACCACGTTTCTGTTGCCGGTGGAAGTGATCCCGATGGCGATCGCCCCTGTCATGCGCAAGATTGAAGCCCTAGGCGGTCAGCCAACCCTTCGCATGGGCGTAAAAAAGGCCGGCCCCGTCGTGACTGACAACGGCAATCTGATTGTGGACGTGAAGTTTGACCAAGGCATCGACGATCCTGCTGGGTTAGACACCATCCTCAACAATATTCCGGGTGTGCTAGAAAACGGCCTATTTGTGGGCGTGACCGACACCGTGCTGATTGGTGAAATTGTTGATGGAACGCCCATCGTGCGCGAGTTATAGGTTGCAACCCTGTGGAGCCATGAATCTATCGGTCAATGCTCCCCAGCCGTGAAGAATGCTGCTAGCTTGAAAAGGGCAGATTTTGATTGCATCGTCGGCTGCCCTTTTCACCGTTATCCCAAACATCAACGCCACGGTATGGACTATCGCAGATTTGGCCGCACTGAGTTGCCGATGCCCGTTTTTTCCTGCGGCGGCATGCGCTATCAATATCAATGGAAGGACATGCCCTTAGGGCGCATCCCCAAAGACAGCCAGGATAATCTGGCCGCCACAATTCGCCGGGCACTGGAGATGGGGATCACCCATATCGAAACGGCACGGGGCTATGGTACATCAGAGCTTCAACTCGGGCAGGTGTTGCCCACGCTACCGCGCGATCGCCTGATCGTGCAAACCAAGGTGTCGCCCAAGGCTGACCCCAAGGAGTTTAAGCTCAAGCTGGATCAGTCTCTGGCGAATCTCAAGCTCGACTACATTGACCTGCTGGGCCTCCACGGCATTAACACACCAGAAATTTTAGAGTGGGCCGTGCGAGCGGGCGGCTGTTTGGATGTGGTACGGCGCTATCAGGCGGCGGGGCGAATTCGCCATGTGGGCTTTTCGACCCATGGCCCTACCGAGGTGATTGTGCAGGCGATCGCCACCAACCAGTTCGACTATGTCAATCTGCATTGGTACTATATCAACCAGCTCAACTGGCCTGCGATCGAAGCCGCGCAGCAGCATGATATGGGCGTGTTTATCATTAGCCCTTCTGATAAAGGCGGCATGCTCTACAAGCCATCTCAACGTCTCGTAGACCTGTGTGCGCCTCTCAGTCCACTGGTCTTTAATGACCTCTTTTGCCTCAGCCATCCCCAGGTGCACACCCTGAGCATTGGGGCGTCTCGGCCTGAAAATTTTGACGAACACCTCAAAACCTTGCCGTTGCTCAATCAGGCTTCTGCGGTACTGTCGCCTATTTTGCAGCGACTAGAGCAGGCTGCCATTGAGCGCTTGGGTGAAACTTGGTACAAAACTTGGGACGCGGGCTTACCTAAGTTAAAGGACACCCCAGGCGGCATCAATGTGTGGATGATTCTGTGGTTGCGGAATCTGGCGATCGCCTTTGATATGGAAGAATTTGCCCGCGCCCGCTATGGCATGTTGGGCAACAGCGGTCACTGGGTGCCTGGCAATAACGCCGCGCAGGTAAATCCCAATCTGTTGCGAGCGTGTCTTAGCCACAGTCCCCACGCCGATCACATTCCCACGCTACTAACCGAAACACATCAGTTGCTGAGCGGCGAAGTGCGACAGCCCCTCTCTCAGCATTAGAAGCTACAGCATTAGGACAAACCTTCCCCCCTGCTAAGTCCCGAATGGTATCCATGTAGCGACGCTAAGCAAGAGGCATAAGCCACTTGCCTGCGTAACTCAGGGTGGTGAGACTGGGGATTTTTGCCGCTGGGGCTTACTCTTCTTGTCGAATCGTCAGCTGAAAGGAGCCGCGACCACTAGGACGGTACGCATTTGCCACAATGCGATAGGATCCCGAAGTCGGCAGGCTGACCAAAATACTGGAATTGGGACGCTCTGGAGTGGGAATACTGCTCCGATCCACCAAGCTACCATCTTCCCCAAACAGCATTAAATAGGTCTCAAACTCGCTACTCTCCATGCTGATGCTGATAACCTGCCCCGCTTCTCCTTCAAACATAAAGTCTTGATAGGGGCTGCCGTCTTCGGGCCACCGCTCAGACTGAGGCCCCAAGCTGCTGCGTTCTTCTAACACGACGGTAGATGGAGTAGCAGCGGCATTGGATGGATCGGGAGCGATCGCTCGCAGCATATAGCGGCCAGTTTCTCCAGCATTGCGAGAATTCGCCAGAATGGTATATAGCCCGCCATCGGGCAACACCGTGACAACGCGTGCATTGGTGCTACCGCTGCCGCCATCCTGTGCCAAGTCCGTTCCATCAGGCTGCAGCAAAATCAGGTAAGGGTTTAGCTCATCGCTATTCATTTCAATAATCACCCTCTGCCCGGCCTGCCCTTCAAAGGTGTAGGCATTGAAATAGCTGCCGTCTGATGGCAGCACATTGCTGTCATCCGCTAGGCTGCCTTCGACAGGGTTGGCATTTAAGCGAATCCGCTGGGCTGCCTTTTCTCCACCGCCTAGCATGGGTGACTGCTGCGCGACTCGCGGGGCACGACCTTCGCGCACTGCCGTGAGAAACGGAGCCACCCGATTCATCGAAATAGCAAACCCAATGCCCGTGTTGCCAGACCGCCCTCGAGGCGAAAAGATGGCAGAGTTCACCCCAATCATCTGCCCTTGACTGTTAAGCAAAGGCCCGCCAGAATTACCGGGGTTAATGGCCGCATCCGTCTGCAGTAGTCCCCGATTCGTATCAATGCGGCTCACAATGCCAGTTGTAAACGTTCCCTGAAAGCGACCGAAGGGGTTGCCGATGGCGAAGGCGCGCTGACCGACCTGAATGCTGTCGGCCGCTGCTAGTTCTATAACAGGCAGGTCGCGCTGATTGGGAATGCGCACGGCAGCCAGGTCTAGCCCTGCTTCCCCAAAGGCCACTACATCGCCCTCTAACCGCCGCCCGTCAGACAAAACTACGGTCACCGTTTCGACATCGTTGACCACATGCGCGTTAGTGAGAATGAGCCCATCCGCACTGATGATGCTGCCGCTACCGTTGCCGCTGGGCGTTTCGATCGACACCACAGCCGCACTGGCAGCGCTATAGACGCGAATGTTGACGCTTTCTTCGGCATCTTGAGCAAGAGCCTGACTGGTGTGCCCCCAGTGAGAGAGGGTAAGCCACTGGCGTGGGGCGGCCGCCTCAGCCATAAGCAGCGTGCTGGCAAACAATGCCGTAGCTGTCATCAATGAGCCGGAGAAGCGAATGGGTGTGCGATGATTCATGCGGCGATCGCCTTTTAGTTCTGCATGGGCTACTTAGTACCTAGCAAATTGGACGGTACAAGCTGCTTCTATTGTGGCAATAAGGCTATCAATCGTCATCGGATCTGCCCATGAGAATTGGATGAATTTTCATGGCTTTGATGATCGCCATCCAATCCGTCTCATTTTTGCGCGTAGCAATGTCGATCAAACCCCCAAAAACCTGTGGGTGTAGAGATCGGCACCGATCTCTACACCCACTGGCTTAATTTATACGCCTCGTTGAACAAGGCTATTGGAAAGGACAGGGCGTTTAACTGGCTTTAAAGCTGAGAAAAACTGAGAGGAGAGCTAGGGACTAAAAGGAGCGATCAGCATCGCCATCGGTGTAATCGACGTAATCGACGTAGTTTGCAGGGGGTTCATCTTCAATAGGGCGGCGGCGAGGGTTGCCCGCAGGCCCAGAGGGACGGGGACGACGAGGCCGCTCTGATCCGCTGCTGCGGCTCGGGCGAGAGGGCATGTCGCTGTAGCCGCCAGAGGATGAACCCTTGCCTTCATCCCACAAGCTGCTGTCTGCGCGCGATCGCTCACTGCTCCGGCTACTGCCATAATCGCTGTCACGGTCATAGGCGCTGGGGCGATTGGCCGAGCGGCTGTCTTCTGGACGCGAGGCTGGTCGTCGTCGCCGAGTGCTGTTAAGCCGATCGTTCCGAGATGACGTGCGCCGTCCATCGTCTGTGTAATCTTCGGCATCGGTTGAGCGATAGTCGCGACTGGCACGAATGCGACGAGTGGCGGAGCGCGCATCGGTCATGGGCATCTCGTCAATCTCGGCTTGATAGACCGGACTGACATCGCGATCTTCATCCACAACGGGGGAATAGCGCTTGGCTTGCTCAGTAGCCGCGCCGCGCATCTTGATGGCCTCAAACGCAAAGAACCCAGCCGCACCAGCCATTAAGTAATAGCCAAAGGTCAGAATCGGGTCAAGTCGCCAGCCCTGAAAGAATAGGATAGACCCTGCCAGGAGGGCGATCGCCGCCAGTGCAATATCATAATCCCGCGCGAGCTGGGGTCTCATGGTGCGCATGAAGTAGAGCCCAGCGCCACTCAGGGCCAACACGATGCCCAGCAAAGCAGCAGGGTTTCCGCCCACATTTACCTGAGCCAAAACGGGCTGGAAAAAAAATAAGCTTGTCATGCCACTCCAGTTCAGACCAACCTTTATACAACAGACTTTCTAGATACTCTAGATACTATTTCTAGATACTATTTACTGTAACTAGAACTAAGACCAAGCCACTGTAGCTAATACTGCAATGCGATCGCTGGCTACGAGTCCATCACAGACCTGACCCCAGACAACGCTGCCCGCTGAAAATCCAGACTATAGACAGGGCTAGCCCTTAATAAAGACCCACAGTTTAGGCAAGTATGTCTCAATCTTAGCGTTTTATCAATAGCAACGCCTATATCAATCAGCTCTAAACACTTAGGGCGCACTGCATCGCAGTACGCCCTAAGCTACAGATCGACCGAGTTCTAATCCTGAGCGCATACGCTAGGGTTCTGGCCAGTGTTGCCAACGCAGCGACAGGCAGAATTAGCCATTGCGCTGAATTTTGTCTTTCTGGCTAATAAAGACCAACCCGACAACCACAGGAATCGCGATGATTACGATGCCAGCCAGCAGGCTATAGAAGAAGTTCATGAGAGATGGAGTCATGGAACGTAATCCTTTTTTAAATCTTTGATACCTCGTCTAAGTTTTATTCTATCGGTCTAGTTCCCTCTTGAGAAGCAGATGGTTCTAGAACTTAGGCGGGCTGCTCCGATCTGGTTTCTTAGAAGGCTGCTCTATCAACGGGTGTAGCTGAGGGCTGAGCAAACTGCGTTTGAAGAAAGTGCGATCGCCGTCAATCATTTGGCCCAAAATTCAAAACGATAGCTCGGAACTCACCGCTTAGAATAAACATAGAATGAGCCTAATTCTCATTTATTCAGTTAGTTAGCGATAAACCTATCCATGAATAGCTCTGTGAATTTTATAAATTTTCTTGAGTGCTAAGGATGGCTTCAGGTCTTGTGGCCTGTTCACGAATTGGTCATGGTCTAGATTGGCTCGATTTGGATTGTGGGTTCTAAGGTTTAAGCGTGATTGTTGTGTTATTCATAGCCCGGCTTAGGCTATCTAATGTGTTATGACGATGACTCCAGTGGCGATCGCCTCGTTATGCTTAGGGATTGTGTTTGGTCTGATGATTCTGCTGTTCATCTTTAGAATTGTGCTGACCTGGTATCCTCAGGTGAGCTTGCAGACCATGCCCTTTAAGCTCATTGCCCTCCCCACCGAGCCGTTCTTGGCTCCGTCTCGTAAGCTGGTGCCGCCGTTGGGGGGCGTAGATATTACACCTATTCTTTGGGTCGGCGTGTTTAGCCTGCTGCGTGAGTTGCTAGTTGGGCAACAAGGCCTGCTGATTATGATGAATCGTCTGTAGTTTAATCCGCTAACTGGGAGTGCCGCGCTATATCGGAGTGCCGCGCTACAGCTTGCCTTCGTTTTTGAGCATCTGCTCCACAAAGTTGGTATAAACTTGCCCTTCATTAAACTCGCGGGTTTCGAGCACTCGCTGATGGAAGCCGATTGTGGTGGGCAGTCCTGTGATGGCGCATTCGCGGAGTGCCCGTTTCATCCGTCGGATGGCTGAGGGGCGATCGGGGCCCCATACAATCAGTTTGCCGATGAGAGAATCGTAATAGGGCGGAATTTCATAGTCCGTATAGACATGGGAATCCATTCTCACGCCGGGGCCGCCAGGGGGCAGGTAGCCGCTGATGCGACCGGGCGCGGGGCGGAAGTTTTGCTCGGGGTCTTCTGCATTAATGCGGCACTCGATGGTGTGTCCTACCATCCGTACTTGGTCTTGAGTCAGCTGCAGGCGATCGCCCTGGGCTACCCGAATCTGCTCGGCGATCAGATCTAGCCCGGTGATCATTTCTGTCACCGGGTGCTCTACCTGGATGCGAGTGTTCATTTCCATAAAGTAAAAGTTGCCCGTTTGATCGAGCAAAAACTCAATCGTTCCCGCACCGATATACTTGATTGCCTTGGCCACCTTGACGGCGGCATTCCCCATTTTGGCTCGGAGCTTTGGCGTTAGGGCTGGGCTAGGGGATTCTTCCAAGAGCTTTTGGTGCCGCCGCTGGATGGAGCAGTCGCGTTCGCCTAGGTGAATCACGTGGCCATGGGCATCCGCCAAGATCTGAAATTCCACATGGCGAGGGCGCTCGATGAATTTCTCCATGTACACGCCGGGGTTGCCAAACGCCGCTTCAGCTTCTCCCTGAGCGGCCAAAAAGGACTTCACCAGCAGACTCTCATCGCGTACGAGGCGCATGCCTCTGCCGCCGCCGCCTGCTGTGGCTTTAACCATCACGGGGTAGCCAATGTCGCGAGCGATCGCCAACGCGGCTGTTTCATCGGCTAACAGGCCATCACTGCCCGGCACCGTAGGCACCCCCAGCCGGAGCATGGTTTCTTTAGCCGTAGACTTGTCTCCCATTGCCCTCATGGATTCAGGGCTGGGGCCGATAAAGGTAATTTGGTGGTCGGCGCAGATTTCGGCAAAGCGGGCATTTTCTGCTAAGAACCCGTAGCCCGGATGAATGGCGCTGACATTACGAGTCAGGGCCGCCGCGATGATATTAGGCACGTTGAGATAGCTTTTGCTGCTGGGGGGTTCGCCAATGCAAACCGCTTCGTCCGCCAACTGCACATGCAGCGCATTGCGGTCGATTGTGGAATGTACCGCAACGGTTGAGATGCCCATCTCTTCGCAGGTTCTCAGGATTCGTAGGGCGATCTCACCCCGATTGGCGATCAAAATTTTGTCGAAGCGCATTGCAGCTTGGCAGAAACGAAGTACCCAATGTGTCAGCTTGTTCAACCCGATGAGGGCAGGTTGTAGTAGCCAATGTTCTGAATTTTACGTCGAATCGGTATGGCAAAAATGCAATGGTAGGAATTTGCCAGATTTTCGCCTAGAGTCGGGGTGGATGAATCGAGCGGGCGATCGCCCCATGATGCTCCATCGTGGAATGTGTCCCAGACTGTCTTCCAGCAATGGGGCTATCGAATTTATTTGAGTTTATTTAGTTGAACTTATTAGACATTCTGCCTAGGTCATGCTGCCCATGCTCAACCCACAGGATCGCGTCGCCATTTTGCTGCATGGCGGCACCACGTCGTCTCGCGGCAAAACTGGACTTTCTCTATTGCGCTATTGCGATCTGCCTATTGTGGCGGTGATCGATCACACCTGTGCTGGCGAAGATTTGATGGCTCTAACGGGGATTCCACGCGCGGTGCCCATTGTGCCTTCCGTCAGCGCAGCGCTGGAGTATTCCCCAACGGTGCTGAGTTTGGGGATTGCGCCCCTGGGTGGCGCGTTGCCAGAGCCTTGGCAACAGGAGGTGCGAGAGGGCGTTGCTGCCGGGCTGAGCGTGGTAAATGGGCTGCATGTGGCGATGGCGACCGATCCCACTCTGTCAGCGCAGCTAAAACCAGGCCAGTGGATTTGGGATGTGCGGCAGGAGCCCGCAGGGCTGATCTCTGGCAGCGGCAAGGCGCGATCGCTCGGCTGTCGTCGCGTGTTAACGGTTGGCACCGATATGAGCGTGGGCAAAATGTCTACGAGCTTAGAGCTGCACCGCACCTGTCAGCAGCGGGGGCTGCGATCGCACTTTATAGCGACGGGCCAAACGGGGCTGATGCTGGGGCATGACGGCATCCCGTTAGATGCAATTCGGGTAGATTTTGCCTCGGGCGCGGTAGAGCAGGCAGTGCTGCGGCAGGGGGCCGATTGCGATGTGGTGCATATTGAGGGGCAGGGAGCACTGATGAACCCCGCTTCGACAGCAACGCTGCCGCTGTTGCGGGGCAGCCAGCCAACCCATCTCGTCTTGGTGCATCGCGCACAGCAAACTCACATCCACAATTTCCCTGAGGTGCCCATTCCGCCCTTGCCGGAAGTAGTTCGGGTGTATGAAACGGTGGCGGCGGCTGGGGGAGCGTTTGCAGAGACGAGGGTGGTGGCGATCGCGCTCAATACCTTCCACTTAAGTGATGACGAGGCCACACGGGCGATCGCCCAAGTGCATGACGAAACAGGTCTGCCCTGTACCGATGTGATTCGGTATGGAGCAGACCCAGTGGTAGATGCCCTATTCATAGATTGAGCCTATGGATTGAACCGATTTGCCGATGTGGATCAATTCACTCGGTTGCGGCTGCGCCATAGATCAATCAACCGCTGCCGCTCGTTGACTCGGCGGATCGGTGCATCAGACCGAGACTCAGAATTGTCAGGGCGACCCAACTCATCTCGATAAAAGTATCCGTCGTCGCTGCGGCGCACGTCCACATCACGCGTGTCGCGCACATCGCGCCCATCACCGGGTCGTAGGGCGCTACCGCTCAACACCTCAAAGTCTGACGTAAGCTGGAGGTCGAGATCGGTTTCAGGAAAGACCACCACGACTTCTACCTCTCGCTGGCGCGTTAGCAATAGCTCGCCTAATACGCCGAGCCCAGCCCCTGCCAGCACATCTACAAAATCAATCCGGCCAAAAACTTCAGCGACGACTGCGGCGGCGGCACTGCCAACGGCCGCACCACGCAGAACGTCGGGGTTTGTCCGGCGTGACACCACTTGCCGTCGGGTCACGATATTAGAATCGGCATCTAATGCCAGCCGTTCGTTGGTGCCGCGCAGGATCACCTCTTGGGCGAAGAACTGCGTACCCGAGCGGGCGGGGCGCAGTTCCCCTTCGATGATGCTGCCAGCGGGGATGACGACGATGCCTTGGCGATCGCGCACATTTTCAGCCACCGTCAGGCGGAGACTGGTGGTTTCTTCAGGGGTCACAATCACCCGTTCGTTTTCAGCAAACACCTCAATTTGGGTGCCCCGAGGCAGCGTCGCGCGGGTGTCAATGCGCTGGGCCAATCGGGTCGAGTCTTGTGCCATAGCGGGAATAGCCAGCACGGCGGGCAGCATCGTAGTCGTTGTGACTCCCAATGCCATCAGCAAAGCAGCAGGGGAGCGCCAGCGGTTTAACCTCAACATGGAAAATGTCCTCAAATGGTGCTAAGTGGTGTGACCCGAACAGGCAGGTAGGTGTTCCCACTGAGTGATTGAGGCATTTAACGCGGCTAGGACGGCAGTGATTTAGTGCATTTGTTTTCGTAGGGCGATCGCGTACTCTAAATAAAGAGCACATTCCCGCGTGCCCACAGGTCTTCATTGCTCATGCCTTACGAACCGCTGCATCATAAATATCGGCCTCAGTCTTTTGCAGAATTGGTGGGGCAAGAGGCGATCGCCACAACGCTCTCGAACGCTTTGCGGCAGCGGCGCATTGCCCCTGCTTACCTGTTCACAGGCGCACGCGGCACAGGCAAAACCTCCAGCGCTCGCATTTTTGCAAAATCCCTCAATTGCCTCAGCGCAGCGCAGCCCACGCCAGAACCCTGCGGGCAGTGTCAGGCCTGTCGCGACATCACCCGAGGCAGCTCGCTCGACGTGATCGAAATTGACGCAGCCAGCAACACTGGTGTAGACAACATCCGTGAACTGATTGAGCGGGCGCAGTTTGCCCCGGTGCAGTGTCGGTACAAGGTGTATGTGATTGACGAAGTGCACATGCTGTCGAATGCCGCGTTTAATGCACTGCTAAAAACGCTAGAAGAACCGCCGGATCGGGTGGTGTTTGTGCTGGCTACGACCGATCCGCAGCGGGTGCTCCCCACGATCATTTCGCGCTGTCAGCGGTTCGATTTTCGCCGCATTCCCCTAGAAGCGATGGCACAGCATTTGCGGGCGATCGCCCAGAAAGAAGCGATTCCCATTCAGGACGACGCGGTGCAACTCGTCTCGCAAATTGCCCAGGGCGGGCTGCGCGATGCCGAGAGTTTGCTAGATCAGCTGAGCTTGTTAGAGGGCGACATCACCACCGAGCGCGTGTGGGATTTGGTGGGGGCAGTGCCCGAGCGAGATTTGCTCGATCTGGTGCGGGCGATCGCCCAATCTCAACCCGAGTCGATTCTCGACAGCGTTCGTCGCCTGATGGATCGAGGCAGAGAGCCGCTAATCGTGCTGCAAAACCTCACCAGCTTTTATCGAGACCTATTGATTGCCAAAACTGCGCCCAGCCGCAGCGACTTGGTCGCCATTACGGCGCCCACCTGGGCCGACATGTGCGCGCTGGTGCAGCCCTTGCCATCAGAGTGGTTGCAGCATAGCCAGCGACATTTGCAGGATCACGAAATTCAAGTGCGCAACAGCTCACAACCTCGACTGTGGCTAGAAGTCACGCTGATGGGGTTGTTGCCCACTGCTCAACCTGTGGCTGCAACCGGGGCGATCGCCGTTCTGCCTCCGCCCGCCTCACCGACGACTCCGGTCAGGGCTGCCACAGCACCCGCAGTAACAGCCGTGACCGAAATCCCCATTCCGGTCGCTCCACCCGCCCCTTCAATGGCTCCTCACCCACTATCATCGGCAGCTACCGCGAACTCGCCTTCTGCGCCGACCCAGCCGCTACCAGTTCCTGCACCCGACCCACCCCCTGCAGCACCGACGCAGCCACCCAAACATCCAGAGTCAGTGAATTTGGATGAGCTTTGGCAGCAAGTGTTGGCGCAGGTCAAGCCCTTTTCGACCCAAACAATGCTGCGACAGCAGTGCCGCCTGTTGGACTTTAAGGCCACCGAGGCACGCATTGGGGTCAATTCTCAGCCCTTGTTCAAAATGGCGAAGGATCGACTGCCCAATATTGAAGCCGCCTTTAAGGAGCTGACTGGAACAACGGTTCGGGTGTCGTTGGAGGTGGCGATCGCACCCAGTGAGGCCGCTCCTGCCCCAGCCTCTGCGCCTGCCTCTACGCCAGTCTCTGCACCCGCCTCTACGCCTGCCCCCTCCCCAGTGTCCTCTGCCCCCGCTATCGCACCGTCTACGACAGAAGCACCAGCGCCAGCCGCAGACTCCCCTAGTGCCCCCGCCGCCGCTCCTACGGCTGCCAGCAGTGAGGCTCTAAGACCTGTGTCATCTCCGCGTCCAGAAGGGTCTCCTACCCCGGTTCCCACCCCCTCAGCCCCGCCGCCCACCGAGGCCAGTCCCACCCCAGGTTGGATTGAAGAGGACGAAGTGTTACGGGCTGCCAAAAGCTTTGCAGACATGTTCAACGGACAGATCGTTAATTTTGATGATTCAAGCACTGCCATTGAGCCACTCGACGCCCCGGCTACAGACCTGAATCTAGACGATGATGACGACAATGACCTGCCCTTTTAACCCGAGGGTGGCGCTAAAGCTGGAGTCAGCTCTAGAAGCGGGTGCAGCTTAAATTTAAGATGAGTTGGATAGCGTTGGTTCCTTTGAATCTTCCTGCCCCCCGCAGTGGGGACTCAGGTTAAATCTGTTAAGTTTACGAATAATCTGTTTTTTTTAATTTTGATTTACATAGAGGCATAAATAGAAGGCGCGATCGCCCTTAGCAGCACCCTATCCACTGGCTTTGACACCCAAAGGTATGCCACCTTGCTCGGGTGACCTGCAAAGCATTGACCCTGGAACTGAGACGATCAAAAATGGCATCACCGTTCCACAACCCATAAAGGACAGGTGATGCCATCTTGAGGAAGTTATCAATCCAATACTTCAGCCTGGGGGCAACGTTAGAACTCTCGCTCCTGCACCGACCATCCGTTGGAGTGCAGCTCTGAGATTTAGAGCATGGCATCGTCAAACCTAGCCTTAGCGCTCAATCGACTCAACAGTGCGCACAGCTATTGCATGACTTCAACCCGGACAGGCGCGACGCCAGAGTTAAGCATGCCAATCGCTCGAGCGGCAGCGGCAGATAGATCAATTACCCGGCCTCCAGTGAAGGGTCCACGATCATTGATACGCACCACCACAGACTGCCCATTGTTCAGGTTAGTCACCCGTACCTGGGTGCCAAAGGGCAAGGTGCGATGCGCCGCAGTCATCTCGTTTTGGTCGAATACCTCGCCACTGGCAGCGCGGTTGCCGTGGAATCCGGGGCCGTACCAAGACGCCATGCCTCTCAGTCCACCAGATTCCTGGGCTTGGGCTACGAGCTGAGGCTGACCCTCAATGGTGCGCAGGGGGGCTGCACCACCCAAGAGGCGTCGAAGTCGATTAGCGGCTTGCAACGCATCTTCTGCGGCATCTTGCGTGGTGTCTGTCAGCCTAACGCGATCGCCCAACTCCACAATGTCAGCGCCATCAGCGTGGATGACATAGGTGCGGCGATCGCCTTCCCAACGGACATTGATTTGCTCCGCATCCACACTATCGCGGTGCAGTTGGTTAATCCGAGCGGCAATGGTCGAGGCTTCTGGTAGGGGGTCTACACGAGAATCCGCCGCAGCTAGCGTCTCAGACGGTGAGGTTTGTTGCCAAGTCGCATCTGCGAAAGCAATCTGGCTTTTAACATCCGATGAAGGCAATTTGATGTCGTTGCCTGCGTTTGCCAGCGCAGGAGACCCTAATTCCACAGACTCGATGGAAAACATGCCCACCGACAGCTCAGCCGTACTGGGAGTCGGGGTGGCTTCTTCGTCCCCAACAACCGTAAACACAGGAATGCTGCGAACTTGCAGAGTGGCAGCTGGGCGATCGCCCAACCGATGGGGGTAGATGGTCACAATGGCGATCGCACCGTCATTCTGAGCTTCATCTGATTGATATTCACCGACTTTACTCACATCGCCATAGATCCGTGCCGTATCTTGGGTAGAAAGTTTTGAACCCAGATTTGGATTGGACAGGTCAGCGAGTTGCGGTGTAGCCTCCGCATCTGAAGAGGGCGGCAATGCGCCTTGAAGGTGAGTCGCGACAGATTGCACTGAACGACGACTTCGAGGAACCTCATCCCCTTCGCTGGGAAGCGTGGCGCTGCCAGGAGCGATCCCAAGAGCAGCAACCGAAACCGTGGCAGTAACTAAGCTGCCCCAAATTGACTGTTTCATACACTCCATTAGTGCCCTACAGCAGTGAGCCGAGACCCAAACACTTGTCACTCCAGAACAGCCAGACCTGCTGCCACCAAAGGGGCGAACGATATCACTTCGCCACGCAAGGTTTTTTGAACGTTTGGAGCCACTCTGAGCAATCCCAAAATTGAGAGATTTTTCACAGAGCAGACGCCTTTACTAATCAAGGCGCACCCATCCATTAACTCGAACTCGTTACGTGTTCACTCTTGGGTTGTGGAACTGAATCAACTTATCACGAAAAAAATAAAACCGGGATCGGGAGGTCGGGGTTACACCCTTTAACTTTACATAAATTTTATATTACTGGATTGAGGTCAACTGCTTTGCTAGCAAGAGATAAGACGTAAATCCTAAGGTTAATTGCTTCATGAAAACTTTACTTTAACTTTCTTTTTTCTTAACAATCTCTCATTTAGGCTGTGATACCGATCACAGCCTAAATCACGCCCTAGAAGAAATTAAATATAATTAACCTTAATATTTCCGCAAATAAACACGACTATCACCTAATCAATGGCGACTCTTCTTTCGGTGAGCTGAACACACAAGGTGAAGCCCTTGCTATATAAGGGTTTCACCTTGTTGTTCTGCCACAGCTTTGCAATATCAAGAGACTGAGCATGATGCCGTTAAAAGTGCTCTGGTTAGTTGTGAAAAAAGTGACGTTAACGTCACTTCAGCAAATGTATAAAACCGTTCTGCTCGCGACGCAGGCAGGATGGTTTTGCGCTGTTTTAGCCCCGCGCTGTGAAGCCAAAACAACGCGATCGCACTTACGTGACTTAAGTATCCAGCGCGCCACCGCAAGAACTGCCTGCTCCTGCCGTGCAGCCAAAGCAATGTCGAGCCGTGCGAATTTGACGGGCAGACAGCGAAGTGGGTTCAAAGTCTTGAATATGGGTAGAACCGCCGTCAGATAGTGCGCCCTCCATATCCAGCATTTGGTTAAAATCGCAGTCGTACAGCCGTCCATCCCAGGAAATAGATAGGGTGTTGCGACACATTAGACCGCTGATGGTGGCGGGGTTAAAGGCGTTGACCAGCAGCTCCATATATCGATTCAGGTTGCCCGATTCTTGCAGCCACTCTAAGTAACGGGAAATCGGCATGTTGTTGAGAGTAATCAGCCGATCAAATCGAATTCCATAGTTGTTGGCTAGTCCCGCTTTCCATTCAGTTTCAAGCTTGCTCTGGCTGCTAGCGAGAAATGCACCCACAGGATTAGAGACGAGGGTCAGCCGTCGCTGTGGATGCCCATCGCCATAGCCTACGGCGTTGAGCCGCCGCAGGGCTTCGATGGATTTTTCGAAGGTGCCGTCGCCGCGCTGGGCGTCGGTGTTGCGACGGCGATAATGGGGCAGTGAGCAGACGATTTCGACATTGCGTTCGGCAAGCCAGTGAGGCAAATCATCCATTGTGGGCAATAGCAGCACGGTGAGGTTGCAGCGGTCGATCACATGCTTGCCGCGTTTAGTGCATTCTTCCACTACATAGCGGAAGTGGGGATTGAGTTCTGGAGCCCCGCCTGTAAGGTCAACGGTGTGGGCGGTGGTTTGATCGAGTGCGCGGAGGCAGGCGTCTACCGTATTTCGCGTCATAACTTCGCGGCGATCGGGGCCCGCATCCACATGGCAGTGGCGACAGGTCATGTTGCATAACTTGCCTAGGTTCATTTGAAAGATTTCTAGAGACTGCGGGGTTAGTGTGGCGCAGCCGTGTGCGGCTAGGGTGGCATCAAAGTCGCCGCTGTCTGCGGCTAAGGGCACCTGCTCAAGGAGGGCGAGTTGTGCTTGGGGATCTGCCAAGGGCGATCGCCGGTTTAGCAAGGATGATGGGGCGGGCGTACCAGTCTGGGAAAACCCTGACGTCTCCAGTGATTTGGCAGCCGGTGGGGTTGGATGGAGATTGGTCAATGTAGTCCGAGAATCAGTCATGCGATCGCCTTTGCGGTGTTTTTTTGAACCAGTGAAAAGTTGAACAACGGTGAACTAAGGTGAGTTAGGAATACGGTTTTCTGTGGAATTTGGATGGTTGTGGGCCAGACCTGGGGGATGGATACGCCAAAGGTGCCGAACCATCCCACAGGTCTCGCCCGCGCACGCCACACGATTGCACAAGCTACACTCGGTCGGAGCAACGTAGTCTGCACACTGTAAACGCGCACCATAGACGAACCATTTAGATTCAGGCCTACATGCCGAGTTGCTTGACCTGATCGAGCATTTGCAGCCCATGAACCAGAGACGCCCCGCCCCGAATAGCAGTGGCTACATGCACGGCTTCTGTCATCTGCTCTAGGTCGGCTCCTTCTTGTAGACTGGCTTTGCTGTAGGCGTCAATGCAGTAAGGGCATTGCACTGTGTGGGACACCGCTAGCGCAATCAGCGCTTTTTCACGAGATGAGAGCGCACCTTCTGCAAAAACGGCGCTGTAATAGTCAAAAAACTTTTTCGCTAGTTCTGGGCTGCCCTCGCTAATGCTGCCAAACTGATCCAGATGTTCTGGCTTGTAGTACTGATCCATAGTTGAGTTTGTAGGGGTTAAGAAGATTGCTTTGGGCGCATGCTTGAGCTTTTAGCGTTGCACATTCAGGGTGAGACGGCATGGCAGCATCAAAAACTGCCTCATGCCTGTTCTGTTATCTCAGGTTGATCATTGCCATTCTGCCGTACACCGAGTTAATCCCGTCTTTCAGCTTTCCTGTTATTTTGGGTTTGTGCTTCATTAAACTGGATCAAGCTTAAAACGGGCTGAGATAACGTAAATTCGGCAAATTTCTAAAACCGCTTTAGAAAGCTGGGCATAATAAGCTAGGAATTTTGATGCTGTTGCAGGGGCGATCGCCCTTGAATGGCGCATACAACGTGCAGGAATAGGGCAGTGCCGCTTTCCGTCGAAGATATTGTTTATGAATTTGAACAAGACCAGAGCTTACGGATTAAGAAGCTGCTGGTCTATGCCTGCAAGAACATTTGGGAAAGCGATTCTTATCGGCTCGACTATTTTGATGTGTCAAGTTTGGTGCGAGAGCTGATGCAGCTAGCGCCGACGGCGGAGCATCTAGAGGAGCGGTTGAACCAAGCGGTTGCCAGTTTAAGTAAAGCGGCTGAATATCGACTGGTGGCCCAGGCTATTCTGGCTCAGGTGTCCCTGTTGTATCCGACGGTGGCGGCTAGAACAGATGCGGCGGAGAATGCAAACCTAGCGCCTGAGGTGGTTGCAGCGGCGGCTGCACTAGACGCTGAGGCCGAGCACCACCGGATGAAGAAGCTGCTCTATTGCGCCTGCCGCCAGCTTTGGGAGAATGATCCAATCGTGCTGGGACAGGTGCAGATGGCAGAGTTGGTGCAGGAGGTGCGATCGCTCGCTGCAGATCTGCCGACGCTAACGCAGGCGCTAGAGAGCATTGTGGACTCGCTGAACCGTCGGGCTGAGTATACCCAGATTGCGCAGACGGTCTTAGGGGCGATCGCCCCCCTCTATCCCTCTGGTTCCCCCTCGGCTGATCCGCCTAGTGGTGACTCGACAACAGTTACGGCGATCGCCATCGGACGCCCGCTGCCGCCGCCATCCAAACTGGGCAGAGGTGCTGGCGCAGGGCTACACAATGCCCCCACGCCCCTCACACCTAGCGCTGCGCCGATGCCTGCGGACACGCAGCCGCAGCACCCAGATAGCCACAGGGTGGCTGGAAATAGCGCAACTAGAAACGGGGCGATCGCTCTCAGCCTTAGATCGCACGGGCGATCGCCCGACGCCGCTACCCTAATGGATCTGCGGCTAGAGGTCATGAACTACTGCAACCCCCTACGGGCCAAGGTGTTGCTCTATTCCGCCCTACATACGCCCCTGCCACCCCAGCTAGAGGGTTGGGAAGTGCTGCGCGCTCACAATTTAGCAAGCCTGTTGCAGGCATTGGTGCAGCGGTATAGCAGCTATGCTGTGTTGCAAACTCAGATGCAGCAAACTGCTGAGCTTCTAGAACCGACTGAGGTTTACCAGCAAGCAGCCAGCGCAATTTTGAGGGCCGTGCGATCGCTCTATCCAGGTGCCTCAGACCCAGATCCTGCAGCTCATTTACCCGCTATCCAGATAGAACATGCCGCCTCGGTGCCCCCAGCAGACCGCCACCCGACGACGGGAGAACCTGCCAAAACACACTTGAGTCCTTAAGGGGTAGTCGTTGTGGATATTCAGGAACTACTCCAGCGTTACGCAGCAAACCAAATCAACTTTTCTGGCATTAGTCTCACAGGGAGCGACCTGACCGCCGCTGATTTAATTGGCATTGACTTGAGCCAGGCAGACTTGCGCCACAGCACCTTGGCCCTGGCCTATCTCAACCGTGCCGACCTCAGCCGGGCGACTCTAGCTCGCGCTAATCTCATGGGCATTAATCTGAGTCAAGCTAACTTAGTGGGCGCTATTTTGCGCGATGCCGACTTGCATGGGGCTACGCTGCGCGGGGCCGACCTCCGCAGTGCCGATCTGTCTCTCGCGAATCTGTGTGATGCGGATCTGTGCGACGCGGATTTACGCAATACAGAACTCAGCGGTGCCAACCTGTCTGGAGCCTGCCTCCGTGGCGCGAACCTGCGTGAGGAAAACCGCCGCTACGTGGCCAACCTGCGGGGTGCCAACCTTTGTCATGCCGACTTGCGTGGGGCTAATTTAACCGGAGCCGACCTGGCGCAAGTTAATTTGCAAGGAGCCGATTTGCGCGAAGCTATGCTGCGCGGGGCGGATCTGCGTGGCGCCAACTTAAATGAGGTGAACCTCAGCGGAGCCTTTTTGACGGAAGCCGTGCTGACCCAAGCCAGCCTCTATCGCGCCACCCTCACCCAGGCAAAGCTAGAACGGGCTCAGCTGCAAGAGGTTGATTTGAGTGAGGCAAACCTTGACCGCGCCATTTTGCCAGATGCCAAGCTGACCAAGGCGCGTCTGGTGCGAGCGGTGCTCACCCAAGCTCAGCTAAGCCGTGTCGATCTGAGTCGAGCCACGCTTCGCAGCGCTAACCTCACGGCAGCTCATTTGACCGATGCCTATCTGGCGCGGGCTGATTTTACGGATGCTGATCTGACCGATGCCAACTTAACCCGAGCTGAACTCAGCAGCAGCCACTTGACCCGGGCCATCTTAACTAGGGCGACCATGCCAGACGGCTCCATTCATGAATGACCTCATCGCCGCAGTTTTAGAGTGTTCCAAGGAAATAGTGATCCAGTTGAGAGGCCTCCCTTCAGTCGGATCAGTCGGAATGACACGCAATGTCAGGTTGAGCGAGGCGAAACATCTCTGACGATGGACGTTTACGCTGAACGCTGATTATATTGGAGCATTCTTTACAGAGATGTCAGTTCGGCAATAGTCTAAAACCGTGCTGCCTGCGTCGCGGGCGGCACGGCGTTGTTTCAGCCTCGCCGCGCGGAACTGCAACAGCCCGATCGAACTCACGGTGCAGAGGAGCCTGTGGATGGGGAGAAGCGCTCCCTGCCTATCCAAAACCCTTCCAAAATCCTTCCGAAATTCTTGTGTGTTTAAGCCTAACCGATCGGTAAATGTTCATTAAAAGAGGCGGGGGTTTCAGCTCGCTGTTAGAATTTGTCAATCTGCTGATTCCTTTTCTAATGGGCTCATGAGCAATACGGTTCTGGATGTTCGCAATCTGGCGGTGGAGTTTCGGTCTGATAGCCGGTTGGTGCGCGCTGTAGACGGCATTTCCTTGAGCTTGCAGCGAGGGCAAACGTTAGGGATTGTGGGCGAATCTGGCTCAGGAAAATCGGTGACGGCGCTGTCGATTATGGGGCTGGTGCCCAATCCGCCAGGCAAAATTGTGGGTGGCGAAATCTGGTTTCGGGGAGAAAACCAACCGGCGGTGGATCTAGTAGGGTTGCCGCTAGAATGGCTGCGCGAGTTTCGCGGCGGGCAGATTTCAATGATTTTTCAGGAGCCGATGACGTCGCTGAATCCGGTGTATACCTGCGGGTTTCAGCTTACAGAGGCGATTTTGCAGCATGAAAACATTCCCATGGCTGAGGCGCGGCGGCGCGCGATTACCCTGCTGCAGGAGGTGAAGCTACTGCAAGCGGATGAAGAACTAGAGGAAGCTTATTTGCAGGAGTGGTATGAGCGACGGCTGACGGCTAGCAGGCAGCAAGTGGAGCAGCCTTCGCAGCGTGAGATTCAGCAGGCGGTGAGCCGCCGCAAACAGTCGCTTTTGGATCGCTATCCCCATGAGCTGTCAGGAGGGCAGTTGCAGCGGGTGATGATTGCGATGGCGATCGCCTGTAATCCTGCGGTGCTGATTGCTGATGAGCCAACGACGGCGCTGGATGTGACGGTGCAAGCCAAGATTTTGGGACTGCTGCGAGAATTGCGCGATCGCCGCCAAATGTCCATTGTGTTTATCACCCATGACCTAGGCATCATTGCCGAAATTGCCGACTATGTGGCGGTGATGTATCGCGGCAAGGTTGTGGAGCATGGCCCTGTGCTGGATATTTTTTCGCAGCCTCAGCATCCCTACACGAAAGGATTGCTCACCTGCCGCCCCCAGCCCGATCGCCGTTTGCACCACCTGCCCACCGTCGCCGACTTTATGGAGGTAAGCACCAGCCCCACCGGCGAAACTATCGTCAAGGAAAAGGAACTGGATGTCGCTCAGGCGCTGCGCATTCACGCCACTATCAGCGATGAGGATATCGACCAGCGGCTCTTGCAGCTTCAGGCCCAACCGCCGCTGCTCACCGCCTCAAACCTACAGGTGGGGTTTCCGATCCGGGGGGCGCTGGGGCAAACTCAGCGCTATGTCATGGCGGTCAACGGCGTGTCCTTTGAGGTGTATCCGGGAGAAACCCTGGGGTTGGTGGGTGAGTCTGGCTGCGGCAAATCTACCCTGGCGCGCACCCTGCTACAACTGATTCCGTCGATGGGCGGGTCTATCGTGTTTGAAGGCGTGGATCTCGCGCAGGCCAATCGCAATACACTGCGACACCTGCGCCGTGACATGCAGATTATTTTTCAGAATCCGTTTGGTTCGCTTGACCCGCGCATGACGATCAAGCAGGCTGTGATGGAGCCCTTGACAATTCACGGCGTTGCCAAAACCCGCGGCAATTTGGCAGAGCGTGTAGCCTATCTGCTAGATCGGGTGGGGTTGCTGCCTGCGTGGGGCGATCGCTATCCTCACGAATTTTCAGGTGGGCAGCGGCAGCGGGTGTGCATTGCCCGAGCCCTAGCGCTCAACCCTAAGTTCATTATTTGTGATGAGTCGGTGTCTGCACTGGATGTGTCGGTGCAGGCGCAAGTGCTCAACCTACTGAAAGAATTGCAGGGTGAGTTTAATCTCACCTACATTTTTATTTCCCATGACCTAAGTGTAGTGAAGTTTATGAGCGATCGCATTATGGTCATGAACCGAGGCAAGGTCGAAGAGATTGGCCCCGCCGAGCAAGTTTACCGTCACCCTCAATCAGCCTATACCCAGCAGTTGATCGCGGCAATTCCCAAAGGCAGTATCGACGCCATTCGCGATCGCCAATTGCAACGCGGGTTTGGCTGATTGAGGCTAATCTTTCATGCACCAGCTAAACAGCGCTAGCCCGGCCCCCAATATGACCCAGGTCGGCAGGTGCAGCGACTCCCAGAGATAAAGCGGGAACAGGGCGATCGCCTGCATTACCGCAAGACAGAGGATTAACAACAACGCACTCAGCGCTAACACCATTGCTTTTATTCCTGATTGCAACTGATGAATTAGTAGGATAAGTATGTTCGCAAAGCCCTCTCTAAGAGCCTGTTTTTAAAGAAGTATTGAGTTAATGGCTGCTCATTCAATGCTGGCTGCAGTCAACCACTAAACAATAAGATGACTGGCTTCCAAAATCGGCGTTGCTGAATCAAGGGATGAACCTTGGAGGGACCGGGACATCGCCGAACTTGAGGTAGTGAAGTAACAGTCGGATCGAGTGAGCTAGCATTTCTACGGACTTAGAGTAGCAAAGCGTTTTGCGA
>JAHHHI010000100.1 GCA_019359435.1 Kaiparowitsia implicata GSE-PSE-MK54-09C
TCGCTATTTCGAACCATTACTATCAATGTGCTCCGGCTCAATGGATTTCATTCGCTGACCTCCGCTCTACGAACGCTCGCCAACCAAATTGACCAGATTTTTCACCTCTTACAATGAATCAACCCTGACGACCGGGATGAGTTCGGAGGAGAGATTTCTGTGCAACATTCCAGAGATTAACCGTGCCATTCGCATCTGCGGAAGCCAGCAGTTTATTATCGGGACTAAAGCTGACACGGGCAAGTCGGTCATGCTGTCCTGTTAGAGTGGTCAAAAGTTTACCCGTGTTTGCATCCCACAATTTGATGCTGCCTTCTTCACCCACGGAGGCGATCGTCTGACTATCTGAACTAAAGCTAACATTCCACACATTGCCCTGATGTCCCATGAGCGTTCTCAGTAACGTTAATGGAGGAGTTGAAGATTCATCCTCAACTCGCCACAGCTTCACTGCACCATCTGCGCTAGAAGAGGCTAGAAGTTTACCGCTGGGACTAAATTTTGTACTCCAGATCCGTCCTTGATGCCCTTCAACAACGCGGGGTTCAATTCCTGCCAGGTTCCACAGTCTTACGGTGTGGTCGGCACTAGCAGAAGCCAGAAGTTTCCCATCTGGACTAAAAGCAACATCCGAGACATGCCCCGTGTGCCCTTTCAGAGTTTGGGGTTCAATATCTTCCTCTGCCAAGAGATCCCAAAGTTTGATAGTGCCATCTTCACTCGCAGAAGCCAGTACCCTGCCAGTAGAATTGAAACTGACGCTGCGTACCGGAGCACTGTGACCTTCAAAAGTTTTGAGAACCTCACCAGTCTCCACATTCCATAGCTTTACGGTTTTATCAAAACTGGCAGAAACCAGAGTCTTGCCATCAGGACTAAAACTAATGCGGGTGAGGCGATCGCGATGCCCCGTCAGAGTTTGGACTGCTTTGCCATCTTCAACTCTCCATAGCTTTATGGTTTTGTCAAAACTGGCAGAAGCCAGAAGTTTCCCATCTGGGCTAAAACTACTGTCGCCAGCAATATCTGGATGCGCCTGGATGATTCTCAACAATTTGCCCTGCTCAAGGTCAAATAACGCTATGGTGCCATTCCAACTTGTCACCGACAGGACTTTGCCATTGGGACTGAAACTTACACTGGCAAGCATTGGATTATGACCTTGTAAGGACTTGATCAACGTGCCTGTTTCTGCATTCCATACCTTGATGGTTCCGTCGTTCCCAGTAGAAGCAAGGAGCTTGCCATCGGGACTAAAGTTGACACTCCAAACTGCGTTGCGGTGTCCTTTAAGGGTTTTCAATAAGGTGCCGTTGGCATCCCATAGCTTAATCGTTTTATCCGCACTGGCAGAGGCGAGCCGGTTGCCATTTGGGCTAAAACGAACACTCAACACTCTGTCGTTGTGCCCGCTAAAGAGGTTGTATTCTCGAATGTTGTAAATGGCTTCTTGGAGGGTCGAAACGACCTGAGTATAAACGACGGGCTTTGCAGGATGCTCCTGTTGTAGAGTTTGCAATTGATGTCCTGCCTTGAGGGCCTGCAACAGTGACTCGAAAGGGCTGGAATTTGAGGAAATTTGGGAATAAACACTCGATAATACAGTATTTGTTTCGGCTAGTTCTCGCTGGGCTTGCCGCACTTGCCAGCTGACGATCCCAGCAACTGCCAAAGAGGTGGTTAAAATGATGGAACCCATTCCAATAATCTTTTTGGCGGCTCGTTTTGCTTTTTCTAATTCATCCCGGGCTTTCTGCTCTGCCAGGTTTAAGGTTTCATTCGCTGTCGCTAAGATCTGACTTTCTTCTTCTTTAACAGCCAACCTATGTTGCACAACTCGCTTTTCCAGATCTTGGCTGGTTGCCAGAAAGCGATAGTCCAGATCGCTCAAGTGCTGATGCTTTGCCCAGGTGAGGGCGTCCTGCAACGCTTCTCCTCGTAACAGACGAGACTCATCCTGCCAATTGGAGGCAACCCAGGCATTAAAGGCTTCAGAATAGGGTCGCAACTTTGAGAGTTGTTTTTCAACCCAAGCTAAGTCAAACACTTGCTGATAAATGCGGTTGTAAACTCTGAGCATCCCGTGCTGCTGAACGACTAACCCCGACAGGCGTAACTCAGTTTGTTCAGGACTGCCATCAGCCTTAACAGTCCCCTGCTGCAACATCTGCTGATATAGACCCAGTAACTGTCCTACTTTTTGGGGATTTCTAAGCAAGCGATCGCGAATCGTCTTTAAATGCTCTGGTTCATCCTGGGCTTCCCAGTTACGGATAATTTGAGTGTGGACGAGGTGATCAATCCATTGGGGAGTCGGAATTTGGGAATCGGGAGTCGGCTGCTCCTCATTCCTGATCCTCTGCACGACCAACTGACACAGCTTTTGGGTTAGAAAAGGTTGCCCACCCGTCCAGTCCAAGATGGTGGCGATCGCTGCTTGCGGATCACTGACGATTCCTTGCAATCCGGTCACTAAAGGTTGGACTTCATGGGGTTGAAAGCCTTGCAATGCGATCGCTCGACCAATGTTGAATGGGGTCTGAGTTTTATCGGTAATTAAGTCGGAGGGAGTTGCCACGCCAAGGAGGGCAAATGTAAGGCGATGATACGCCGGGTTATCAACGCGGCGATTGTAGAAGAAACGGATTAGAGCAAAGAAATCATCGAGAGAGAAATCCTGACTCAGCACTCGATCAATTTCATCAATAAAAATGACAATCTTGCTGGAAATTTCGGTGAGAAGAATCTCATCAATAAACAGGTGCAGACGTTGAACCGGGGAAGAATATTCTTGTTGCGATCGCCACCATTGTCGCCAGTTAACCTTAGTGGATAACTGACAACTACTGACCAATGCACTGACTAACCCGGAGTACCATTTTTCTGGGGTAACACCTTGTTTGCCAATGCCGGTTAAATCTACAAAAGCACAGGTCACCTTATCGGCTTGTAAGCGTTGCATCGTCCGGACTCGCAGACTCGACTTTCCCATTTGCCGCGAGTTCAACACGTAGCAAAATTCCCCAGCTTTTAATGCCTCAAAGAACTCTGTATCCGCCTTCCGTGTGACGTAACTAGTCGCGTGGATAGGTAAACTGCCACCAACGTGATAAGAAGAACGAGATACAGAGTCCATCATCTAATTCGCTCCAGCGAGTATCAGGTTTAAAAATTCCTCCCGATCAAATCCTCCCGTTTCGGTTTCAGGCGATGTTTCATCGTTCAATCGTCCCAATCGCACGACGACCAAATTTTGCTCTGGCAACACAAACATGACTTGATTCCCTGCCCCGATTGCCATCACCATGGAGTCAGAAGCAGTGCGAATCGGCTCTGTGGGTAGCCCGTTATGAGACAAACCAGGCCTGTTTAACCAGAACGTTAGCCCATAAGCGGGGTTTCTCGAACTACCCTGAAAACACTGGTCTAGCAGCCTGGAATCCAGCAATTGTTGCCCTTGCCACTGTCCACGATTGAGGAGCAGCACGCCATATTTTGCCCACTCCCTGGCACTGATTACGGCACCCGAGGGGAGATTGGGTTGGCCATTCTGGTGACGCCAACGATCGACCCTCAACCCAATCGGTTGCAAAACCCGTGAATCTAGATACTCCAGAGGTGAACCTGCCATTCCCCGTGCCTCCAGTTTGCGGCGCATTACCTCTCCAAAAATCTGAAAGGGAACTGGCCCATATTGAAAGCGGTCTCCCGGTCTCGCAGTTAACGGTGCCCTGATTGCCTCAGCATAAGTAGGAATACTTCTGTTCTCTCCCGGCTGAATGCCACTAGTAAGGTTAAGCAGCTGACGAATGGTGATTTGCGATTTTTGTGGATGGAGCCTCCACCCAGGGATTGTATTGGCAACAGGTTCATCCAGGGCCAGCAGTCCATCCTGCACACCTAGAAGGGCGATCGCGCAGGAAAAGGATTTGGTGCCACTCGCGAGGAAGCGTCCCTGTTCGGGATTCGCTCCAGGAGGATAGGACTCAAATACCACCTGTCCTGATCTCACAACGACCATCGCTCGCCCATTGTTAGCTTCAGAATACTGAGCAGCTCTGCGATAACGATTCTGTGCAGCATTGATTTGAGTTGGAGCCGCGATCGCTGGGGGAGGCTGCCTAACACAAGCATTCAGAATGGTGCCCAAAAGCAACACACTGAGTATCAATTCAGTAACACGCTTAAGGTTCATCGGTACTGTCTTCATGATTGATATCTCCAAAAATTAGATACGAATGAGCTGTATAGACTTACGCAAACCTCGGAATTGTTGATAGGAAACTTTAACCTTCCGAGATTCTTTGAGAAACCGGGTTTCTGCATGAAAAACAAGGCTTTTAGATTTAACAAAGGGTGAGAAACCTCGTTTGTTCTAAGTTAGCCCTGCTCTCGCCACTGAATGAGAACATTCGCAACAGTGAAATCATCCGGATCGACTCGCCGGATCGTGATGCGATTTTCTCCTGAATTCAAGAAATTTTGAGGCACACGATCCATCCAAGTTGTCCAGAGATTACTGCCTGCTTGTCGCGGAATATCAAAGCTGGGCAAATCTCGACCATTAATCAAAATTCTGTGGTTGCCTCCCTGCACATCAAAAGCCTGAATCAAGAGATAGCCATTACCGCTGCCTAAGGGATTACCTTCAAGGTTAAAAGTGCGAGTCGCTGAAGGGTTTTGAGCATTGAATTGGAAGTCAAAATTGACCCATGCAAAATCTGAACGTGCCATTGTATTTCTCCTGGTTTTGAGATCAAGTTGTAAATGAAATCCTAGGGTTGAAAGATTTAATGCCTTTTCACCTTTGGACACCTCCTATTGTTCTCAAATCCCAGAGCAGTGGCGATAGGAAAAAATCAGGTATCAACCGATAAAGTCTCCTGATTTTATTCCCCTGGCAGGTTGAGTTTTTGCTGAAGACAATGATGAACGACACACCAGTTTGATGCTGTCTCTCAAGCAGTAAATCAATGGGTGTTCATTATTTAACCAAGGAGAAAACTCATGAAAAAGTCGTCATTTATTGGACTTACTGTTCTGGCTGCCCTCTTGCAATTGACTCCCTATCCAGCAGCAGCAGCAACCCCAAAACCCTATTGCTCAGTTGCTTCAAATAGCGGTGGTAGTTGGCATACATGGACTGCATCAAGCCAGCAAGAAGCCTGTTACATTGCCTTCTTTAAGGTACTGGGATTTGGTCAAAGTGTTGATAGAGCCTGGAGAGGTTCCTACAAAACAGGTTTAAACAAAGCAGAACTGTCTTGTAATCAAGGCAAGAAAACGGTCTATGGCAACAATACTCAGGTGTTTACTAATGCTGTCAATATGTCGAATCAATTGAACTGGAAGGGCTGCATTATTAAAGTCCTCTAGTGATCGGCTGTTGTGCATCTACCTCATTAATCCCCGAATGTCTAAACCTGTAAGGAGAAACATTATGAAACGAACTGCGATCGCCACTCTTGTGGCACTTGGACTCACATTACTCACCTCAAATGCACCTGCCTCTGCTAATACAATTGATGACCCCAATGATGTTGCCTGGGCATCCATTCGCGGCTACACCAGTCAACAATTTCATAACTATTTCAACCAGAAGAAAGAAGAGGGCTATCGCGTCATTGATATTGAAGTAGATGAAGTCAATGGGCAGCCTCGCTATGCAGCCGTCTTCCAATTCAACACAGATAACCGTGGCTGGGCAAGTTTGCGGGACCTGACTCACGAACAGTTTTCCCAGGAATGGGAAGATTACAAAAATAAGGGCTATCGCCTGATTGACCAGGAAGCCTACATGCTTAACGGTCAGCGCCGCTATGCCGGTGTCTGGGTAGAGAACAAAGAGAATTTTGGCTGGGTGTCTTATCGAAACGTTGATAGCGCTGAATTTGGCGATCGCTTCAACACCTACAGAGAGCAGGGCTACCGCATGGTGGATGTGGAAGCGTACCCCAGCGGACGAAATACTCTGTATGCTGCGGTCTGGGTCAAGGATGGACAGTCCCTCTCCTGGGCAGAACATCGGGATATGACCGCAGCCCAGTACGGAGAGAAGTTTGACTTATTTAGGGATCAAGGCTACCGGGTGCTGGATCTGGAGTCCTATCAGCAAAACGGGCAACAGCGATATGCCGCTATTTGGGTCAAGAATACGAACGGTCGAGGCTGGGCAGCCCGTCGCGATATGACGGCAAGTGGATTTGGCAACTGGTGGAAAACCTACAAAGATGAAGGATATCGACTAGTTGACTTTGAATCTTATCCAACAGCTGAGGGCACCCGCTATGCAGGGGTCTGGCGGCAGAACGGCGATCGCCTCAGTTGGTCTGGTAAAAAAGCGGCGGATCAGGCGATCGCCGCCTACCAGAATGCCAACAAAGTACCTGGAATTAGCGTCGCGATTGCCCGAGACGGCAAGATCCTGTACTCGCGTGGCTTTGGTTATGCTGATATTGCCAATCAGGAGGTTGCCCACGCTGGTACGGTCTATCGATTGGCATCTGTCAGTAAGCCGATTACAGCTCTCTTGACGATGCGGTTGGTTGATCTAGGTCAGCTTTCTCTGAATGATTCAACCCGGGAACATGTTCCAGCACTCCCTAGATTTCATAGCCACACTGTTGACCACTTGCTAAGGCATCGCTCTGGCATTCGCCATTACAAAACAACAGACTATCAGAAAGATTGCAACTTAACGGTGTCCAACACCTCCAACTGGCAAGATTTCAGCGCCACCCAATACCCTACGGCGCTGGCGGCAACGGTTCTGTTTCGTCAAGATTCGCTGCTATTTGAACCTGATACACAAGGCTGCTACAGCACCCATGCCTATACGGTGCTTGGGGCTGCCCTGGAAGGCGCAGGAAATGCGTCGTTCTCGACCTTGCTCAATCGTGAACTGACTCAACGGTTAGACTTGCCAACACTGCAACCGGAATTCCTCAATCAGTCAAATTCTGAGCGTGCCAATATCTATAGGCTCTCAAACGGCTCGAGTGTGCTGTCCAGTCGCGACAACCTCAGTTGGAAATATCCCGGAGGTGGACTAGAGGCATCTGCAATGGATATGACTCGTCTTGGGATGAAGGTCTTTGATGGCTCGGTCATCTCAGCTCAGTCCCGCAATACTCTGTGGCCAGGCAGCTCCTTATCTCGCTCTGGCTCCCAGAATGGCGCGAAGTCTTTCTGGCGGCTCTATTTCAATGACAAGACCGTGATTACCGTCCTCTCTAATCAAAATAACGGCAATCCTGGAGAGCTAACTGAGACCCTCGGCACTATCGTCAAGAATAACTAAGGAACCGTAGAGGTTCGGGTTTGAATAGGTGCGATCGCTCAAATTCTGGGCGATCGCACTTAACGTTATCCCAATACTCTGCAAAAGTACTTGCGGTACAGGTTGCAACGGGGCACAACATGATTATCTAGCCGCTTCACCAGTCCCATACTGTACAGCTGATAACTTTGCATTGAAGGTAACTCCACAGGGTCGGGTGATAGCACCACCTGTTTAAACATTTGAGCCAGTTCCGGCGTTTGTTGTAATGTCTCCAAATAACGTCGTAAATGATGGCTAAAGATGCCTGCTTCTGTAGAAGCGTCTTGCAGTAGTTGTGCCAAAGTTGCGTTACCTCTACTCAGGGCATACATTGCCAATCGGACTAGATAGGGGTGTCCTCCCACCATCTGCATTAATTGACGGCATTGTTGCTCCTGCCACTCTAGATGATGTCGGTGAGCTAACTCCTGAACTTGATAGGAGTCAAACTCGCTCAACTCTATCGGAATCCCAGCATTAAACGGAGATTGGTTAATGTCCAGCGGAATGTAGACCTCAGTAGAATGGGCAATTACCAGTCGGAGCTGCTGCCAAGTTTTTGAAGTCTTGCCCTTCTCGTGCCAACTTCGCAACAACCCCAAAAAGTCTTCAACGACCCCGGCTTCTGAAAAGAGGCGATCAACCTCATCCAGACTTAGAACCAGAGGTTCACCAATTTCTGCGAGTAAATACTCCTCAAAATAAGCTGTGCAATTATCATTACTACCCAAAATATCGGTATTCCAAAACTCGTGCAGCTGATTCTCTAACTTGAGCTGTCGCCCAACCATCAAACACAGCCAACGCAAAAATTTGTCTAAATCGGTCAAAATAGAGCGATCAACGCTACCCAAATCCAGATAAGCCGTTTGACTGCTTTGTTTTGCGGCATGGTCGAGAAGCCGGGCAATTAAGGACGTTTTGCCCATCAATTTTGGTGCTTTGATCCGAATCAATGCACCTGGTTGAATCACCTCTTGATAACAATATGTTTCAACACCGGGCCGCTCTAAGTAGAAGGGGGAATCCAACGCAACTAATCCTTCAGGAAAGGGAAGTGTCTTCCATAAAGTCGAGGCTGACGTAGAGGATTTAGTTGCCAAGTCTTGTTGTTTCCAGGCTCTCTTCAGGGCTTCCTTAAAATTTTTTTTAGTAATGTGTTCTTGCAGGGCATCTGATAGCTTTTTCCATAACTTGTTACCAATATCTTTGTTCAAATACTCTGCACTGTAGCCATAAGATTTTGCAATCTCATCATAGGTTTCTCCCTGCCACGCACCTTGGAGTACTTTGATTTCAATATCGCTTAAATGTTTTCCAAAGTAATTGAACACAACAGTATCTCCACATTCTTTCCCCTGCATCCAGGAAAAATCCTGTTCTGAGCCTGTTAAGTGGCTAATTTCAGAGTTGGAGTCAGGAAACTCAGGTTCCTCAATCACTGGGACAGTCATAAGAGGGGGCTAAGTGTGGGGGAGCATTGCCATTAACAAGTAAATCTACAAAATGTCCCCTTGCGATTCCAGATCTTTACACCTTTTAGTCTAGTAGCCTGCTTGACTGACAAAACCAGAAAGCTGGGAAGCGAGATAGAACGGTGAATTCACGCTGTAAAGAATGATTCAACTGACGCTGAGAGGCCAGTGCAGGTTCTGGGTCAGGTGCACCTGAGAGCAGCCAGTAAAGTTGAAGGGTCCTCTGCTCAGTCACCGCTAGCCGAATCCAGTTCCAGCCTAATTTCAAGTCGCTCATTCCCCGATGCCAGTGCGGGTCTACTCGCCGCCTTTGGTGTGTTGCGACCACCTACCCCCTTGCAGCACTAGAAACAGCATCGTCAAGGCAATCACCCCACAAAGCTGGGATAACGAGAACTTGTCGCGAATCCGGGAGGCTTCTAACTGGAAACCGTTGGACTTGAGATCCAAGAAGGATTCTTCGACTTGAAACCGCAGGCGATATTGGGCAAACGTTTGTGGGTTGGTAGATTCATCGCTAACAATCACCCAGTACTCCCCACTTGGCTTGTCATGGGCAAAGGCTAAGTAGACATCCCGGTAGGGTTTGGTTTTACCAATCGCCACAGCCTCGGTGCAGTAAACGTCTCCTGCTTTGAGTACGACCCTAGAGACGGTGTGCCATTGCCCGTGCAACTGGAACTGAAACGACCGCTTGATGCGGATACGGAAGTGCCAATGCAGTGTCTCTTTGAGATACTTCATCAGCTTGCCATCCGCAAATCCTCGGTCGGCGAGCAAAACTACCTCGACCCCATCGGGAATGGTGCGCATTGCTTGTCTAAGCACCCGTTGAATCGTCCATAACCGCACTGTACTAATGCTTTGCGCCACAATCGTCCACGCCACCAGCAGCGTTCGTCCTCGAAACACCACCCCCACCCAGACAATGCAGAAGCAATTCCACACGACTGTGGTATCTAAACTCAGATACAACCGGTGTTTGCCCCAGTGGGATAATGCCTATACCATCAGCGCTTGATGGGCTGCTTTGACATCAATTCGTCGGTTCGACAACCAGCGTCGCAACCGCCGTTGGTGGGATTGCGCAATGTTGGCACGGCTTTTGACGCACATCCCAAAGCCACTGAGATGGACGTTTTGGCTTTCGATGATACCAATGACCATCCAGCAGAGGGTCTGCAGATGCCGCAAGTCGCGCCATTGGGCATCAGATTGACTCGCAAAGTCATTAAACGCATCATAGAGTCGGGAAGTTGGAGTCATTGGTCGTGCTGATTTGTGTGGTAACTTGCCAGCTTAAACCAAGCTCCTCTTCCCGCCTAGTCCCTGTTTCAGCCGCTACCACTTTTGTCAGTATGAGAACCGTTCTAAATTTTTGTATAATAGCAACGGTTGAAATGCTCATTCTCTCGTTAACTATGTGCAAAACTCAGTGCCTTTGCAAACTGGAAGACAGTACAAAAGCACCAAAATGAGAATTGCTGTTCAGCCGCTACCACTTTTGTTAGTCAATCAGGCTTCACACACTGTACGTATGTAGCCCCTGGGGCGAGCAATAACGGGTGAAAGCAGGTAAGGAGAAAGTAGAGTTGTAGCCCCTAGAAGATGTGATTGAAGGGTTTTATGCCAGCTCCGAGGCTGGGGATAGCCTAGTGATCGCGTCATGATTGAATGTTACACCCACCCCAAAAATTGCGTCAATTAGGGCCGGATTTACTCCCTGACGAGTAGGTGTTGCCCGAATGTGGGCGATCGCCCACATTGCCGAGGAAAAACAGGCGGTTATCGTCGTGCTCGAGGCGATGAGGGGGGCACTGCATGACTACACCCCAAACCCCAGCCGATAAGATTGCCGCGATCGCCCACTACCTACACCGGCTGAAGCAAGCCGACCTCGACCGTGTGTACCAGTCCGTCGCACTGCTCTACAAAACCCGTCAGGACAAGCAGCAGCAGCGACGGCAACGCTTTGATCCGCCAAAGAATTAAGAGGTCGGTATTAGCAACGTGTTCTACTCTGAGGCACTTGCCCACAGCAACTGTCTCCCCATTTCCCACAGCGCAGAGTCTCTGTCTAGAAGGGTAGTGTCTTTAGCCTGGGATTGGATAAAAGCCGCTTTGCCCACCACAGCTGTTTGATGATTGATCTCTCCAGTAATGCTCTGCCCTGCCTGAGCCTGACCGTTGACCGCCTCCGTCCAGGTAAGATTCTATAATTCATTTACTCAACACAATTCTTGAGTTGGACTATTTGACAAAGCTAATAATGATGATAGATCCTCAGCGGAGCCGCTGCCTGAGCCAAAAATCGAGCATCGGCAGCGCAATCCGGTAGCCAAATTGAGGGCCATAGATCAGACCCTTTTGCTCCAGGCTGGTGAGTGCCCCCTGCAAGCCCCCGCCGCGTGAAAGCTGATGTTTTTTGATGTAGGCGCTGGCCTGGGGGCTATCGGTGGGGTCGAGGGCGATGCTTTCGAGCACGCGGGCCTGAGTAGTGGGCAGCAGCAGCAGCAGTGCTTCAAAGGTGACGCCTATATCTTGCACTAGGGCCAGCATGACGCTGTGTACCTGGTGGGCCTGAATGAGATCGGGAACGGGCGGGGCGATCGCATTGCAGTTCAACCACAGACGCTGGGCCAGGGTAATGGCATCTTTCATATGGCCCTGCACGTAGCTAAGAAATAGCTCTAGGGCCTGGCTTTCGGGGTCAAACTTGAGGCCCGCCTGGGCCAGGGTGCTAATTACCCAGGGTTGCAGGTCGCGATCGCTCAGAGGGATAAGGGCAATCACCGGCAGCTGGCTGGCGATCATCCAGGGTTCGGCCACCGTAGCGATCAAAGCGTAGCTGACCCGACTCTGGCGCTCCACTTCCTCACGCAAGTGACTTTCCCACTTGCCCTGGCGATCCCACGAGCGCATGTGGGGAAAGTTGTGAAACATAATCACCACCTGACAGTCAAGCCATTCTGCCAGATATTGGGGTAGCGCTAGCAAGCCCTCAAACAGGGGCCACTCTTTGCCCATGGTCTTGGGCCACACCAGCCGCGCCTCGGCTCCCAGGGTCTGATCGACGCTCCAGGGCTGATTTAGGCTCCACTGCTGAATTTGGGCAATTTCTGCCGGTTCTGAGAACGCCCCCACAATAGCATCGGCCAAAAACCGCAGAAACTGGCCCGCATTGCGGCAGCGCAGCAGATCGATTTCGAGGCAGCGCGATTTCTCCTGGCGGGCGGCACTGCGAATCAAGGTGCGGCGACCAATGCCCGGCACCCCAATTACCACAAAATCGCTGTCTCGACGCAGCAGGGCGCAGACCTGCTCCAGCTCGCTTTCTCGGCAAATCAGCGACTGGGGTACAAACGGATTGATCATTTTGATGATGGCACTATTTATTAGTGCTATAAATGGAAGCTAGGCACTGTCGAATAGTAGCATCCGATTTTTTAGAGGTAATTCACATCCGTGACCCACAGTACTCTCCCCGGCAAAAGCGCGTCTGCGTCTGCACCTGCTACCATCTGGCACACCCTCAGCCCTGAGCGGGCGATCGCGCTGTTAGAAACCAGCCCCCAGGGGCTCAGCCCCAGCGAAGCCGAGCATCGGCAGCAGGTCTACGGCCTTAACGAGCTACAGGAAGGAGCCACCCGCAGCCCCTGGGAAATTTTGTGGGATCAGTTCAAAAACATCATGCTGCTGATGCTGATCGCGGTGGCCCCGGTGTCGCTGATGCTCGATCTGCGCGACGGGGGCTTTCCTAAGGATGCGATCGCGATTTTTGCCATTGTGCTGCTCAACGGCATCTTGGGCTACCTGCAAGAGAGCAAAGCCGAGAAAGCTCTGGCCGCACTCAAGAACATGACCTCTCCCCGAGTGCGCACCATTCGCCAGGGCCAGGAGCAAGAGATCGACGCTAAAACCCTGGTGCCCGGCGACATTGTGTTGCTGGAAGCGGGGGTGCAGGTGCCCGCTGATGGCCGTCTGCTCAGTGCCGCCAATTTACAGGTGCGCGAAGCTGCCCTAACGGGCGAAGCTGAGGCGGTGATCAAACAGCCGGAGCTGCTGTTAGAAGACGAATCAGCCCTGGGCGATCGCCTCAACCTGGTCTATCAGGGCACCGAAGTATTGCAGGGACGCGGCACCGTGCTGGTCACCCAAACGGGCATGACCACTGAGCTGGGCCGCATCGCCACCCTGATTCAGTCGGTGGAGTCTGAGTCTACGCCTCTCCAGCAGCGCATGGCGCAGCTCGGGAATGTGCTGGTGACGGGGTCTCTGGTGCTGGTGGCCCTGGTAGTGGTGGTAGGTCTGTTACGCACGGGCGACCTCAGTCTGTTCGACGACCTGCTAGAAGTCTCTCTCAGCATGGCAGTTGCCGTAGTACCGGAGGGACTGCCCGCCGTGATCACCGTCACCCTGGCCCTCGGTACCCAGCGCATGGTGCGCCGCCACGCCCTAATTCGCAAACTACCGGCGGTAGAAACCCTGGGCTCGGTCACCACCATTTGCTCCGACAAAACCGGCACTCTAACCCAAAACAAAATGGTGGTGCAGCAGGTCAAGACCGTGACTCACCAATATGAGGTCACGGGCGAGGGATACGCCCCCGTCGGCAGCCTGCTAGAGAATGGGGCGACGATCGCTCCCCAGACCGACCCCGCCCTCCAGGCGTTGCTGATGGCCTGTGCCCTGTGCAACGACGCTACCCTCAGCAAGTCGGGCAGCATTTGGACTCTGCTGGGTGACCCCACCGAGGGAGCGCTGCTGGCCGTGGGGGGCAAAGGTGGCTTTGATCAAGCGACCCTGGGGCAAGGGTGCGATCGCATTGGCGAAGTGCCCTTCACCTCAGAGCGCAAGCGTATGAGCGTCGTGGTGCAGTCCCACCCCGATGCCGACTGGCCCTTGGCACCCCAGGTGATGTTCACCAAAGGCTCGGCGGAACTGGTGCTAGAGCGATGCAGCACCAGCCAGGGCGAGGGGCAGCCCGAGTTACTCACCAATGCCCAACGGCAGGCCATTCTGGCCCAAAACGACGCCATGGCGGCGAGTGGGCTGCGGGTGTTGGGCTTCGCCATGAAGCCTACAAATGTGGTGAATCCCAACGGTAATCTAGAGCCGGAGGAGCAGAACCTGGTCTGGCTAGGCCTAGTAGGGATGCTCGATGCCCCACGCCCCGAAGTCCGCGACGCCGTGGCTGACTGCCGCCGGGCCGGTATTCGCCCGGTGATGATTACCGGCGACCATCCGCTGACCGCTAAGGCAATTGCCGAAACCCTCGGCATTGCCCAACCCGGCGACACGATTTTGACCGGGCGCGAGCTGACCCACCTCTCGGCAGAAGAACTAGAGCAAACCGTTCCCCATGTCAGCGTCTACGCCCGCGTCGCCCCCGAGCACAAGCTGCGCATCGTGCAGGCGCTACAAAAACGGGGCGAATTTGTCGCCATGACCGGCGACGGCGTCAACGATGCCCCCGCCCTCAAGCAGGCCGACATTGGCATTGCCATGGGCATCACCGGCACCGACGTCAGCAAAGAGGCCAGCGACATGGTGCTGCTCGACGACAACTTCGCCACCATCGTCGCCGCCACCGAAGAGGGCCGCGTGGTCTACGAAAACATTCGCCGCTTCATTAAATACATTTTGGGCAGCAACATTGGCGAAGTGCTCACCATTGCCGCCGCCCCGATCATTGGCCTGGGCGGCGTGCCCCTCTCGCCCCTGCAAATTTTGTGGATGAACCTGGTCACCGACGGCGTGCCCGCCCTGGCCCTAGCCATGGAGCCCGCCGAACCCAATGTCATGCAGCGCCCGCCCCACAACCCCCGCGAGAGCATTTTTGCGCGCGGATTGGGCTCCTACATGGTGCGGGTGGGTATTGTGCTGTCCGTGCTGACGATTGGCCTGATGGGCTGGGCCTACCGCTACACCACCGCCCCCGGTTACCCCGGCGATCCCGACACTTGGAAGACCATGGTGTTTACCACCCTTTGCCTGGCTCAGATGGGTCACGCCCTGGCGGCCCGCTCTGACACTCGCTTAACGGCCCAGCTCAATCCTTTGTCAAATCCTTACCTGTGGGGTGCGGTTTTGCTCACCACCGGCTTGCAAGTGTTGTTGCTGTACGTTCCCCCTCTGGCCCAGTTTTTTGGGTTGCATTCTCTATCGGCTATGGAACTAGCCATTTGCTTTGGCTTCAGCGCCCTGATGTTTGTCTGGCTGGAGGCCGAAAAACTACTGATTCAACTGACTCTACAACGTAAGCAGCCGGGTCTGCCCCATGCCTCTAAAAGCGTGCTCTAATCACAACCTATCCCCTCATCACCATGGATACTGACTCCCATCAGCCCCGCTTTTCTCAAGAAATCAAGGCGCTGCTAGAGCGTTTGTCCCAGCAGCCGCTGACCCTCTCGCACGTACTTAGCGAAACCGCCGAGCGGGGGTTTTCTCTGGTAATTGGTCTGCTGGTGCTGCCGTTTTTATTCCCCATGCCGCCGGGGTTTACCACCGTTTTGGGGGCGGCCTGCTTGCTGCTGTCGGTGCAGATGGCTGTGGGGCGGCGATCGCCCTGGCTACCTCGGCGAGTCGCCCAGTTTCAGTTTCCCTCGGTGCTTGCCAAGACGGTGCTCAGTAACCTCAAACGGGTGACGCGCGTCACCGAGCGGTTTGTGCGGCCTCGTCTACCAAGGTTTGCCAATCGGTCCACTATTTGGCGCATCAACGGGGTCTGCATCGGCTGGCTGACGCTGCTGTTGATGGCCCCTATCCCCATGACCAACCCGATCCCCACCGTCGGCATTCTTATCTTTGTAGTGGCCACCCTCGAAGCTGATGGCCTGATGATAATTGTGGGTTATGTGGCTACAGGTCTGATTACAGGCATCTTTGGTCTAATGGGGTATCTGCTCTGGCGATCGCCCGACTTATTTCTGCGCTGGTTCGGCGGCGCTTAATTTAACAGATCTAATCAGCTTCGTCGTCAGCGGCCAAGTCTGTTGTGGCAAGAGGCATAACTAAAATTTTATCGACTCTGGTACCATCCATGTCCATGACTTCAAGGCGCAGACCATCCCACTCAAAATGTTCGCCTGACTGAGGGATATGGCCGAAAAAATGCATTACAAATCCTCCAAAGGTGTGGAAGTTGCCTGTGGTTTCATCTGGCAATAGTTTTTTCTTAAACAAGTCCTTAAAATCATTGATATCAAGCGAACCATCTAAGAGCCAAGAGCCATCTTCCCGCTGAATCATGAGCGGCTCTTCCTGATCTTCTAAAGAAGGCAGATCGCCGACAATGGCTTCCATGAGATCCGTCAGGGTTACAATGCCTTCAATACCTCCGTATTCATCCGTTACCAAGGCCGTATGAATTCCGGTTTGCTTAAACTGTTCAATGACATTGAGGGCGCGGGCGCTTTCAGCTACGTACAGAGGGGCTTGCAGTAGCGACTCCGGGCTAACCGCTGGGCCAGAGCGGTTAGCCTTCAACAGATGACTGCCGCGGATTACGCCAAGACAGTTATCTAAACTGTTCTTGCCAACCGGAAAACGCGAGTAGTTGCTCTCTACTATCACCTGTAGGTTGTCTTCTAACGAGGCATCAACGTCTAACCAGGTAATGTCAGTGCGAGGGGTCATGATCGCTCTGATGGGGCGATCGCCCAGCCGAAACACCCGCTGCATGATCTCGTGCTCGGCTTCCTCAAACATGCCAGCTTCGGCTCCCTGGCGAATCAGCACTTTGATTTCTTCTTCGGTAATATCGGGTTCGTTTGACGCTTTAATGCCCAGTAGATTGAGCAGGGCATCGGTTGAAATCCCTAGCAGATGTACTATCGGAGCCGTTAGACGAGACAGAAACCGCATCGGCGGGGCGACGGTGCAGGCAATTTGTTCTGGATTGTTGAGGGCAATGCGTTTGGGTACTAGTTCGCCAATCACCAAGGACAGGTAGGTGATGAGGGAGACGACAATCGCCACGCTAACACCCTCGCTATAGGGCTGTAACGCAGGTACACTCTCAAACACAGGTCTCAATCGTTGCGCCAGTGTGGCACCGCCCACGGCCCCACTGAGAATGCCAATCAGCGTGATGCCAATTTGTACGGTGGCCAGAAAGTTGTTGGGAGCGTTAGCCAGCTTCAACGCTACCCGTGCCTTGCGGTTACCCCGATCAATCAACTGCTCTAGGCGAACTTTGCGGGCCGACACGACCGCAATTTCTGATCCTGAAAAGACACCGTTGGCGACAATGAGCAGGAGAACAATCAGAATTTCGATAGAAATCGAGGACATTTTGGATACTAAAAACGGAGGAGCATTGACAGTTTAGAGTTGGTTGGAAACAAGAATAGGGCATTGACTCTTTAACTGATCGGATCGATCCGTTGCAGAATCAATGCCCAGAGAATGACTGGCAGCCCCGCAGCCAGGGCCAACAATCCCTGCATTGGCGTTAGCGGAGCGGTGTCAAACAAACCGTTCATCACGCTCCATTGGCTAAAGAGAAATTGCAGCACTAGCAGCACCCCAATGCCCATGGCTGGGGCATAGCTGATCGGCTTGCGGTGGCCCATTAGGTTAAATATCAGGCTGGGCACCAGCTGACAAATGCTCAGCAGGTAGAAAATTTCAGAGGCCACCAGAGCATTGATGGCGACAGTGCGGGCCACCGCGAGATCGCCCGTGGTCGCTAAGATCCACTCAAACATGCCAAAGGTGGCGATCGCATTCCACAGCGAGATCACCAGAATTCGCAGCCCTAAACGCCCGGATAACAAGGGTTCGTTGGGGTTGCGGGGGGGCTGCTGCATCGCCCGCTGCGATTTGGGCTCAAAGGCGAGGGGCAGGGTGAGGGCGATCGCACTAACCAAATTCACCCACAGCACCTGCACCGGCACAATGGGTAGCACGGTGCTGACCAAGGTTCCCATCAAAATGGTCAGCGATTCGCCCCCGCTAATCGGCAAAATGAACCCAATGGAGCGGCGGATATTGCGATAAACTGTGCGCCCCTCCTCCACCGCAGCGGCGATGGAGGCGAAATTGTTGTCCGTTAAGATCATGTCGGCGGCTTCTTTGGCGACCTCGGTGCCCATGCCCATGGCTACGCCAATGTCTGCCTGGCTCAGGGCGGGGGCGTCGTTTACCCCATCCCCCGTCATCGCCACGATCTCACCCTTGTCTTGTAGGGCTTCGACCAGCCGCAGCTTTTGCTCTGGGGCCACGCGGGCAAACACGTCGGTATTTTCTACTGCGTTGGCAAGTTCTGTGGCATTCATCTGAGCCAGATCTCTGCCGGTAAAGGCGGCGGTTGTCTGGCCGAGGCCAATCATGCGGGCGATCGCCATAGCCGTAATCGGGTGGTCACCGGTAATCATCTTGATCTGAATGCCAGCCCCCTGGCAGGTGCGTACCGCCTCAATGGCCTCCGGGCGGGGCGGGTCGATCATGCCCTGCAAGCCTAGGAAAATCAGCCCCTGATCCAAATCGTGAGTTTCAATAGTTTCCTGGTCGGGGGAGACGGCTTTTTGGGCAAAAGCCAGCACCCTAAGCCCCTGTTTTGCCATGGCATCTGCGGCTTGCTGCACCGAGTTAACGTCAATGGGACTAGAGTCTCCCTGCGCATCCAGCCAAAACTGGCAGCGGTGGAGCATCGCTTCGACCGAGCCTTTGACGTAGATCCGCCGCTCAGTTGGGTGCTGGTGCAGGGTGGCCATGTATTGCAGCTTCGAGTCAAAGGGCAAAACATCCAGCCGGGGCAGCTGGTCGTCTAGCGCGTCGCGATCTAGCCCGGCCTTGTGAGCCGCCACCAGGAGCGCGCCTTCGGTGGGGTCGCCGACCACCTCCCACTCGCCATCCTCGGCTTGCAGGTGAGAATCGTTGCACAATAGGCCCACCTGTAAACAGTCTTGCAGGGCGGCGGCGGTGTTGAGATCAACGGGGTGCTCATTCAGGACGATGGCTCCGTCCAGGTCATAGCCCGCGCCGCTGAGCGTATAGTGGCGATCGCCAGCGTAGATCTCCTGCACGGTCATCTGGTTTTTGGTCAGCGTCCCCGTTTTGTCCGAGCAAATCACCGTGGTGCTGCCCAGGGTTTCAACGGCGGGCAGCTTGCGCACAATGGCGTTGCGCTTGGCCATGCGCGACACCCCCGTGGCCAGGGTAATGGTGACAATTGCGGGCAGCCCTTCCGGCACCGCGCTGACCGCTAGGGCAACGGCACTCTTAAAGGTCTCAATCAGGGCAAATTGAGGGCGGGCGACACCCACGGCAAAGGCCAGCGTTGCCAGCCCCAGCACAAAGTAGAGCAGCGTGCGGCTAAATTTTTGAATTCGGCGGGCCAGCGGGGTGGTTAGGTTGGTAGATGACTGCATCAGCTGCGCCACCCGCCCGGTTTCGGTTTCGTTGCCAATGGCAACCACCAGCCCGTGGCCCTGGCCTGCGGTGACTAAGCTGCCCGCGTAGGCCATGTTGGTGCGATCGCTCAGCAGCGTATCGGTATCTAGGGAATCGGTGGTTTTTTCCACCGGCAGCGATTCTCCGGTCAGGCCCGATTCGTCAATTTTGAGGTCATACACTTCGATCAGGCGCATGTCGGCGGGCACGCGATCGCCCGCCGTCAGCAAAATCAAGTCGCCGGGCACCAGCTCACGGGACGAAATTCGCGCCTTGTCATCGGCGCGGATCACCGTGGCCTCGGTGGTGACGACTTCGGTGAGAGCGGCGATCGCATTTTCGGCCCTGGCTTCTTGAATGAACCCAATTAGGGCATTGCCAAAGGCCACAGCTAAGATGACGCCCGCATCTACTACCTCCTTGAACAGGGCCGTTACGCCGCCCGCCACCAGCAGAATGTACTGAACGGGTTGGTTAAACTGCTGAAAAAACTTCCACCAACGACTCTCTCCTGCTTGACCTAGAAGCTCGTTTGCACCGTAGCGGCGTTGTCGCTCTGCTACCTCAGCCAGAGGCAGCCCCATTTCCATGTCGCTGGCTAAAAGTTGCGCAACGTTAGACTCGGCAAGGGCATGCCAGGATTGGGGTGATAAAATACGAAGCTTCCTCCAAGGGCTGAGCGCTACACAAAAGGCTGTCAGCACTGACAGCCACAGCTAAAATTAATGTCTGTCAGTATAGCGAAAACCTGCACCTATTCTTCCAGGGGGACCTGATGTAGCTGAGTGGTAATCGTCTAGCTCTGCACTGGACAAATTTCGTAACTTTTCACGAAAGAGCTGCTGTGGAAGGGTGTGATGCTGGCCTAAAGCGATTGCACCCTATGTTCGAGGTAACCCAGTGGATGAGAGCGCTACCGACGGCAGTAGATTTACAAATTTGTATAGCCCCTACAGGCACCGTTACCCCGGCACCCTATTTTGTCTCGCCAAAAAGCTGAAGCCCGCTATCACGACCGCATTTGGGTCTCCCGGATCTACTCCTTGCGCTGTCAGCTACTGCTCTGAATGGCGACATAAAGATGTAGCACTCAGTCAGGGGTGGTAGAAGAGAAGAATGTTTTGTGGATGAGTCGAGGTGGATGTTGCCTTGATTGGGGATGAGAAGTTAAGGGAGCGCGATTGCAGTGAAGCAGGAGTGAAAGCCAAAATATTTTGGTTTGAACGCCAGAGAGACGACCACGTGAGTGGGGGCGCCTCCTCAGGTAAAGATGGCAGGAATTAAACCTCTAGGGGGTCGCGCTGAGTGTCAAGCCAGTGTTGATAAGCGGTTTCGTCTCCATTGAAGGAATCTAAGGAAACTTGATGGGGTGGTATGGGGTCGTGAGGTGTATTGATAGGGTTGAATCTGCAGTAGCGAATCACAACAACCTGCGCCTCATATAGATTGTGTCCTCGCCGTTGGTGCGGAGCTTGAGTGCAAATTCAGAGGATACCTCTGCTGGACTGAATCCATTTTTAGACCAAAAGGATTGAGTCAGATTCACAAAATTAATTCAAATACTTGAATTTTTTGCTCATTTATGAAAAGGATCAAATATCCAACTATGATTGACTGACAAAGATCTAAAACTTTTATTCCTATGTAGATTGGGTTAGCGTCAGCGTAACCTGCATCACGAGCTATCGAAGCTTTGGGCGCTCAGTGAGTTACATCGACCAGCAAAACCTATTGCCCGCCTTCAAAGAATGTTGGCCCGAGTACATTGAGCTGGGCAGTCAGGCCATACAGGCCACAGTGAAACGGGTAGATTTTGCCTTTCAGCGCTTTTTCAAGGGTCTAGGCGGCTATCCAAAGTACAAATCGATTCGCTATTATTCGGGGTTCACCTATCCGGGTAAGGCGGGCTGGAAAGCCCTAACGAATGGGAAGCATGGCCAACTACAAATCACGAATCTAGGCACGATTCGGATGCGGGGCCACGCTCGAACCTGGGGATTGCCAACAACCTGCACGATTGTCTATCGGGCTAGTGAAAGGAAGTGGTATGCCTCTATCACCGTAGAGTGTGTTCCGGTACGAGAGACTGGCCCCGGTGATATTGGCTATGACCTAGGCTGCAAAGATGCCATTACCTTTTCGGATGGCCGCAAGATGTCCAAACCTGCCTTCATTAAGGCAGGGGATATTGCCGTGAAAGCGGCCTCTAAGAGGCTTCGCCGTAAACGCAGACCCGACCGTAAGGCCGGGATTAAACCTTCAAGTCCGTGGCGTAGAGCGAGTCGCGATGTAGCCCGACTCAAGCGAAAGGTAGCCAATCAACGAGCGGATTGGTTACATAAACTAACCTGCGATACAGTTCGCTGTAATAGCCTGATTGCGGGTGAAACGCTCAATGTTAAAGGGACGACGGCTCGGGCTAAGAAGGGAAAACGGAAAAAGCAAAAAGCTGGTTTGAACCGTTCCATCCTTTCGGTGGGCTTTGGCATGGTTGGCCCTATGCTGGCCTATAAGTCAGTGGAGGCAGGTGGATTCCATCTAGAGTCACCGACTCGACACCTTAAGCCATCCCAACGCTGTGTAATGGGTTGGGAGTTGACCCCAAAGACGCTAAAAGACCGTATTCATCGTTGCTCTAACCCGGCATGCGGTCATGTCAAGACTAGGGACGTAAATGCAGCTCAGGTCAACTTGGCCTGGACTCGGGGGCAGGAACATTCCCTCGCAAGCGTAGAGTCGCCAAGCTCTACTTCCTGTGGAAGCATGAAGCAACTTGGGGCGAAGAAACGCAAGAAACCGCCTGACCGCAAAGCTGACTGCCGGTAGTTCATTCAGTATTAAGCGTCCTGACCAGACCCTTAATAGGCAAAAATAACCGGCAGCGAATGCCACCGCCTCTTCAAAAAGCGAAAACCCGAGAGAATCAGTCTCGAGTCACGTAAACACTCTTATGAGACTACGGTAAACCCCGGCTTCCTCTCAGGGCAATGCCTATTGCTTTTTTTTAGGAGAGAGAAGCCCTCATGACCGCATCCATCGGATGGGGCGAGGAGTCGCGTAGGACTCCCCGCTCTGAACCCCTTCCCGCTGACCCCACCGGCCAGCGGCTATGTAAAACCTTTGGCCACTACCGGTGGAAATTCATCCGCGCCGACCTACCGGATGATGCCACTGCCAAAGCCGCTTGGACGACCGTCAAAGCCTACCCCTTGCGGCCCCGCGCGCTGTGGGACTCCTGGCAAGACGCTAGCCAGTTGATTGGCGTCCGCTTTACCCACGACACCCGCTACGCCCTGCTCGACCTCGATGCCGGTGGCGACTACTGCACCGCCGAAGGCGTCGCCCAGATCCGCGCTGCTCTAGAGACCATCGGCATTACCCGATCCCTATTGTTCGTTGTCCATTTTGCCATGAGATTGTCTTTCGGGCGTTGCATAATAAGGATATGAAATTAGGGTAAAAACCAACGGAATGTCCCGAATGTGGCTCAACTAACATCAGTAGGAACGGGAAGCAAAGAGGTAAACAAAATTACCTCTGCAAAGACTGTCGGCGGCAATTTATCAAAACCTATGATCCGCCCTCTGGTTATTCCGATGAGTTTAAGCGCGAGTGTCTCAAGCTGTATGTCAACAGCATGGGATTTCGCGGTATCGAACGAGTTAAAGGTGTTCACCATACCACTGTCATTGCTTGGGTCAAACAAGTCGGTGATTTGTTACCCGATGCATATGACCCAGACGTTTCTCCTGAAGTCGGTGAATTGGATGAACTGGAGACTTTTGTGGGCTCCAAAAAACAAAATCTGGCTCTGGACTGCCGTTGACCACTTCCATAAAGGGATCTTAGGGTGGGTTCTGGGCGACCATAGTGCGGAGACATTTCGACCGTTGTGGGCGGTCGTTTCGGCTTGGCAATGTTATTTCTATATCACGGATGGTTGGACTGTTTATCCAGGTTTCATTCCAGATGGAGACCAAATTGTGAGTAAGACTTACATGACGCGAGTTGAGGGAGAAAACACGCGTACGCCCTTGGCGGAGCGAAGCTCTATGCGGCACTATCTTGCTCGGTTACATCGCAAGACGTTGTGTTATTTCAAATCTGTGGAGATGCTGAAGCACTCTATCCGTAGGGCTACGCCCCGCCAAAGGCGTATGTTACTTCACTACCTCAAGTTCGACGATATCCCTGTCCCTTCAAGGTTCATCTCTTGATTCAGCAATGCCGGAAACCTTAGGTGGTGCTGAACAGTAGGATGAATTGATTTTTCCCAATTCATCCTACTGTTCATTCATATCCAAACTCAGCAATGTCGTTATCAATGATTTGAGAATACCAAATTTACAAATTATCCTGCCAGCCCCGGGCAACAACAGAATCATGGTTCTGTAACCAGAGTTGAAATAAGGTGGTAAGGATGTAGTCTCGAACATCTTGGGTTAATTCAGCCACAAACCATTTCTCTACCCGAACGATGTGGCAACCGAATTTAGTAGAAATAGGACCCACTAATTGCCCTACTTCGGCATCTGCGATCGCCGTTGCAATTTCAGGAATCAATTCGGCTAAAAATCGAACACCAACGAAACCGCCATTTTCCTTAGAACGCTTGCCTTTGGAATACTCCAAAGCCGCTGCACAGAAGGAAACCTGTCCCTGGCGCAAGAGTTGAAGCACCCGCAGAGCTTCAGACAACTCATTCACCAGAATTTGGGAAACCGCGACCCGTCTGTACTGCTCACGATTGCTCAGGTAGTGGCTATCAACATTTTCCCCAAATAAATGCTCTTGCAACTTTTCAGTCAGCAAGGCGACTCGAATGCCCTGTGACCAGTCTTCTACAGTAATTCGCTGACGGTCAAGCCAGGTGAGGGTTTCAGTGGCACCCAGTAATCGGTGTTCCGCTCGAAAGGCATCTCCAGCCGCCTGCCACTCCTCATCGGACAGAGTGATATTGAGTTGTTCGCACAATTTCAGGACCAGGGAATTTTGCTCGGTGGCAGTAGCCAAGTCTGCAATTTTGCAGGTGCAGCGCAAGTAAGCCAGAATTTCTGCATCGGTGGCAGGGGCGATCGCTGGCAGGGCAGGTTGGGTAAATGGGGTTGGAATCTGTTCTAGTGTGCTTTCCATGGCGATACCGGGTTAAGGGTAATAAAGTCAAAAAGTTTGTTACGGCAGGTGGCAGATGTCAGGTATCAGGCTTCGCTGTGGGCGTTAGCCGAACAGTGTTAGGGAAGGGAGATCCGAATCACTACCGCGACAGTGGAAACAGGTGTTTTAGTGGTTCAAAGGGCCATCAGGAACGGTAGATCAGTTTTTCAGGGGGAATTTCCTGAGGATTGAGGCGGTTACGGCAGAGGTCGCCATAGAGATTGAGATACTCGATTTCAGTTCGTGTGAAACCCCCTTGCTGCACGCCTTTGATTGCCGCATCCACTTCTTCCCGGCATCTCAAGCCGGTCAGACAGACATCCACACAGGGTTGAGTCAGCGAGTAGCGGTAAAGGTCTGGAGCAGTGGGTCGCCAGCAGCCTGGGGGCAGGGGCACTGGAACTTCCCAGAGCAAGCCAGTATGGGATCCGGTGGATTTGAAGGTGACAATTCCGGGGCGATCGGGAGCGGTGGGATCCAATTGACTAAAAATCTTTTCTTGGGCCGAACGGTAGCTAATATTGTGCCTCACCATTACCACATCCAATAAAGGGCTGTTTAACCACTGCTGCGCTAGATCCAGGTCATGGAACGAGGCTCCAACATAACGAACGGCTCCCATTTTCTTGAGGCGTTCCGAAACACCAAACATTCTTTCCATCACCCGGCGATAGGGAGCATGAGGCCCACGTAGGTCGCCGGACAGATTAAGACACTGTGCTAAAGCAGAAGCATCATCTTTGCCAATCCAGCCCCAAAACAGCACATCAACATAATCAATTCCCAATTCCTGAAATTGATCCAGGAGGGCTGCCAGTGCAACTTCAGGATTTTTAATATAAGTGACCGTTGCCAGAACGACCTGCTCGCGTCGAGAAGCTCCCCGCCGACAAAGTTGATGCAGAGCGCCAGCCATAGAACGGTAGAGATAATGATGCAAATCACTGGAATAGAAAAAGTAATTGATCCCCTGGTCAAAGGCATAAAGTGTATCTTCGCTAGAGACTGCGCCGCCACCGCCCAAACCCAGGCAACTGACGGTTAAATCGGTTCGTCCTAGTTTGCGGTAGAAAGGAAAACCAGACTCTGAAGCGATTGGATTGGGGAAATCAACAGGATTAGATGGAGCTTGAGTTGAAGGCGACAAGTCAGCAATTAGCATAGATCCAGGGGATTATAAATGTCCTCAGAACCGGGATTTAGGTAGGGGAGTTCAAGCGCAATCCCCAAGAGCGAAAATTGTTCCAGAATGGCTGTCATTCGCTTTTCGGGCGACTCATCACCACTCAGCCGTGCCAGCAGTAAGCCATTGGCAATCAGTTGGCAGCGATTCAGGCCAAAACTTTCCTGGACAGCCAGTTTCTGAGCAGGTTCTTCGGCTAGGGCTAAACCGGGAGCCAGGGTTTTGGTGAACAGGGGAGTTACTTCATAAAAGTAAGTGCAATGCGCTTGGTAGAGAGGTTGCAACACCTGGCGGACGGCTTCATAGTGAGAGCGATCGAAGTATAGAACCGCAGAATCGTGGCGCTTGTACTCAGACGGGTTGTAAAGAGTTTTGAAACTAAAGGGAATTTGAGCCTGGTTAAGCTGCTGTGTCAAACCAGCCATCATTGCTACAGCCCCCTCAGCACTGAGGTTGAAATAGATCCTCACAATCTTCACCGGAGCCGTGTTGTGGCTTTCCGAGCCCGCATTGCCGATCGCCATATAAAATCCGTTCTGCACCAGGTTTTTGGGCAACAGAATTGCCACATGCTCCCCTGGGTTTGCAGCCTGTTCTGAGAGGTGCAAGTGGCGATCGCGTTCAATATGCAGAGTCAAATCATGCTTGAATACTGCCAGAGTGCCGTCTTCTTCCTGCCGCAACACTTGCCATCCCGGATCAAAGTAGCCTTGTCCGGCATTGCTTTGATGCAAGCGTTGATAAAATTCCAGATCAATACCCTGGAGGGTGTTATTCTCTAAATTTTGTTGCAACACCCGGCTGTTCACGTTGTTGTTTAGTGCCAGTGGGGTTTGTAGAGAGCCATTGTAGTACAACCCATAGATAAAACTTCGCACCTGCAAGCTCATAAATTTGTTCCTCAGGTCGGGTGGAGCTTGCGAAAAGCGAAGTGCAACTTCCTCCGGCAACTCAAAGGGCTTGTAACTGGGATGGTGAATACGGAAGTTTGCATGGATCTGAATACGCTGCACAATATCTTCCAGAACATTGATTAAACGACTGGGTGCAGAAGCGGGCAGTTGGCTGCGTAAAAGATTTAGGGATTGCATAGGGGTAGAAAATTGCCACTGAAGGTGGGCAGAGAACAATTCAGATACGCTCAACTATTTACGGCATTGATTTGATCCGTGATCCTAAGCTTGAACAGAATTTACTAAGCAATTAGTGTAGATTCTGAGACGCCAAAGACTGTCGCGATCGACGCTTCTGGACGACAGAGAAGTGACTTAGCTACCTGGAGCATACAGACTCCCATGTTGCCAAAGGATTTTTGATACTGAATCATGGCGTTAATTTGCTGAATCAACCCTAGACCAGCGAATTGAACTGCGCGTTTAACAAAATCAGGACGGTGATCCAAAATTTCTGGAAACTGGCTGAAATATCCTTTGAATAAGGCAGTGATGGAAGGTTGCAGTTGCTCCAGCGGTGTCATTGCCAGACGCAGGGATTCTTGAATATCGAAGGAAGAACTGACAACCAGACTGTTTAACCAGGTTTGCAAATAGCTTGCAATCATCGAACCCAGATCCAAGGCAGGATCACCCCATGCTCCCCGTTCCCAATCAATAATCCGCAGGAAACTGGGCTGTTCCGGTGCGATCGCTAAGGCTTCCCAATCCTGGTGTAGCAAAATATTATTGTGACGCAGGTCATTGTGGGTTAAACAGCAGAGTTGAACAGCAGTAGAGAGTTCCGCGATCGCCCGTCCCAGGCTATCGTACCGTTGATATAGGGAAAAGAACTTAAGCGCTTCCACCGGAAATTCACTAAACACTTCTGGACCGATCCGCTCCAACCCTTGCGCCAAATGAATTCGATGGTTGGCAATCTGCTCTGCCAGATTGGGTGCCAGGAAATTTTGATAGTCAGCCCGGTGATAGGTCGATGCATGAATCTGCCCAATCAACTGTCCGATCGCCATCGGAATTTCTACTGGAAACCAATTTTGCTTGGTATAAAAATCTGCCAGATCACAATAGTCCAAGAGGTAGCTAAAAACGACAATGGCATTGTCCGGATTGAAATGCAGCAACTCCGGGAACGAGGGCGTAAAGCGGTGTAGCTCAGGGAACTGCTGAATAAATTGCTGCACGCGCCACTCTTGCAAAAACTCCCCTACGGCTTGTCTATCCAGTTTGAGCGGTTCTTGCTTAACCAGCAACTTACAACCATTCGACAACGTCAGCAATAAATTAAAATTCTTAGCAAACTTTTGCTCAATTTCAACTGAACTGGGATCTACATCCAGATTAAATCCATGTTGATTCAAGTACTCAATTACATTCTGAGAACTCAGTAGAAATGGCATATTCCTAACCTCAAGTTCATAAATTGCAATTACCCCTTCCCTAGCCTGGTTGACGAAGGTCAGGATCAAGGTCTCAGAGGTTTGTCAGCTAATTCGGTTAAGACCCGGGTCGATCGCTCTGCTCTTGCTGGCTTTGTTCTTGAACAGAAGGCGTTGCAGAATCTGGCTTTCCCTTAAAGTCTCTGACGATAAAAAACGCAATCAGCGCACTTAAAACAAAGGCCAGAACTGCCAATGCACCGACTACAGCAGCCTGATCCCCTAATTGATTCAAGAAATTTCGATTCATATTTGCCTTCCATCAACAACAGCGACTTGAATGCTGGTTCCCAGGAAAGGGCTTGAGCCTTACGAATTTGCCTTCTCAAGCCCTCCTCGAATAGATTGCTAGGGTTTATTTACCCCAGTTCTTAACCACGTTGTACGACAGCACCGCACTACCGACAGCTGCAGAGACTGCAGCTGCACCAATTTGCGCGGTTGCAGGACTTGCCGGAGTCAGAAAGGTCAGTCCTCCGTTGATATCACCCGTCAGTTCATCAGACAGATCGGTCAGGAAGCTTTCCTGGTCGATCAGCAAATCAGATCCAGCAGGACGCAAATCCTTAACTAAAATAGATGCCATAATTACTGATCCTCCAAAATGCAAGGGGGAAAAAGGCTTGAGACAGCGAGACGGCTCTCCTGTCTCAAGCGTCGATCACAGTAACGATGAAAAGCAGCTTATCTGCGCCAGTTCTTCACAACGACGTAGCTTGCACCAACGCTTGCTACAAATGCAGAGACTGCGGCTGCGCCAATTTGCCCAGTTGCAGGACTTGCCGGAGTCAGAAAGGTCAGTCCTCCGTTGATATCACCCGTCAGTTCATCAGACAGATCGGTCAGAAAGCTCTCCTGATCTAACAGCAGGTCGCTGCCAGCAGGACGTAAATCGTTGACCAGAATAGATGCCATAGTTTGCACTCCAGACTTCCAAAAACTAGAACATTGAATATCTATTGGTTAGAGGCAACTTAGCGCGACATCCAACCGATGAATGCACCGACAGCCGCACCGGCAGCCGCAGCACCAGCCGTTACAGCTACGGAAATCTTGAAGCAAGCAGCCGCAGATAGGGGAACAGTGCTGGGAGTTGCACCACCGTAAACGCTCAGTTCACCATCAGATAGTTCGCTCAGAAAGCTCTCAGAATCCATAAACAGATCAGCACCAGCGGGACGCAGATCAGAAATAGTGATGTAAGCCATTGTTGCTTTCTCCTGCAAGAAAATGGATTTGGAAACGAATCAAGCAAAGAATTACTCAACTCTGCACTTTAGTATCGGGAGAAAAGTAAACTCGGTCAATCTTTTTGACTTGGATTCTAGATTCTTAAATCAGTCAGTTTTGTCTGGTTGACTTAGGAAACTCAAACTTGGCAAGAAGTCTTGTTCCAAGAGAATTTCACCGACTAAGGATGATTACTGAAAGAATCAATAATTGAGCTGTCTGATGAGTACGAGAGTGACTTCTTTCAAATTGACGCCATAGGTCAAGTATTTTTGTCTTGTTCAATGTCTTGGAACAGGCTACTGAAGTTTGAGTACAGGAATCAAGCCTTAGGCAACTGGTATCCGGACTTAAATAATGGAGTTATGTCACGGTGAATCGGACTGGCTGTTGCGCGAGATAAGCTTAGACTTAACTTAGAAGTCCAAATCTCTGGTCTGGTGTCTTGTCGAAATTCGTTGAATTGACTCAATGATCTTCCCAGACGCTGGGGATCTGGGGGCTAATATACCACGTTACTCTTTTCCTACAAGGCTTATCCTTTAACCAAAATTTCTATAATAGTTAAGGCAATGGGGAAGCCTGCGGTGGGGTTTCACGAGACGAACTATTGAAAATGGTGCATTGGCGCGATCGCCTGATTTGACTGGGAGACAAAACTAGAGGAATTATGTCTTTTAGTTTTTTAATATTTCCTCCTATAAAACACATCGGCGTTGCTGAATAAAGAGATGAGCCTTGAAGGGACAGGGATATCGTTGAACTTGAGGTAGTGCAGTAACATACGCCTTAGGCGGGGCGTAGCCCTACGGATAGAGTGAGCTAGCACTTCTACGGACTTGGAGTAGCAAAGCGTTTTGCGATGCAACTGAGCAAGATAGTGCCGTAAACGAGTGTTCTCTCCTTCAACCCGAGTCCTGTAAGTTTTGCTGACAATCGAGCCACCAGTAGCCAAAGCGGTTGAAACGTCTTGGCGCTGTAGTCACCCAAGACCCAACCCAAAATTCCTTGCCTGAAGGGGTCAACGGCTGTCCACAGCCAAATCTTGTTTTTTTGAGCTCACAAAGGTTTCTAGCTCGTCCAGTTCATCAACCTCTGGGGTCGTGTCAGGGTCGTACGCATCGGGGAGCAATTCACCCACCTGCTTCTCACCCAGGTAATCACGGTTGTATGATGCACTCCTTTGACCCGCTCAATGGCTCGAAACCCACAGCCATTGACGTACAGCTTGAGACACTCTCGTCTGAGTACCCTCGGTGGAGCCCGTAGGCATCAATGAACTGACGACCACACGCTACAAAGATGTGATTTTGTTTACCTTTCCTCTTCTCATTCTTACGGATATGAGTAGCGCCACACTCTGGACATTGCATTGCACATTCCCCTAACTCATCTCTTGATTATGCAACGCCCGAAAATCTCTACAAAGTCAGTGGGTCACTCAAGCGGTTAGCGGCGGTGGAGGTGCTGATTTAGCACGGACAGATAGAGGAATCCAAAGTGCTCTTTGCTGACTGCTGACGCAACAGGCTCGTAACTTTAAGGTTTACCTAAGCAGGCATCGCTCTCACATCATGAACTATAGACTTAATTGGTAATAATATTTGGTTACGCTACAGGTAGTGCCAAAGTTAAGGCAATCATCTTGACAGGCTCTACTTATAGCGTGGCTTTTTATAACCGATAAAGTCTTATGACTTCTACCAGGCCGATCAACCCTGCTCCGTTGGCCTAAGCGCAGTTCAATCGACAGTGAAACAAATCGGTCGACGTCTGCAAATTTCTGGAACACAGCCTCTGTCAATTTAATGTGAGGGTGCGCTGTGCCGACCTCAAGGGTCAACTCGCAAGTTGACTATTTTGTCGAAAGTAGGATGCTCTCAGATCAAGGATCAAAATCCTGATTCTTCATGGAAAACTTATAAAAATGTTCCAAACGAGCGTATATCGATTTGGCTTCACTGCTTCTTTTTGTATTCCAAACAATTGGAAAAATCAATGTTTCAGCCTATTTGCTAACACTATATCTAAAGCTTAATTTACATTTTACCAACTCTTAGGAGAGAATTAATATATTTCCGTCGAGTTTCTAGTAATTTTACTTAAGATTGTCTAAAGAATTTGGATCGCACAGCATAGCTTTCGATTTTTTCTAGACTTCGCTTTTCCAAAGTCTGAAGTTTACCTGGAAAAATACGATAGCCTCTGTCAATGCGTTCCCTACAATCCATCTCTTTTTTTTAATTCTGGCCTTAGAAGACATTTAACGATTTCGGAATGAAGATTGGAAGTTTCTTACCTCTATCCCCATTCAATCCATGATTAGATTCAACAAAGATAAAGCTATCAAACTCAAACAATAAAGCCAGTTGGCTTAACGAATTGGTGTTGCCGCCAATTTTATTCAACCCCCAATGGCAAATTGAGGAAGTTGCCTGTAAGTTTCCAGGCTAATGGGTCGCAAGCCTCTGCTTGCCTAAAAATGACGAGCTTGCCTGAATCGAGGGAGGTGCGTTCCTAGCCTTTTTCATTTCTCAGGATATTAAGAGGAGTAAATTGTCGTGGAAAATCAGGGGCTGTACCTAACAGAATTTCAACGTAAGTTATTACTGAAACGGTTGCAATCAGATTTGCGCTTGGAGTATCGCCGTCGGATTGAGATTATGCTTCTGGCAGACGCCGGGAAGTCTCAGACAGAAATCTGCGAGTCACTGAAGTGTTCAGCGGAGACAGCCCGCTACTGGACCCATATTGCTCAGAGCGGACAGGCCCATCGGTGGGATGCCCGTCCAATGGGTCGTCCAAAGGAAGTGACGCCGGAGTATCTGCATCTTCTGGCTGAACTGGTGCAATCCAATCCAAAGGAGTACGGCTATCCCTTTCGTCGCTGGACGGCTCCGTGGTTGAGTAAGCACCTGGCAAAGGAATTTGGTCTCGAAGTCAGCGATCGCCACATCAATCGGTTGTTAAAACAGATGGGGCTCTCCACTCGGTCCAGGAGCAGTAAACCCTCTAGTCAACCTTTAGATACTGCCGCAACAGGTTCTACGATTACAATTCGTGACCTGCAAGCGGTTCCCAACCCAAGTTTTCTGTGGTCGCTGAATCTGATCCAAAGCAGACGCTAGCCCCTTCCATTGGATGCAGCTATGTCACAATTCTCATCTTCTATGCTTAGGCAATTCCCAGATTCCCTGCTGGTCAATGTCCTGACAGAGGTTTTGGGGGTGCCATTGTCAGGTTTGAACTTCACTAGCTCTTGGAAAGAGATTCAAATTCTGCAACCTTCTGCCGGGAAAGTGTTCTGGCATTCAGTGGATACCGCTCCTGGTCTTTATCTGGTGCTGGCAGGCAAAGTCCGATTGATTGATAGTTCTAATAATTTGCTCCGGACCCTGGAGGCAGGTAAAAGCTTTGGGGAAATAACGCTGTTTTCGGATATTACGGGGCAACCCTGCGCAGCAAGAGCTTCCCTCAATTCACAGTTGGGATTTGTACCAGACACTCTGGTGCGATCGCTGATGAAGAACCATCCCCAAATTCGCGATCGCTTGCGCCAGCGGGCGATGGAACAGGGGCAGATGGTGCAAAAGGCTGAAATTCTACAGGGGTTGGTGGCAGAGCAGGTCGTCACACCTGAGCGGTCGCCGTCTTCAAATTCTACGTCGATGGCAATTCATCCCCACAGCCACAAGTCCATCCGCAAAGCTTATTTCCCCAGTCCCACTTTACAAGTCGGGCATCTGTGGCAACGCGTCACCCGCCGCTATCCCTTTTTTGAGCAGCAGAGTGCTTCCGACTGTGGAGCTGCCTGTCTGGTCATGGTCGGACGCTACTGGGGCAAGCGGTTTAACCTCAATCGGTTAAGGGATATTGCCAACGTGGATCGCAATGGCGCATCTCTACGCGGGTTGGCAGTCGCCGCCGAAAGTATTGGCTTCAGCACCCGCCCGGTAAAAGCAAGTCTGGATAAGCTAGCACAGCAAACTCTCCCGGCAATTGTTCACTGGGAAGGCAAACACTACATTGTGGTGTATGAGGTAAGCCGCGATTGCGTGATTGTAGGCGACCCGGCCATTGGGCAGCGATCGCTCAGCCATCGGGGTTTCAAAGAAGGCTGGAATGGTTACACCCTGTTGCTGCAACCCACTGCTCTGCTGCAACAAGTGGAGGAATCCAGTCAGCCCTTCTGGCAGTTCTTTGAACTAATTAAACCTCATCGTCTGGTTTTATTTGAAGTGTTTATCACTTCCCTATTGATCCAGGTGTTTGGGTTGGTGACGCCCCTGCTAACCCAACTGCTACTGGACCGGGTGGTGGTGCAGCGCAGCAACCTGACTCTGACCGCTGTTGGCTTGGGATTACTGATATTTGGTGTATTTCGAGTTGCCATGATGGGGCTGCGGCAATACCTGCTGGATCACACTGCCAATCGGGTTGATTTGGCATTGGTCGTTGGTTTCATCAGCCACACCTTCCGCCTACCCCTCCAGTTTTTTGAATCTCGCTATGTGGGCGACATCATCTCCCGCATTCAGGAAAACCAAAAAATTCAGCGGTTTCTCACCGGAGAAGCACTCTCAATTTTGCTAGACCTGCTGACGGTGTTTGTTTACCTGGGGCTGATGTTCTGGTACAGCTGGAAGATGGCATTGCTGACGCTGGTGATTGTGCCCCCCTTCATCCTGCTGGCGTTAATTGCTACTCCATTTCTTCAACGCATTTCGCGAGAAATTTTCAATGCTTACAGCGAAGAAACCGGATATTTAATTCAGTCTCTTACAGGTATTCGCAGCGTCAAATCAATGGCAGTGGAACAGACTGTTCGCTGGCACTGGGAAGATTTGTTCGGTAAGTCTGTACGCAAGCTATTTTCTGGCCAGGTAATTGGCAACTCTCTACAAATTGGGAGTGCAGCAATCGAAATGGTTATCACCACAGCATTACTCTGGTTTGGTGCCTGGCTGGTGATTCAAAATGAATTGACTATTGGTCAGCTGGTTGCCTTCAACATGTTGATGGGTAATGTGATTAATCCATTTCAGCGCTTAACAGTGTTGTGGAACCAATTGCAAGAAGTAGTTGTTGCGATTGAACGGATTAATGACGTGCTTGATGCAGAACCAGAAGAAGATTTGCAACGACAGGCACGACAGGCACTACCCCCAATTCAGGGACATATTCAATTTGATCGGGTGACCTTCCGGTATCATCCAAACAGTGATAAGAATACGCTGGAAGCCCTTAGTTTTAAAGTTGAGCCAGGACAAATGGTTGCCCTGGTTGGGCGGAGTGGTTCCGGTAAAACCACTATCTCCAAGTTGTTACTAGGGCTGTATCCTCCAACCGAAGGCAAGATTTTGATTGATGGTTACGATGTCACTACCCTCTCTCTGCAATCGCTGCGGCGGCAGATCGGCGTAGTAGACCAGGACACGTTTTTGTTCGGAGGCACCATCCGCGAGAACATCAGTCTTGGGTTTCCAGAAGCCAGCCTGGAAGAGGTGATTGAAGCGGCTCAACTAGCGGGAGCACACATCTTTATCAAAGACCTGCCGATGGGTTATGAAACCCAGATTGGCGAAGGCGGCGGAATGTTATCCGGTGGGCAACGGCAACGGCTAGCGATCGCCCGTGCTTTATTGAGCAATCCTCGTCTGCTGATCCTGGATGAAGCCACCAGCCATCTGGATGCTGAATCCGAGCGCATCATCCAGACAAACCTGAGCAAAATTCTGCAAAGCCGCACTACCCTAATCATCGCCCACCGCCTCTCCACCGTGCGCCACGCCGACCTGATCCTAGTGCTGGATCACGGCATCCTCGTCGAAAGCGGCACCCACGAGCAGCTTATGGAAAAACGGGGACAATACTTCTACCTGAACCAGCAGCAATTGATGGTGACAAGTTTGTAGATTCGGGTGTCAGGGAGTTTCAATTAACCCAAACTCTAAAATTCCACTTCTTGCCAACCAGTAACAACTGATAACCAGCCACTGACAACCTACAATCCGACCCAGCGGAAACGTCAAGGCGAACACCCCTAACCCTACTCCAGCCACTATGCCTAACTTCTCTACCGCATCTGAAGCCTTCAGCCAAAATGGACATCATTCGGAAAACAGCCCTCCAAAGAGTCCTCTAGCAATCCAGGAGATTTCCAGAAAAACCACTACCGTTGCAGACTTGAGTTCTCCATCATTGTCGCCGGAGGCAACCCGCTCTATACCAGTGCGTGATGAATGGTCCTCGTTGACTAGGGAACTGATTGATACGCTGCCGAAGGTTTGGACACGGGGATTGCTCTATTCTCTAGTGCTGTTTGCAGCCATCGCCCTGCCTTGGGCTTCTCTGGCAAAGGTAGATGAAACGGGCAGTGCGCGGGGTAGGCTAGAACCTCAAGGTAAAACCATTCGCGTTGATGCCCCCGTCACAGGAACCGTAACCGCCCTGCGAGTGCGGGAGGGGCAGACGGTGAAAGCAGGTCAGGTATTAGTGGAACTGGAATCAGAAGTGGTTCAGGCAGAATTACAGCAGGCACAGGCAAAGCTGGAAGGTGCCTTGAACCGATTGGCACAGTTAGAACTAATGAAAAATGAACAGGAAATTGCCATTCGATCGCAACGATTGCAGAGTCAGGCACAGCAAACCGCTCAACTTGCCCAGATCGACCAGGTAGAACAACGGTTGCATGCTAGTCGCAGAGCTCACAGTTTGGCAACCGATCGCCTAAATCGCGATCGCATTGAAGTTCAACGCTATGAAACGTTATTGGCAGAGGGCGTCGTCCCGGCAGCCAAACTAGCAGAGATTGAACGCATGTTGGACGAAAGCCAACAGGCAGTCAACCAGTCCCAGGCAGAAATTCAGCAGGCGGAATCTGGCATCAAACAACAGCAAAGCAACTACGATAACGTCGTTCGCACCGGAGAATTGACCGTATTGGAAAGTGAACGCCGAATTAAGGAACTGCAAGCCCAGATCCTCGACACCCAAGCAGATATTGCCCAGACACAGAAGCAGATTGAGTCATTGCAGTTTCAACAACAACAACGGTTAGTCAAGTCACCCAGTGATGGCACCATCTTTAGCCTGTCTCTGGATAGTGCCGGGACTTTTTTACAACCAGGACAGGCGATTGCCCAAATTGCCCCCGCCGAAGCTAAGCTCATCTTTCAGGCACAGATGCCCAGTTCTGAAAGCGGTTTTTTACGAACAGGACTGCCCGTTAAACTCAAATTCGACGCTTACCCTTTCCAGGACTATGGCATCATTTCTGGCAACCTCCAACACATTTCGCCTGATTCTAAAAGCATAGAGACCCCCCAGGGTATCATCCAGACTTTTGAACTTGAAATTGCTCTTGATCAATCCTACATCCAGACTCAAAATAAACGAGTCATGCTATCCCCTGGCCAAACGGCAACAGCGGAAGTTATCATTCGCCAGCGTCGTATCATCGACTTTATTCTAGACCCATTCAAAAAACTCCAGAAGGGAGGACTGGAATTATAGAAAAGGCAAAAGGAGCCACTGTAGTAAGCAGTCTGAATCTTAAAATCTACCTATCCCAATCCCATTACCCTCAAACTCCAAACTCGAAATCAAATTCTCCCCTTTCCCCTGCCTGTTCTGCCTTCTAATACTCAGCCTGTCATGCTAAATTCAATCACTATTTGCAACAAAGATATCTTTCAACAAGTTAAAGTGTCCTGTCTGATTCCCACCATAATTGAGGGAATTGTGGGGAGGCAGGTAATTGCCCAACTTGCCGCAGAGAAAGGAATTGTCGCAGAGTCCCACGAACTCCAGCAAGCAGCTGATGATCTCCGTCGCGTTAACAAACTACATAGTGCAGGCGAAACCTGGACCTGGTTGCAAAAGTATCACCTGTCCCTAGATGAATTTGAAGAACTGGCTGCTGCAACCGTTCTATCTGCTAAGCTGGCGCAGCATTTGTTTGCTGAGCAGTTAGAACCCTATTTTCTAAAACACCAGCTTGATTACACCCGCGTAATAATGTACGAAATTGTGCTGGATGATGAAGATCTGGCGATGGAACTTTTCTATGCTCTTCAGGAAGGTGAAATTCACTTCCATCAAGCAACTCACCAGTATATTCAGGATCTGGATTTGCGGCGGCAAGGTGGCTACCGCGGGCTGGTACGACGTAATGAACTGAAACCAGAAATTTCGGCGGCTGTATTTTCGGCCCAACCACCTCAACTTTTGAAACCTATTGTCACAGCACAAGGGGCACATTTAATCCTGGTGGAAGAACTGATTCCCGCCGAACTGACTCAAGAATTGCGATACGAAATTTTATCCACCTTATTTGCAACCTGGCTCAAACAGCAGGTTGAGCAGGTAGAAGTTATGACTCAGCTTGAGCCAGAACCTGCTTGACTGACAAAACTAAGAAGCTGGAAAACGGCTGAGGACAGTAAATTCACGGTTAAGTGCATCATCCGGTTGTCACTTAGAGACAAAGGCAGGCTGAGGGTCAGGGTTGGTTGACTGACAAAACCTTTGAAACCTTTGTTCTTTCGTAGGTTGGGTTTCGACAACGCCCTACCAAACCAAACCGTTGCTGGTGTTGAGTTTCACTCCATTTTACCCAACCTACGTGAGGAACTTTTGTCAGTCAATTAGGGGGTTCGTATCGTAGGGTTGACTTTTACCGATAGCTTTGGACCAGCGCCAAAATTTCTTGGTCTTGAAATCCCTTGGCCAACTGGTGAAGTTTTTGGGCAAAGGCGCGATAGGTTTGGTCCCGCTGCTCTAATACCTTGGCCTGCTTCAAAATTCCCTTGAAATTCCCTTTCATGGCTAATTCATAGAAGATTTCCAAGTCTGCAGGTGGAGGTGCAATTAATTCGACATTTTCAGTCACCAATTCTGGCTCTGATGCTTCTTGCTCATACAGCCATTCCAGTTGCAGATGCTTTTGCAGTTTGTTGAGTAATTCTGCGGCTAATACGGGCTTAGCCAGAAAATCGTCGCCACCTGCTTCGATGCTGCGATACTGATCCGACTCAAACACACTGGCCGATGAAACAATCACAGTCAGGTTTTTTAAGGCATCTGATGCTCGAATTCGGTTGATTAATTCAAACCCATCGTTGCCGGCCATCATCAAGTCAGTAATGATCAAATCCGGCTGAAAGTCTAGAACCTTCTGCCAACCCTCTTTGCCATCGGTGGCCTCAGCGACTTCAAACCCGATAGGGCTAAGCAGGTTAGAAATAACCGATCGGTTTTCCCATTTGTCATCGGCCACTAGAATTCGGGGCTGCTGATCCTTAATGCCAATAATCTGTCCGTGGCGATCGGCTTGAGCCCTTTTCACCCATTCATCAGCCTGGGGTAGTTCCGCATCAAACCAGAAAATACTGCCCACACCAACTTCGCTTTGCACCTGAATCGTGCTGCCCATCAATTCCACGATCTCTTGGCTGATGGATAACCCTAAACCCGTTCCTTCAGATTGCCGTCTTGCATCCCCCACCTGTTCAAACGGCTGGAAGATGACTGAGAGTTTATCTTGCGGAATACCAATGCCAGTATCCTGGACTTGGAAGCGAATCTTTCCGGCTGTGGCAAAGCTCACTGTAAAGGTCACACTGCCCGCATCTGTAAACTTGATGGCGTTGCTGAGCAGGTTGATGAGCACTTGTCGTAGGCGTTTTTCATCAGCCCGGATACCAAGGGCTAATTCAGGAGCCGATTCATACTGAAATTTAATTCCCTTGAGTTCGGCACGAATGCGACACATTTCAGCCACGCCTTGGAGAAATGCTGGGAAATGGAAGTCGGTGGGCATTAATTCGACTTTCCGGGCTTCAATTTTAGATAGATCTAAGATGTCGTTAATTAGGGTCAACAAGTGCGATCCACACTGGTGAATCACCTCAACCCGCGATCGGTCTTCTTCGCTGAGATTCTTGGCCCGCTGCAGAATTTGGGCATAGCCGATCACACCATTGAGTGGGGTTCGCAGTTCGTGGCTCATATTTGCCAGGAATTCACTCTTAGCTCGATTGGCCGTTTCTGCAGCTTCTTTGGCTTTTTCAAGCGCGATTTCTGCTCCTTTGCGCTCTGTAATATCAGTTGAGAGACCGCAAAGTGCGTAGGGAGTACCCTCTGGAGTCAGTAATGGAAACTTGAGGGAGAGATAGGTATGCAGTCCATCGTCCTGGGGGACTAGTTCCTCCCATTGCATGGCAGTGCCTGCGGCCAAAACCTTTCGATCATTAGCATCAAAGATATCGGCGATTTCTTGATCAAATAGATCGCGATTTCGTTTGCCCACAATCTCGTCTTTACTGAAATGGAACAGGGACTCAAATTGGCGATTGGCGGTAATAAATCGTCCCTCGGTATCCTTCATGTAAATCACTGCAGGTGAATTATCGAGAATAGCCTGCAACCGCTCTTCACTGTCACGTAAGGCAAGTTCTGTTTGCTTGCGATCGCTAATATCGCGGCAAACGACAACTCCACCCTTCAACTGGCCCGACTTATCTTGCATCGGTCCACCACTGACGAGTGACCATCTGCCATCTGGTGCCTGAGCATGGCGGACAAACACTTCAACATCGTTAACTTCCTCCCCACGAAGTGTTCGGGCGAGAGGAATCTCCTCTACTGAGAAGGGAGTAACCTGATCGGGTAAAAACAAGCCATACTGTTGCGACCAGTCCTCCTTACGAGTGTCTGTTATGCTGCCAAACATCTTCTCGGCAGCTGGATTAAAGACCAAAAACCGTCCTTTTTCGTCAGCAACAATAATCCCGTCACTCATGGAATCAAGGATGAGTTGCAGTAAGTCAGTTTGTTCTTGTAATGCCGCTTCAGTTTGCTTGCGGTCGTGAATATCAGTGCATGTGCCGATCCACTCGCGGATACTGCCATCTGGGGCCAGAACGGGAACTCCTCGTACCCAGAAGTACCGATACTCTCCTTTCGTGGAACGTAAGCGGTATTCCACCTCGTATAAACTCTTGGTGCCAACCGCCTGTTGCCAAACTTGAGAGGAGTAGTCTCGATCATCTGGATAAACAGCGTTTAACCACCCAAATTCCCGGTATTCTTCAAACGTTTGCCCGGTATAGGCTCTCCAACTGGGAGAATCCTCTGACACTAGGCCAGATGGGCTGGTTGTCCACACAATCTGAGACGTTGCGTTGGTCAATGAACGGAATCGGGCCTCAAGCTGCTGCTGTTCTTCGGCCTGCTGTCGTCGTGTGTCGATTTTGCCGAGTACTCTGGCATTGATCCAAATTACAACGGAAAACACAGCAATGTTGAAGATGGCAGAGAGTGATAGACCCACCTCACCGCTGTAGAATTCAGCCCGATAGCCAACTAGGATAAGGCCACTCAAAATAGGAGGGATGCCAATCACTGTTAGGGACAGTCGTCTAGCCATGATGCCGCCCGCATGCTGACTGGTGAGCATGCCTGCGATTCCCTGATCTGGATGGAGGCAAAGAATACCGATGCAGAGAATGATGAATGCGATCGCACTATGAACGGCCATCTTGGTATAGGAACCAAAGCCGTAAAACTCTTGAATGCCGTAGATGTAGCCCAGCAGTCCCAGGAGGGAGATGAAAAACGCGATCAACGTACAGACCTGAATGCCAGGGTGAAATGATCGCGGTTTACTCAATAGGAACAGAGCCGATCCTAGCAACAGAAAGTTCAGCGCAGTGTTAACAGCCATCCGGCCTGGAGCAGAGGTTGCGATCGCATCGACTGACTCTTTAAATAAAAGCTGATCAATCCCCAGGTTGATGCCAAAGGCATATTGAATCAGGGTCAGCAAGCCAATTAGCAGCACAATCGCAGCATAGATTCCAGCCAGCCGATTGGCTCGACGGGTGATTTTCGACAGTTGCCATAGAGCTGCACCACCGAAAATAAATGCGATCGCAGTATTGGCTTTCATCGTCACCCACATCGGCAAAATACTCGTCAACACGGGGATATCGAAGAGCCAACCCACGATGACAACACAACCGATCAAAGCCACAAGAGCACTTGTTACCTTGGCTAAGGATCTGAGGAATAGCGGCCAACGGATCTGTTTAATTGCTGTTGGGCTGATAAAAGGGCGTTCCACCTAATTTCTCCAGTTGTAGTTGGCTTTGGAAGGAGCTTCGTCCGTTGCGTTGCTTTTGAGCTAGAAACCGTACGCACTCTGAAACCTCAGATCGACGTGAACCAGTCAGTAACGGCTCACGCGAACAGGAGAAATGCATAGTTCTACAGCCAACCTCTGTACAACCAGCTTTTGCTATCCTCAGAATTCCCGGATTAGGGCGGAAAGAAACATTACTTAACAAACAAAATAGCGATGGCGGTCAGTCAGACCGTCCAGTGGGTGGGCGATCGCCCCCGCTGCCGTCTGGCTCTACGAATATGCCTTCTATATCAATTCCAAACATTTGGGCTACAAATGAGGGCAAAGCCCCCTTGCCCCTTACCCTCTTGTGGGCATTGCATAACTAGAGTATGAGTTAGGGAACAGTTGTGATGCAATGTCCTGAATGCGGTGGCCTCATATCCGTAAGAACGGGAAAAAGCAAGGTAAGCAAAATCACATTTGCATGGCCTGTGGTCACCAGTTTATCGACCGGTACGAAGGGGAGAACACCTGCTTGAGACGTTATCTTGCTCGCCTGCATCGCAAAACCCTGTGCTATCCCAAATCCGTAGATATGCTGAAGCACTCGGTGCGCTTGCTACTTCACTCCCTCAAGTTTGGTGACGTGCCTATCCCATGACCAATTCATACTTGAATTCAGCAACGCCCTCTTGTGGGGAACTGCGTTCCCCAACCCCCTTCTCAAACAATCTGGCGTTCTGATTTAGAGAATTGATCTAACAGATAGTAAAGGCCAGAGCACCAATTCTCTGCCCTCAGTGTTGGGCGATCGCCACTAAAATTGCCACTTAAGGTGGAGTAGCCAGTGAACCCTACGGAAATTACCAGCATCATTTCCCCTATGTCTCTCGGCACCAAAGACTTTGAGCCGTTCTCTCCGCGAGCAGCATCTGCTTGATCGGTACATACTGTCAACATTTTAAGAGGCTCAGTGCTGGCGATCGCTACTCTTGCAGCAGCAATGACATAATGAAGGCTACAGCCCCTGAGAGCCTTAGCCCATGGTGCAGACACTAGCCATTGAGCAATTAACTCTGTTTGATCTAGAGCAGCGCTTTGGCCTGCAAGAAGTCAGCGGCGGCGATTTCTTTGGAGAATGGCAGCAGAATTTGCCCGCCTTGACCTCGGCTGAAGAACTGAGGCTAACTCGGGTAGAAGCTGCCTACGCCAACCTAGAGCGGCGATCGCTGCTAGAAAATACCGTCAAACTGGCCATCATCGCGCCCCTGCTAGATCTGACAGGGTTATTTTTACCTCCGTTCTACGTGACCACCGAGAAAACCGTAGAAATCACTGCGGAGGAAGCAGACACCACCCTGCGAGGACGAATTGACGTGCTGGTGCTGAAAGATCAGCTTTGGGTGCTGATCATCGAGTCAAAACGGGCCGAGTTCTCGCTTAAAGTCGGCATTCCTCAGGTATTGGGCTATATGCTAGCGGCTCCGCCCTCAACCTTGCCTCTTTACGGCATGGTGACCAATGGCAGCAGCTTTGTGTTCTTAAAACTGCTGCGCCAAAATGTCCCCCGCTACGCCCGCTCAAAGGAATTTATTTTGGATCAAGATGGAGGCCTAGCGACTACTCTGCAAGTCCTAAAGGCCCTAACCACAGCCGTGGCCTGATCTTCTTTCTTTTTCTCTTTTCCCTTCTAAACAGCCAGCTTCCCCTTCGCCTTGAGCCACTTCAGCGCCTCTCGCCGACTCAGGGCCGCCAGCGGCGTCTCGGCCACAAAGATCTGCACCGCCTCTGGGGCGACTTTAGAATATTCTCGCAGCGCCCAGCCGATTGCCTTTTGAATGAAGAACTCCTTAGAGTCGCTGTTTTGCTCGATGAGAGAAAACAGCAGCGCTTCATCGGTCTCGGCCTTGTAGCCCAGCTGAAACAGCAACGTGGTGCGGCGCAGCCAAAGATTTTCTGAATCGCGCCAGGGCTCAAGCGTGGCGTCGCGGTAGCTGGGGTACTGCTTCAGCAGTTTGCGGACGTTGTGGCTGGCGATCGCGCCTGCGGCTGTGCCACCTGCCGGGGGGATTGAGCTGAACTAGCTAGCTATTGCGGTACCACGATAAAGAATTGCTGATGCATAACACCCCACAGAAAGTCTATTATGCATGGCAAGATCTGCATAACGCCCTGATATGGGGTAGTTATCAAGGTGTTGCTCTGAATAAAATCCTAATTATGGGATGATAGCCCGTTCAGGATCTGCATAACACTTCAAATTGAGGTGTTGTATCGACTTTTTTTCAGTCTAACTCCCCTTGTGGAGGCGATATTCAACTCAAAATCTGGCTAATTACCCTGACTGGGGGTGTTATGCAGAGTACAGAGGGAGAAAGCAGGCTAAACACAAGTTGGGCTGCTTAGGTTATCAGAGGCTGTTTTAAAAGTCAGATTTTTGGTAGGAAAGCTCACACGGGAATAGGCTGGCAGTACGAAAACGTCAGCCCCGTATGAGCCATGAGCAAAGCCTACACCAGCAATCTCACCCGTGACCAGTTCGACCTGATTGCCCCCCTGCTGCCTGCGGCAAAACCCGGTGGCCGCCCACGCAGCGTCTGTCTGTGGGTTATCCTCAATGCCATTCTTTATGTGGTTGTCCAAGGCTGTAAATGGCGAGACCTCCCTGCAGACTTTCCCGCTTGGTCAACCGCCTACACCTACTTTCGCAACTGGCGCAAGGATGGCACTTGGCAGGTGGTTCATGACCGCATTCGGGGCTGGACAAGAGCCGATGCAGGCCGACCCGAAAGCCCCTCAGAAGCGATCATCGACAGTCAAACCGTTCCGACTTCCCCCATGACCAATCAGGCCGTAGGCTATGACGGCGCTAAGAAAATTAAGGGCCGTAAGCGCCACACTGTAGTGGATACCTTGGGTCTGGTAATGATGGTTGTCGTGACGGCGGCCAATGTCCCCGAGCGTCAGGGTGGGCAGCAAGCCCTCAGCAAACTCAAAGGGCTCGTAGACCAAGTGAGTCGGCTCTATCTGGTGTGGGCGGATGGGGGCTATAGCGGTCAGCCCTTTATGAAATGGGTGATGGATAGTCTGGGGTGGGTGTTGCAGGTGGTGCTACGCTCGCAGGAGCGTCAGGGATTTGTCTTGCTCAAGAAGCGCTGGGTAGTGGAACGAACGTTTGGCTGGTGGCAGTGGTATCGGCGGTTGAACGTCGATTATGAACGCTTGCCTGAGAGTGCAGAGGCGATGATCCATATCGCGATGATTCGGTTAATGCTTAGGCGGTTGGCCTAAATTGATACTGCACCCCACCTTTTAAAACAGCCTCTCAGTTAGGGCAGTGCTTGAAACATGAAGTAGAGTTCAGAGTTAGGACATGTGAGACAGCTATGCTTCAAGGTTTTTTAGAAGGATTTTTATAAATATTTGGAGGGTTGGGCTAGCAGTATTTTTTCGCCAAGCAGCAGCAAGCTTGAAACGAATCGGGCATTTTTCTAAGGGTCTACACACCACGTTACTGCCAACCAGGAACTGCAACTGGCTAGAGACAAACGTAATTCCCATTCCTGTAGCAACCAGGCAGACTCGCGTCTGGAGAGAAATCGATTCTTTGACGATTTTGGGTTGGAACCCAGCTTCTTGGCAGACTTGAACCAAGCCATCGTAAAGAATAGGACCTTCTAGGCGTGGATGAATAATCAGTGGTTCGTTGGCGAAAGCCTCTAGGGGAATGCAGTCATACTTTAATAGAGGATGCTGTTGGGGCAGAACTGCCACAAATGTCTCTTCTAAAACTGGGCATAACTCTATTCCACGAGCATCAATCGGCGGATGTAAAAAAGCAAGATCGATTTTGTTTTGGTTGAGCGCTATAACTTGCGCTTCCGTTGCAAGCTCTATCAGAGTGAGTTCGACGTTTGGGTAATCCTGGTGAAAGTCGCGGACTAGTTGAGGTAGTACTGTATGAACGGCTGTCGCGGTAAAGCCAATAGTTAATTGTCCGACTTCTCCGCGATCGGTTCGTTGGGTCAGTTGAATTGCAGTTTGGGCTTGGTTGAGAAGCTGCTGGGTTTGCTCAAAAAAGACTTGTCCGGCAGGAGTCAGTTGCACTGTGCGTTTAGTGCGGGCGAGTAGCTGTACGCCGAGTTCTTGTTCCAGGTTGGCAATCTGTTTACTCAAAGCAGGTTGAGTTATTTGCAGGCGATCGGCAGCTCTGCCAAAGTGTAGTTCTTCAGCAACTGTGACGAAATAGTGCAACTGGCGCAGTTCCATTTTTTAATAACCTAAGGTTATTAGTTTGATGCCAAAAATGACTTGGACAATGATTATTGCTTTAGCTTAACCTGAACCGTAGAGAACAAAGTTAAAGCCCAAGCCGGAGTCAGTCATCATGAAGTGGTTGAAATCAAAGTGGTGGAGGCGATCGCTCTGGGCGGTGTCAGGAGTAATGCTGACACTGATCGGGTATGGGCTATTGCAACTCATTGAGCCTGTCGGCATTGCGCCGATTTCAGCCCAGTCTCCGTCTCAATTTATGGGAAGAGCATTACTGATTGCCTCAGATGCAGACATGGTAGCAACGGCTTATGCGGATGCCAAGCTGGGTCGGGTAGCAGATATTGAGGATACGCTTAGCGTCGTTGACTTACCGCTCAATCCCATCAATCCGGCGTTGGCGGAGTCTCTCTCTGAGAGAATTGTCCCTATCCAGGTTTCCAACTCAGTAATGTCCTGGCCCCAGAATATTGCGGTTTCCCAAAATGGGCAATGGGCATATGTATCAGAGGTGCGATCTCGCCCTGCTGATGGAATTCAAGCATTTGAATCGATTGAGCAGATGCCGCCGGGTGAGCGTATTACCGTTGTGAATATCGCTAATCTGCAGCAGCCAAAGATTCTGCAAACTGTGGTAGTAGGGAGAAATCCGAAAACTCTGAGTATCAGTCCCGATGGTAATTTTTTGGCAGTTACTTTAGAAGAGCCAGATCGGGAATTGGCAATTTTCCAGATTCAGCCTGATGGAACCTTAGGAGAACGCGATAACTTTGCAATTGCCAAGGATTTTTCTCGCTCAGCAGTTCCAGAATCGGTTGTCTGGCATCCTTCTGGACGTTTTCTGGCAATCACTACAACCAGTGATGGTTCTGAGGGTTCATACAGCTCTTTCGTTGCCTTTTATAACGTGATTCAGAACAACAGCGGCATTCGACTGGAACTTTATGATCGCCCCTTGATTGTGGGTAATCATCTCAGTAATGGACGTTTTAGTGCGGATGGACAGTTTTTTTTGGTGCCCGATTTAAAGTGGCGGATGTACGGACTGCGGGCATTGAACTATTTGTTCAACCCCAAAAGTGAAATGATCTCAATTCGCTTTGCTTCTGAAACTGGCGAGCCTCCGACTGTCGTTTCTAGAGCTGAAGTGGGACTTGGCTCTGAAGGATTTTCGCTGAATCCAGATAACACACTCATTGTTACTGTAAACCTGCGCCGCACTTACCTCAGCACTTTGCCCCCAGTCTGGCCTGGTAAACCTTACAGTTCCCTATCGCTAGTCAAGTTTGACCGCACATCTGGACAACTGACAACGGTTAGCGAGTACGGCTTTGAGGGACTCTTGCCCGAACAAGCGACCTTTGACGCAACTGGAAAATCTTTGGCAGTAGCGATCTATCACTATCGTGAAGCTAGCCCAAAAATGGGCGCGATCGAATTCTGGAACGTGATCTCCGATAATAATCCACGACTAGAACGAACAGGCTTTAAACTTGATGTCACTCGTGGCGCTCATAACATTGTTCTGGTTCCATAGTTTTTTGGGCGTGGCTGAATCAGTCTATGAAACAGTTTCTGAAAGCCTTGTAGTTCTGTCCCCAATCCGGCGAAATCATAGCGTCATTCAGCAACGCCGTTTTTTGTATTGAATGACACCATAAAAAGCATCATAGAGGCAACACTTGCAGATTAGCAGCCCAACAAGTCGATGAAGCGGACGGTTGAGATATCCTGGTGGTGATGCTGAGGTTGTCTGCCGCCGCTTATCTTGGTCGTTGGGCAAAGCAATTTATCATGATTCTAGACGGAAAATCACTAGTACTCTGAAGCGGAAGTAGATCTACTATTCAGGGGTAGAGCGAAGGGAACTGAGTTGCTATGGCAAGACTTATGGCTACCCCTATCACGCTAACGCCCGAGGAACAGACTGCCCTTGAGAAAATAGCTCGGCGACCGAGCACCGCCCAGCAGATTGCGCTGCGAGCAACCATCATCTTGCGTGCTGCCCAGGGTGCCAGGCATGGTGAGATTGCACGGGAACTCAGTATCACCAAAGATACGAGTCGGCTATGGCGCAACCGGTGGCTAGAGTTGAGTGCTCGCAGGCTACCGGTCGAGGCCCGTCTCCAGGATGCGCCTCGACCGGGGTGCCCGCCCACGTTCACCCTAGAGCAAATCACTCAGCTATATGCCCTGGCCTGCGCCCCGCCCGAGCAGTATGGTCGCCCCATCAGCCATTGGACCGGTTCCGAGTTGGCGGATGAGATGATGAAGCAGGGAATTGTCGAGACTATCAGCCCCCGACATGTCGGACGATTGTTAGCCGAAGCTGACCTGAAGCCCCACCAGACTCGCTACTGGCTCCATCCCCCCCGGATCCTGAGTTCGCCGCTAAAGTCACCGACATCTGCGTGGTCTACGAGCAGGCCGCTGAGCGGGCTGAGCGGGGCGAATTGACCTATAGCCTCGACGAGATGACTGGCATTCAAGCCCTAGAACGAACCATGCCCAATCTAGACATGAAACCAGGGCGTTGTGAAAAGGTGGAGTTTGAGTACATCCGTCATGGCACCCAGACCTTAATTGCCTCGCTGAATGTCGCGACCGGTCAGATCGACCAGGCCAGCGTCGGTGACACGCGAACCGAGGCTGATTTAGACACTCATCTCAGAGCCCTCCTCGGCCCAGCACCCACCGCCCCCAAAATTCACCTCGTGATGGATTGTCTCAATACCCATCAATCGGAGTCTTTGGTGCGCTTAGGGGCTGAACTTGAGCCTGAACCCATCGAGCTAGGCGAAAAGGGTAAATCGGGCATCCTGACCTCAATGGCCACTCGCTCTGATTTCTTGAAAGACCCTTCCCATCGGCTGGTTGTGCATTTCACCCCTAAACATTCGTCCTGGCTCAATCAAATTGAAGTCTGGTTTAGTATCCTGGTGCGCAAACTCCTACGCCGCTCCAGTTTCACTAGCCAGGCTGACCTCAAAGCCAAGATCCTCGCTTTCGTGGACTACTTTAATCGCACTTTGGCCAAGCCCTTCAAATGGAATTACACCGGTAAACCCTTGACCTCATGACCAGTAGACCTATTTATGCCTTCAGGTACTAGCTAAAGAAATCACAGAAAAGTTACGCAATCGCGTATCACATCTGAAGGCGAACACCGGCGAAACGCTGATCTTGGCTACCATTCTGGTGGGCAACGATCCAGCGTCGGAGACCTATGTGAAAATTAAAGGTAACGCCTGTCGACGAATCGGAATGGAGTCCCAAAAGGTTGTTTTGCCCGAAGATACAACAACTGGAGAACTTTTGAAGACAATCGACGGACTCAACGAGAATCCGAAGGTTCACGAGATACTTCTTCAACACCCTGTTCCTTCCCAGATAAACGAGCGTCTTTGCTTTGATAGAATTGCGATTGAAAAGGATGTTGATGGAGTCACAAGCCAAGGGTTCGGACTGATGTCAATGGATGAATCTGCTTTCGGATCAGCGACCCCTGCTGGCATCATTCGGCTTTTGGAGCACTACGAAATAGCGATAGCGGGAAAAAATGCTGTAGTAGTTGGTCGCAGCCCAATCTTAGGAAAACCGATGGCGATGATGCTCTTGCGTAGAAATGCGACAGTTACCATCTGCCATTCGCGGACTGAGGGTTTAGAAGATCACATTGGCAGAGCTGATATTGTAGTCGGAGCAGTCGGCAAGCCCGAGTTTATCAGAGCAGATTGGATCAAGGACGGGGCGGTAGTTATTGACGCCGGGTATCATACTGAAGGAATTGGAGATGTTGAATTGACAGGAGTGAAAGCCAGATGTTTAGCCTATACTCCGGTGCTAGGAGGAGTCGGTCCCATGACGATTGCTACCCTAATAGAATAGACGGTTCAAGCCGCTGAACGGAAGGCCCAACAAGTCGATGGATGAGAACGCCTACTCGCTGCGCTCTTAGCCGTCCATCATCTCTGCGTTATGCTGCTTTAAGTTGTCAGCAAGGCTATTCTTTAAAGCCTATTTGTCTAGGGGCAATCTTCGTGATCTTCGTAACAGGCGCAACTGGAAGGGTTGGGAGCAAGTTGGTTGAATCACTTTTGCGATCAGGCAAAAGGGTAAAGGTGTTAGTCCGAAATCCACAGAAAGTAACAATTCTCAAAGCCTTGGGAGCATCAGCTTTCTTGGGAGACCTCAACCAATCAGATCATTTAGAGGAAGCATTACGGGAGTGCGATCACCTTTTTTCTATCCCTCCCAACACTCTGAATCAAGCACAGCAAGAGATTCAACTCTTCCAAGCCGCTAAACGGGCTAATATACGCCGTGTTGTCAAATTATCCACGGTTAAATCTGATCCTGAATCACCTTGTCATTTTTTTAAGCAACATGCGATTGCAGAGCAATACTTAAAACAATCTGACATGGAGTTTACAATTGTGCAGTCGAACTCGTTCATGCAAAACTTCCTATGGTTTACGCATGAGATGAGGATCAAAGGCACTTTGTCTCTACCGATGAGAGTCGCGAAGACAGCACCTATAGATATTCGTGATGTTGTGCGTGTTTCATCTGAAATTTTGGTAAAGGAAGGTCATGAGGGAAAAGTTTATAACCTAACGGGTTCAGGACTACTCTCGTTGCCAGGGTTGATTCATTGTAAGAGGTGAAAAATCTGGTCAATTTGGTTGGCGAGCGTTCGTAGAGCGGAGGTCAGCGAATGAAATCCATTGAGCCGGAGCACATTGATAGTAATGGTTCGAAATAGCG